>PQXF01000047.1 GCA_003194445.1 Candidatus Methanogaster sp.
CAGAGGAGAAATGTGATGAGGCATATTTCGGGTGAGGGGATATCGAGGTACAACAGTTGAATGTAGGGCTAGGTTGGTGATAAATGTGGTGTGGAATGGGGTGCGTGGGTTATAGTGTATATACCATAAAAAATGTCAGTTTATGGCGGTGCCGAGTATATCTATGCCAAGCTTGCGCAATGTTTCAGGGTTTGGACGGTCGGTATGTTGGGGTGGCGGTCCGGATGATGAAGAAGAGCCAGATGTTGATGTAGGCTGTTGATGCGGTGACGTGATACTGGTAGGCGGTCATGGTTGAAACAGCGGTTTAAAGCAATGGATAATGGGGGCTGTCACGCCTTATGGTGTTGACACCTCTACTTATGGAAGGTGTTATATAAAGTGAGTTCTGATTTATCATGCATGAGCCGAGGAGAACTTCACCATGGTCAACATACGACATTGCTCTCGATCGGTCACATACGATATGCAAAGCGTCAGCAGAGCAGCGGCGAAGCCAGCACTGGCGCAGCCAAATCAAATGAGAAAACGCAATGTACAGGCTCTGTACTTAAGTAAGGGGTTTAGTGACTTTAAAAGGGGTGAGGAAGTTGAATGGAGAAGAAAAGAAAAAAAAATAAAACTTGAAAAAAAAGATTAGATACAGGCGGTTAGCTAAGCATGGGAATAACAACAAGATTTCTAAAAAATTTTTCGATTGCATTGATTCTGGGAATGTTATACGGATTTGTCGCTATAGTAATCAATGCTATATGCATAAGCAAAGATATGCACTTTTTAATGCATATAGATGTTGTGGAAGATATTCTAATTAAATTAATCGGGCATGTTGTTGTCATATACGGATTTTTTGCAGCATTTCTTATATATATTATAGGTAATATACCCAAGTCTTTAGATGAAGAATATAGTGATTATATAAAAGTGATTTCGAAAAACATGGATATCTTTGTTTGGATAACAGGTTTTGTCGTAGCATTCCTCTTTTATTTCCTTTGGTCGATCTATGCTCTTGAACTTTCCAGAAGTGGAGAACAAGAATTCTATAATGTGCCAATCGAGGCACCAGCATATCTAATATTTCTTATGGTTATAATATCTCTATTAGGATATTTTGTGTTTTCGTTGGTTATGGGAATACTTCATGCGAGGATCGAAAAGAATTTAAACCAAGGAGATTTATGAAAAATTACGAGTATCGGCGTTGATACCCCGTTTTTCAAAACGTGGTCGGGTGACGTTGTTCTGAAGCTGTTACCAACCCTCAAGTTTTCATACCCACCACTCCAAGTTTCGAATATCTGAAAACATAGACGTTGGAACCAAAGCACCAGATAAATTGACACCATCGCGGAAGCAATACATTTAAAACCAGAACGTAGATTCATAACAGACCATGTTCGAGCAGGAATACCAACTCTCATACTTCAGAGATGGTGGATTCGTACGCAAGCAGTGTCCAAAATGCGGCGGCTATTTCTGGACACAAAACGAGGAGAAGGAAACTTGCGGCGATGCACCATGCGATGAGTACACATTTATAGGCAGCCCGGCATTCTCAAAGAAATACGATCTTGCAGAGATGCGTGAGGCGTTTCTTTCATTTTTTGAGGCGAATGGCCATACACGAATCGAGAGGTACCCGGTGATCGCACGGTGGCGTGACGACATCTACCTGACCATCGCATCAATCGCTGATTTCCAGCCGTTTGTCACGTCAGGGATCGTGCCTCCGCCAGCAAACCCGCTCTGCATCTCCCAACCATGCATCCGGCTCGATGATCTGGATTCAGTTGGCAGGAGCGGCAGGCATCTCACGAATTTTGAGATGATGGCACATCACGCCTTCAATAGTCCGGATCAGGAGATATACTGGAAAGATGATACAGTGGGGTACTGCGACCGCTTACTATCCGATCTCGGGATTGTCGGGGATGTCACATATAAAGAAGAGCCATGGGCTGGCGGCGGGAATGCAGGCCCTTGCCTCGAGGTGCTCGTCGGCGGTCTCGAGATCGCAACTCTCGTATTCATGGATATGTGCGAGAGCAGCGACGGCAAGACTACTATTAAGGGAAAGCAGTACTCTAAAATGGATAATTACATCGTTGACACAGGTTATGGACTTGAACGGTTCGTGTGGGCATCGAAGGGATCTCCAACAGTATATGATGCGATATTTCCGGAAACTGTGAACAAAGTGATGGAACACGCCGGGATCGAGCACTCGCTACAAGACCCCGCGTATGCGAAGGTGCTTGCGCAGAATGCGCGGCTATCCGGGCTATTCGATCTCGACCTGACAACGGATCTCGAGAATCTTCGGAAAACTGTAGCAAAAGCGATCGGGATCGATGTTGAACGGTTGAAAACGATCATAGAGCCGGTCGAGAAGGTGTATGCCATCGTAGATCACTCAAGATGCCTTGCATTCATGCTCGGCGACGGGATCGTTCCGTCGAATGCGAAGGCAGGCTATCTCGCGAGACTGGTCATCAGAAGGATGCTTCGGCAGATGGAAGCACTTAAACTCGATGTCCCGATCGCGGATCTGGTTGAGATGCAGTTATCGTCGATCGGCGATCCTGCATACCTGCACCGGATGGATACGGCGAGAGAGATCCTTGATCTTGAAGAGGAGAAGTATCGTCAGGTGATCTCGAAGGGCAGGCGGCTTCTTGCGCGTTCGGTCAAGAAGTTTGGCGATGCAGGAACGATCCCGACATCGCAGCTCATTGAGTGGTACGACACGTACGGCATCCCGCCAGAGGTCACAAAGGAAGTGGCGGACAGCAAGAAGATTGGCATCGATCTTCCTGATAACTTCTATTCGATGGTTGCAAGCACCCATGCCGCGGCACTGGCAGAGGTTTCCGAAACGCCTTATGCAGAGTATGCCGGCCGGCTGAAATTCATTCCGAAAACGTTACGCTTATTCTATGATGAGCCGTCCGGCATAACATTCGAGGCGGTGGTGCTCGACGTCTTCGATAACCATGTCGTCCTTGACCAGACGTTATTTTATCCTGAAGGGGGAGGACAGCCCGCAGATCATGGAACGATCACATCGCCAGACCTTGTTCTGCGTGTGGTCGATGTACAGTCTGCGAACGGGATTATCCTACACAAGGTCGACGAACCGGAAGAAGACCTGACGTATCTGGTAAAGAAAGGCGATATCATCAGTGGTACGATCGATTCGAAGCGGAGGCTTGCGCATACCCAAGCCCATACAGCCACTCACATCGTGAACCACTGCGCAAAAACCGTTCTCGGGGATCATGTGTGGCAGACCGGTGCGCAGAAGTCAGAGACAAAAGCGCGTCTTGATATAACGCATTTCAAACGAATCACAGATGAGGAGTTCTTTGAGATTGAGCGGCTTGCAAACGAAGAGGTTGCGAAGAACCAGCGCGTCTATACCGAGTGGATGGACCGGATAGACGCCGAGAAAGAGTACGGATTTGTCCTGTATCAGGGCGGCGTCCCACCTGGAAGCGATATCAGGGTCGTTCGGGTCGGCGGTGACGTGGAGGCGTGTGCCGGGACGCATCTCCGGTACACAGGCATGATCGGGCAGATCAAGCTGCTGCATACCGAGCGGATACAGGACGGTGTCGAGCGGATCGAGTTTGCTGCAGGCAACGCGGCAGTGCTTGCATCACAGGCGCGGGACAGTATCCTGAACTCGGCGTGTTCCATTCTCAGAGTACCTCCTGAAAAACTCCCTGATGCGGCTGATAGGTTCTTTACCGAGTGGAAGGAGATTTCGAAGCAGAACACGCGTCTAAAGGAGGAGCTTGCCTCCGCACTCGCAGGCAACATGGTTGCAGGCGCAAGATCGGCTGGCGATGCCAGGGTTGCGTCGTACATCAGCGCAGATGCTGACATGCAGGAACTGATCAAGATCGCAGGGGTGATGCGCGAGATTCCGGATATGATCGCATTCGTGGGCAGCACTCATGATGGTGGAAAGGTCGCGGTCGCGGTTGGCAAGGACGCGCGGGCGGGCGGATTTGATGCGGGAGCGATCGTGCGCGAGATCTGCAAAGAGATCGGCGGCAGCGGCGGCGGAAAGCCGGATCTTGCACAGGGCGGCGGTCCTGATGCGGGTAAGCTTCGGGGGGCGTTTGATGCGGGGGTCGGCGCGATCATGGAGCGCGGCGGGGGGTAGCGGGTCGGAAGGAGCAATCCAGGTAGGGTGTGGAAATATTAGACGTTTGAGGTTTAGGGGACGGCCGGTTACCTGAAAAAGACAAAACGTCTCGCACAGAAAGGTTTTATATAGATCAAGTTCTGATTCGCGATGGAGCGAGAAACGCTCTTCCGCACACGGGTGCGGTGTTTGATAACTTAACCAAGGAGGCAATTGATATGAGGAATATGGTGAAAGCGATGGTTCCGACCGGTGTAATCAGGGTATTAGTTATAATAGCCCTGTGTTGTATCATTTGTCCGCATGTAGCTGCGGATAACGAAACCTTAGAGAACGCGACAATAGAGAATGCTACAGTAGAGAACGCGACAATAGAGAACGCTACAGTAGAGAACGCTACAGTAGAGAACACGACAATCGCGGTTACACCAACGCCAGAAGTAACAGTAACGCAGTCAGAAGAGTCTACGCCATCAGCGACACAGAGCCCGGCACAAAAGAAAGACACGCCGTGTTTTGAAGCTGTATTTGCAATCGCAGGATTATTAGCGGTAGCATACCTGATTAGAAGAAAGGACTAATACAAGAGTTGGTCATGGAATCAGGTGAGTCATAACGAAGCCACACCCCGCCTCGCTGGAGTGATGCGCGAGATTTCAGATGGGGCGGGAACGGCTTGTGGTGTTGGCAGTCATGTCCACATGGGTTTATGTAAGATAAGTTCTGAATTGTTGTATATGGAACGAAGGGTTAAGTGCGGGGTTTGGTGACTACAGTGCTCGGATAAGCGACCGAAATTTAGGAAAGTCGTTTTTAATAAAATTTAAAAAAAGATTTTTATGAATTCTACAGAAATTTTTTATAATAACTGACAATTGAATTGGGATGCAATCAATATCGTCCTCTTAGCAGTATTGGTTTTAATAACTGTATTGTCTGTCCGTGAAGTAAGAAAACAGACAAGATTAATGATTAAAGACAGAGAAAGAAATAAAGTTTCAGAAGAAGTACGAGAGGTTCTAACACCAGCAATAGAGCATATTGAATCCGAAATTGATGCGATTCAAAACAAAAAGATTTTTTGGCACCACTATACATCAGGAGGTTGTGGCTTTGATTCTGGACTTAGAAGATTATTCCATAATGAGCGATATAGGGGTGTAAGATATTTATTTGGTGGAAAAAGTGGTGGGGCATTACAGGATATTCTTAATAAATTCTCTAATTTAAATGATATGTTTTATTCCCACGATGTTTTAATTGATGAATTGAATCGCTGTTATGAAGAAATTGAAAAAGAAATTAAAACCCCAGAACTTGGAGAGCGATTGGAAGAAATGACAAGGGAATTTAACAAAGGAAAATCAGCTACATATAGATTAAAAGGAGAACCGATTGAAAATAGTTTTCAATTTTACGGCGAATATCTAATCAATCTTGAATATACGATAGAGCGCAGTCCGGATTCTATCGAACCGCATATTGATTTTTGGGAAGAAAATCAAGATGAATTATTGAAATTTAGAGATAAAATCCATATTATCGAAATACATAAACAAATTAGTGAAAAGTTAATCCAACTAACAGAGTTGGATGAGAAACTTTTGAAAAAATTATCAAAGATAAGGGAAAAATATCGTAAAGAGTATAACTTTGTCAATAATGAAATTGAACCATTTAGAGGAATTTAAGTCTCTTAACCGAGCATCAACCTCGATGCCGTACAATTCATGAGGAGTTGACAAATGAGTCAAAACCAGAGCATCAGAGGAATTGTCATCCCCGGAGCCACAACGAAGTCACACCCCACCCTTGCAAAGCTCTCCTGACTCCATATCCTCTTCGTAGAAATCCCACTCTGTTCTGAGTCCGAGAAGAAGCTGCAACCGTCTTTTCGTATATTTCGGAATCAGTCTGAGCGTTCGATTCAGATACCACTTCGGATACCTTCGTATGATGTTATTTGAGAGATACCAGTCCATATCATAATAATCGATATTCATCTTCCAGACGATGTGCTGGAGTTCATCCGTGCTCAGATGCCTTGTTTTCACATTCGCATATATCCCGTCGTATTTCGTGACATCATCGGTATTTGTGACGAGTCCCATCTCGATTAACTCCTCACGAAGTACCGTTTTCGGGTATGGGGTCATGATATAGAATATCGGGACGTCAAGTTTCAGTTTCTTTGCAAGTTCGAAGTTTCGAAGTATATCCTCTTCCGTATCGTCCGGATTCCCGCTGATGATCCCACCGGATACGATAATCTTGTGTTCGTGAAGATATCTGACCGCCTTTTCGGAATCCGATGCCATCCCGGTCTTGCCGAACAACTCGATGTTTCGCGGGAGCGCATTCTCGATTCCGAGAAAGACTCCATCAAATCCCGCCTTTGCCATCAGGTCCACGACCTCCTTGCTCTTCGCAATTCCGCTGGTGCTCGCCTGTGTCTGGTAGTAGATGTCATCGAGCCCGGCATCGATTATTGCTTCACAGAGCCGTTTCATCCTCTTCGTGTTCAAGGTGATGTTGTCGTCCACGAAGAATATATTCTCTGCGCCGTGATCCTTCGCATCCTGTATATCCTTAATCACACGGTCGATCTCGTACGTCCTGAAACTGCGCCCGTACATACGATCAATGCTGCAGAACTTGCAGCCCTGCGTACAGCCCCGGCTCGTCTCAACGACGTCTACGGTGTGACAGAATCCGTAAAATCCCTTCTTAATCAGTCTTGCGCCTCGGTCCGGAAGATGAATGTCCTTAAGATCGAGAAGCGGGCGGGCTGGGTTGTGCACCATCCCTCCGTTCTCCTTGTCCTTATAGGATAAGCCAAGTACCTGATCATATCGCTGATCCGGGATGGCTTTGACAAGCTCCCGAAATGTCGCCTCCCCCTCACCGCGTGTGATGAAGTCGATGTACTCGAGATCAGGGCTAGCTGCAATCTCCTTGTACTCAAGTGTCGGGTGGTAGCCGCCGAAGACCACCAGTATGCTGCTGTCGCATTCCTTGACGGTCTTTGCGACCTCGAGCATCCCCTTATACTGGAAACTCATGCAGCTCAGGCCCACGAGATCGATGTGGTACTTTCGTATGGCTTCGCGCACGAATTTATGCGGGTCTTTTGTGACGTTTAAGTCGGCTACCTTAACATTGCAGACATCGTTTATGTTTCCGGCGATGGATGTGATCCCGAGATTCGGAATTCTCGCAACGAAATCGAAGTCGTGCTGGACATCAGGTGAGGCGAGTAGCAGGACGTTTATGATTAACACCTTCTTTTCGTACTTGGGGCTACAGGATTTAAAATGGTAACTATGACTCAGATGTTGAGGGCATTAATAATCGACAATTATCATTTCATTCTGAATTCACGCAGCATTCTTGCACCGTTCTCCAATTCCTAAACCGCCTCGGTACCCCTTCGTATCTCGATGCCGCTTTTTACCAGTAGCTCTTTCATCATCTCGTAATCAAGATCGGCAATCTCTGCAACCCTTCCCAATGAATAGTCCTTTTTATACAATTCAACTGCTATCGATACCATGAGGTCTTTTCTTGCTGCGAGAATCGTTTTCATCACATCTTTGAGAAACTCACTTGTTGACGTACAGTACTTGGTCTTCGGGATAACATCCAACTCTGCGTTTAATTGTTCTGGAAATTCTATGGTTAGTGTCATGCCATCACATCGATCACCCCATGCCACTGATCTTTGTTGGCTGGAGTGATCATTTACTTTTCTTTTGATCGTATTAATCTTTTTACTCCCGATAATTTAATAAAAGTCATCTAACTGAGCAGAACGATTGTTAGCTCATAGTGTAGTGTAACGTTCCACTACTATGTGACACTACCGCTTTTCGTAAAGGACATCTATTTAACCGATATGAGTAAAATAAGACGATACGAGGGGGTTTTAGCGATATACAAACCCAACCTCATTTTGACACTGTAGTTTTATTTGGTTCGTTGTTCTATGGTTCTCTTCATTCTCTCAGCCCATATATCCTCGCTGTCGGTGTATGGACAAGCGATATAGTGCTCCACAGCCGCCGCAACCGCATCTTTTGTTGTTGATAGTCCACACTTTGTCTTGAGGGCTTCGAGATCTTCTTCGGTCATTACGGTTTGTACGTGCAATATCTTAGTCATTTATCTCACTTCCTATAATATCTCATTACCATGATAAGGTATATAAACTATTCGGTTCCGGGTGTTGGGGCTCACAAAACGATCACAGTTCCAACACGATCGAAATATCTTTTCATGAGATGGGGACTCGCCGAAGGATTGTGATGGTGCGAGCACGCCCGGTATCACGCGAAGGCAGGGGTGGTGGCGGTACTTATGCCCATGAGGACATTGCCTTTGAGTTTGGCACATGGCTTAGCCCGGAGTTCAAATTGTACTTGATCAAAGAGTTTCAACGTCTAAAAAGACGAAAACGTGGCGCTCATCTCTGGATTGGAATCTTAACCGGACACTGGCTAAACTCAACTACCGCACCCATACCGACGCTATCAATTTTGAGATGAATGCATGGTGTGGTAGTCTCCAAAAGCCCCTGCCACCTCCCCACCCCTAACTGAAGTCGGGGGCATCCGCTCCGATGCAAAAGGATTAATATCACAGCCGCGTAACTGTTACTCGGTTTTTCTATAAAAATAAAGAGGCGTAGCATGTATCTGAAAACAAGACTGGTTGACACCGTTCGCATCGACCCTGAGCAGCTTGGGATGCCGGTTATGGTGGCTGTAGGAAGGGCACTTCGCGATAAACTTGAAGGACAAATTGACAAGAAACTCGGCGCACTGGTTGCTATCCTCGATGTGGTCGATATCGGCGACGGGCGCATCCTCTTTGGCGATGGGGGTGTGTACTATGAGGCAACATTCGACGCGCTCATGTACAAACCCATAATGCAGGAAGTGACAGAAGGAGTCGTCGTCGAGGTCGTCGAATTCGGCGTGTTCATCGGTGTCGGACCGCTCGATGGACTGATTCATGTGAGCCAGCTGACCGATGATTTCGTATCTTACGACGGGAAGAACAGCCGTCTCGTATTCAAGGAGAGCGGGCGGGCGATTACAGAAGGCGATAAACTGCGTGCGCGCATTGTTGCGGTCAGTTTGAACGAACGTGACCCGCACGAGAGCAGGATAGGGCTTACGATGCGCCAGCCAACACTTGGCAAACTGGAATGGCTCGAAGAGATTGCAAAGGAAGATGCTGCAAAGGATGAGAGTGACAAGGAAGGGAAAGAATGAGTGAACAAGCGTGTAGAGACTGCCACAGGATCGTGAGCGGGCAGAACTGCCCGGTATGCGGATCAAGCTCGCTCAGCAAGGACTGGAGCGGATACGTCATAATTATGGATCCGAAACTCTCGAGTATCGCTGCGAAACTGAATATAACGACTGCCGGAGCATACGCGCTGAAGGTGCGATAAAGTGCCCCTTCTTCTTTCGGATCGCCTGAAATCGAGACTAAAAGTCCCGCATGGGACGCTGTATGCCGGATCCGGGCGAAAGACCATGGACCTGCTGAAGAGCGCGCCTGATTGGGGAAATCCTGCAAAGATCATCTCTGTTGGCGATGTCACGACCTGCAACCTGATCGAATCAGGCATCCTGCCCGACATCTGCATCGTCGATCACCTCACATGCAGGGCAGAGGTGTCCGATGAGGTCAAAAATTGCATCCAGCATCCCGCGTATCATGAGGTTACGATAAAGAACCCTGCCGGCACAATCACGACCGACCTTGTGACCGCTATAACAGACGCAATGACATGCGAACGCCTGATCCGCATATTTGTGCAGGGTGAGGAGGATCTCGCAGTCATACCTGCAGTCATGCTTGCACCGCTCTCCTCGATAGTTATATATGGACAGCCATCGAGTGGATGTGTGCTTATCAAGGTGACCAGTGAAAAAAAAAAGGAGATACGAGAACTCTTGAAACAGATGGAATATGCTAACGATGGAAAATCGCTATGGAGGCTGCTTTAATGGCTATTGAGATTGTAAAGGATGTAGAGAATGTACTTTTGAACAGGCGGGATATTGTATTTAAGACCGAAGGAACTGGCATATCAAGGAAGAGTGCGAAGAGCACGCTTGTGGCACTTCTCGATACTACCCCCGAACTGCTAATACTCGATCGGATGAACTCACAGTACGGCACGCAGGATATACTTGGATACGCCCGGTTGTATGATACCGAGCAGAACCTGCGTCGGATCGAACCCGATTACATGATTGCGCGCAATGCGCCAGTAAATGAGAGCGCCGGGGGAGAGGATTGATCATGCGCATAAACGAATATTATACCGTAGAAGGGGCTAAGATCACACGTTCGCGGCAGTTCTGCCCGAAATGTGGCAGCGGGGTATATCTGGCTGAACATGCAGACCGCATGACCTGCGGAAAGTGTGGATACACCAAATACAAACAGAAGGGATAGGTGATGAAATATCGTCCGATTGTTGCCCTGTCTCTTCTGATGGTGGTGGTTGTAAGCTCGATCGGGTGCATCACCCCTACCGATCCTGCAGAGAGTGGGCAGTTGTCAGAGGTCAGGGAGGCGCTTGGAACGATGCCCCTGATCAATGCCGGTGAAGCGATTAACATCACCGCAAACAACGATACAATCAAAGAATTCATAAGCCAGAATTTCACTGCGCCGAACCGGAGGAGTGTGCAGGCAGTACTCGTTCAGAACTCTATGTACACTATCATCAAACCATCTACAGCTGCTAATGAGTCGTCCTTCTGGGGTGTCAATCGGTCTGCGAATGTCAGTGAATCGCCTTTCATCTGGAAGGTCGATCTGATCGAGCGGAGTTGCAGTTGCGGCAGCAGTGGTAAGAATCTGTATATTGCAACCGCGCTGGTAGATCCACAGACAGGGGAGATTGTGAACGCAAAGACATACACGATGTCTGAAAACAAGTACGGACAGAGCACCTGTATAAGTGCCTGCCACAAGCAACCAATATACGAAAAAAGCCCTTTATAATATCGATGATGCTTAGATCGACCGGCATCACCGGGCTCGATGAGATTCTTGGAGGCTTTCAAAAACCATCGACCATCCTTGTAGCAGGTACCGCTGGTGTCGGCAAGACGATGTTCGTACTCGATTCACTATCGAGTGTGGCAGAAGACGAATCAACACTCTATATCCCGATCACTACCAGACAGGCGATAAGAGCGGATTTCGCAGATAGTTTTCCATCCATGCACAAATCGATCGCGCTACATCCGATCGACAGGATATCTGCAGAACGCGATCCATTGTCTGCGTTGATCGATATCGGGAATGCCGTCACATCGTCCGGTGCTACCAGGGTTGCAATCGACCCAATAACACCCCTTGGATATGCATTTTCGGAACAGGAGCAGCACCGGTTCATAGGTACATTCGATTCGATGGCACACGAATGGGGCGCGATCACATTAGTCACCGGTGAATTGACCGCATCCGAGATTCACGCAGCGGTTGTCAGCCATTTTATGGACGGGGTTCTGTATCTCTCCTACGAAGAGAGTGAAAAACATGTTTTACACAATCTCATGATATTCAAAACCCCGAACATCGCGGGTACGCAAGCACTATCGAACATATATTCTTTTAACATCTCCACAGGCGGCGTAAGGGTGTTTCCGCATCTGAAAGGCGGTGCAGCGCACCCAAATCTCTCGGTGCGCGTCCCGACCGGTATCCAGGAACTGGATGGGATGCTGGAGGGGGGAATCCCTGAAACATACTCGATGCTGATTGCTGGCAGTCCGGGTACCGGGAAAACTATTTTTGGCTTGCAGTTTGCCAACAAAAGCCTTGAAAATGATAAACCAGCCGTAATAGTCTCGTTTAATGAATCGCCTGACCAACTGATGGCTGAAGCGATGCGGCTTGGCTGGGATATGCAAGAACACGTCGAGAACGACCTGCTCAGGTTCGTTTACCCCTCTGAACAGGTCTCTTCCGATGAGCATCTCTGGCAGATCAAGGACGCGGTCGAGTCGATCGGTGCCGGATCTATGGTCTTCGATGGGATCACGGACATGAAGACTGTGTTTTGTGGATCTGTAAATGCCAGGAAATACATCTACTCGCTGATCAGGTACTTAAAGTACAGGAATGTCACCTCAATCTTCACAAGCGAGATCGAGAACGTCTTTTCATTCGAGATACCGGATGCTGGCACGTCTTTTATGGTGGATGGCATCGTATCACTCAGGTACATCAGGAAGGAGTCGGGCTTGCGAAAACTCCTGCTAATCCTAAAGATGCGTGGAACCAATCACGACCGCAGGATAAAGGAGTATACGATCACGGATCATGGAATAAATATCATGGAGTGAGCTGATTGAAATATGCCGTGATCGTATGCCCGAAATGCAAAAGCCATGTGCAGATTATAGAGGATGGTATAAAATCGACCGTGTGCCAGCGATGCGGTAGTAGACTGAATCTGAAGAAACTCAAGATCTGGCACACAACCACCGATCTTGCTGATGCGGTCTCGGTACGCACTGCGCTTCTGATGAAACTGGATGAGTGATCTTGATTTGTAGTCCCGGTCGGGTCAGTGAAACGATAGGTTCAGTATCGCAAGCGTGGCAACGACCGCTTCCTCGAGCCGGACTGTCGCAGTCCCCTGATCTGGCATGACATTTAGCGTATAGTCAAATTCCGAAATAAAACTCTTCGCCCCCTTCTCTTTCTCTCCTCCCCCCTCTCTTCTCTTCTCTTCCTCCATGATCTCAGAGATTCCTTTGTGCGGTGCACCAAAGACCACCAGCACATTCCCTGACCCGGATTCCGCCCCGATCTTCCGGAGCAGGTCGGCATCAATGGATTCGCCATACCTGCTGGTCGCAATTCTAAGTCCCTGGGCATGGGTTGGGGCCGGGGTCAATGTCAGTGCTTCGCTCAGAGTACCCGCTCTCGTAACAGAATAGCCCCAGTATCCGGCGATCTCAGTGTCATCGACAGGAACCGCCTTAAGCGGCTTATTCGAGGTGACCTGCACATTCACACGCTCGCCCTTCTGCATGGAAACATTTAGAAATGCGGATCGTTTCGATCCAATATCCACCCACGAACCGTTTTCATGCACCCTAATCACAACCCCCACACGGATATCCCCGATCTCAATCTTTTCTGCATCGAGAGGATGGTGTGGAGTCTGCAGCGGCGGGATCGCGCCCACATACCGCAGATCGTCTGCCAGTGGAATTAGGCGTTTTCGCAGATACTGCGGGGTTTCGGCATAGTTAAGGATTCTCTCGATCAGTTCGGTCTCGTCGAGATCGGGGTCCCGGTATATAATGATCTTGTCC
The DNA here is from genome assembly GCA_003194445.1 of Candidatus Methanogaster sp. Classification (GTDB taxonomy): domain Archaea; phylum Halobacteriota; class Methanosarcinia; order Methanosarcinales; family Methanogasteraceae; genus Methanogaster_A. The sequence goes on from PQXF01000047.1 coordinate 13,516, forward strand.
GCACGGAATACCGATGCCGCCCTTGCGATCTGCCCGATCTTTGCGGTCTTGCTGCGCAGGTCGCGGGCATCGATTGCGAGTGAGGACGGGAGCAGTAGGGATAATGATCTCGGTTTCATCGGATGCATGAGTGTCTCGTTTCGGGGGTTGTAAAGTTACTCTGGAGTGGGGTGTGCTCGTGTCTTATGGCATTGTGCAGTCCAGTTCACAAAAGTTTATATGGAATACAGAGAGACCCCTACCACGGTCAGAACACCATTTCGCTGCTGGCTGATCATATACAAAGTTCTATGCACTGGTGCATCCAAACCGAATGCGATAGTGCGATTGTACTGGCTCTGTCCAGGTGAGGAGTCTGGTGGCTTTGAGTAGACAGGTGACCTAATAAAATGAAAAAAACCACATCCAGCTTAATAGTCTTGGTAGCGATCGTATCAGTCGCAATATTCGCAGGATGTGTTGAAGAAAAAATATCCGCAGCAGAGGATGTAAATAGAGCGGTCTCACTTATGGAAACTGGCAATACCCGAATTGAAAAAATAAATTGGGAATCTGGCGCGTATTCGGATGCGAAAGCAAAACTTGCAGCATCCGAAGTTGATTACGAAGAAGCTTTAAAAATACTCGATAACGCCACAACAGACTATGATGACGAAAAGGATGCAATTGGGACCGCTAAAGTGATGTGTAGCTACAGCTTAGACGGTATTGCCGCGTTTCAAAATTTAACTATCTGCTTAGAGCATCTTGATAAAGTAAGCGCATACATGGAAGGTGATGATGTCGCGTCGATGAGATCGGAGCTTGAGTTAGCTGAAGATGCTTTAAATGACACACTGCCTTTCGCATCCGCAGCAAAAGAAAAATGTTTCAGTATTGATGCCGATACGATCCCTGTAGAATCCAGAAGTGGACTTTTGGAGGATAGAATCTCGATTGAGCAAAGCGAAAAGATAATTTTAGAGTTCGGTGTGCTGATGTCCGGAATGCATCCATTTATCGATGGAATGGAACACATGCTGAAGGCAACCGAATATGTGGAAAAAGAAGAGTGGCATAGCGCAGAACTTGAACTTGACAAATGCTCCGCTGACTTTTCAGAATCCAAAGACATCCTTGCGGATCTGAAAAACTCGGAATTCGCAGAAATATCAGTTCCAGCCATAGCGATACATGGCATTTTGACAAAAATGTTGGAAGCTTTGCCTCACTTAGAGGCTGGATGCAGATACGCGGACAGGGGCAATTTCAAAAAAGCCGACGAGGAGTTTAATAAGATTCCGGTGTTTTAAGACAACCATTTCAGAGTATATATTACACTCGCCATGGGTGTCACGCCACTGGTGTTGTGCGTTGTTTTGAACTTGCAGCCAATTCGAATCTTGTGTCGGATGTTTCGGGTTTTGACTATCTGAAAAGCCGAAGTCCCAACCCAACACCACGTAATGAGACCGCTCCACATAGTGCAAATGGTTAAGCAATGAACACCAATCAATAAGCAAGGACATGACACGAGTACTTGCAACAGGAACGTTTGACATCCCGCACCCGGGGCATCTATTCTACTTATCGCAGGCTTCCGCTCTCGGCGATGAACTGTATGTCATCGTTGCGCGGGCAAGCATGATAAAGCACAAACCAAAGCCGATTCTACCTGATAAGCATCGCCTTCTGATGGTGCAGGCGCTTAAGGTGGTGGATCATGCGGTTCTCGGGAGCGAAAACGATATCTTTGAGCCGCTTCATGAGATCATGCCTGATATCATAGCGCTCGGGTTTGACCAGCATTTCGATGCAGGGGATCTGAAGCGTCGATTGGCGGATCATGGGTTCGACACTGAAGTGGTTCGGATCAAGGGATCGAACTCTGATCGGCTCTGCAGTACAAGAAGAATCGTCGATCGGATTCTCGAGATGAATAAGATTTGAAAATCAGGAGTACTGTCCTGATATATGGGTAGTTTGCCACAATAGGATTATAATCGAATCTCCCGAAGAGACTTGGTACGTAAAAGTCTCAAAAACAGTAGCGACAGCCGCCATTCTGAAACTGCTAATTAGACTGGACAGTTCAGCAGATCACCCAAAAAATAGTGAGCATTCAATATATACTACAAGATCACGATT
>PQXF01000048.1 GCA_003194445.1 Candidatus Methanogaster sp.
TCTCTGGCATTCATGTGATTCGTTTATTCGTGATCTACTGATGCTGTTTTTGTCCCGGTTTTATCACGAATGTGTGAATGTGTGAATGCCACGTATTTTGATAGGTTATTTTCTGGCAACCCCTTAGTAACCGGTCTCGCATAGTCCCACTCATGAAGATACTACTCATAGGCAGTGGCGGCAGAGAGCATGTGATCGCAGACGCGGTTGCACGCAGCAGGCAAGATCCGGAGCTCTATGCGGTGATGAGCAGAAAGAATCCCGGAACCGCGGGATTGTGCAAGGAGTTCCTCATCGCAGACGAGAGCGTGGATTCTGTCCTCCCGTACGCGAGATCGAAGGGGATCGATGTCGCAGTGATCGGTCCTGAAGCGCCACTTGCACTCGGGCTTGCCGATGCGCTCGAAGACGAGGGCATCCCGTGTCTCGGACCGCGGCTTGCTCCGGCGCAGATCGAACTCGACAAGGCATGGGCCCGGATGTTTATGCGGAGGCACGGGATTAGCGGGTGTCCCGCGTTTGAGGTCTTTGAGGCGGGCGATTTCGAGGGTGCGCACGCGTTTATCGAGAAACTCGGCGATGTCGCTGTAAAGCCAACCGGTCTTACAGGCGGAAAAGGTGTCAAGGTGATGGGCGATCATTTCGAGATCGATGGCGCGAAAGAGTACGCATCCGAACTTCTGAGCACCGGATCTGTCGTTATTGAGGAGAATCTGAAGGGCGAGGAGTTTACCGTGCAGGCATTTTCAGATGGAAAGACGCTTGCGTTTGCGCCTGCTGTACAGGATCATAAACGCGCTTACGACGGAGATAGGGGACCGAATACAGGCGGCATGGGTTCTTACACGGACACGGGAAATATCCTTCCGTTTATGCGCGAAGAAGATTACGGGAAAGCAAAGGCAATCATGCGCGATACCACAAAGGGAATCAAAGAGGATGTCGGCGCGTACAAAGGCATACTGTACGGCCAGTTCATGATAACAGCAAAAGGGATCAAGGTAATTGAGTTTAACGCACGGTTTGGCGATCCTGAGGTTATGAACATACTCCCGCTGCTCCGCACCGATTTCGTAGACATCCTCTCAGCGGTTGCAGATGAGACGCTCTCTGATCTGAATGTCGAATTTACACGCCTTGCAACCGTCTGCAAGTATGCGGTTCCAGCAGGTTATCCTGAAAATCCTGTAAAAGACACTGTTGTCGAGATAGGCGATATCGGAGATGCCACGTTCTTCTATTCGAGCGTGTACGAGCAGGACGGGGTCGTATACACCACAGGATCACGCGCGATTGCCGTTGTCGGGGCTGCACAGACGATAGCAGAGGCAGAGAAGATCGCATCTCACGGGCTTACTGGAATACATGGCGATCTGGTTGCGAGATCCGATATCGGGACCGCGGCACTGATCGATAAGCGGATCCGGCACGCAGCGATATTGCGCGATTCATGATTAATGCGGTGTTAACATTCTCAAGACAGAGCATCGATGTCTTCGACATTAATCGAGTTCCTCGCATTCGGGTTCCTGATCGGACTCACAGGCGCTACCGTTCCGGGACCCATGCTCTTTGCAACGATCGATGCATCGCTCCGGCGGGGCTGGATCGCAGGTCCCGAGATTGTGCTTGGACATGCGTTTTCAGAGGTCGCGGTCTGTGCCCTGATCGTTCTCGGGTTTACGATCGCAACCGATGCGGTCTTCCGGATCGTATCGATAGCGGGAGGCGGGGCTCTTGTAGTTTTTGGGGTGATGACGCTTAACTCCTCGAAGGATGCAACGTTTGATGTGGATGGAAGTGGTGCAGGGGGCGCTGTTGCAGCAGGCGTTCTGACATCGGTTTCAAACCCGTACTTCCTGATCTGGTGGCTCACCATCGGAAACGCAATGGTCATGGACGGGCTTGCGATCGGCGTTGCTGCTGCTGTGCTCTTCGTTATCGGGCACTGGATCGCTGATCTGGCATGGTACACCTTTGTTTCGGTATCGTCAAGCAGGGGGCGTCGGGTGATGTCTGACCGCACCTATAAGCGAATGCTTGTCGGCTGCGGCGTCTTTCTCGTCTGCTTCGGGATGTACTATCTGGCAGGGGTATTTGTGTGAGATCGTACTCGTGCACCTTGCACCGTGTGGGGGTGCTCACACCCGTCCACGCGCATGTTCAACCACGTGCCCGATCTCTGGTGCAATGATCCCGATCCCGAGTCTGACAGCATTTGGCGATCCCGGCATACAAAAGACCGCTCGCCCCTGAATGATCCCTGCGATGGCTCTCGTCAGCATCGCGGCGTATCCGATCTCATCCATGCTCTCCGAACGGAATATCTCCCCAAATCCTGGGATCTCTTTCTCAAGGAGCGGACCTGCAGCCTCAATCGTAACATCACTTGGCGCAAGCCCGGTCCCACCTGTCGTGATGATAGCGTCTATATCGGGGCTCGCGACCGCCTCTTCCAACCATTCCCGGATCAGGCCGGTATCGTCAGGCAGCAGCGAATATCTCGCTGTATGCCCCACGTCCTGGAGCGCATCGATGATGATCGCTCCGGATGCATCGTCTGCCTCTACGGGGTTTCGTGCGCCCTCGTGATCGCGATATCGCGACGAACTGATCGTTGCAACCGCGATTGTGTATCCACGCTTCGTATGCGACTTGTGTTCATCAGACGTGTTCATGAGTGCACACTTCGTTCATCAACCGATATATTCTTTGGCAGAAGCGCGGAAAGTAGATGCCATGCAGAAATTAAACCTGTATTTACATTCCGCAGAATTTATCCAAAACGAACACGAGTGGCCCCCAATTTTTGCTAATGTACTCAACAGAATCTTTGACACGATAGTACCACCGATGTCCTGTTGTTGGATGCTCTTCATCTTTCACAGTCTCAAGCAGGATAACCTGCACAATCCCTGTCTCAGATTCACTCAATTCTGCAACATCATCCAATAACGGCTCAACAACTTCCGCACCAATAAAGATGTAGAATATCGGAGTCCCGCCGTTCGGCATGTGCTGGACTTTGGGAAACGTTCTTTTGTAGTCAGGTTCAATCTTCATCTGCAGACGCTCCATGTCGGGGGTGTTGCGCGCCCGCGGATGGTGTCGTACCGCCAAGTTCTCCACCTGCCGCGGGTATTATTCTATTCAACCGTTCTACCTCCCGCTGTTGCATGATCCAAGTTCTAATCAACGTTTGCGTTGACATGTATTGCGACTCTGTAATCGCTTTCGTTTCTCTGATCGCCTTTTCTGGCAACCTTACCGCAAGTGTTTTCAATTGACTCATGGTATATTCACATGAGGTACTTGGCATTACATATATAATTAACCCTTCGGATACAAACGCTCCGTCCTTCAAAACGTTTTTAATTACTATTATATACCATTACATACTAGTACATACCATTACATACTTGAAAATATCTTATTAGAGCGATCCTTTCATATACAAAGGTGTGTGTGCATAAAGTTTGTGTTGTGCGTGTAAAAAATGGTTTTACACCGATAATCTGTAAAAGAATCATTTTAAGCAGACTTCGTTCTCGGCATCCACTGACTGACGGTTCGTGATTTAGTTTCATGTTTCAGCATTCACAACGCGTCATAACCCAAACACCGCCACGGTAAAAAAAACAGTCCCCGCGCGCATCACCGAACAAAAAAAGTCTCCCGCATACGAAAGGTCGTCATGCTCACTGCTACGGTATGCTGGTTTTCATCGCACCGCAAAAAGATTTTACAAAGTGTACTGTTGCTTTTGTTCGATCAGCCCAAACCACTCAAGCCGGGATCCCCTGCTCCTCCTTGCGGACCGCCCGCGTGACGTGCTCCGGTGTTGCACGTACCGAGACCACATGACCATTGACCAATTCAGCATCCTCGAATTCTTTTGATAGTTCATCATCTGATTCGATCTGCTTTATCAGGTCATCCTCGTCTTTTGTGTGATAATGTCGCATGATTGTTACTTCTTGCGTTTTTCCCTATAAATCCTTTTGCGCCCATCTGAGGGCTCATAAGCCGTAATTACACGAATCACATTACCTGACAAAGGCACAACGATAACCATCAGAATCCTTCCAAAAGACTCACCAAGCACAGCATATCGGATTTCGTCCTCAACACGCACCTTACGTGGTATAAACTCGTGGTTGAAAACCTCCTCTAACTCAAACCATCTTACCCCATGTTTCTTGATATGATTGTGTGTTTCGGGTGTAAACTCCAGCCGGGTGCGCTTCCAATTAACCATACCATCACACCCCGAATCGCGGCACAGCCTTCAAACACTCCGCTCTGATCTTTTCGAACCCCGGCACCTGGTTAGTGTAGAAGTCCAGTATCTTCGCTGCTCTCTTCATCCGCCCTCTCTTAATCTATCAACCGATATATTCTTTGGCAGGGGCATGAAAGGTAGATGCCATGCCAGATCTGATCATCAAGAATGCGAAGGTGCTGCTGGATGGCAACTTCCAGCACGCCGATATCGCGATAGAGGACGGGAAGATCGTAAAGGTTGCAAAGGTCGGAGGGGGTGTATCCAGCGGCGCAGAGGTGATCGATGCCAAGGGCGCGCTGATGCTTCCGGGTGTAGTCGATGCCCATGTCCACTTCCGGGATCCCGGACTCACGCACAAAGAAGACTGGTACACTGGCTCGTGTGCCGCTGCCGCCGGTGGCGTGACCACGGTCATCGACCAACCGAACACAGCACCTCCGACACTGGATAAGAGATCGTTCAACCTCAAACTAAAATCTGCAAAACGAAAGTCGATCATCGATTTCGGGATTAACGGTGGCGGTGTTCCTTCTGCAAACCTTGCGGAACTATGGAGTCTCGGCGTGACCGCATTCGGGGAGATTTTCATGGCGGATGGGGATCTGTCGGTAAGCGAAAGCGAACTTGCGGATCTGCTGAAGTCAATTGGAGAACTTGGGGGGGTGGCATCGATCCATGCGGAAAACGGAGAACTGTGCAGCCATTTCACTGAGGAGTTGCGCAGGATACGCCGCCCCGAGACATATTCACGCGCACGCCCGAACATCTGCGAAGCGATCGCTGTCGAGCAGGTGCTTGAGATGCAGGAAGAGCTCCTGGTGCCGGTTCGCATACACATCTGCCACCTGAGCACGAGGGAAGGGGTCGGCGTGGTCAGGCGCATGAAATATGGAAAAAAGGAGGCAGGGTTCACCTGCGAGGTTGCGCCACACCATCTCTTCCTCGATCATAAGGACTGGGCGCGTCTTGGCACGTTCGGGAAGATGAATCCGCCGCTTCGGAAGCGGTGCATGCAGCATCTCTGGAACGCATTAAACGACGGCACCATCGATATCATGGCGTCTGATCATGCGCCGCATACCGAGGAAGAGAAGCGTGCTGAGATCTGGGATGCACCGGCAGGTGTCCCCGGCGTTGAGACGATGCTGCCGATGATGCTTAATGCCGTAAAGCAGAACCTGATCCCGCTTGCGCGGGTGGTCGAGGCGATGAGTGCAAAGCCGGCACAGATATTCGGACTCGATGGCAAGGGGATGATCAGGGAAGGCTATGATGCAGACCTTCTTCTCGTTGATACGAGCAACGTCCGGAAGATAACGGTCGATCAACTCCACAGCAAAGCCGGATGGACTCCGTTTGAGGGGCGGGAAGGGATATTTCCGGAACTGGTGCTGTCCCGGGGCAAGGTCGTGTACGATGGTGAGATCGCGGGCAAGAAGAGGCGCGGGGAATTTCTGCGCGGGAGAGGGTATGTTGGTGAATGATGCGACTGTGAAATGGCTGAGCGCATGAAGATAACACCACTTGCTTTCGACAGCTTCGGCGCCAGATCGATGGCGACCTTTGTGGAGACCGACGATGTCTCGATCCTGATCGATCCTGGTGTTGCGCTCGGTCCAAGTAGACACCGGCTGCCTCCGCATCCGCTGGAGATCGAGAGAGAACTGGAACTGTGGCAGGGCATCAAGGATCATGCAGCGCGTGCAGATGTCCTCGTGGTCTCGCACTACCACTACGACCATCACAACCCGGAAGAACCCATGCTGTATGGAGATAAAATTCTGTACATAAAACATCCTGAAGAGAATATAAATAAGAGCCAGACCAGAAGAGCGGCGTATTTCCTGAAAAAGTTAAAAGACATTCCGAAATCCATAAAAACTGCGGATGGAAACGAATTTGTGCATGGAAATACCCTGGTCCGGTTTTCAGATGCTGTGTGTCACGGAACGAACCCGAGACTTGGCTATGTGGTGCAGACATCAATCGAATGCAGCGGCGAGAAGTTCATCCACACAAGCGATGTCGAGGGTCCGGCGATGCCCGATCAGATACGATTCGTGATCGATGAGCAGCCAGATCTTGTCATACTGGACGGACCGATGACGTACATGCTCGGGTTCAGATACTCGAAGAAAAGCCTTGAATTAAGCATCGAAAACATGATACGAATCATCACCGAGACGCCAGCGCACACGATCATTCCTGATCATCATTTTATGCGCGATTTGAGGTACAGGGAGCGGATCGCACCGGTCTATGAGGCAGCAGATGATGCCGGGAAGAGGGTCATAACCGCTGCGGAGTATGCAGGACGTGATATCGAGAATCTCGAAGCGAGGCGAAAGGAACTCTATAGTATACACCCGATAGCATACTGATCATCCATATCGTGCCACGAAACCTGCATAGATACACTTGCTTGCGCGTTATACCTATGTTTCAGCCGCCGTCTGTAGGATCATAAGGGAGTTGAGGGAAGTGACGCGTCCGTCGCGGCTGACATCGGCTGCGTCGTCGTGTGCGCCGCTGGCTGCGAGATGGAGCGTGAAGCAAAGCATAGCAACGCCCTGATACAGCGGGGAACAATCGGTGCCGTTGCCAACACCATGCGGAGTCACGTCCAACATCATGGAGCCCATACCTCTATGAAATCGACCCGTTCAAAGTCCGAATCATTCGGGCGCGATGTGTTTGAGCCCTAATCGATCCATGGCTGCTGCGTGATACGAATCAGTGGTCACCAGCCCGAACTCATATCCCAAATCCACGGACTTGTTGAAATCATCGATCCGCACATCTTCAACCCTTAATCCGCAGAGCGTACCGACATAATCTCTAAATTCCTCGACAATTCCATAACAAGTCCTGATGAACTTTTTATCCTTTAGTTCCTCATGTATCTTCCAAAATCGATCAGTATCTAATAATTCACCGGCTTTTGCGATTAACAGTTTGTACGATACCTCGTTAAGCACCACTGGTGTTGTAATTGCCTTAATTTCCATATACTCTACCCGTTCAAGAAAATCGATGCAGGCACACCCATACGTTAGATCGTTCTGAGATACTTAAACAAAAATATTTGCATCAACAAATATGCTTTCAGATATATCAAAATCATCAAGTTTCGTGAGAGCCCATCAATCCTCCAGCAGATGCATAGCATACGCTTCATCGAGTTGTTCTGCTGATAGCGGGGATTTTTGCAAGCGCCCTGCAAATCGCCGGGTGTTGCTTGTGGATTGCAGGATTATTGCATGTTTTGTGATATGCACTTTTGGAATTCCGTTGATCCCTACCTCCTCCAATATACTCGTTGGAACGAGTGTCCCTTCTGGTTTTTGGATTGCGGTTTGCATATTTATCATTCTAATCTGCACGATTATAATGCTATCGCGCCAGCCGCCGTCTGCAGGATCATCAGCGCACCCGGGCGATGTGATGCGGCGGTCACCATCGACGCCTGCCACGGAGTCCCAGCCGCCGGTGGCTGCGAGATGAAGCGCGATTGCGGCGTCGGCGGGGTGATCTGGTTGCCGCGACCCGAGGTCGCTCTCGCAAGCGATTCGCTGGCAGATCGTTGCATTCGGGTTGACCCATTGTTTCAATTCGCTTAATCCCATCGTTCGATGTGGATTTCCGTTTCATCAAATCTCATATTGAACTGTCCGGATACATCCAATCTGCCAAGAATGAAGGGGATATCATCGTGCTCCGCAAAGATACATCTGACCGGTATCCATTCTCCAGCGAGTTTTATGGTTATAACTGATTTCCAGACTCTTGAACTGCCACCAACGCCGTACATTTCATGATCACACTTCGCCGGAGTCTCTTCAAACAAATATCTCGCATAATTTGGCAGAGTTGTGATATCGGCACCAGTATCCATAAGAAACATCTCTTCGATAACACCATACTTCGTTTGCAAGGATATCGGAATCTCAGGATAAACAACCTCACAATCGAACGTTAAGAGGTACCTCTTGCTGTACGGATACTTAACTACAGAACTGATAGACACAAACAGACTCCTCAGGAGGTATGAATCTAAATATAAGATGCTTATTCCCGAGCAAACCGTTTTCTTTCACGGTTTCAAATACCTTCTTGAACGTTTTATCATGAGCGACAACGGTATCATCGATGCATGCTATATGACCGCTTCCGTATCTCCTGTACAATTCTCTGATATCTATCATGATGCCACCCCCATATTTGGGAATCTCGCATTTTCTATATGACATAGCCAAAGTCAGACCTAATAACAGTTTCGGCGTCGCGTTGCCGCTGCCTCTGGCGATGGCGGCTGCAATGTCGCTGTCGTATTTTGTATTGATGTGGAAGAGTTAGAGCGTGATTGCGCTGCCCGCCGCCTGCATGATCATGAGCGCGTCGAGCGAGGTGATGCGGCTGTCGTGGTTCACGTCTGCATTCGCATCCCAGCCGCCCGTGGCTGCGAGCTTAAGCGCGATTGCGGCGTCGGCGGAGGTGAGGATGCCGTCGGAGTTGAGGTCGCCGCGTAGGGGTTCGCAGTATACCGTGAGCGCCGCAGTTGTGATAAGCCCTGTGCTGTCAGTCGCAACCACGGTGACCATATTCTCGCCTTCCGAGAGTCGTGACATTTGCGCCCCAAGCAAGCGTCCCGTTTACAGGCTCGCCGTTTACCATGACTGATGCGATGCCGGATGTGTTCGAGGCTGTGCCTGGATGGTGATTGTGGGCGCGTGGGTGGTGTTTGAGTTCATCCCTTCAATCATTCACCCGGATCCCCTTTAAATGAGAACAGCATGAGTCCGTATACCTCTTTCCTATGTCCAAAAGCAACCAGTGTCACTGTGCTTTTGTCTCATCTACACTATATATGAGTCTGTATTTCCCCTTTACTCGGAGTGACCTGTGATAAGAGAGTCGGTATTTCAGGGGCTTTCCTGAATATGGTAGATCACGTAGTTTCTCCACCTTCTTCATCAACTCCCCCATTAGCGCTTTATCTTTCTTTTTAAACCTTTCAATCTGTTTTTTGAATGTGCTGGTGTACAACAGATCGTAATTCACAACATCACCCCACAAACAGATTATTTAGATCATCTTCGGTCTTTATTTCGAATGTCTTTCCTTCTTCAATATCTGTTTCACTTTCCCTTATCTGTTTCATCAGATTTTTATCACTTAAGACCTCTAGGGTATCCATCAGAGATTCCACCACATCAATCAGATTTTCAAAATCTGCTTTGCGCAGCACCACGTTCTCTTCTACTTCTTTTATTCTCACAACATTTACCATTTTATCACCTCCAACATTTCCGTTTTATTCGGCGAGTCATAATTCTATCGCCCCTGCCGCCGTCTGCAGGATCATGAGCGCGTCGAGCGATGTGATGCGGCGGTCGCCATCGACGTCTGCTGCGGAGTTCCAGCCGCCGCTTGCCGCGAGTCGGAGTGCGATTGCGGCGTCGGCGGGGGTGATCTGGTTGTCAGAGTTGAGGTCGCCACACATCTTTGCGGTGACATTCACCGAAACCACGGCTGGGTTGAACCCGAACTTCTCAGCTTTTATAATCAATCGGCTCGTATTGAACGATCCAAACTCGACCATGCCATTTTCGTCAGTTTTTGATTTGTATCCATTTACGACAACGTCAGCAGTTTCAACGACACCGCCAAGATCTGTTTTTACAGTAATCGTGGTCGTGTTACGCAGTGTTCTTGTCTCTATCACCAGATTGCTCTGTTTCTCCACAATAAAGAGTGTCTCTTCTTCGACAACGCAGTACCCTTCTGCAATCGGAGTCGCTTTCACGATGTATGTCCCATTGTGATCGGGTATGAAAGACGTTTCGCTGGTGGTCTCGCCGGACGGCGTTTTTGTGTCCAACGAATATGAGAATGGGATAACATCAAGTGTAACGTTCTTCACCGTGACCGCGATATTCACACCTTCGCTTGCGTTGTAAATCGGTTTGTCGGTCGAGGGGAATGCAAACAGCGTGTCTCGGGCTGTCACCGTGAATCGTGCGGTGTTGTAGTCAAACATACTCGTGCTGTCGTTGCTTGCATTCAGGATGAAGTACATCTCATACATATCAGGAGTTGTCAGATCAAATTTCAACTGCTCGGTTGTCTGCTCTCCTGCTTGTAGCACTGGTATTTCGATCGAGCCGGTTAAGCCCGGATGCGAGCCTGAGTATTCCAGTGTTGCACTGAGTGGGGTATTGCCTGCATTGTGGATGGTGACGTTCAGACTCACCATGCCAGGATCGTAGAATTCGCTGTAATCCATGGAAATGATGCCAGTTTCACGACTTTGCGATCTTACCCCAAATGATGTGTAATTTTCTGCAATAGTTGTTCCAAAGTCAGTGATATATACACGTGGGACATGCCACATTTCGTTCTGGATTGTGAAATTGTAAGTTCTGTTCATATCTCCGATTGCAACGTTAAAAATATCCTTCAGCGTTGTATTTGATTCTGGAACAAAGATCCACAGCATCGCGTCCTCGATAAATGTGTCTGAACTGATATTAATGGTCAGGTTCACGGTTTCACTTATGTTGTAGCTGGATTTGTTCGCTGCGATGGTGACCAATATGTTCTGCGGGTCTGATCCAAACGATTGAGACCAGCCGGTGTTCAATGAGATTACCCGCCGGTTTTTCGGTGTTGAAAGTACTGAATCGGATTTTACGTACTTAAAATTCCTGATCTTACCATCGGGGGACGTTGTGACCAGTATGTTCCCTTCTGGTACATGCAGACCACTGCTTGTGAATGTGGGGGCATCCACATCGCCTGCGCCACGTGACTGGAGTGTATCAGAGATTGCTTCTATGACGTCTGTATGTTCTTCATCGATTTCTTTTGCCAGTAAATCGGTCGATACGATCATTCCCCCACCAATTAACCATGGAGAGAATTTTTCAAGCATATCAACGTATTTCATATACGCTTTGGCAGCCTTTATTATCGTCGTTGCCGTCACAATGACTGCCGTAGGCGCAAACATTGATTCAATAATCTCGTTTTCAGGAGTGGCATTAATCCAGCCGATGTGTGCAGGGATTGTCAGTATCGATTCAGCATCTGCAACGGTCAGATGATAAACCCATACCGGGTGGTACTTTCCGGGAATACATTTACCAAAAGCACACAGATCGGCTGGCGGATTTAAGGATTCTGTCTGACTTTCAGCAAGGTGACCCAGCGTTGGTTTTGCGCTGATCTCATGCCCAAAAACAGTTCCGATATCGAGGCGGTAAATCTGCTCTCCATCTGTGTTGGCTATCGCCTCTTTGCCGATTGAAAGGATTTCGTTCGTCTCATCCAGTTGATTCTGGGTGTAATATGGGTCTAAACTGCTTTTTGTAGTCTGTGTCCGCGTATCGATTGAGTTTTCTTCATCTGCACAGATCACCCTATAAACCGCTGGTTTTGTCACGTATTCATTGATCGATTCAACAATCCTCTCATCGCTTACCTGATCATTGACTTCTTTGATCTCATTCTGGATGTTGGTTATCGAGTTGATTGCAGGATCCATATCATCAACCTCATCGCTGAGTGTTGAGTCAATGGTTATGAGGATGTTTTTGTACGTATCAAGTTCTGTTGTGACTTTATCACCTATTTCTCCCAGTTTAGTTCGAAGGTTGTTCAATACGTCACCCGCGGTAACGTCTTCTTCTACTTCTACCCCCAAAAGGATTTTGTAAACGTGACTGGTCAGATTTTTTCCGGTTATTCCTGATATCTCACTCATCTCGTCCTTTGAGCAGGTGCCGAGGTCATCGAGTTCTTTTGTTATCGCCTGATAGATTGCCGGGTCATAGATAATGATTGAGTCTGCGTAGGTGTCTGACCCTGCGGTCACTGTCAGGGTGTGCTCGCCTTTTGTGAGTGTACTGGTATCGATATCGAAGGTGGCATCTGTTCCATGCAGGGTCTGGTGGAATGTGTCGAGATCGAGCGTTATATCGGTTTCGAGATTCGTTTCCACCTCAATCGTCAGTTCAGTTCCGAACGGGGTGTCTGATGGGTGATTGACTCTGGTTATCGCGCCGTCGCCGACTGATACAATCTCGGTCTTCGATTGTGTATGATGCTCATTGTCGGTTACGGTCAGCGTTACCTCGTAGTCTCCACCGATTGTGTAGGTGTGGGTTGGGTTCTCTTCTGCTGAGGTTTTACCATCGCCGAAGTTCCAGTTGTGGGCGGTTAAGTATCCATCTTGGTCATGACTGGTTGAGGCGAAGTATGTAGTCAAGCACGAGGTGGTGTGGGTGAAGGAGGCAGTGGGTGTGGTAGGCGTTGGACTAATCTCCCCAAGTGTCATCACAGCAATATCTGCATGATCATTAACCTGATTGCCCACAAAAACTATTTTTCTCCCGTCAGGACTCCAGTGGGGCGACGCATCATGTATTCCGAGATTGTATGTAAGTCTGACTTTATAGCTTCCATCAATGTTCCTCAGCCAGAGGTCGGGCGTATCTCCCTCCCCTGAAACGTAAACTATGTATTGTCCATCTGGACTGAAACTTGGCCACCCTTCGCGATATGGCGTATCTGTGATCTGAACCTGATTTGTGCCATCAGCGTCAATCATCCACAGATCACACTTATCATTACCATCTTTTGCACAGTATATGATTTTAGACCCATCGGGACTCCAATCTTTGCCATACCCTATATTATACGACGTCCCCAATTGCTGTTTATTGCTTCCATCTGAGTCCATTAGCCACAAGTGATGAACAGAATCTCTATTCCTTTGTTGATATACAATTTTAGACCCATCAGGACTCCAATAAGCATCTGACTCTACTTTTGAAGAATCTGCTGCGAGCGGTGTCAGGGTTCCATCACTGATATTAACTTTATACACGTCATAAAAATAGCCAAAACATTTTGCGATTAGTAGTTCAGTGCCATCAGGACTCAAATCAGAGAGCCAACTCAACATACCCTCACCAGTGTATGTCCGTTCTTTGCCACTTCCATCCGCATTCATAATGTATGAATCCCGGTCACTCCATGCAACCCTCTGGAACAAATACATAATTTGGCTGCCGTCAGCGGTCCATACCGGGAAAAATTCCATTTCCGGGGCGTCGGTCAGAAATGTAATGTCCTGTACAATCGTTCTGCCGAGTGTCATCACCCAGATGTCACAATTTCCAGACCTATCAGACGAAAACACAATCTTATTACCATCAGGACTCCATGAAGGGGTAATATCATCCGAGGTGTTCGTAGTTAATTGTACCTTATTGCTGCCATCCGCGTCCATAACCCAGATATCATCATTCCCTATTCTATCTGACACAAATAGTATTTTACTTCCATCTGGCCCGAATTTCGGTGAATCAAAATAGACTTACCTTCTACCATCACGGAGTATCGGTGTTTTGTGGGGTATGGTGGTTCAATAATTGAGACGAATCAGATAGATATCCACATCATGGGATATGCACTTTTTCCGAAGTTCTGGGTTTCCCAAACCAATTACACACATCTTTATGCGTAATATATAAGAGGGTATAGCTCGAGGTGTATGCTGTGTTATAGTTAATCAATGCATGTATAATGGATGGTTGTATTATGAGGAAAATTCCGAAAAAGTT
>PQXF01000049.1 GCA_003194445.1 Candidatus Methanogaster sp.
ACGTTTTTCAAACGAAAAGATCGGGCTGGAAACACTGATCGAAAAGATATTCAGACTGCCAGGCAGATACGTAGACACGCAAACAGAACGGATTATCTACCTCGACTGCCAGAATAAAAACAGAAATTTAATCTTATGGTGGAAAGAGCATGTAACGATATATCGAAGAGGTGCATAAAGCTGAATGACGGACGACTACTGAGAATGGAGTATGTCATGCCACCGTGACACCTTTTGGTGATCTGTCGGGGCATCACCGAAAGGTGGGATACGTAGCCGATCGCGATCTTTTTATTGTGAATGTCAGCAGTCCGACAGCACCGACACTTGCAGGAAGTTACGACAATGCAGGAGATGCAAAAGATGTCGCTGTATCTGGCAATTATGCGTACGTAGCCGACTATACTAACGGTCTTGTCATCCTGCGCACCGATGTGCCTGTCACGCCACCGAAAGGTGACCTCAACCACGATGGATATCTCACCCCCGCAGATGCCGCAATCGCGCTCCAAATAGCCACCGGCATCCGCCCGTGCGACCCCGCGACGCTCGCCGCTGCTGATGTCAGTGGCGACAATCGCGTCACTTCCCTCGATGCTCTGATACTCCTGCAGGCGGCGACTGATGCGATAACGCTATAACAACGTACACCGTGCCTGCGGCGATGTTTCGCATTCCGGTGCCAGTAGTGGCGCAGCATCGAGATTGGTATTACCTCTGATCTGGCTACGTTATGTACTTGGAAAGCGTGATAGTTCCAATAACTTCAACGGTGGTCTCATACGAATATCAGAGAGTTACACAAGAAATATGGAAGCGGTCATATAGCATGCATCGATGATACCGTTGTCGCTCACGATAAAACGTTCAAAAAGGTTTTTGAAACCGTGAAAGAAAACGGTTTGCTTGGGAATAAGCGTCTTGTATTTAGATTTATACCGCCTGAGGAGTTTGTTTGTATCTAATAGTGAAAAGAGACGCAGTAACCCTCAACTCTAACCGCGTCAGCCTACCGCGGTCATCGCATCGATAGCCCGCATCAGCATCCGGTTCTCTTCCCTCGTCCGAACCGCCACCCTGATATATCGCCCATCCAGACCCCGAAACGTTGCACAGTCCCTGACCAGTATCCCATTACCTGCCATTTGCTCAACCATCTCCGGAGAATCCATGCCTGTACTGCTGATATCGACAAGAATGAAGTTGACCGCGCTTTCATGCGGAGAGAAGCCCCGACTCGTGAACGCTTCCATGAGATATCCGCGCTCCTTTCGTATCAAGGCAATCGACCGATCGAGATAGTCCCCTCTCATACATGCGCCCATCAGCTCCCGCCCGATCGCCTCGGCAGGCGCGCCGACGTTCCAGACAAGCCGTGCATGGTTGAGCAGTTCGGCAACCGCCCCCGGTGCGATCCCGAAGCCAAGTCTGAGCCCGGGCACCGCAAACACCTTTGTAAGCGATCTAAGCACGACTATGAAATCAGAGTCAAAGACAGCGTGGGCAACCGATTGGGTGGGATCTGAGAGTTCTATGAACGCCTCGTCCACAAAGAGGAACGTTTCGGCATCAGAGCAGCGGTCTGAAAGCCGCCCCACATCGCCTCCTGCGATCAGATCTCCTGTCGGATTGTTTGGATTGCACAGGAATATAGCGCTTGCATCCGAGATCTGGTCGGATGAAAGTTCGAGAATCTTTGAATAATCATGGTACTGCACGTCTGCTCCGAAGAGCCGGCACTGAAACGCGTACTCGTCGAATGTGGGTGCAGGGACGATTACGGAATCACCGCGCTCGATTACCGTCTCTGCAAAGAGCCGGATGAGTTCTGATGATCCGTTCACAGGCACGATGTTCTCCGCCGTGATTCGGGTAGTGCCGCAAGTCCTCGAACATGCCTCAACAAAATCAGCGGATACGGCTCTCAATTTGGGATAGTTGTTGTCAGGATAGTGAAAAATTCCCTCGATCTCATTGATCGCGACCGGGATATCGGGCAGGACCATTGGATTCAGATTTGCGCTGAAATCGATCACCGACTGGTCAGAATCCGTATACTCTGCTATCCTGCCCCCATGTGCGCATGGAGCGCAGCCCCGCACCTCCTGCCGTACAAATCGCGTGATATCCTGCCGCACCGTAGGCATCATGGATCACTGGAGGTACTCGTCAAGGCTGCTCACGCCCTCGAGTTCGCTGGACTCGACCGCAACCTGATCAAAGAGACTCTTGCGCACATGGATCGGTGAGTCCGTCCGCACCGCGATCGCTATGCAGTCACTTGGTCTGGCATCAAGCTCCTTGTGAGCGTCCCCGACATCGACGACCAGCCGCGCATAGAACGTACCCTCGTCCAGATCATCGATCAGTATGTACTCCACAGTGCCGCCGAGTTCATTTATCAGCGAGACTATGAGATCGTGGGTCAGGGGTCTCGGCGACATCTCTTTTCTCAGTGCAAGATGTATCGACATCGCCTCTGCATGGCCGACAAATATCGGCATGATGCTGTCGTCGGCGGCAAGCAGTACCACTGGCGACATCTGCTTCGGGCTACCAACCATATATACGCCCTTGATTGTAGCGGCGACGGTATCCATTATCTCACCATATTAGTCGTAATATCCGGACTCATAACACCGAAGGTGTCGATGCGGGAGTATGAGCAATTCCCACACCGCATTAACGCCGGAGGTCTCGATGCTCGAGCTTGAAAGTGTTGACATCGCATTATAAGTGTTGCCTGATATGAGAAAGCGGTTTAACCCCGCTTTCCAAGATGCGCACCGACGCTCGGTCTTGTCTTCTCTGTTCCCCTGCCGCGTCCTCGCTGTCCCTTCGACTTCCGCCCGGCACTGGTCAAGCCCCGCTCTGCCCTGCCCCGTGTATTGCAGATCCAGTTAAGACGCGAATCGCTCTTGATCACCGGATGGTGCGGATCGACCAGAATAATCTCGTACCAGATATGTTTTCCATCCTCGCCAACCCAGTACGAGTTTAACACTTCCATATTTATGTATCTTCTACTCGTGCGCTCCTCTGCGATCAACTGCAAGCTCTTCTTCGCAGTTATCTTACGCATCCCCATCCGTTTTGTCCTTCGTCCTCGTATGTATCTCGGTTTGCGCCTGCCGCCACGCCGCACCCTTGCACGCACCACAATGATACCTTCCTTCGCCTTGTATCCGAGCGATCGTGCGCGATCGATGCGCGTCGGTCGTTTTACCCGGGCGAGAGTATTATCCCTGCGCCATTCTTGCAGACGCTGCTGTCTGAGCTCGCGTACGTACGTCTGGTCCGGATTTTTCCATGCATCTCTTACATATTTGTAAAACGATTTTGCCATTGTTATTTCACCTTTTCTGGTTCAACTGCTCTTTTCACAGTCACATTCCAGCAATTCGGAGTTTAGTCTTATGGCGTGGTCGTTATTAAATGTTGTCTGACACCTCCATAACATAGTTCATCTGGAATCGCGACAATCGGTTTTGAGTGGATCTTTAAAGCTGGAAGTATGGTGGATAGGTGCTTGGGCTAAAGTTGCCTATGGTATTACCGTTACTACAAAAGTGAGCGGCAACTTCCGAATGCTAAAGAACTTTTACCATCAATCAGGTCGTGAGACTCGCCTTCAAATGGGTAAACAGGCGTAGCCAGAGGAAAAGCTACAAGCGGGCTTTAGTTTACTCGTTTCATCCTATACCCACTCCCAAAAGCTTGAAGATATATCACTCGTCATACAACCTGAATCCATAGTGGATGTGTCTCAAGCCGGATGAGGAAAATCTTCAAGTCCGGTTCTGTGAGGGGGTTCATAGCAACCCTATGGCTATTACCTCAAAAAAGGTGTGCTATGAGCTCTACTCGAGATTGCACCGATTAAGGATCATCTGTCTGCCGCAGGTCACTCGAGTACGTTTTATCTACAAACTCTTGCTACATCAGCACCGACTCGGCAGCCCTGATTCCTGCCCCGAAGTCAGGGTCAGAGACGACTCCGTGTGCATGGAGGATCGATTCGAGCATCCGGATCGTGATCAGGAGGTCTTTTGACCTGAAATTGCCCATGCTTCCGATCCGAAATATATTCCCTTTGAGGTGTGCCTGCCCTCCCGCGATCAGTATCCCGCGGGCAAGCATCTCCTTCTTCAGTTGGTCAAATAAAATCCCCGAGGGCATCTTCATCGCTGTAACTGTGTCTGAGTACCTGCTCTTCTCGTCCGGATGCGGAAACAGCGCAATTCCCATGGCACCGGCTGCTGCACGCACTGCTGCCGCACCTGTTGCCTGCCTCTGCCGCCGTGCGTCAAGCCCTTCCTCATGCGCGATGCAAAGCGCCTCCTGCATCGCAAAGAATAGTGGAATCGAGGGCGTGTACGGCGTCTGCCCTTTGGCAGCGCTCTTCCGGTGTGCCTTGAGATCAAGATAGTACGGTGGATTTGTAACGTCCTCCATCTTCTGAAATGCACGCTCGCTCACCGAGACCGCGGCAAATCCGGGCGGCGCAGCGATGCACTTCTGCGAGCCCATGATTGCGATGTCCACACCCCACTTATCGAGAGGGGTGGGGGTTCCACCAATCGAGGTGATCCCGTCCATGATAAAGAGCACGTCGTGCTTACGTGCCAGTTTTCCGACCTCATCTGCCGGATTCAAGATCCCAACCGAGGTCTCGTTATGCACCATCGCAACCGCATCCGCGCCGTCCTCAAGCGCTGCTGCCACTGCGTCCAGATCGATCGGATAGCCCCACTCGGACTCGACCGGGACGGTATTTCCATACCTCATGCCGATATCGCGGAATCGCTCTCCAAACTTGCCGTTTACGGTTGTAACGATCGTCTCATCCGGATTCATCAGGTTTCCGACAGCCGCCTCCATTCCGCTGGTGCCTGATCCGCTTAACAGCAGGATCTCGTTTTTGGTCTGGAACAGGTCTGCGAGCAGTTCCTTGCACTCGTTAAACAGCTCTGCAAACTCGTAACCGCGGTGGTTGATCACTGGCTTTGCCATCGCACGCAGGATGCGCGGCACGACCGGGACCGGCCCCGGGATCATAATCAGTGTGTCTTCTATGTTCATGGAATCGCCTGTTTTTCATTATGGGTTGGATGCCTAAAAGGTTGCGGCGGTATGATGTCACTCTCTTTCGATTCCTCAGGTAACCGCCTAATTATCGGATAAAAAAGAGGGGTGCACAAGATGGGGTTCTTGTGCAATCCCGTGATTCTGCGCTAACCTTAAGCTCACAGTCCCTTTCCGCCTCTCTGGAACTTATCCTTAATAGCGTCGCTTAATCTCCCGACAGTCCATCCGCCTTCGGGCGCCGAACTTATGAGCAGGTAGCCGATCGCACCGAGCAGCGCCAGCAGAATAAGCACGACAGCTATCAGCGTCGTGTTCGACTTGGGTTTCGTGACCGTGATCTCTCCTGACTCGGTGCCGATTTCGATGGTAAATGTGCCTGCTTCCGCGATCTTGGTCGTGAACTCGATCTTCTCGGTATCGCCAGCATCGAGGGTAACGTTCTGTGAATCGACGACAGAATCATTGACCTTCAGCTCTGCGAGATACGTGCCATCAGCGTTACCTGTGTTTGTGACATCGACAGATACTGTGAATTCCTTATTTACAGACACATTATCAGGGAATGTTAAGTCTTCAAGTTCAAACTCTGCCGACGGAACCGCCACCTCGATCTCCTCGCTCCCCTCGAGATAGCCATCCTTGTTTGCAGTCACTGTGTAGGTGCCCTCATCCTCAGCAGTGTAGGTCAGACTCCCGGTCTCGTCGGTATCGCCGATATAATCACCATCCCATGAGATGCTTGCGTTATCGATATCATCGCCCTTGTATGATACCTTGATGACCACGTCCTCTCCCGGCTCGACCGTATCCAGCATCTCGATCTCCAGCGGATCCATATCGGCTTCCGATTCGGTGAGGATCCGTATCTCTCTGGATGCGGAGTCGTAGTTCTCCTTGTTTGCTATGATTGTGAACGTGCCTGCCTCTTCCGACCTGATCGTGACCTTGCCGTTTGAATCGGTGAGTCCCATATTCTCTCCCGCGAACTGGACCTCCACGCCCTCGACAGGAGAGCCATCTGCCGTGATCGTTATCACGATATCCTCATTGATGATCAAGCCTTCAGGAAGTTCGATCTTGAGCGCTGCGATCGAGCCGATCGTCCGCCTGACAAAGAGATAATATCGATCGCCACCGTCATCTGAGGTAGTGAAGCCAATATTTTCCATAATCATGGTGGTTTCACCTTCATCGAGATCAATATCATTCTCTTTGTTCTTCATCGTGATTTTATCTCCTGAGGCACCTGTGATCTCCATCTCGCCGTATGTGTCACCTGAGTCTATGGAGATCGGATCATCTGATATCTGGAATACGCCCTTAATTGTAACCAGGTCTGACTCTGTGCCAGCAAATACATTGTCGATGTATGCCACGACGAGTGGGACATCATCCAGTTTTCCGAGATCTTTCGTGTACACATAAGTGTCTGGCGATTGCACGATGTCGGTGTCGACACTTTTTCCGTTCTTCAGCAGTTCGAGCTGTGCCTGACCTCCCTCAACGTCAAGTTGTATGACTTTTAACTCATAATCCTCTTCTAACTGGAGCGATGCACCTGTAGAGATCATGCGGTCATCCTCTACATCGATTAAGACCTTGCTTAACATATCCTTTGAAAGAAGGTTGATATTTTCGTTCGTTATAGCATCATTGGTCCCATCTTTAGTATATCCTGCAAAGTATGGCTCTGCCATGAAACCTACTACATCGAAAGATCCCCATTCGCTGAGATCGAACTCAACCGACTCTGCAGTCGTCTCATAGATGAGTTGGTCTTCCGGAATGTTGTTGCCGTCGCAATTTTTGACCATCAGTGTCTCTGTGCCGAGATCGTCATGGATATTATAGTAGAATCCCTCGAAGTTCATGTGATTCCATGTCGCTTCTCCGGTGTCGTAGACCGTCCCGCGAATATCATGGGTTCCTGGCTCGGTTATCTCCTCATAGAGCGCGAACCGGAGGGTTTCATTGTCAGCAACGAGAAACTTGAGGTTTCCCATGATATCGACTATCTCATCCTCTTCGAGCTCGATGTCATCAGAATTTTCCATTTTGATCGTGTAACTTGAAGCAGATTGAATCTCCATCTCGCCGTAGTCTTCACCGGTGTCTACAAGGATGAAATCATCTGATATCTGGAAGATGCCGTCGATTACGAGCATATCAGACTCCGTACCAGCAAAGACATTGTCGATATGAACCGCAACGAGTGGGACATCATCCAGTTTCCTGATATCCTCTGTGTACACATACGTGTCTGGCGATGTCACAATATCGGAGTCAACACTTTTTCCGTCCTTCATCAGATCGATCTGCGCTTGACCTCCGTCGATATCGAGTTGTATGATCTTTAATTCATAGTCTTCCTTCAGTTTGAGCGATGCTCCGGTGGAGATCATGTGTTTTTCGTCTTCATCGATCAAGACCTTGCTCAACATATCCTTTGAAAGAAGGCGGATGTTCTCGGTTGCTATGGACGTGTTGTCATCCTCATAGCCTGCGAAATACTTCTCTGCCATGAAACCGATCACCTTGTAAGAGCCCCACCTCTCATCATCACGCCCCTCATTATATTCGAATTCGAGGTCGGCTGCTGTGGTGATGTACTGAAGATTACCCTCTTTGATGTTTCGTTCATCATAATCATCTAATTGAATAGTGAGTGTCTCTGTGCTGATATCGTCATCGATGTCGTAATAGAATCCTGTGTAACTCCGGGCGGTCCAGGTGTAGTTGAGATCCATCGGAGGTTCTCTGTTCGCATCCCAGATCCGGAAGCCGGTGGAGTGCCCGCTTGCGGTCACGGTCCAGATCCATTCATGTGAAGCCGTACGATGAGTGGTCATGTTTTCGACGAAAACCGTGACATTGTACACGCCAGCTGGGGCAGTATCATTCTCATAAGTGTTAGAGGTCCCGGATGGGACGTTTGGAGTATTTTGTACCCTTATTCCATCGATATACCATTTTATGGTAACGGTTTGGTTAACCGTTATTTCAAAGGTCATCTTTTCATTGACCTCTGATTTCGGATTGGCGGAGGGTTCGATCGGGGTGATAACAGGCGGTCCCCCTGACGATGTTGTTGAGCTATAACTGGTCGAATTATCCCAGACAATGTTATCCGCTGCATCACGTGCGGCGACATTTACATAATGAGTTCCGGCTGCTCCAGCGGTTAGAGTCCCATTCCATAGTCCACTTTTATTGGTAAGTGAAAGGCCGTTTGCAGATACCTTGGTAACTCTAACGTTATCAGTGGCACTCACCGTTACCAGAATTGGATCGCCGGGGTTTGGTGTGGTATCATTCAGTGTTACGCTGTGGATAACTGGGTCAGTGATGTCTGATACTGTCGAAGTATAACTAGTGGTATTGTCCCATGTAACGTTTCCCGCCGCATCACGTGCGGCGACATTTACATAATGAGTTCCGGCTGCTCCAGCGGTTAGAGTCCTATTCCATAGTCCACTTTTATTGGTAAGTGAAAAACTGTTTGCAGATACACTGGTAACTTCAACGTCGTCAGTGGCACTCACCGTTACCAGAATTGGATCGCCGGGGTTTGGTGTGGTATCATTCAGTGTTATGCTGTGGATAACTGGGTCGGCAGTGTCCGCAGCCATCGCGGTCGTTGCAAACGTCATCAATATAATCAATATACTCACGTATTTTATACATCTATTCATATTATCATTGCCTCCTTGATGTAATGATTGATCAAACATCATAATAAATCGAACGCCCAAACTATATAAACTCTACTCTCAAAAGGGGCTGCCACCCCACATCGATGCCCGAATAAAACCCCAAATTCGCACAAATCCCAGCCCCCATCATAAAACATCACCTGGATGCACCACAACCATCGCAACCCCGCCACAAATCTGCGATATCACACCACCGGCATCGCGGGTATCACAGATATGCCTGCGATGAGACACCCTGCCGCGTACCCGAGGATCGCGCCGGTATTTAAAAAAGGCAGCCCTGCCTGCGGCTTTCCGCCCATCACAACGACCATCAGCACCGCATACCCGATAAGCGTCCCGATTGCTGCGAAAAATGCTGGCAGAACGACCGATCCGAAGATCAGTGGCAGGTCAGGGTACGCCAGTGGCAGAAATACGTTGGCAGATACCACAAGGATCGTTGGCATCACGGCATCACCAAGCCCCATAAAGAATGCGCCGCGCTCTTCTTTCTCCCCATCGTCTGACTTTCCGGAGAAATCATGTTTCATGAATGAGTAATCTTTGCGCTTCGGGACCACAAAGAGGATCGGCACATGAAGCTCCATCACGCCCTCGGCAAGTGTGATCATGTGCTTGGTCTTGTACACCGAGATGATATCGTAGACTGTGAGAACGATCAGGAAGATGATGGTCGGGAGGACCTCAAACGAGATTCCGAAGATCGCGCTTGCGCCCGCTCCGACAAGGACACCTGTGACATCGATCACATACCACTCAGGAAACTTGTACAGGAGCGCAGCCAGTGCGGTGGTCAGGACGAGGGATGGCACATTGATGATCATGCCGAGCGGCAGGACAAGGTTTGGTCCGATGTCTATGAATGCGATAAACACGTAGTACATGGTTGCAACCACTGCAAAGAGTATGACCGCGTGGAGGACGTACTTTTTACTAGTCTTAATTATAAAAAGGATGAATGCCGTGAATAACAGTATAATTACAACATACCATACCACATTCCAGACCGACGACGTATCCTCAAATGCCTGCATCCCCTGCGCCTCCATCGGAACTGCCATCGTAAGCGCAAGCACCTGCACGATGATGATAAATCCCGCCATCCCTACAAGCGGGAGATATTCGGATACTGGTTTCACAGTGTTACCTATGGGCGCTGTCTTTGTAAACCTATTGGGCAGGTCAGGCTCCGGGACAACATTCATGAACCTGCAGATCTGTGCCTGGGCATATTGCGCCCAGTTGGTTGTTACCGGTCCTTTACTCTTGTATTCGAATGTCCCATCCCGAACACTCATTTATGGTCTTTCCCTATCTCCTCGCCGCGCTGTCCGGAGGGTATAATATGGGATTGACCAATAAGTATATAAACATAGCTATACATACTGTTATCCGGTGATTGACTTAACCACCACTTTTGTAGTGTCTATTAGCGAAGGCAATGCTCGACTTAGCATATTTGTGGCTGAGCATATTTGTCAAAGCGTTCTGCGGTATCGAGGGGGTAAGCTCACGGCGAGGTTGCGAGTGGGTCGGTCGAGTAATATTGTCCCAAAGCCTGATGCAACTTATCGGTTACGGTTCTGTTTTCATCAGTGATCCTCCGCCGTTTGGGCAGTGATATCAAAGGAACTCCTGCCATAGACGATTCAATACCACATCACCACCAGCAAGATCGTGATGATCTTTGCGATCATGCTGGATGCGTAGTGGATCGCTGTGATCGTAACTCCGAACTTTCCGAACAGCGAAACGTACATCGAGAAACTATATTTCACGTAGATCATCGTTATAACAACCATACTACCAACAAGAAGCGTTAATAGTGCCTGTTTGTTGGTGACAACGTCATTTAAGAGCAGCGCGTGTATCGTTGCATACCCTGCCGTGAAGTGGATAAACTGTGCGATCAGCGCATATATCACATCACCTGGAAGCCCCAGCAGATTCAGGATCGGTCCGAACGCCTGCGCGACATATATTCCGGCGCCGAGACTTAGCAGGAACTCAATCGCAAGCATCGAGATGATCAGGATCGGAACGATCTTTCGGAGGGTCGGATATGCCTGCCTTGCCCCCCTCTTGATCGTCTGCCAGTCAAGTACGATCGATCTCTCTTCCTGCCGGTCCGCACCCCCGATGGCATGCGCCCTCTTCGGAAGCAGCAGCCTCGATGCGATCAATGCGCCGAGTGTCTGTATGAATGCGGAAAAGAGCGTTAACATGACATATACCCCGCCGACAGCGGGCCCTAACAATGCGACTGCTATCGGAGCATGTATCCGGAAGAGCGATTCGCCGAGCACGACCGGAAACGTACTCATCACCACAGTCAGCGTCGTCTCGGTTCTGCCAACCTCGCCTCTCTTATAGAACTCGGCAAGCATCGACTTTCCGCCGGTCGAACTCATGATGCAGGCAAGAAGCGCAAGCACAGACCCGCGGGAGAGGTTGGAGATCCTGCAAACCCCCTTCGTGAGCACCCCGAACCGTGTTAAGATGTTGGTCTCTGCGATGATACTTGCAAGCACCACACCGATAACGATGAAACCGATCGCCCGTACCAGATATATGGTGTGGATCACCTCACCCCCGCCTGGGTGATCAGGAACTCGCAGGATACGCCCTCCGGTCTCGACCTGTGTTTTCGGATCACAAACCGCCGTCTGCCTGTGCCGATGCGCTCGAGTTTGATGATCGCCTTTGAGAGGTGCTCGATCATTGTTCCACCGACAGGGCAGAGTTCGCCAGAATCGATCTCTGTGTAGACCTGATTGGTGATAACGACCGCAATACCGTACTTTCGTGCGATCCTGTGCAGGTGTGCAATCTGATTCGCAAGTTCCCTCCGGAGAGCAATGTTACCGTTGTTCTCGAGCGCAAGACGGTAGAACGTGGTTGCCGAATCCAGGACAACGAGCCCCACATTCTCATTGACTATCTTATCGATCTCTTTTATGGAAGAATACTGCTGCGCAAGATTCACCGGCTCATATACGATAACATCCTTCGCAATCGTTGCCGCGTCGTTTCCTGCAATCTGTTCGAACCGTTCCGGCGAAAAACCCTCCGAATCGATGAATATGACTTTCTTCCCACTATTTACACATTCTATGATCAGTTGTAGACATATATTCGTCTTTCCGGTCCCGGCAGCGCCAAACAACTGCGTTACAACGCCTGTCTCAAACCCGCCGCCGAGCAGGTCATCGATGACCTCGCATCCTGACGTAAGGCGTGTGATCTTCATCTCTTTCGCGAGAGTTGCTTCACATACTCCTCAAATAATTCGGTGTATATGTAAGGAATTATAAGCACCAGCGCTATTAAGAGGATCAGCATGACCACTGGCTCGTACCATTCACCAAACCATTCGGGATGTTCCGCGTATATCTGCTCGAAATTACTGGACATGGTGTAAATAAAATATGGTTCCGGTTTAGTATTAACCCCACCGCTCATACAGTTCGTGTTCGATCCCGAGCGTGTCCAGTATCCGCCCGACGATAATATCGACCACGTCCCCGATGCTACCAGGCTTTGGGTAGAATCCCGGACACGCGGGAAGGATCACAGCACCAGCCCGTTTCGCACGAAGCATGTTCTCGATGTGGATCAGGCTGAGTGGAGTCTCCCTTGGAACCAGAATCAGTTTTCTCCCTTCCTTAAGGCAGACGTCGGCAGTTCTTGTGATCAGGGTGTCAGATATGCCGTTTGCTACGCTTGCAAGCGTCTTCATGCTGCACGGCACGATCACCATAGCGTCGAAGAGGTGCGACCCGCTCGCAACCGGAGACGTGAAATCGTGCTCATCCGGTACGTGGGTGGCAAGTTCCTCGACCGCGCTGACACTGGTATCCGATTCGATCCCGATTATCTGGCGCGCGGTTTTGGTGATGACCAGATGCGTCTCTGCCCTGCCTTGCAGGACTTCTGCGAGGCGTATTCCGTACTGCACGCCTGATGCGCCCGTGATCCCGATTACAAGTCTCATGCATTGGTATTCGCTGGATCGGTCGTATGTTTTTTGGTTTGCATGACCGCCGCGCTTTGCGAAGTCGATGAGAACTGAGGATGATGATTAAAGGCGATTACATCTCACCACAGTCAAGCTATTGCCATGACAATTTAATTTGTAGACACGGTAAAAAAATCACAACATCATATTATATATATATCGCTGTCGCGCGACGATTGATGAGACTCATAACATTCTTCGACTTCTCAAGGGTGCGTTCTCAAGAAGACTTTGCATAAGATGGGTGGTGCGAGTGATTGCGGTCGACGACCTTAGCGCATCGAGCGATGATATCTGGGGAATTCCCCGTCTATAACGTTGCTCTGCACCACTGGAGAGACTCCACTCCAACCGATTGGGTTGCAGACCAGACACCTGACTGCACGATCGAGGTGAAGGATAACACCGCGGGCCTGGACGTCGGGGCCGCTTGTTACAAGTACTCAACAGACGGTGGCTCATCGTGGAGCGGCTGGCGATCTGCGAGCTGCACAGGAAGCGACGGCACCACGTCATATCGGACGATAACTGCTGGTTCTGTCCCGTTTAATCAGGATTCCGGTACGCAGAACATGATCAAATTCAAGATCGATGATGTTGCCACGAATACTGGTGAGAGTGGTGAGTATGTGGTTCGGGTGGATGCAGCAGACCCGCCAGCGTCGGTGATATCGTCACCGACGCAACCGGGCGGGGGTGTTGATGCAATAGAAGTAGTTAAATATGATCAATGTGTGTGACCAAATATTACAGAAAATGGAGGATGAACAGCATGAATAACAGAACTACAATATTGATTCTGTCCGCAGTGCTGATCGCTTCGGTGCTGTCAGGATGCGTGCAGGAGATATCAGAGATCGAGACGCCAGATGCGGCTCTGCCGGCACCCGCATCGGAAGTAGCATCGCATGGATGAAAACAACACGAGGAAGGTGAAAACAGATGAAGAAACATACGAAACAGATAGTGGCATTGCTGATGATCTTTGCA
>PQXF01000004.1:0-18831 GCA_003194445.1 Candidatus Methanogaster sp.
TAACTGAGTGAGCTCATATACTGAAGGTTCAATACAGCATAATCCAAAGTGGTCATTTACTATCACCATGGATATATTTACTTCTGATAGTTAAAAAGTTTCTGATTAGGGGTATTCTATCCTATCACTAGAAAATTGGACAGTGCCCATAATTAGCCATTCTCAGGTGGACGTACAAAAGACTTTTCCCAAGAAATATATAGATAGTATATATTGACAGTGGTTTCGATTCACACGAGTTCCGAAGATGGGGTTACCATACTAAATCTGAGTGCTTTTGCAAATGCGCGTGCGCAGAGATCATCCAGCAACAAGAGATCAAAGCGGCGCCCCCTGGCAAGCACAGCAGCTTCGCCCGGATGAATTCCGGGATCACGAGAATAAATCTCTGCCAGATCGTGTTCATCTTTGTCCGGTTCTTCGACCTTTATCCATCCGGTCCCGATAGCGCCTTCTACATCCATAGCGCTTGCGAACCCGTCCGGAAGATCCTTCCCGCGGAGTATCTTATTTGCCACAACACTGGGAATGGATATCGCACCAAACAGATCGTGCAAAAGCCTTAACCTGCCGATTTTGGAGAGATAAATCAAAGGAGACGTATTAGATGCTACTTTTAAGTTTTCTAAGCGTTTTAACATCTGCTTCAAAATCTTCCACCCCGTACTGGAGAGGTATCCCCTGCCGTTTTATCTCAGCCATCATCTCATAGAAACTGACGCCAGCAAGCATAGCAGCCTTCCACATCGAAACTTTCCCGCCAGCGTACAACCGGACAGACCGTTTCACAAGTTCCGCGTGTACCCCATCCTCGATGATCCTGGCAAGCAGCGCCGATCTGCCGATGTGAAAATCCTCTGCAAGTAGATCGATGATCCCTGCGGTATATTCTCGAAGCTCAGTCTCTATAACTTTTGAGATGGGATCACCTCTGATGCGTGGATGTATAATCTCTTCTCTGGCGACACTGTGATCACAGTAGTTCATTGGGGCGCCACGCTTAAAATAATCTTTCATGAACTAGCCCGGTCCGGTCTCCGCGCTTTCGTGCCTGCCGTCTATTATCAGGGCTGGAATCTGACTCTTCTGAAAGTAAGCTCACGCGAAAACGCAACAAAACACAACAGTTAATTTAACATACATACGTACCGTATAATCTTGAAGAGAGGTAGCAGGTCACATGCCCACGAAGAAGGACTATTACGAGATCATCGGAGTCTCAAAGGACGCTGATGAGAAAGAGATCAAGAAAGCATACCGAAAACTGGCGATGCAGTATCATCCCGACAGAAATAAGGAGCCGGAAGCAGAAGAGAAGTTTAAAGAGATCTCAGAGGCGTACGGAGTGCTGTCTGATCCTGAAAAGCGGAAACAGTACGACCGGTTCGGGCATGCCGGTATCGATGCACGATACTCACAGGAAGACATCTTCGGGAACATCAACTTCGAAGACATCTTCAGCGGGTTTGGTGGCGGTGGTGTGGGTGGGGGCGGAGACATCTTTGAGACTTTCTTTGGTGGCGGTGGTGGTGTGCGGCGGGGTCCGGAGCGCGGTTCGGATCTGAGGTATGACCTGCGTATATCGCTTGAGGATGCTGCAACGGGCATTGAGAGGAAGGCGGACGTGATGCGCACGGAAACGTGCGACGTCTGCAAGGGAACTGGCGCAAAACCCGGCACAACTCCGAAGACCTGCCCGTACTGCCACGGCGCCGGGCAGATCAGTCAGGCAAGACGTACGCCATTTGGGCAGTTCATCACAGCCTCTCCGTGCTCGCACTGTGGCGGCACAGGCAAGATCATAGAATCCCCGTGCAGTTCCTGCAATGGTAGAGGCAGGGTACGCCGCTCCGGGACGCTCTCGATCCGTGTTCCGGCGGGCATCGGGTCAGGAGATCGGATACCCATCCGGGGCAAAGGAGAAGCAGGTGTGAGAGGCGGCCCCCCCGGAGACCTGTACATCTTCGTGCATATCGATCCGCATCCGGTATTCAAGCGCGACGGGAACGACATCATGTATGAACTTCCGATCCACTTCACGCAGGCTGCACTCGGTGACGATGTCCTGGTGCCGACGCTGCATGGCGACGTGCGGATGAAGATTCCTGCAGGCACCCAGTCCGGTTCGACCCTCCGTCTGCGCGGCAAAGGGATGCCAAAACTTCACGGGATCGGGAAAGGAGACCAGCTCGTGAAAGTCGGGGTCGTTGTTCCAACACACCTCTCTGCACGGGAACGGGAACTTATCACAGAACTACAGGAAATCGAGGATAAAAACCCCGCCAACAGTGAAAAGAAGCACAAGGGGATATTTGAAAAGGTAAAGGACGCATTCGTATGAGTTAGATCGTCCGGGTCTGCCGCGGTGTGGAAACGGGTGTATTGGTATAACTTTTCCCGCGCGTCAGGAGCGGTCGAGCCGATTAATGACAATCTATTAGTATAATCACGAACGATCGTCATGGAATGGTAGTGGATTATACAAAGATTGGTGTAGCCGAGATCATGACCCGGGACGTTGTGACCGTCATCGAGGAGACCACAATCGAGGATCTGCTGGAGCTGTTTGGGACGTATCACTACCACAGCTACCCGGTCGTAACGGAAACAGGCGAACTCTCAGGAATCATCAGCGAGGATATCGTTCTGGAGATCCTGTTGTTTGACAGGCTACCTGCGTCAGGACATACGCACCTGTCAGCAGTACGGTCACTTGGCGATGACGCAAGCGGGATCATGATGCCATACCCGGTAACCGTCTCTCCTGATACCAGTCTATCCGAAACCGCTGACCTGATGCTCAGGCATCGTGTAGACCGCGTCTGCGTGACAGATTCCGGAAAACTCATCGGTATTCTATCGAAGAGAGACATCGTCAATGAAATCTGCAAACGAAGAGACTGAACAATGCACGCACTACTTGCGCTTCTCCTGATTATATTTTTGGCAAAGGTATTTGGGGAACTGGTCGAGCGGGCGGGTTTTCCAAGCATCCTTGGCGAGATTGCCGCAGGCATCGTCTTCGGACTGCTCTTCCTGCGCCCTGAAAGCGATGTGCTGCTCTTCTTCAGTGAACTCGGCGCCATATTCCTGTTGTTCACTGCCGGATACAAGGAGATCAATCTGCGGGAATTGAAGACTGCATCAAGGACGGCGCTGATCCCGACCATATCACAGGTGCTACTTGCATTCAGCTTTGGATTTCTGATAGGCCGGATATTCGATTTTTCGCAGATGGCATCTCTCTTTATAGGGGTTGCATTCAGCATAACCAGCATCGGAGTGTCGGTGAGGACGCTGATCGATCTCAATTATCTCTCAAAGAAGATCGGCTCGACGATGCTTGCATCCGCAATCCTCGATGACCTCATCGGAATTTTCATGCTAACAGTGGTGATCTCCATAGCAACCTACCAGCAGATACCATCAGGCATGGAGATACTGGTCATAGCAGTCAGGATGATCTGTTTCATAGCGATCATGACAGTCCTCGGGCGCGGTGTCTTCCCGGTGCTGTTTACGTATATACATCGGATGCGCGTGAAGGAGTCGATCTTCGCATTCGTCGTTGTGGTTGCGCTATTCTCTGCATACCTTGCCGAGGCATTCGGTCTACATGCGGTGATCGGAGCCTTCATCGGCGGAGTGTGCCTGTCGAGTGTGCCGCTCGCAAAGATCGAGGATGTGCAGAGCAAGGTTTCAGGCATTGCTTACGGGATATTCATACCAATCTTCTTTGCGTTCATCGGGCTATCTGTCGATCTGGTTGCGATGCAGACAGCAGGACTGTTCACACTCCTCGTAATCGTGATGGCACTCTCAGGAAAACTGATCGGAGGATTCATCGGAGCGAGGATTGCGGGTTTCGACTCCTACGACAGTCTAATCTTCGGTGCCGGAGTGATGCCGAGGGCAGGCATCGAACTTGTGGTAATAGCAGCTGGCATGGAGATAGGCATCATCGACGATGAGATATTCTCCGCGATCGTCCTGATGATTGCAATCTCGGTTATCGTCACTCCTGTGCTGCTTAAATTCGCAATCAAGTTAAAGGAGACGCGCATCACCCCGGAATCCGAAGCACAGCAGGCGTGATAAACGTCTCGATCACGGCTGCTGCGAACAGGAGTGGGAGAGACTCCATCTGAAATAGTAGGATGTCGACCACTTGAGCGTGGATAGGTGGATAGGATCTCTTGTAGATATCTTGCCGCTTATCCAATAGTAGCAGCACCGTTCCAGGACGCGTCCCGAGAGCAGTACTCAAAAAGATCATTGGACACTCAAATTTACACCGTGTGGCAGGATCGCTGTGGTTCCGGTCTGCTCGATCACCCTCCGATGTCAAACCGCAACCCAGTCCTTTGCATCAAGTTCTACGGAAATAGCGACCTTCTCTGCGGAGCTTACGTTCTCAAGATCCATCGCTTCTATGACCTCAAGCCTGCGCGCAAGGCCACACTGGTTGGCATTCTGGATGCTCAGTCCGGGTCTCGCATTCAGTTCAAGCACCAGCGGCCCAGCCACTTCATCGATGGCTACATCGACGCCAAGGTATCCGAGTCCCACCGCGTCGTACGATTTCGAGGCTATCTCCAGAATCTCTTCCCAGAACGGAATCTCGATCCCGATGAGAGTTGATCCGGTATCCGGATGCGTGTGTACCGGTTTATCCTTACGGATCGCATGGATAGTCTCTCCTCCTGATATCTTTATTCCCGCGCCAAGCGCGCCCTGATGGAGGTTTGCCTTGCCAGAAGACTCTCGTGTTGGTAATCGCACCATTGCCATCACAGGCACACCCCTATAAACTATGATCCTGACATCGGGAACCCCTTCGAAAGAGACTTCCGCAAGAGCGTGGTGGGATTTGATCAAAGACTCAAAAAAGACCGGGGTGGGGTTGCCGTCAAGCGAATATATGCCTTCAAGCACCTCCGAACAATGTTTCCGGATCTCTGCAAGCGCAATCATCCTGCCACTGGACTTTACCCACCCCCGGTCCACTCTGCCCTTGATCACGACTATCCCTCTTCCGCCCGCTCCTGACGAGGGCTTGATTACAAATTCATCCCTGTCAATGACTTTTTCAAGATTTCTCAGTTCATGTATCTCACTGAAAACTCCATATACTTCAGGAAATGGAATGCTGACACTTTCGAGTAGTTCTTTTGTCTTTAACTTATCATCCACCAGATTGAGTAGCTTTCTCGGGTTTTCCGCGAAGATATATCCTATGTTGCGCGCATTTATCCCGATTACTTCCTTATTTTTCCCAAACAACCTGGACAATGGTGTGATCATATTTTTAACCTTTCATAAGATTTGAAAACCTGAGATACTCCACAATGCGTAACCCCTTCCACCTTCCGATCAAGATATTCAATCCCACTACCAGAATAAGTATTTCCGGGTGGGTCATCACAATCGCCTGGAGTGTGGGGATTGAAATCACGAGGAAACATACTACCGAGACGATAACGGTGCTGAAACAAATTTTAAGAGCATCTAAAATGCCTTTCTCCACTGTAGTCTTCATAAAGTTCTCGATGATCATCGCCATTATTATCAGCGGGAAAACAGTGAGTCTGGCAAGGTATTGACTGTTCATCTTAATTCCGATTGCGATTACCGCTGCCAGCACCATACAGCACATCGTCAGCAGTACAGCCAGTCTGGGAACCATCATCAGATTCAGGCGTTCAATGATTCTGCGCGCAAAAACGCCGGTCACCAATAAAACCGCAAATAAGATCAATCCAACAACCAGGCCGGAACTGAGAAAAGCTATCGACATTATTGCAGGTCCAAAAACTCCGTACGTTCGTGCCCCGACAATATTCCTGAAGATGGTCACA
Source organism: Candidatus Methanogaster sp. (assembly GCA_003194445.1). Lineage (GTDB taxonomy): Archaea > Halobacteriota > Methanosarcinia > Methanosarcinales > Methanogasteraceae > Methanogaster_A. Next base: position 5,859 of record PQXF01000004.1, read on the forward strand.
ATTGTAGCTGCAAACGGAAGAAGAAGTATAAGTTTCAGGGTTTCGAGCGGAATATTGGATTCCGATACTTTTATTATTGTATCTGTCACCGCTTCCCTGTACGCCGGAATCTCGTCAAGGTCGCGATCATCGATTGTGGAGAATTCAACATCCCTTTCATTAAGTGCCTCTGTAACCGGCATCTTCTGAGCCAGAGCAGATAGCGTCGCATTCCATGCCAGTTCGGAATCTTTTAAATCTGTTAGAATTATCAGATCAGGAGACGCTTCTTTTTGTAAAACCAGAGAATGCTGTTTAAGCATCCGTTTATCCACATCACTCGAAATGATCACTTCTTTACCATTTAACCGCAAATCCTCTGTAGCCACATAATCTATCAGGACATCCAATCCGGAAACATCCCTGGAGATTGCTATAACATAATCAACATCCTGCACAACATCCGTATCCAGACCGCGGAGATATCGTGAGTCGAAATCAATTCTTTCCTCGATCACACCAATCATGAGACCCGAAGCAGAATTTTTCATCCGCCTCACATCTTCACCACTGACCGAGCTATCATGAATCAGCAGGATAGAACCGATTTTATCCTGCAGTTCATCGTCATCTTCGTCATCTCCATCCATATTTTCTGTTGCATCTTCGCTATCGGTATCCGAATCTGTATCTGAGTCCGTATCTGTATCCCCGGTATCGCCGTCGGTATCTTCTCCACTAACCGGGTTGTCAGAAATTATTGGGGTCGAAACAATCGGCGGATCGTTTATGCCACCGGTATTGAAAGTGGTACCCGTACTATCTTGCGGTTGATCATAGTCTTCGTCATAATCTTCACCCCCCTCGGCATCCGACTCATCTGCTGTATCGTCAGTATCAGTATCCGAATCCGCATGAGCAGTGCCCTGATCTACTGGCGCAAGCAGTATCCCTGCCAGCAGAAGCGCAACAACCAACAACATGATAGACTTTTTCATTATGCTTCGATTCTTGTGTGACGTATTTGCGTTACCACCAAAGTTAAGCAGTAAGTTAAGTATTCCGTCTGACCGGGGCGGTCAACTTGTTTGATACAAGCACCAGAGCAAGGCGACAGCCCCTCACACCCCTTATAGCTCTGCATCACCCCAGAATCCGCAGCACAACAGGCGTGATGAACGTCTCGATTACGGCTGCTACGAATAGGAGAGGGAGAATCCATCTGAAATAGAAGGATATCGACCACTTAAGCGTGGATAGAATCTCTTCAGTGGTTATCTTGCTGCTTATCCGGAGCAGTACCATCGCTCCAATGCGCATTCCGAGAGCAGCGCTTAAGAGGACCATTGGAAGTTCGATTGTGCCATGCGGCAGGATCGCTGCTGCAACACACAGCAAACCTTCTCTGCGTGCAGACTCGCACATGACAATGCCAAGAATGTATCCGTTAAACATGATGAACATGATCGGGAGGATCATGGGTAGAACAAAAAAACTCCTGACAAGAAAACTCTTAGATACATTATTTGGATTTAGAAGCATAATCGGAACTATCCCCAGTGCCCCAAGCAATATTACAATAAAACTCTTGACTGCATTATTTAGAAATATGGCAAACAAGATCAGAACCGGGTCCAGATCCGTGATCCAGCCGAGATCATCGGATAGTTCCTGCATAACCCTTGCGGACTCGTACGGATTCGAGTTCGCATACAGGTATCCGGATACCACTGAGACAACAAAGATCGCCGTTACAAGTACTGTGCACTTCTTAAGCATTCTATCCCCCAGCCCCAAAGAGGATCAGGATCGTGTTTCTACATCCCGGAGCTAACCCAAGAATGAGAACTACAAGTTTCAGCAGATCGCGCAGTTCGGCCTCATCAAACTCGCTATCGATTAGATAGAGCATGGGTATTAACAGGAATAGTTTGAGTGGATACATCGCAGCACCGGTGCCTGTGAGGTCGATTAAGTAATTCTCAACCACGTGCTTGCCGCTATAACCTGTAAGAAAGTCGATGGCAATTGTTGTTGAGGTTGCATCAAGCAGATGCGCTCCAAGAATTGCTATATTGAACCTGCCGCGCAAAAATTCGATCTTTGCAAACCCGGCACCCACATAGATCAATGCGGTGATCACTATGGCGAGCGCCACGATGAGCAGTGCTTCTCCATGATGTGCGATACCTTTACTCCAGAGCAGCACACATATATTCACGGACGTAAGACCAAGCCCGATGACGGCGAATGATATATAGTATCGCTCTTTATAAATACAAATAGATAGTATAAGTGACGCCATCGTAACGGCGAACACAACAAAGTATATAATTGGAGTTACAAAAATGTATTTAAGCGGCGGGGCAAAGACCTCAGCATCCTTGAGAACACGGAGACTCGATCCGAAGAGGACGTAGCAGACTACCCCCATGACAAAATGCTGGTCGATCGTAACACCCAAACGTTTGAACACCTTGAGCGAATGGAGGCCATAGACACAGAGAACGAGTACCATCGCCCACGTGAGAGTGTTTACTATATTGTACCCGGAATCGGTCACGATCGGATCCACGTAATGTGTGGTTATGAATTCCTGTATCTCTGACAGCATGGTGCCTGCTCCGTTATCGTAGAATTGAATATACGGTATGGGGGATAAAGCGATTGGTGTGCCTGCAATAAATATCCGATCGAAACGTCCGAGAGATGTGTTAAATGAGATCAAGTGGCGCGGCTACCAGGTGCACGAATGCACGATCTATTACCTGCACAGAGGCGCACCCAACGACACCCGGATCGTCAGGGGCTCTGAGGTCATAAGTCTTGGCAATTCGTTCTTCACGCTCGAAAACAGCTCCAGCATCCCGTACCACCGGATACGGAGGATCGAGTACGGCGGCGAGGTCGTCTACCGGAAGGGGTAGGGGCAAGGCGGGGATGGTGATTACATAGCAGACTCCCGCGCCGGAAAGTGTGTCGGTCTGACACGTCTTCGATGATGAAGAGCCGGATGTGGGCAACGAATCGGGCGAGTCTGGTACGTCCGGCAAGCAAGATGATGGTGAGGGCGAGTCACTGCCATCAGCAGAATCTGAACTTGAGCCTACCGGCAACCGCGCCGGGCCGGTTGCCGAGCCTGTGACACTCGGGTAGCGATCTTATATGGTTCAATGATCGGTACGCGAGCTGCTATGATCCGAAGACCGACCTCTGGCTTGTCTATAGGGCGCGTATCGGAAAATATATCTTTGGGCGACCAGGCCGTCTATCGTTACGATGCAGCAGACTCGTGCTGGGAATCGTTTGTGAGCAAGTCACCTGCTGACGTTCGGATGATCAAGCGACAGATCATACCGTCCGGGGATATGCTGTGCCTGTTCTAGCAGAATTACGCAAACGTGGGTTTGAGCATTCGGGGAAGGATCTATGCTCAAACTCGGCAGCGGCAGGGTGTGGTTTAATGAGGACGGGGCAGATTGTTACGATGGCTTGCGCGCAATCGACTCATCGATATCGGCAGAGGCTGGTGGCCGTTTCTCGTGCGCGGTAAACGGCAGCATCCCTCCGATCAAACACAACTGGAGAGCTTTTTCGGACGGGCAGACCGGGGGCGCAAGTTCGTTCGAACCGGAACTCGCGAATGGCATGCACAGCATCACGCTTATTGTCACGGATGCAAGCGGCAGGACAGCTACGGATACAGTGGAAGCGAAGATTACCTGAGTTTGAGTTCACCAGTAATCAGAAGAAACATAAGGACGTATCCAAGTACAAGCATGGCGAGCGAGATGATCCAGGCCCACTTAAGCACCCCGCCCCTGATTTCAGGATCGTTCGCATCGATCATGCCTTGATCCGCTTCAGTCGGAAGGTGTTTTCGCGCTCCATCTCTTCGAGGCGCAGTTCGATGAAACGCTCTGCCTCGCCAAGTTCGGGAATCACCTTAAACTCGAGCGCGTTGACCCTCCGCTTGGTCCGCTCGATGTCGTCGAGCAGTTTCTTTATCGCGGTCTCGACCTCGGCAGCAACGATTATCTTTTCAACAAAGGTCTCATGCGCATCAACCACCTCATCAAGGCAGGAGCTCGTCCCTATAATACCGTAGCCCCGATCGCAGAGGTCTTTTTGTATCTGGGATGATTCGATCTTCGGAACCACCACACCCATCACGTTCTTGCTCTCGAGTTCGATGTGCGGAACATCCTTGAGTGCGAACGCGATCGATTTTATTGCAACCGCACCCTCTACCGCCTTTGCAAGCCCCATCTTCTCGTTCGCAAGCACATAAGCGGAATCGAGTTCGGATCTAACATTCTTTGCCCTGTGAAGCAACTCAAAAAACTCCAGAATGAGACCGTCGCGCTTCATCTTCAGCAGCTTGTGCCCGCCCTCTGCGAGTTTGATCTTCTTTTTCAGTTCTATGAGCTCGGACCTGGTTGGTTTTATGTCCCGGATCGCCATGATAAGCCTACCTGTTTATTATTCGCATATTCCTCGGTTGCATTCCCATGGTTTATAGCACCATGGATAATAACCTTGTTGCTTGCAGCAGGATGCGCCCTTGTAACCACAGTGGATCCTCCTGATCGAGACCTGGGTTATATATACGTTCCCATCCGGATCGACCGCCACACCTATCCCGGATTCATCGAGATCCGATGCTCCGGTATCTTCTCCGGATTCACCATACGCCCATGCGTCAAGGCATGTTTGTAAGAACTCTTCGTAGTCATAGACCGGTCCCGGGACTGAAAGCGTCTGTTTGACGGAGATATCGAAATAATATATCCCGCTTTTCTTTAATAAGTCATCCAGCTCGTCATCATCGTCATCATCATTGCTGTCATCGGTACCCTCATTATCAGCTCCGGAGTGTTTACGCGCTGCGAGATCGCGGCTATATGCGCGGGCAACTTCTGCGATCTCGTCGTTCTGTTTCAGAGCCAAAAGTCCGTCATCCTCACGTTCCCAGTTCACCAGATCGAATATATCCGCTTCCAGCTTTGTTGATGCAGGCAAGGAAACTGGGGTTTTAAACGGCACCGGAGAACCGATATCCACCACAGTCCACCAGTCGTATTCCTCGACAGACCTGCTGGCGCTCACGGCATCATAAATATCATTGTATGTTATATCAATGAGGTAATATTTCTCAAGTGATTTTGGAACGATGCGTGCAAGAGTCGGCTCGATGAGAATGCTTTCCCCTGATACATTCGCTACGATCCACGCATGATCTCCAGTACCTTTTTCGTACTCGAATCCCCCAGCAGAGATATTGTGCGGCTGACTCCGGTCTCCTGCGACGATCATTGTATCGACACCGTGCCCTTCGAGATACCACTCCATAAACGCAGACATCTCTGAGCAATCGAAATAATCTTCCTGATACGTGTCCGTAAATAGCGGCAGGATATGCGCCAGTTCGGATCTATTGGTGACATTGTGTCCAGTGTCCCGGTAATACGGATCAGGGATATCGTGGACAGGATTGAATATGCCATGAAACACAAATAGCAGAAATAACACGACGATAGGGGCAATTGTTAGGGTAATTAGCCATTTTTTCAAGTTCCGTCCCCCCTCCGTATCAGGTCAGAGGATATATAATCCCTGATATGTCCGATCAGATCGCATACACGGCATTCACAACCCACCCCCAGAAGAGGTTATAGACCCCAAACACCATCCCAAGCCCGACCAGAATCAGCACGCCCCCCGCGATTCTTCTGATTGCCATACTGTGCAGCGATAGCACTCTCACATGCCCGGTCAGTGTGCTGGTTGCATACGCGATTCCAAGCATCGGAATTGCGAGCCCGAGCGAATAGATGAACAACAGAGTCCCGCCGTACAGAATGTCGCCTTCGGGTATGACTGTCATCAGGACGCTGCCGATCAGCGGTCCGAGACACGGCATCCAGACGATTCCAAGCGATAGCCCGAGAAGCAGACCCCCCATAATACCCTCGCCCTGTGTAGTCTGCGGCGCAAGTTGTGGCGCAAGTGCGCTTAACCTATCAAAGATCGGAAGATCGAAGAGCATGACAATCCCAAGCGCGATGATCATGATCTCGGCGATCATCTCCATATATCCACGATACGCATAGACGACAGAGCCAAATGCAGAGAATATCACGCCCATCGCTGTGAAGGAGATGCAGAGTCCGATTACGATAGCCAGAGGGCGTAGTTTACCTCGTTCGGAGGAGTACGCCATGACCGCCGGCAGCAGCGGGAGAACGCACGGTGATAGTACGCTTAAGACTCCGGCTCCGAATGCGGCGATAAGCGAAGGAATCTGGAGATCGGTCATGAGCTATACTTCTGCGCACCAGAGTGTTAATACTTGGGGTGACTTACCGACCCCCGAATCCTACGTCCGGATGTGGCTTATGGAAGAGCAAAACTTCATGCGTACGGCAGAGATATACTAAAATAGAGTATCAGCAAGGATAATACAAACGAGGCGATAGCATGGAACTGTTAGATGTCAGAGAAAAAATTGAAACAATTGATAAGGAGATATTGAAATTGATCGCAGACCGCACCGCACTTGCAGGAACGGTTCTGGAGCTAAAAAAGGCAGAAGGAAAGAGCATCGAGGATGGGGCTCAGGAACAGGTCGTTTTGAATCGAGCTGTCAATTACGCAACCGAACTGAGTCTCGATATCGGTTCGATCAAGCATATCTATGAGATTTTGATCCGGATGAACATCGAACGCCAGCATGAACTGAGCGGTGAAGGAAACTTGCCATAATGCCAAAAATTGCGGTAATCGTGGGGGCAGAATCCGATATGGATATTGCTGATCAGGTGACCGGGGTTCTGGACGGAGGTGGTTACGACTACGATCTTCAAGTCATCTCTGCACACAGAAATCCTGAAAAACTGGACAATTATATCGAGGGGAGTGATGCGCTGGTATTTATTGCGATTGCAGGATTGTCGGCGGCGCTGCCCGGTGTTGTTGCTGCAAGGACGGGTAAGCCGGTTATCGGGGTTCCGGTCAGCAAGAAGCTCGGTGGACTTGATGCGCTGCTCTCGATTGCACAGATGCCGCCGGGCGTTCCGGTAGCCTGCGTCGGAATCGATAACGGTAGGAATGCCGCGCATCTCGCGATACGGATACTATCGATGCGTGACAATCCTTAAGACTACAGAAATCAATAGGTGTTTGCAATCTAATAATTTTAATTAGAGGTACAATATATGGGCGTAAAGAAAAAAATGGTCGAACGTGTTCGGGACCTGATGAGCCAACCCGAAAATATCAGAAACATCGGTATAGTTGCGCATATCGATCACGGCAAAACCACACTCACGGATAATCTGCTTGCGGGCGCTGGCATGATCTCGAAGGAACTTGCAGGCACGCAGCTCTTCATGGATTCGGATGAGGAAGAGCAGGAGCGAGGCATCACGATCGATGCTGCAAACGTCTCGATGGTGCATGAGTTCGAGGACGATTCCTACCTGATCAATCTCATAGATACTCCCGGTCATGTGGACTTCGGAGGCGATGTCACACGAGCGATGCGCGCTGTGGATGGTGCGGTCGTCGTGGTCGATGCGGTCGAGGGCGCGATGCCGCAGACAGAGACTGTGCTTCGGCAGGCACTCAAGGAGAATGTGACTCCGGTCCTCTTCGTGAACAAGGTAGATCGGTTGATCAACGAGCTTCAGGTCGATCCTGAGACGATGCAGATCAAACTTGGGAAAGTAATCGATAATGTGAATAAACTAATCAAAGGGATGAGCGAGGAGAAATACAAAGAATGGCGGCTCAATGCTGCAAACGGAACCGTAGCATTCGGATCAGCGTTGTACAACTGGGCGATAAGCGTTACCTACATGCAGAAGAGCAATATAGGTTTCGCAGATGTATATAATTATTGTAAAGATAATAATATGAAGGCACTTGCAGAGAAGTGCCCGCTTCATGAAGTATTAAACGATATGATCATCAAGCATCTGCCAGACCCGCTCGTATCCCAGAAGCGGCGGGTTCCTGTGATCTGGCACGGCGATGCGGATTCCGAGATCGGAAAGCAGATGGCTGGATGCGATCCGAATGGCGATACCGCGCTCATGGTCACGAAGATCACGAGAGATCCACATGCCGGCGAGATTGCGACAGGTAGGCTCTTTAGCGGAACGATTCAGCGCGGTCAGGAACTGTATGTATCCGGCACATCAGCCACCGACCGGATCCAGCAGGTAGGTGTCTTTATGGGGCCGGATCGGGTTGAGGTCGAGAAGATTCCGGCAGGAAATATTGTGGCGGTAACGGGGCTAAAGAATGCGATCGTCGGGAGCACTGCAACGACGCTTCAGGATATGTATCCGTTCGAGACGATCACACACGCAAGCGAGCCAGTTGTCACGGTTGCAGTCGAGGCAAAGCACATGCGGGACCTCCCGAAACTTGTTGAGGTTTTAAGGCAGGTCTCAAAGGAGGATCCGACGCTACAGGTCAAGATCGACGAGGAGACCGGCGAACACCTGCTTGCGGGGATGGGTGAACTGCATCTCGAGATCATAGCCCACCGTATCGAGCGGGACAAGGGCGTCGAGATCACCACGTCCGAGCCGATTGTTGCGTACCGCGAGACCATCATGGGCAAAGCAGGACCGGTCGAAGGGAAGTCGCCGAACAGGCATAACAGGTTCTATATCGAGGTTTCACCTCTCGAACCAAAGGTTGTCGATCTGATCAAAGCAGGCGAGATCAGCATGAGGATGGACAAGATTGAGCGGCGGGATAAACTGATGGAGCTTGGTATGGACAAGGATGAGGCAAAGAGCTTCTCTGCAATATCGGAATCAAACGTCCTTCTCGATATGACCAAGGGTATCCAGTATCTCCGCGAGACCATGGAACTGATCATCGAGGGATTCGAGGAGGCGACCACTGCCGGACCGATGTCGAGAGAGCCGTGTCAGGGCCTCAAGTTAAGGTTGGTCGATGTCAAGCTCCATGAGGATGCTGTGCACCGCGGTCCCGCGCAGGTGATCCCGGCAGTCAGGCAGGCAATTCAGGCAGCGATACTGATGGCAAACGTAACACTGCTCGAACCGTTCCAGAAGGTATTCATCCAGGTGCCGCAGGACCACATGGGCGGCGCGATATCAGAGATCCAGGGGCGGAGAGGCGCGATACTGGACATGACGCAGGAAGGCGATGTTACGGATATCGAAGCGAAGACGCCGGTCGCAGAGTTGTTCGGGTTTGCAGGCGATATCAGGTCTGCAACCGAAGGAAGGGCGCTCTGGAGTACCGAATTTGCAGGCTTTGAGTCGCTTCCAAAGAACCTGCTTCCGGATATCGTTTCGCAGATCAGGACGCGGAAGGGTCTGAAGCCGGGGATTCCAAAGGCATCCGACTTTGTGAGTCAGTAGAGGTTTAGAGATAGCTTAGGTTTGTGGACGCGCCGGGTGTCAGGATCGGTTAAGGCCGAGGAAGGCATCCGGTAGTGTCCCGGCGGTCGATCTCGTCCCGGGTACGATGCGATAATCGCGATCATAACCTGTGGGATTACGGTTCAAGCGATTGTAGCTACCGGCAGGTACTATGGCGCAAATGAGATTGCGACGCGGCTTGAGGTGCTGGGTGCTGATCCAGTGATCGTGAATGCAAGCGAGGTCGTGAAGTGAGTGCGCCGAGTAAAATCCGTACTATCCAGTTGGTGAAAATCCAACCTGATGAAAGGATAGTTGCCGCCTCAGAACTGAACCCAGTACTCGAGTAGTGGCAACAGGCTGCTGTGAAGCCAAAGGAGTATGATATTGAGCCGCAACGCAAGTGAAGGTACCCGTAAATTTACCTTGTCTCGGAGGTCGACGTTTTTCATTTGACGGAATAATAGTACTTTCACCACCATTAATCCGAATCTCCGGTCTTGGAATATAGCAGGAAGCTCTGGGATGTTGCGAGGCGATGCGAGCCAAGGCGGCGGTCTCGAGTCCGTGGCACGATCGTGTTGGCGATGAAAGACAGGCGAATCTCTGACAAACCGGATGGAACATGAGTGTGCCCACTTGTCCTATCGGGGTTGTTCGACCTTGTTGGTGGTGGCGATAGAGATATATACATGTGCGTATAATATGGTTGTGTGAGGTACCGGTGGTCTGCTTGATAACTTGTAGACTGCGGGAGAGTGTGATGTGTGAAATAGTGGACGTTCGACTATGGGGGCATGTGTGCGAATCGTGTTCGGATATGCTGTGTCGGATGTGTTGCATTACTCATTACACTACTAACAAAGCCTCGCTTTAAATGCATACGTGGGGTGTATAAAAATGGGGAATGGGGCAACAACAATGATGCCAGGGTCAATTGTCAGTCTTCGCTCTCGTCTCTGGCGGGTAGACAATTTTATAGATGATACAGTCACAGCAACTACTATTGAAAGTACGCCTGTTGAGCACAGGCGTTTTTATCGTCCTTTTGAAACGATCGAACCCGGAGAAATCGAAGATCCGGACCCGGATAAAGTCGGTAACTATTCTGCTCAGGATCTGTTAATTCGAGCTTATCGGTTGAGTATGATACATGGGACTGCTCCGTTGCTGAGTTTACAACGAAGTAGGGTTATTGCAGAGTCTTTTCAGATAGTTCCGGTCGTTATGGCGTTAGACATGTCTGTGGTAAAGATTCTCATAGCTGATGACGTTGGGCTGGGCAAAACCATTGAAGCAGGTCTTATTGTTACAGAGCTGCTTGCCAGGCAGCGTGCGTCGCGGTTGCTGGTTATATGTCCAGCCAGTCTCAGAGAGCAGTGGAAGGAGGCTCTCAACTACTTCTTCCATATTGATGCCAAGATCGTATCCACCCAGCATCTTCGTTCTTTAGAACGAAATATCCCTCCTGGGATGAGTCCCTGGGAATATTATCCATATCTTATCGTTTCCATGGACTATGCAAAGGCACCTCATAACCGTGCGACGATCCTTGAGCACAGATGGGATATTGTCTTGATTGACGAAGCTCACAATCTGGCGAAACCGCATCAGGTGTCAGCAAGCCACACAGTAAAAAAGGAACGCTGGGAGCTGGGTAAAAAGATCGCAGAGGTTGCCAGACATCTGATTCTGTTAACTGCCACGCCGCATAATGGATATACGGATACTTATGCCAGTCTTCTGTCCATGTTGGGCGTGGGTGCAGTCTCTGGTCCACCTCATGAGCCGTGTATTCACAGGGATATCGCCAGGAAACATGTGTGTCAGCGGCGAAGAGTTGATGTGGCGGACGAATTTGGATGGGATGATGAAGAAAACCCATTTCCGAAAAGGGATCAGGATGAGGTTTTTGTTCGTCTGTCTCCGGAACCTGAAGAGAGCACCATAAAAAAGGTTGAGGAGCTTGGTAAGCACATATTGACCGTAGCTGGTCCCGAAAAATCATATCGCCGGAAGATTGCACAGTGGACTGTTATACACTTCCATAAAAGAGCATTGAGTTCTCCATACGCATTGAGGCGATCTTTAAATAATCGTCTTCGCAAGCTGAACAAAAAACTCGATAAACTGGATGATATTGAAGAGTTGCCGATTAACGAGGAAGAGGCTCGGGCTGAAGTCCTGGATAACGATATAGGGGAGCGAGTTACTGATGAGGAGGCTGGGGCACGGCTGGATCGTTCTGTCTTTGGTTATGTCGAGAGTCTGCAAAAGGAGAAGGAGATCATTGAAGATGCGCTTGAAGATGCGAAGAAGATCACTCCATCCAGGGACAGTAAATTAAAGGAGCTATGTAGTAATGTTCTTCGTAGAATGCTTCGGCGAGATCCGAAGGTGATCATTTTCACACGATATGTAGACACTTTAGAGTATTTGGAGAAAGAAATCCCCAAGCATTCTCATTATAAGGACACGAAGATTGTTACGCTCTATGGTGAATTGAATGATTCTCAGAGGGGTGAAAGGCTTAAACGTTTTGAGTCAGCTTCTGAAGCGATACTGATAGCTACTGACTGTCTTTCGGAGGGTGTGAATCTCCAGTACATGGCGGCACAGGTCATACATTATGAGCTGCCATGGAACCCCAACCGCCTTGAACAGCGCAACGGAAGAGTTGATAGATACGGGCAGAGCCGCAAGCCCGGTGGGGAGAAGAAAGTCTTCATCAGAACGATGGTTGTGAACGATTCTCTGGAAGCCGGAATCCTGAAGGTGCTTGTTGAGAAGGCTAAGGCAACTCACAAATAATAATTTACCTGCCACCAGTTTTACATATTGATCTCTTGATCGAGTGACAACTAATAGAACTACATATATCCCATACGTCTGAGTTTCAGTAAAATTAAAGAACAAATGTTATTACAGCACCATTTCAAAATAGATTCAATATATCTATAGGATGGTTCGTAAGATGAACATAACTGAAATACCGGAAACACTCAAGTCGATCATCAAGAATACGGCAGAGAAATTGAGTGGTTTTAAAAGAAGAATCTATATTGCCGAGATCACCATCGAATTACTGGACAAGAGTGCTCGTAAAGCAGAAAGAGAATTTGGTTGGGGTAGAAAGACAGTTGAGAAAGGCATGATGGAGTTAACCACTGGTATTAGATGCGTGGACAATTATTCTGCTCGTGGCAACAAGAAGACCGAGGAAAAGATGCCCGAACTCGAGGAGGATATACGATCGATAGTTGGTCCGAAGAGCCAGACTGACCCCAATTTTCAAACGTCTCTCATGTATACGAGGCTAACGGCAAAAGCTGTTCGGCAGGCACTGATTGACGAAAAAGGCTACATAGATGATGAATTACCATGTGAAAACACGATACGGGATATTTGCTACCGTTTGGGATATCAACTGAAGAGGATTCAGAAGACCGAAAGCCACTTAAGAAGATTCCTGAGACCAATGCAATTTTTGAGAATGTTAATAAAGTCAATCACCAGTCAGACGAGGATCCAGAGACTTTGAGGATCTCAATTGACGCTAAAGCTAAAGTGAACATCGGAGAGTTTTC
>PQXF01000004.1:19561-83662 GCA_003194445.1 Candidatus Methanogaster sp.
GAGTGAAATTGACAAAAGAGGCAATGAAAATCTGCGAAGAGAGAATTGAAAGATCGGGAAATTTGCCAAAGTGGGATGTCACCATCGAGCCTGCATTCGGGTAAGTTATTTATTGGGGCTTGCCTAACAGAATACGGATGGATCACGGTTTCTCGCCTCCGTTCTTTGGGGATGACCTGTCTGTTCTTGATCTGATCCGGGAGCAGGGTCTGGACGTTAAGATCGGGCAGACCCGACTGGAACAGTTTCTCGAAGATGACGGGCAGGAACAGGTCGTCAATCCATTCTCGGATGATGTGATCAAACGTATGGAGGATGATACCTTCTATGGTCAGTCGTCTATTGATCTCTCTCTGGTAAAATCCCGGATGGAGGAGACAGAACACCTGATCGGTAGTTCGGAGGAGGTACAGCGATTTGTCAGGAGTGGGCTTGACAGGTTCTCCTCTTCGATAACTGAAAACCCAGGGGATAACACGTTTGCAATTGAGATTCGGGATCCCCGGCTGAGTCAGGACTTGGACGATAATACCATACCCCGCGCAACGTTTGATCCGCGTAGGGGTCTTGATAACCCGGACATGGAAGTTATAGACCTGGGACATCCGCTTGTGCGCAACCTCATCGAACTTGTGAAGGAGATTACATTCACCTCAAACGATACGTATGGGCGAACCGCGGTCATCAAAACATCTGAAGCAAAAGCTGTTTCAGCCGTTTACACCTTTCTGGCAAGATACACAATCCACACAGAACCGATCTCTATTATGGAAGAACTTCTCACGGTGGGCGCCAGGATTCATAGTGGGGAGCTGCTTGGAGATGAAGATGTCAGGGCACTGATGGCGTCAGAGCCGATCCCTGATGGGCGTACCGTGGAAGAGATGAGCCATGACCTTCATCTGGCGCTTGAAAGAGACGATATCGACGAGATCCTCTCGCAAAAGGCAAATAACCGGTGTGACTATCTTATATCGGAGAGAACCAGAGTAAAAGAAAATCTGTTGGAATCGGGTGAGCACGAGTGGCTGGAAGACTTTGAAAAGATTGATCTTGCATCCGTAGACCTTCTCTCTGTGACTCTCTACTACCCCAAGCCAGGGGGTGGCAGCCGATGAAGACGGATCAACTATCCAATATGGCTGCACAGGGCGGGATTATTACGATAGGGTTTCTCGATCAGATGAGAGGCGAGACCGTAATTAACCCATTTGTAAAACCTCAAGCATTCGCCACATTTGGCAGTCCGGCTCCGGAGAACAAGAAAAAACTGGGCGAAAATATCTCCGAGTCCTTTTATAGTCTGTTGGAGCGGTGGGACGCAATCTCCAACTCTTACGAAGACATGGATATCTCCGACGCACGGAAGAAATGGATCATACCACTCCTGCGGGAACTGGGGTTTGACCCCGGATTCAACCGTGAAGACGTGATGGCAAACGGGGACGAGAACCTGAAATTCAAACTCTCCCATCGTGGTTGGGTCTCCCCTGGTGCACCGATGATCCACACAGTGGCACCAAAACAGAAACTTGAAACACGACCAACTGATGGAAAAGGCAGTAAACGCAGCCCACATGATGAGATGCAGACATTCCTCAACGTAAGCAAAGACCACAAATGGGGTATCGTCACAAACGGAATCTCCTTTAGAATCCTCAGGGATTTTTTCCACACAACCACAAAGGGATACGTAGAATTCGACATCGAGAATATCATGCGGGAACGCAGTTACAGTGATTTCCGCGCGTTCTACCGGATGGCTCACGCAAGCCGCTTTCGCGGAGGTAATGGCAATGGAGACTATCCGCTCGAACAGTTTTACAAGGAAAGCGTTACTGCAGGCGAGAAGGTTGGTCCGAACCTCCGGGGCAATGTTAAGAAAGCAATCGAGGTTTTTGGCAATGGTTTTCTCACCCTCACCCCCGAACTCACAGAGCAGATGATCGCGGACGAAGAACTCTGCAAAAAGTACTACAATGAGATCTTGAGGGTGATCTACCGCATCCTCTTCCTCCTCTACGCTGAACAGCGGGCAATGCTTCCCACCAGAGACTCGCTCTACATCGATGAATACAGCATCACACGCCTCCGTAAAATAGCTGAAAGCCGCAAAGGAAAGGACGATCACTGCGACCTCTGGGAAGGTCTCAAAATAACTTTCCGGATGCTTGCCGAAGGATGCAATCCACTGAACGTATTTCCCTACAACGGAAGCCTTTTTGACAAATCTGAGATCCCCACAATCCGGGAACTTACGATAAAGAACCACGACCTTCTGGAAGCGATCAGGTGCCTCACACTCTTTGAGGAAGATCATATACTAAAGCGGATCAACTACCTTGATCTCGATGCGGAGGAGATCGGTTCTATCTATGAGAGCTTGCTTGATTATATACCGAGAGTGCTCCCATCAGCGATGGAGATTGACGGAAGAACAATTCCAGCGAATGAATTCTTCCTTGACCCCAGAGGAAGCGCAAGAAAAACCACGGGCAGCTACTACACAGACAAACGTCTGGTGGATGAACTCATCAAAAGCGCGTTAAAACCGGTTGCCGAGAGGAAGATGGCAGAATCAGAGGATAAAGAGTCATCCATTCTCTCGCTCAAGGTATGTGACCCGGCATGTGGGAGTGGCGCATTCCTCATTGCAGCCACCAATTATCTGGGGAAAGAGCTGGCTAAGGTACGAACCGGTCAATCCGAACCGCCTGATACGGATATACGGCGTGCCAGGCGAGACGTTTTGCAGCGCTGCATATACGGCGTTGACCAGAACCCAATGGTCGTGGAACTGGCGAAGGTATCACTCTGGATCGATGCTGCTGTAAAAGACAAGCCACTCAACTTCCTTGACCACCACATCAAATGCGGCAACTCTTTGATCGGGGCTACACCCGAACTCATCGAACAAGGGATACCTGACGAGGCATTTAACCCTGTGGAAGGCGACGACAGGAAGGTTGCAAAGGAGATCAAAAGTAAGAACAAGAATGAGAAGAAACAGCAGACTCTGGATGAGTTTGGGTTGGAGAAAGAACCTACATGGGCTTACGAATACGAAAAACTCTCTCACGCCGAGGAAGATGACGTCGATTCCGTCAAGTGGAAACAGGAGTGCTACAGAGCAATCGTTGAATCACCAAAAAGACAGCATGAGAAGTTAGTCGCAGACACGTGGTGCTCTGCATTCTTCTGGCAACTGAACGGGGATGCACCACCACCCACAGAAGCAACACTTCGCACGATGCAGAAGGAGATGGCTGATGGCTGCGTGGACCCTGATACACAATCCACGATTCTCGAACTGGCGGAGGAACACAGATTCTTCCACTGGCATCTGGAGTTCCCTGATGTGTTCGAGGGAGCTGAAGGAGGATTTGACTGCGTGCTCGGGAATCCACCGTGGGATGTGTTGCAAGCCGAAGAAAAGCCCTGGTTTATCGTAAGAGATGAAAAAATCGGATTAGCCACTGGGTCAGACAGAAAAATGATTATAAAAGAGTTAGAAAAAACGAATCCAGATCTTTATAAGGGGTGGATTTCATACAAAAAGAGTGTAGACAATTGTAACCTATTTTTAAAGCATTCAGGGCGATTTAACCTAACTGCTAAAGGGAAATTGAATTATTACCCCCTATTCGCAGAGAATGACAAACAAATAATCAATGGTGGAGGGAGTGTTGGTATGGTAATCGCAAGCGGAATAGCAACAGACTTCTATAACCAGAACTTCTTCCAGAACGTGGTCGGGAATGGACAGCTTGTAAGCCTGTACGACTTTGAGAATAGAGAGAGAATATTTTCTGAGATTCATAGCTCGTATAAATTCTCGCTTTTGACCCTTACTGGGAAAGAGGTGCCTGTTCAAGATGCAGACTTCGCCTTCTATCTCACCAACCCGGACCACATTCAAGAAGAAGACCGGCATTTTACCCTCACAAACGAAGAAATAGAGCTATTAAACCCCAACACAAAGACGTGCCCCATATTCCGATCCAAGAAAGATGCTGAGCTGACCAAGAAGATATACCGGAAGCATCCGGCGTTGATAAAGGAAAATCCGGACGGAGAAGACGAGAATCCGTGGGGGATTTCATTCAAGCAAGGACTATTCAACATGACCAGCGACTCCGCGCTCTTCAAGAACAAGGATCAACTGGCAGGCATGGGCTTTGAGCTGGACGGCAACATTTTCCGCAGGGGGCGAAGAAACCTATTTACCTTTGTATGAAGGGAAAATGATATGGCAATTCAATCATCGAGCAAGTTCCATAGATTACAAAGGAAGGATTGTACCAGGGCGTCATGATGTTATTGAAACAGACGAATATCAATTAATCGATCCAAATTTCTCTCCAATTCCACGATTTTGGGTTTATGATAAAGAAATTAATAATAGAATAAAAAATAATGTGAAATATCTTTTTGGTTTTAGAGATATAACAAACGCAAGTAGCGAAAGAACATCAATATTTTCATTTATCCCACTTACAGGAGTTGGGCATCAAATGCCTCTAATTTTTACAGAGAAAAAAGAGCCTATGGTTAAAGCTATTCTTGCTACTATTTTTAATTCATTTGTATTTGACTTTATTTCTCGGCAAAAATTAGGAGGGACTCATATGACTTACTTTATCCTAAAACAACTTCCAGTAGTTTTATTCGAATCAATTGACATTCTATATATTGATAAAATTATAGATATTGTTTTGAAACTGAGTTATACTGCATCGGATATTGTTTATTTTGCCCATGACCTCGGTTACAACGGTCCCCCTTTCAGGTGGGACCCGGAAGAACGGGCATACCTGATGGCAGAACTGGACGCTATCGTTGCCCATCTCTATGGCGTAACCCATGATGAACTGGACTACATTCTTGAGACCTTTCCCATCGTCAAAAAGAAGGATATCGCGAAATATGGCGAGTACAGAACAAAAAGACTGATTTTTGAATATTATAATAATTATAAAGACCTGCTGGAGGCAACTCAATGAACCCCTTTGAAACCCTATCCCACATCCAGGACATGTACAGAACTTATGTCCACACATTCCAGAAGATCAAGAATCCCGTAATAAAAGACTGGATGCTAGAAAGAATGTCTGATGGTACTCTGCTGTGGCGGGATCCGCACATCCAGTTGAACCGTCGTTTTGAGAGGGGCGAATCGCTTGAGGAGATGGTCGCTTCAGGACTTCTTCATCCCGGAACGCTTTCGGTATTCTCAGCAACCGATTCATCAGGTCAGTTGACAGGAACTCCGATCGTTCCTCATAAGCACCAGAGCGACTCCATCAAAGCGATATTAAACGAAGATGCGAACACCATAATCACAACAGGCACGAGTTCTGGAAAGAGCTTCTGCTTTGGAATCCCTATTGTGAGCGAGTGTTTCAGGATGCGGGATGAGGGTCTGGGCGGGATAAAAGCCATCATCATCTATCCAATGAATGCTCTTGCCAACAGCCAGTATGAGGATTTTGCCAGGAGGTTGCATGGTAGTGGTTTGAGGGTTGCTCTTTATACCGGGGACACGCCGAATAATCATGAGGGCGCGCTGGCTAATCTCAAGATAACTACAGGCAGGGACACTCCGTATGATAGTGAGGTCTTGTCCAGGGAGGAGATACAGAGCAATCCTCCTGATATCCTCATGACGAATTATGTGATGCTTGAGTTGTTGCTCACCAGGCTCGACGATCATGATAAGCTGTTTCCCGAAGAACACCGGGGCAGGCTCAGGTTCCTTGTTCTTGATGAGATTCATACCTATAGCGGGAAGAGGGGTGCGGATGTTGCCTGCCTCATCAGGAGGTTGAAGAGCAGAACCATGACCACTGAGTCGTTGCGTTGCATCGGGACAAGTGCCACGGTTCAGAGTGCGAAGGGTGAGGATGCAGGCGTTGTGATTGCAGGGTTTGCAGCAGAACTTTTCGCAGAGGAGTTTTCTAAAGAGCATGTGGTAGGGGAGACGTATCATATCCCAGCACGTCCTGAGCCCGGACCGCTGCCAGACAGGATGCTGATCACTCCTGAGATGGTCGAGGGTTTTGACGGGTCAATTGAGAGGGGGACGGTTCTGGTAGAGGCATTGACCGGGGTGGCTTTGACGGATTACGAGAAGACTCCTGAGAATCTCGGGAGACTACTAGCCTCTCAGCAGACCGTCTGGTTCCTGGAGGATAAAGCATCCATCGATTCTTATTCTATACAGGACATGTCAGTTGACTACAGGGATGCGTATCGTCCCGGTTGTGACAGTGGTGGGTGTGCAATGGAATTAAAAGCGGCTCTATTGGCTGGTACTGTTGGAACGGTCAGGATATATGATCAGGATCAGCCGCTTTTTGTTCCCAAACTGCATAATTTCTTCTCTCAGGGACGGACTATCAGCAGTTGTCTCACTTCGGAGAGTCCTCATCTGAATGACCGTGGTGAGGTCGTATGTCCGACATGCAAAAAAGAGGAGCGGAAGCGGATCACGTTTCCATTAAATTTCTGCCGCTCATGTGGTCAGGAGTTCTATGGTGTGACAATACTGGATGATAACACCCTGCTGCCGAGAGATATTGACACTCTTGCTGTGGAGGGAAGGGATGCCTACATTTACACATTGAAATATTCATCTGATGAAGTGCCAATTCCAGAGGAATGGATGGGGCGCAATAAAACGATCCGTGCTGACCGGAAGGGACATGAGCCTCAGGAAAGGATATACTGTCCCGAATGCAATTCACTGGACCCGACGTGTGATCATGAAGGGAAGATCAAGGTATATGAGCTGGCATCGCCGTTTCTGTTCTGCCCATCCTGTGGCGTGAAATACGACAAACGTTCCAAGGAATTCAACAAGCTCTTCACATTTGGTTCAATAGGGCGAAGCACAGGGACTGATGTGCTTGTTTCGAGCATCATGAGCAAGCTGGATGATAGTGAGAAGAAGATTATAGCGTTCTCGGATAACAGACAGGATACGGCTTTGCAGGCGTCTCACATGAACAACCTGCAAAGGCGCATCCATTTCCGACAGGCTGTGTATCGGGCGCTTGTGGATGGCAGGTACACTGATGCAGATGGTGGAGTGCTCGATATTACCCAATCAGGTATCCGGATTTTTGATGCGATGAAACATTATGATGTATTGCCTGATTATGCTAAAGAGCAGGGCAAATTTGTCCAGACCACAAGAGCAGACGACTCTTACAAGGAATACCTCCAGTACAACGCTGTTCTCGATCTGGGGGCTCCGGTGATGAAGAACCAGCAGAATCTGGAGGATGTGGGGCTTTTAAAAGTATTGTACAATGGTCTGGATGGTTTGGCGGATGCAGATGAGGTATGGAGAACGATTCCTGAAACGAAATCCATGACTTCAGATGAACGATATGATTATCTTACTGGATTCATGGACATATTCAGGAAACAGCGGGCTATCGAATATAAACACATCATCAGAAACGATCTCTTCGAAAATGAGGTTCGTTCAAACATCACTGAAGAGTCCCAATTTGATATCAGTGGTGCCCCGGGCAACATAGTTGGATATGGGGATGATATCAAAAAATGGAACCAGAGATACAAGATTTTGCGTTTAACATACTCACGCAGCCGTCTGATGACATGGACCAAGAGAGTGCTCGGCGTGAGTTCTGAGGCTGCAAAAGAGATTGTTCCGGCTGTAGTAGAAATATTGGCTGAAAAGGAATACGGAGGATGGCTTGTTAAACATCCTGTACCTGCGTATCGAGGAAAGGGGATCCTTGGCTCGATATACATGCTCAATACTGAAAGAATTCAGTTGCAGGCGATTGAAAACACCAGTAAGCATAAGGTATGCCAGAAATGTGCGTCAGTGTATCATTATCGTGTCTTAGACTTATGCACCGGGAGTTTATGCGGAGGTCTCGGGGATCAGGACTTTAAAGATAATTATTTCCGCCAGATGTATGCAAAACCCTTCTCCGAATCTTCTTCTGTGGTGGCGGAGGAACACAGTGGACAGATAGATGGAATAACAAGGAAGAATATTGAGGCAAGATTCCGGGATCCGAAAGAACCGTTGAACGTACTCGTTTGCACTCCAACCATGGAACTCGGAATTGATATCGGGGACCTGACCGCCGTTTACATGCGTAATGTGCCGCCGAGTCCCAGTAATTATGCACAGAGAGCAGGGAGAGCCGGACGCAAAAGCCAGCCTGCCATCACTACCACATTCTGCGGTGTTGGTGCGGCAAGAGGACCTCACGACCAGTATTTCTATAGATTCCCGGAAAAGATCATATCCGGCAAGATAACGCCTCCAAGGTTTATGCTGGATAATCAGCAACTCCTAAAGGCGCACATCAATTCAACGATACTGGAAACAATTAAAATCAAGTTTCCAAAGGGTTTCGGATATATTCTGAGCACTGATGAGTTAGGATATCCGATGTCATCAGATTTTAAAGACGATCTGATAGATGTAATCTCAGAAAATAGGGGTGGAGTAATCGAAAGAATCCAGCAGACATTCGGTAACGAAAAGTCAATGTATACATGGTTTACTGACGAATTTGTGACTGATTGCATCGATTGTTTTGTAGATAACCTTGAAGAAAGTCTCACTTATTGGAGAACCGAATACGATCTGCTCCAAAGAGAGCACAAGGATCTTGCCGCACGTGAGCGGTCAAATGGGTTACCCCCAGCCGATCACAGCAGAATGGGCGCGATAGGTAATAAATTAAAAGCTATGAGAGAAGGGGAGATGGATTTTTATCCCTACAGGTATCTTGGAGCCCGTGGTTTTCTGCCCAACTATGGTTTCCCGACTTCAACGGTTATCCTTTCCCTCCATGATTCAGAAGATGAAATTGCCAGGGATAATGCTCTGGCATTGTCTGAATTTGCCCCGGGAAATACGATATACTACAGAAGAAATACATACAATGTAACGTATGCAAAACCCAGAAGGGAGAACCATAAACCAGTACTGGAGCATGTACTCATCTGCCCCAACTGTTCGACGATATATCATGGACATGAGAGGGCGATTGCTCAATCTGCCTGCCCCGAGTGTGGGCAATCGCTAATAGGTCATCACCCGAATCCCAATGGAATGCAGATGCCCGATATGCATGCAGTAAAAAGGAGCCGCATCACCTCAGATGAGGAGGAAAGACGCCGCCTCGGATATCAGTTATCCACACACTACGAGGTAGGAAACGTAACCGAGGGTGTGCGAATAATCGGATCGGATATTGAGATCACATTGAACTACGAACACAACGGAAAAATAATTCATCTGAACCGCGGAACCGGAAAAAGTAAGGGTGATGGACCAGGACTGGAGAATGGTTTCGTTCTCTGTTCGGCGTGTAATCGCTGGCTTTTCGGTGAGAAAATTGAGAAACACATCGGAGAAGAGGGGACCTGTCCCAAAAATGCAACACGGGACGATATAATAAGGGATATCTGGTTGTTTACCATCGGAACTCATGATGTTGCAGTTCTAAAGCTCCCGCTACCAGAGTATGTAGACGCTCACAAAACCGAAGAGTTCTACACCTCATTTAAGGAAGCAATAATCAGGGGTATGCAGATAGCTCTGAATCTGGATGAAAGCGAAGTCGGTGGATTAGTAGTATCTGAAGAAAACGGGGACGACTGGAAAATTATTCTGTATGAAAAGGCTGAAGGAGGAACCGGCGCCATAAAAGCCTTA
Organism: Candidatus Methanogaster sp.; assembly: GCA_003194445.1. Taxonomy (GTDB): domain Archaea; phylum Halobacteriota; class Methanosarcinia; order Methanosarcinales; family Methanogasteraceae; genus Methanogaster_A. The sequence goes on from PQXF01000004.1 coordinate 29,277, forward strand.
CTTGAACCCCCCCGATTTGAAGAAATGGTCAGGCGTGCACGTGAACTACTCCATGAGTTCGATGAAGATCCAGGCTGCAGCTCCGCTTGCTACGAATGCCTGTTAAGTTTCTATAATCAACGTGAACACGAACTTCTGGATAGACACATAGTTTTACCGGCACTCCGCGCCTTAGAGTCGGTAAGAATTGAGCGAATAGAAGATCAATGGGGTGCGAGGGGGCTACAAGAGCTTATACCCCAATGCGATTCTGGGTTCGAGAAGAAAGTATTGGAAGAATTTTCCAATCAAAGGATATCACTGCCCAATTCCGCCCAAAAAATCATCTACGATGGTGACATACCGATAGCAAAACCCGACTTCTTCTATGATGTGCGGAATATAGCGGTTTTTGTTGATGGACCACCCCATGACAAGGACTATGTCAAAAAAGACGACGAAATTAAACGCAATAAGCTTAGAGAGATTGGGTACCGGGTGTTTGCGATAAGATATGGTAATTTCGAAGAAGATGTTGAACGGCTTAAACGTGTCCTGGTGTGAAAAGATGATATGTTGTGAGCCTTACCAATTATGCGTTTGAGTTTATCCCCATCTTCATCGATGTCTTTGAGTATCTGCTTAACACCAAACGATTTACCAGAGCCAGGTGGACCGAAGACCGCAAAGCACAGGGGTTGTTTGGGTTCGGGATTGGCAAGAAACTCGATGATAAGCTCCCGGATTGCACTGTAGCTTTCTATCTCGGCACGATCGATGGTAGTCAATTCGCCAAACACACCCACCGGCACACCTTCCAAACCTTTGTCGCCTCTGATGACGATCTCCTCTGCCACGCGCTGCCATGTATTACGGGTCTTTTGATAAAGGATCCGCCAGAAGTTGGGGTCAGGATCCTTCAGATCCTCGGGACGCTCGATGGGGCAGGAAGTATAGGCATGGTTGGCGCTGCCCTCCAAGAGTATCTGCTCGGGCGGGTATTCGATTCCAGTGTTAGTCTTAACGTATCCGGCTTCAAGAAGCGCACGCGAATAGCCGAGCCCCTGCTCGATTCCAGCCTTTATGCCATGTATGCCGTCTTTTGCCAGATGCCTAACAATCGTTGCAGTGAAGATCGAGGTGAGTCCCATCATATGCCCGTCAATCCGGGGCAGCGAACCCGCCCTCAAGCGAGGATGGATCGAAAATAAGTGTAGCATTAGCATTCTCTCCACCGCGATGAAGGATATCGCCGTCAGTACCAAAGAGCACTATGAGGTACGGGCACTGCTGCAACTCCTTGAGTTCATCCAATCTATGTAGTTGAAACACAGAGTCTCTGGCAGTGCGCTCCCACGAGAGTGACTTACTGATATGCACTCCACTGGTCTGGCGGAGATCGCTGGCGTTGATAACCATAATCCGGTTATCCGGACAATTCTTACTCACTTCATCCCATAGCGCACCCGTGATGAGAGGGCCACTCATCTTGTAGACCGCGATGGAATCTTCCATGTGCTGCAGGGCACTATGCCAGGCATCTATGTGATCTCAAAACCCGTTACCCGCATCGTCAAGCACGATGATATCAGCATCCTCGAAGTCATGTTCTGGCGGCAGTGACTGAGGCGAACCGCTTCCGGAACCGATATATCCAAATGATTTGCTGATGCGCAAAACCTTCTCCTCTCCGCCCCGAACCTGGAACCTGTCCAGCATCACATTGGAGTGAATCACCTTCTCAGGTGGAATATCCCTCAGTGATTCTGACAACGGCGGTCCGGTCACTCTGGCTGGGATCCCTTCTACTTCAAGCGACTGCTTGGTGAACTTGGTCAATAATGCCGCACCGTCCGGGAGTGCGTCTGCATGTGATGAAGTGTGCTGGCGCCAGTTCCCGCCTTCGTCACCGGTATCGACAGGGTACATAAACCAATCAACGGTCACGTCTCCGGCAACCACAATCACAGGTTCTTTTTCCGACATGTATCATTCTCTCCTCTGATCGATCTTGCTATTCGAGGTTGTAATTGTGCTGATACTACAAATCGTTTCATGTCATCTCTGGCACAGGTGGATAGGCGCATGGGTTCAGCCACCTGTATCCTGAATACATGGTGTGGAGGCTGGGTCTGGAACTGCTGTCGAAGCCGAAACGTGCCGGGTGTATTAAGTGGATGGTGCCGGGCATGTGAGTCGGGGGTGGCACCGCTGGATGCTGGTGTGCTGGAGGAGATGGTGGATGTGGCGGAGAGGATTCTTCGGGATTGCCGGCACGGGTTTGAGCAGGTGGATGATGAGGGGGATGTGTGGGGTGTGGGTATCGGTTGCATTGTGGGTGAGTGTGTGAGGGGGGTTGATCAAAGAGCACATTAATACTTGTTAAGCGCAATATCACATAGGACAACGGCAGGCGGTTAAATATGAAACAAGAAAAGATCACTCTTTCGCAGCTGGAAGGGTTTCTGTTTAAATCCGCCGATATCCTCCGTGGTAAAATAGATGCTTCGGAGTTCAAGGGACAAATCGATGATCTCCTGTCACATCAAGAACGTGTTTGAAGAAGGCGAACTGGTTCCCGACTCAGTTGTTGCAAATTTTGCAACAACCGCGGCAGACGGCAAAACCTGCCGGGTCGATCATTATAACCTTGATGCCATTATCTCTGTTGGCTACCGGGTAAAATCACATCGGGGCACGCAATTCCGCATCTGGGCAACAAAGCGGCTGCGCGAATACATTATCAAAGGCTTTGCCCTCGGCGACGACTGGCTCAAGCATGCAGGCGGTGGCAACTACTTCGAAGAGTTGCTGGCATGCATCCGGGGCATAATCATCCGGATACAAGACCTTCTCACCGGCAGGGTGCGTGTCATGCCTTTGTTAGAGGATGAAACGCCATGATCGAAAAGGATAAAAAGTTGCAAATCCGCAACAGCGCGGCAGAGTTTTTGATTTTCACCGCACAAAGCGGCGATGATGGAATTGAAGTGCGCTATGAGGATGAAACCATCTGGTTGACTCAGAAACTGATTGCCGCTCTGTTTGATGTAACCGTTCCAACCGTCAATGAGCACTTGAAAAATATCTTTGCAGGCGGGGAGTTGCAGCAGGATTCAGTTATTCGGAAATTCCTAACAACTGCCGCGGATGGCAAGAATTACAATACGAATTTCTATAACATTGATGCCATCATTTCCGTGGGTTACCGGGTCAATTCCAAACGTGCCACCCAATTTCGGCAGTGGGCAACCCAGGTGCTGAGAGAATTCGCAATTAAAGGCTATGTGCTTGACCGGAAACGCATGGAAAACGGTTCTTTTCTAGGGGAAGACTATTTTGAACGGTTGTTGGAAGAAATCCGGGAGATTAGACTGAGCGAGCGCCGGTTTTATCAGAAGATCACTGACATTTACGCAACAAGCGTGGACTACAACAAGGATGCACCAACGACCCGGGAATTCTTTGCCAGGGTTCAAAACAAGTTGCATTTCGCGATCCATGGACATACCGCGGCTGAATTGATTATACAGCGCGCCGACAGCAACGAAGAGCGGATGGGGCTCACTTCGTGGGAACGCAGTCCGGGTGGTAAAATCCTGAAGACCGATGTTTCAGTCGCAAAAAACTATCTTTCTCAGAATGAACTCGAATCGCTTGGACGGATTGTTAACTCTTATCTGGAGCTGGCTGAAGAACGAGCCAGACGAAAAATCCCCATGACCATGGAGGATTGGGCGAAGCGGCTTGATCTTTTTCTGGAATTTGATGATCGAGATATTTTGCGAGATAGTGGCAAGGTTACGGCACAAATCGCCAAAGAGTTTGCCGAGAGTGAATTTGAAAAATATCGCATTGTGCAGGATCGTCTGTTTGAAAGCGATTTTGACCGGGAGATAAAACGCATTCAGGGGAAACCCCGGGAGGCGAACGCATGACCTCCAAACTCCCCATAAATCTTGATGACCTACTGCACCGACGAAAGGTCGAAGGCGAGCGGATCGAGTACAAGGTGGGGCGGAATCCGGATCCGATCATGCGCACTCTCTCTCGCCTTTGTAAACGACTTCGAGAACCCTGGCGGAGGGATAAGCTGATGGAGCTTGGTATGGACAAGGATGAAGCAAAGAGCTTCTCTGCAATCTCGGAATCAAACGTCCTTCTCGATATGACCAAAGGTGTCCAGTATCTCCGCGAGACCATGGAACTGATCATCAAGGGATTCGAGGAGGCGACCACTGCCGAACCGATGTCAAGAGAGCCGTGTCAGGGCCTCAAGCTGATGCTGGTCGATGTCAAGCTCCATGAGGATGCTGTGCACCGCGGTCCCGCGCAGGTGATCCCGGCAGTCAGGCAGGCAATTCAGGCAGCGATACTGATGGCAGACGTGACACTGCTCGAACCGTTCCAGAAGGTATTCATCCAGGTGCCGCAGGACCACATGGGCGGCGCGATATCAGAGATCCAAGGGAGGAGAGGCGCGATACTGGACATGACGCAGGAAGGCGATGTCACAGACATCGAAGCGAAGACTCCGGTCGCAGAGTTGTTCGGGTTTGCAGGCGATCTCAGGTCTGCAACCGAAGGAAGAGCGCTCTGGAGCACCGAGTTTGCAGGTTTTGAGCCGCTTCCAAAGAACCTGCTTTCGGATATCGTTTCGCAGATCAGGACTCGGAAGGGGTTGAAGCCGGGGATTCCAAAGGCAAGCGACTTTGTGAGTCAGTAGAGGTTATAGATAGCTTAGGTTTGTGGACGCGCTGGGTGTCAGGATCGGCAAGACCGAGGAAGGCATCCGGTGGCGTCTTTGGGTGTGTGGTTGGTGCGGGGTAGGTGGGTCGATTGAATCATGGTGCGGTGCGATTGTTGTGATCAGGTTTTGTGAGATTGCGCTCTTCGTCACGCGATCATAGTAGATAGGGGCATCACGACGCAAACATCGAATATGATGATGAGCGAATACCCACATATATTATGCCGATGTCAATCACCAATCACATTCGATAATTTTAAGTGTTTTCATCAACCATACTTTACGAAATGGACGAAAATGCAAGAATCGCTCTGGAACGGCAGAACCCGTGGTGGTTCGGGAAAGAGTTCGAGACCGGAATTAACAGGTTGCAATCACACCCACGGCTCAGGAGATACATGGAAGCCGGGGAGATACTCCTGCTTGTTGGTGCCAGAAGGACCGGGAAATCGACATTGGTCTACCAGATAATAAAAGACCTGCTACAGAGGGGAACTCCACCGGAAGCCATACTATTCGTCAATCTCGATGAACCCCTGTTCCAGAGCAGGTCAAAAGACCCGGCACACCTGACCGGGTTAATCAATCATCATCTGGCGCAGCATAGCCAAGAGTTGCGCTTTTACGTCTTCCTTGACGAAATACAGAGCCAGTATTACTGGGTGCAGGCTGTAAAGACCCTGCACGATGTCAGGAAAGATATAAAGATCGTGCTGACCGATTCAACATCCACCCTTCTTCAGAGCGAAATAAGCACGAAGCTCTCGGGAAGGTACTTTCACATCACGGTCTATCCACTCTCATTTGCGGAATACTTAAACTTCAAACATGTCCGGAGACCTACGACCATCGAGATGATCCGGCATTTCGGCGATTATCTCGAATATGGGGCGTTTCCACGGGTTGTACTGGAAGATGACCGCGATCTGAAACGGAAGATACTGAAAAACTACTTCCAGACCATCTACTTAAAGGACATAATATATCCAAACAACATCAGGAACAATAAAGATGTGTTTGACCTGCTCTATTTTGCAATCTCAAATGTAGGAAAGTCGTTCTCATACTCAAGCATTGGAAAAACCCTCGGCATTGCATCAGAAACTGTGAAAGAGTATCTATGGTATGCGGAAAGTTCGTATCTGTTGTACACACTTACCAAATACGACGTATCTGTGAAAAAACAGATTGCGAATCCGAAGAAACTGTACTGTCTGGATACCGGACTTGTAAATTCAGTATCCTTCAAGTTTTCAGAGAACAGGGGACGGCTACTTGAGAACCTTGTCTGCACAGTGTTGAGAAGGGAGAACAAAGAGATATATTATCACAAAGGAAATTATGAGTGTGACTTCTTGATAAGAGATGGTCTCAAGGTAACCTGTGCACTTCAGGTAACACTTTCCTTGCAGGATGATGCTACACGGAAAAGAGAGATGAGGGGGTTATTGGAAGCAATGAAAGCACATAACCTTGACAAAGGCACCATAATATCTGAGAAGGAATCTGATGTGCTCGCGATGGGCGATAAAACTATCAGAATCGACCCCATCTACAAATGGCTCAGGTCCGATATGGGTGGGGTACGGAATTAAATGATGCGGCTCCGTTTGACCGCAGAGACCTGCTTGGCTGCCACAGGGTTGTTTTGCACAGGTGCAGAGGACTTGTAGTTATTGCATATTAAGATAGTGATGACTCAGAGTGGATTCTTGCGTCTTAACCGAACACCAATGTAGCGAGCTTATCTTCGTGTGGTACTCTTATGATCTCGGTGTATGTCGGATCGATCGGATCAGTTTTTAGGATAGTGTCTCGGCTGCCACTTAATTTGAAGCGGTTACCAATTTATCACCGCGGAGAACGCAAAGTTTCGAGACTGCGTAAGTCCTCTGCGTGGCTTTGCGCACTCTGCAGGATTTCCTCAGTCGCATCGTTTCACTGCATCGATTCGAGTGCTGACGCTACCATCTGCCTGTACTGCTCAAGATCCATCGAATAGTTCTCCTCGATCATCGGAAGATCTTCGGAAACTCCCTCCTCCAGTTCCTTGATCCGGTCCAGTGTCTGGCGCGATGTCTCAAGCACCCACCGGTCACGAACCATCGCATCCACCACCGAGATCGTCTCCGGGCGGATCGACGTCATCACACGTCCGTCTTCGGTCGTGTACACGCTAACCTTGCCGACCACTGCCAGGAATTCGGGAACCGACGCCTCCGTAAGCGCCCGCGTCGCATCCGGCTGGTACTGACCTGCGTACATAAAGAACGCGCCTGTCGGGTCGGATATCCGCGCCCGCCAGTATTCGGTGTCGGTGCCGATATCTTCCTTCTCTGTGAGCGTGCCGATGACAAAGACGCGGTTGACCTTCGCTCCGGTCGGAGTCAGCACGTACTGTGGCGCATACGCATCATCCGGGTCACGTTCCAGCGCAACTGTTGTATCGGAGAGTTCCCTGGCAAAGATCCGGTATGCCACCTCTCTTGCAAAACTAACCATTTCAGGTCACCTCCGCAAGCAGGGCATCGACCCCATTGTCAGGTAACCCTTCCACTAGCCAGACATTCTCAACAAGCATGTACCGGTCAAGGATGCTCCCGGACATGGTGTAATATCTACAGAGGAGCCGTTTCTTCATCTCGTCCTGCACCACGCTCTGGTCAAGCGCATCTACAGCCATCTCTTTTGCCTCCTCAAGCGTGATATCACTGATACTCTCGGTGATCTCGCGGTTGAAGAGTGCTTCCTGCACCATGATCCCGTTATCCAGCACCGCTTTGATGCGGAGGTCATGGATTCCATCCACATTCCCGTGTTCCATGCATGTCCCTTTCATGAGCGCACGGTTGCACATCGGGCAACGCCTGATCAGTCCGGAGCCGTCCTGGATATGAACCATGGCGCCTGTGAACTCGGCGGCAGAGAACCCGACCTCGATATCCTCATCGAGTTCCTTAATCGATGAGTTTTTGTTGAACTTCACGCTGAACCGCTCTTCGAACTCGTCTGTCGTCAAATTCTCGAATGAATAACTCTTGCCCTCAACGAGTGATGGTAACTCGGATTTTGCCCACTTAACAAACTTGATCGTACCGGTCTCGTCTCCGATGAGTCCGACCTGATCGATCGACTCATGTTCACTATCCCACAACTGGACAACCTTTGCATGGAGGTTGATCCACTTATTACTCTCGGTGATGCTGTCTATCTCAACCAGTTGCGCTTCCCGGTCCGGAGTCTCAATATCCTCATCGAGTTCCTTAATCGATGAGTTCTTGTTGAACTTCACGCTGAATCGTTCTTCGAACTCATCGGTCGTCAGATTCTCGAATGAATAACTCTCGCCCTCGACGAGTGCCGGCAGCTCGGATTTTGCCCACTTAACAAACTTGATCGTCCCGGTCTCGTCTCCGATGAGTCCGACCTGGTCGATCGACTCATGTTCACTATCCCACAACTCCACAACCTTTGCATGGAGGTTGACCCACTTGTCACTCTCGTTGATGGAGTCTATCGTTATCAGTTGCGCTTCCATATCAGGGGTCTCGATATCCTCATCAAGCTCCTGAATGCGGGTGGTTCGGTTCATCTTCACGCTGAAACGCCCCTCCCATTCATCAGTGGTCATATTCTCAAGGGAATAACTCTTCCCCTCAACGAGTGCCGGTAAGTTGGATTTTGTCCACTTCACAAACTTGATCGTCCCGGTCTCGTCTCCGATGAGTCCGACCTGGTCGATCGCCGGGGAAGTACTATCCCACAACTGGACAATCTTCGCACGAAGATTGACCCACTGTTCGCTCTGGTTGATGTCGGATATCTGCATGGATGATGCAGCTCCCTGCGGCGTGCCGTAATAGTCCTCCCGCGTAATCCCGCGTTCCCGTAGGAAATAGCTGACGACGCTTCGTTCTGCCTCTGCGATCGGGACCTTGAACCGTTCGGTCAGATCGCTAAGCCGCCGCTCGATCTCGGGAAGTTCGATATCGACATTCAGTTCGAGGAACCGCTTTCGTATCTGTTCGGATTTTTCTTGGATCATGACATTCCTCCTGTCATCGGGTTATGGTTCATCCTAAAACATCCGAATAGATAAAGGTATACCAGAAGAGCAGGGTGAATATGATAGTAGGATTCGTTTTTTACCGCAGAGTAGCGGTCAGCACCAGAAGACGCGGCAGCCCTGGTGCAAAGATAAATTTATGTGGGCGGATGCCAACAGTATGAGTGTGGATTTAAAATCCGCATAAGGAGGTGCAAAAATGAATAAACAACTGATTGTAATAATAGTGCTTGTTGTTGTTCTCATGCCCGCGAGCGCGGAGACACTCGAGATGCGCGGCACTATCGTAGAACTGGATGCCGTCAATTCCACTATCGCGAGCATAGCCAATACACCTGCAGGTGACTGGCCCGCAGGATATCGATGGGATTATAGCACATTTTCTGGTTTCTGGTATGATCCGGACAAGGATCTGCATACCGAGGATATGACGATCTTGGCGAAAGCACCGGGTCATGGGACCAACCTGAGATATCCTTATGTTCGAGAGATCGCTGAAGGTGGTTTGGCATATACCACTCATCCGGTGTTTCAGGAGTATGAGCTCCACGCGAATATGATAGACCCGGGCAGAACAACCCAAACCAGTATGGAAGAGGCATACGATGGCGATGGCTATATGGAGCCGGATTTGTTAGATCAGGATATTGGATTGTGTGTTGGCAGCAACAATCCTGGCGGTGACTGCGGCTACTTCGTCGAAGGCTGGATGGGAGAAGAGTACGTGGCAATCAATAACAATGCCGATGAACTCTGCAAACCGATAGTCGAGTTTAAGGATAACGACAAGAAGACACTGACAACTGGCGAGGAATGGGATCTCGGCGGCGGGTTTGCACTCGAGGTAACGGAAATCGATGCCACTGGTGAGAAAGCAACAATTCATCTGTCCAGGAATGGCGATCTGTTAGCCACAGGCTGCCTCGATACCAGCGGCAGTGAACAGGATCGCGTCTACACATACACCGCAGACATCGGAAGAGAAAATAATATTCCAGTCTTCTCGTGCTATGTAAATACGATCTCTAACGAAACTGACACCGTGGAGCTCATGTACGTCTTCTTGATCGATGATGATGTCATAGAGATCAAGGTGTCTCAGACATACGGCGCTATGGAAGTGATGACCACAAGTTCCGACAAGATCGTCCTCAATAATGATGAGACTGCTATTGATGTCGATATATGCACCACGGAACCGATCATGGGAAATATGTACTTCAAGACCGCAGACGATGATGTTAACGACAATATCAGGTTCTATCCGTACGTTGAGTATACAGAACCCGGCACTTATGAGGTTCGCGGTACCATCGCAGAACTGGATGAGGCTGCTGATACCATCGCAAACTCAATAGGGTCCCCCCTCTACGTAAAAGACGCAGATAAGTATCGAGCAGGGGATCAACCAGGACTACAATGGGACTACAACACATTCGCTGGTTTCTGGTATGACTTGGATGAAGATCTAAAGATCGAGACACTGGCGATCCTATCGAAAGAACGAGATGCTACGGAGGACACACTGGGATACCCTGGTGACCGTGAGATCGGTGAAGGTAGTTTGATATACACCACGCATCCAGTGTTTCAGGAGTATGAGCTGCATCAAGATATTGAACCAGACCCAGCTAGGACTCAAACCAAGATGGAACAGGAATATAATCAGTACCTTGAACGAGGGCCGAATTCGACAGGATTATGTGTTGAAAGTGACAATGCTGGCGGCGACTGCGGCTACTTCCTCGAGGGCTGGATGGGCGAGGAGTATGTGGCAATCGATGGCAATGCAGACAAACTATGCAAACTTCTGCTCGAGTTCGAAGATGACGACAAGAAGATACTGACAATTGGCGAGAAATGGGATCTTGGAGGTGGTTTTGCACTCGAAGCCACGAGCATCGACGACGCAGGTGATATGGTAATGCTTCAATTGTTCAAGAACAACGTTTCATTGGATATGGAAGTGGTATTAACCGGAGGGAGTAGGTCACAGGAGCGCGTCTATACCTACACACCAGACATCGGTGGGGAGAAGAATATTCCTGTATTTTCCTGCTATGTTGATGCGATCTTCAAAGGAAGCACCAGTTACGTACAACTGATGTACGTCTTCCTGATCGATGATGATGTTCTGGAGATCAAGACCAGTCAGACCTACGGCGCCATGGAAGTGATGACCGCAAGTTCCAACAGAGTCGTCCTCACGAACGACGAGTCCAATATCGATCTGGCTTCCGGCACCACCAAGAAAATTATGGAGAACATGTACTTCAAGATCGCAGACAACGACACTGCCATCCGGTTCTACCCGTTCGTCGAGCGCACAATCGGCGGCGAAGAGCCCACACCGCCCGCCACCATCCCGGCTGATGATAAGGATGGTGACGGCGTGCCTGATGCATGGGATGCGGATAACAGCACCCCATCGGATTACTGGGTGAACCCAGATGGCATCGGGCGAAAGTGGGGCGACATGAACGGAGACGGTGAGCTCACCTCAGCAGATGCGCTCATGATCCTGCAGGCTGCGGTCGGAAAAATCGAACTTGGATAGTTTCTGTGATGCGGGCGGTGCTTATGCACCGTCATTTTTTTCTCGATAAATTTATCAGAATAGCTGCATCCCAGGTCTGAATACACAACACAAGGTACAAAATCTGATGAAGGCGTACATTCTCGATCTCGACGGCGTGATATTCCGCGGCAGCGAAGTGATAGCAGGTGCGCCGTATGCTGTCAACCGGTTGCTGGATAGTGCGAGAGTCGTCTTCCTGACAAATAACTCGACACAGAGCAGGGGCACAGTCTCCGCAAGATTAAACGCATCCGGCATCCGGTGCAGGGAGAGTGACGTGATCACTGCCGGATATGCTGCTGCCGTGCATATCAGGAAGCGGTACGGCGCACAGAAGATCTATCCGATCGGCGAGGCAGGCTTGATCCGTGAACTGAAAGCAGAGGGGCACAAGATCTATCCGGGCAGGGATGGGGGTTGGGTTGAGGATAGAAAGGATGGTAGTGGGGAGGGTTGTGGTGAGAGTGGTGGCGAAGGCAGGGATGAAGATGCAGTTTGACGACGCTTCGTTCTGCCTCTGCGATCGGGACCTTGAACCGTTCGGTCAGATCGCTAAGCCGCCGCTCGATCTCGGGAAGTTCGATATCGACATTCAGTTCGAGGAACCGCTTTCGTATCTGTTCGGATTTTTCTTGGATCATGACATTCCTCCTGTCATCGGGTTATGATTCATCCTCAAACATCCGAATAGATAAAGGTATACTCGAAGAGCGTGGTGAAAGTGATTCATGGGAACGATGCCACGACAATCGGAGAATCGGATGACCCCCATCACGACACTCATAACCGATTTGTTCCAGTCGGCTGTTTCATTGTTTCAAATTTTGAATATTCTCATTAAAGCAACTCCAATTTTTTCAATCGTGATCTAATCCCGCCCCTCTGTCTTCCGAATAGGTACATAAGCTCTTTGATGATTTTACCAGATTGGTACTCGGCAATTAACTTTTCATCATCTCAGTCCAATGCTCCTACGCTCGTGGGTATGTTTTTCGAATTTCCTCTACTGAATATGCTTTGGATTTCTCAGAATGAGTTTCTTCTTCGGCAGACAAAGGTGGTGTACGCTCACGTTTCTTACAATAGTTAACAATTTCTTTTAAAAACTGATCTCCGTATTTCTTTAATTTTATTTCACGAATACCATTTATATTTTGGAGACTTGACATATCCCGGGGAACTATGGTAGCCATTGCCGCCAAAATAGAGTCGTGGAAAATGATTATAGACGGTACATTGGTTTCCTCAGCGATTTTTTTCCTCAAATTCACTAAAATTTCAAATAGATCGCGATCAAAGTCTTCACCAACATCCTCGTGCGCCACTTGAACTGCTTCTGGTTTTTTCGATAGAATACCTTCTTTTTTGACGGAGAAAGGCAACACGCTTTCACATCCCCCGTACTTTTGTGACCTCTCTCCGATTGTCGAATTTTCTGGTTTCATAGCCTCCTGTCTGAGCTGCTTCCGAACCCTATCTATTGCAGCCTCGACATCGACTGGTTCGTCAGACTCTTCTTGTGCTGGTGCGGGGGGTGAGGCAGACAATTTTTGAGATTTTGGTGGTGCATAAGGCGGTTTACCCAGCAGTTCGTGAAGTATCATTATCGCCGCATGTTTGTCCAGCGGTTCGTTGTGATTGCCACATTTAGGCGACTGTATGCAACTTGGGCACCCGTCATGGCATGGACAGCCTTCAACGGCTTTCAGAGTAACCTCGAGAATATCGGTTATTATTTCATATCCTCTTTCTGCATAACCCACACCACCACGATGTCCGTCATATACGAATATCCCCGACTTTCCGCTGAGGTCGTTGTGGTCGGGCGTTGCTATGCCGCCCACGTCATTCCGGTCCGCTAAAAGACGCAGCGGGTACATCGCGATCATGGCGTGCTCGATAGCGTGGATGCCACCTGCAAAATCAAGATCATATTCTTCAACAAGGTTCGTAAATCTGTCGGGAAGTTCGATCCAGAGGGCTACAGTTTCAAGAGAGAGTTTCGGCATATCTAAAAGGCATGCTTCCAGCACAATATCCCTAAAATACTTGTATTTCTTGTACTCGGTCACCTGCTCTACCACCTCAACGTCTCCAAGACCAACCTTCGCATCCCTGCATGATGGCAGGGTTTTCTCCGTATATTTCTCTTTTATAGATATATCAGAAGTGAATGATGCTTTAGTATAATATTCTGCTTTTGTTTCTTCGGCATGTATCTCTTTCTTGTCGTGGTCAAGCTTGATGACCCGATATGGTGTGCCCATGTGCAGGTATATGGCACCCTCAAAAGTTTCCTTGAATGCCATCGCCTTTTCAATCCCCTTCTCGATTGGAATACGCTGCCCACCGCTGAATGTGAATATTGAGTAAGTATCCTGACTTATACCGCGGATGGAGACCTGCATATGGGGGTTTGGGTTCACTGCTGACTTGCTTTCATCTCCTGTTAAGAGCCCTTCTGCCTCAAGCATCTCGATCGTCCTTGTTGACCCGCTTCCAAAGTATTTTTCATCTTCTTCTGTGAATGGTATCTCATTTGCCGCGCACAGGATATGTCCCGCTTGAATATACGGGTTTGATACGTTGAGTACCGCCTCTTCGCTACTCGTGCCGAAGAACTCCCCTGGATATCGCATATAGTACTGATCAAGAGCGTTTAAACCTGCCACCAGCACAACAACACTCTCTTTATCACCCCTTCCAGCTCGCCCTGCCTGCTGTCTTGTATTCATGATGGTGCCTGGATATTTATCGATGATACATGCGTCCAGCCCGCCGATATTTATACCAAGTTCAAGTGCGTTGGTTGATATAACTCCGCGGAGAGTTCCATTAGACAGCTTCTTCTCGATGCCCTCGCGTTCTTTGCCGAAATACCCCGCTCTGTAGGGGGAAATTTTGTCCACCAAGTCATGCAATTCTTTTTCACGAAGGCTGCGCTTAGCTGCTACATACATTCGTTCCACGCCTTGTCTCGACCGGGTAAAGGCAATTGTCTGAAGTCCGTACAATATGAACGCGCTGAAAAGTTTATGCGACTCAGTGAAACTGCTTTTCCTGACGTTAAAACCCCACTCGTTGATATATCTGGATGGGTTCCAGAAGATAAATTTCTGAGGACCTCTGCCAGAGCCGTCCCTGTTAATTACAGTAACTTTTCTGCCAATCAGAGCACCTGTGTGCTCGCCGGGGTTTCCTATGGTGGCTGAGCAGCAGATATACTTCGGATGCGCACCATAATACGCACATACGCGATTAAGTCTTCTCAGGAGATTCGCCATGTTGCTGCCCATTACACCCCGGTAATAATGGCTCTCGTCTACTACAATATACTGCAAGTTTGAAAGAAATCTCTTCCAGATACGATGCCATTGCAGAAAACTCAGGTGGATCATCTCGGGGTTTGTAAGAATGATTTGTGGATTTCCAGATCTTACTGCCTTTTTTTCATCACTGCTCATCGTGCCGATGTACTTGTTAATTTCCGAATCTATGCCAAGTTCATCTCTGAATTCGACGAAATTTTTATACTGATCATTGACCAGCGCATTAAGCGGAGCGATATAAAGAGCGGTTGCATTCGGATCATTCATGACCGCCTCAAAGATTGGGAGCATGTATGCGAGTGACTTTCCACTGGCCGTACTCGTCACCAAAACAATATCCTCCCCTGCTCTGACATGCTCGACGGCTTCTACCTGATGGCTATATAGTTGTTCTATCCCCATCTGGCTTAATGCGAAGTTTATCAAAGGCTTTAGTTCAATTGATGCGTGTTCCGGATCCTTAAAAGATGTATCTTCCATGTGTACAATCTGACCCTCATAGCTATTAGATGATTTGATCTCTTCGATTATATTGGATATCGGCATTTTTCCCACCATCTTTGCACTCGGATTGACCCACTGTTCGCTCTGGTTGATATCGGTTATCCACGTGGACGATACCGCACCCTCTGGAATGTCATTATAGTCCGCTCGCTTGATCCCGTGTTCCCGCAGGAAGTAGCTGATGACGCTTCGCTCTGCCTCTGCGATCGGGACATTGAACCGTTCGGTCAGATTGCTAAGCCGCCGCTCGATCTCGGAATGATCAATCTCGACATTCAGTTCGAGGAATCGTTTTCGTATCTGTTCGGATGTTTCATCGATTATAATATTCCCTCTGCCATTGGGTCATGTGTAATCCTCAAACATCCGGATAGATAAAAGTACTCGAAGAATAGGGTGAATGTGATGCCGGGATTCGGTTCCTACCGCAGAATGGCGGTCAGCACCAGAAGACGTGACTGCTCCGGTGTAAAGATAAATTTATATGGGGTGGATGCAAATGGCGTGAATGTCGATTTAAAATCCGCATAAGGAGGTGTAAAAATGAACAGACGGATTATTGTAATGATCGCGCTTGTGGTTGTGGCGTCTCTCATGCCAGCGAGCGCGGAGACACTTGAGGTGCGCGGCACTATCGTAGAACTGGATGGGGCTAACCCCACACTTGGTTATGACCGAGTATGGAATTACAGCTCGTTTGCTGGTTTCTGGTGCGATCTGGATGATGGTCTGGCGACCGAGACGCTGACGATTACTGCTACGGATTATTGTAACAATCCTACACTGAACTTTGACTGCGATGATCGGACGCTCGATGAAGGCACTCTTAGGTACCAAACTCAGCCGGTGTTTCATGAGTATGAACTCCACGAGAATGAAGCAGACCCCGACAGAACGACTGCAACAGCGATGGAAAACACTTATCTAGATGGGCGCATAGGTTTGTGCGTTGAAAGTGATAATGCAGGCGGGGACTGCGGCTACTTCCTCGAAGGCTGGATGGGGGAAATGTATGTAGCAATCGATAACAATGCCGACAAACTCTGCAAACTTCTGGTGGAGTTTGAGGACGATGACAAAAAGATGCTGGCAACCAACGAGGGGTGGGATCTCGGTGGTGGATTTTCTCTTACCGCTAACCATATCAACCTCAGTAGTGACAAGGTATGGTTCACGCTGAAGAAGGATGATAAGGAACTCGACAAAGAGGTGATAACAACCGCCGCCGGTACTCGTCAGGATCGTGTATATACATACGTCGCAGACATTGGAAACGAGGGAGAGATTCCAGTCTTCTCATGCTACGTGGATGCTGTATTTAGGGGTCCAGACTCCAATATCGTGCAGATTATGTATGTTTTCCTGATCGACGATGATGTGCTGGAGATCGATGTCAGTGATACGTATGGTGCTATGGAAGTGCAGACTGCAAGCAAGACATGGGTTATCCTCGCGAACTATGAGACCACCATCGATCTTGATACAGACACCACCGAACACATCATGGGCAACATGTATCTCAAGACTGCTGACGATGACAATGCGATCAGGTTCTACCCGATGGTTGAGTACACCGAACCTGGCACTTACGAGGTTCGCGGCACCATCGAAGAACTGGATGCGGCTAACCCCACACTTACCATCAATACGCCTTCAGGTACTCCGGCATATAAGCAGGGGTATATATGGGATTACAGCTCGTTTGCTGGTTTCTGGTATGACATGGATGACAATCTGCAGACCGAGAGTCTGACGATCTTGGCAAATACTTGGGTCGGTCAGCCTACACTGGACTTCAGCACCGATGATCGAACCATTGATGAAGGCAGTTTGGTATATGCCACTCATCCGGTGTTTCAGGAGTATGAACTACACGCAAATGAAGGAGATCCATTCAGAGATAATCAAACAGTGATGGAACTGTGTTTTAGTGATTATCTGGAACAGCCGATAGGGCTGTGCGTTGAAAGCGATAACACGGGTGGTGACTGCGGATACTTCATCGAGGGCTGGATGGGCAGGGAGTATGTGGCAATCGATGGTAATGCCGACAAACTCTGCAAACTTCTGCTCGAGTTCGAGGGTGATGACAGGAAAACACTGTTCACTGGCGAGAAATGGGATCTTGGCAGTGGTTTTGCGCTTGAACTGACGAGCATCGCAGACAGTGGTGATGCGATAACACTTCAATTATTCAAGAACGACGCTCCATTGGATGGAAGTCTAAAGTGTATCAATACCGATTATGGCCCGCAGGAGCGTGTCTACACATACACCACGGACATCGGAGGAGAAGAAAGTATTCCTGTATTTTCCTGCTACGTTGATGTGGTCTTTAAAGGAGATATCAGTTATGCACAACTGATGTACGTCTTCCTGATCGATGATGATGTTCTGGAGATCAAGACCAGTCAGACCCACGGTGTCATGGAAGTGATGACCGCAAGTGCCACCAAAGTCGTCCTCACGAACGACGAGTACGTTATCGATCTCGATACGGGCAGTACTGAACACATCATGGACAACATGTACTTCAAGACCGCGGATGACGACACTGCCATCCGATTCTACCCGTTCGTCGAGCGCACCATCGGCGGTGAAGAGCCCACACCGCCCGCTACCATCCCGGCTGATGATAAGGATGGTGACGGCGTGCCTGATGTATGGGATGCGGATAACAGCACCCCATCGGATTACTGGGTGAACTCAGATGGCATCGGGCGAAAGTGGGGCGACATGAACGGAGACGGTGAGCTCACATCAGCAGATGCGCTCATGATCCTGCAGGCTGCGGTCGGAAAAATCGAACTGAAATAGTACTTGCGATGCTGGCGGTGCTCGTGCACCGTCACGCATACGCGGATGATGTCACTCCCTGCGACATGCCGTAAATATCCCTCTCGAGCTTATGTTCATACAGGAAGTAGCTGACGACGCTTCGTTCTTCCTCTGCGATCGGGACATTGAACCGTTCGGTCAGATCGCTAAGCCGCCGATTGATCTCGGAATGATCAATCTCGACATTCAGTTTGGGGAATCGTTTTCGTATCTGGTTTCATCGATTATGATATTCCCTCTGCCATTGGGCCATGTTTAATCCTCAAACATCCGGATAGATAGAAGTATCCGGATAGATAGAAGTACTCGGAGAATGGGGTGAATGTGATGCCGGGATTCGGTTCCTACCGCAGAATGGCGGTCAGCACCAGAGGACGTGGCAGCCCCGGTGCGAAGATAAATTTATGTGGGGTGGATGTAAATGCCGTGAATGTCGATTTAAAATCCGCATAAGGAGGTGTAAAAATGAACAGACGAATTATTGTAATGATCGCGCTTGTGGTTGTGGCGCCTCTCATGCCCGCGAGCGCGGAGACACTCGAGGTGCGAGTGACGTTGTGAATATCTCCGCATCGAATCTGGAGTTGGTATGGGGTGCTACCAATTTCGCGGCATTCTGGCATGACCTGGATGATAATCTGCAAAGTGAGGTGCTTACGCTTGAGGATGGCGTGCTAAACGAAGATGTTGATGATCGAACCATCCATGACGTCCGTACAATTTTCTTATTCGTGCCATTCACGATCCCTTTTCCGATTTTATCACGGATGGATAGATGGGAGGAGGATACGAATTTTAACAGGTTATTTTCTGGCAAGCCCTTAAACCGCCCTGATCGCCCCCCCAAAGCCAGCGATGATGACTTTTTCCGCATAGAATTTTCAGAGATATTGACCGGTTCTGGTAATACTGTGTAAAAAACAACTTAACTCCCACTCGAAAACTTCTTTTACAACGGTAACAGATGGTTGAGATGATGACAAGGGTGATAATATGAAGATGATGATACACGTTTCATCGGCGGTTCACGATCCTGTGATTGCGAGAGCGATTCTTGAAACCGGCGTCGAGATCAATGTCGACCGCGCAAACATCGATGCAACGAGCGGCGAGATCGTGCTTGAGGTGCCTGCTAACTCCTGCGCCCGCGTTGCGACCGCATTCGAACGTCAGGGAGCATCAGTCTCTGTACTCGAACACCCGATCATCCGGGACGATGCCGAATGCGTGCACTGCGGTGCATGCATCAGTGTCTGCCCGGTTCAGGTCTTCTCATTTAAAGATGACTGGAGTGTTGCGATGGACGAGTCGAAGTGCATCCAGTGCAGAACCTGTGTGACTGCATGTCCGCATGTCGCGCTCATGGTGATGAGTGAGTAGGCAAACGACTCCGATGCTGTTGCTTCAGTGGATGCCCGAATTACCCGGCTTTCGAAACCTCTCGTACGATGTCGCTCGTGCACAGTATCCCGACCGGTCGCTGTGACGCGCCAACGCCTTTTTCTGACAGTATCAGCAGTCTGTGGATGTGTCCATCGCTCATGATCTTCGCTGCTCGCCCCAGTGGGGCATCCGGCGCAACCGCAATCAAGCGTGAAGACATAATATCCTCTGCGGTCAACTGTTTAAGATCCGGTTTGTGCAGCACCTTGACCAGGTCCATCTCTGATATGAATCCAAGCGCATCCCCCTGCGCACCGATCACTGCCACTCCGGATAAACACTGGTTTGCCATCCTCTCTGCAATCTCCTTGATATGTGTATCTGGAGTGACAGTCGTCACCCCGCGCGTCATGACATCCCGTATCATTTTTTCAGCTATCTTCATAATCATCGCCTCCTGTTCTTATTTCTTGTGTGTAAAGACACCACGCTCTGAAACACGCACCATCTACCATGGAACAGAGTGGTTATAAACCTATTCGCCGTACTATGGGAAAAAGATATCGATCACCCTATCGGCAGGCGACCCTGATGTTCTGATCAATCGATTCTATCTCAAATTTAGCGTCTGTAAATTGTTCGCACGCCCAGATATTCGTCTTCGTGTGGGATGATAACTCCCGCACGGTGAACGACCCGAACCCTGCGATAGCCATGTACGGAATCAGTTGATCCGCCAGATAAACGTCCACCGACGCACCGGAGTCCAGTTCCCTGATGATGCGGTCTGCTGCACCGGATCCGACCATCTCTGCCGGCTTTCCGCGCTCTCCAAGCGCAGATCCGCCCATAAGACCGCGCCAGAGAGTGATTCCGCTTCCTGTGCTGCCACTGCCACGCCTGCCGCTCCTGTTGCCCTTGCCACCCTTGCTACCCCTGCCACCCTTGCCGCCTTCCGGTGCGGCAGGGTTATGCTCGGTTATGATGTCCGCGGCATATCCGCGCACCTCAAGTCTGGTGGCAGCAGCATCACGCTGCCTTTTTGCGACGTGCTCAGGAAGTCCTGATGCATGAGAGCACCCGTAAACTGTGTTCGCACCAGTTCTGTCAAAATCAACCCCCATAATCCGGGAGGGTGTAATCTCAGCCCTGATCTGCCCGCCCCCACGCGGATAATAGCCACGCTGCAACACCTCGATCTCCACACCGCACCCGGCAAGCGCGAGTGCTGGCAGCGTGACGTGCCGCAGGTAGTCGATCGGCGGACTCCATTTCACATCGGTTCCACCAGTGATATCAAAGACCGACGTTTCCGGATAATGCAGTGCAACAGGGATCAGACACTGGAGAAGAAGCGAAATGCTTCCTGCTGTGCCTATGTCCAGGCGGTATGCCCCACCCCTGATCTCTCCTGGAGCAAAGGTCACCTCTGTAGACCTGATTAAAAGACCTGAAACTTCTGCACCGGTAAGCGACGCCACCGCTTCTATCGCGGTCAGGTGCTGTGCAGAAAGCCCAGGATTTGGGCGGTTGCTGCGGATGTTTCTGATGCGCACAGGCGTTTCTGTTATCGCAGCCATGGCAACAGATGTGCGCAGGATCTGCCCGCCGCCCTCCCCGAACGAGCCGTCGATGGTGAGCATAGAGTACGGTCTGCTGCTGCGGCGATATATGCTTTTGCCAGACCTGCGGGACTGGTCGTCCGACAAACGTCCGCCAGGTTCGTGGTGACTCTCACGCGCTCGAGCCGGGCACGCAGGTCTCCTATAATCCTCGCCACTTCATTGTAGCATCCCCGGTAAGCCCCGCCCCAAGAATCGTGTAGCGCTCAGGACGGATCTCTGATGCATGAACCAGCGCGTCGATGATGCACTGGTCAGGAATCCCGAGTTCCGTAGCAGTCGTGGGCGCACCGACTGTTTGCAGCGCAGCCCTGATCTGCTGCCAGTTGCCATCGTGTAGGTACATCAAGATCGCGCTTCGTGGCTGACTATACCACCATCCACATACAACTATAATTATATTCATTGTATGCAATACTACTTTAATGTAATATATATCTTAACAAGGTGGGTGAATCACCGCTAACAAACGTTGCTGGTGTGATTTTTTATGACGAAATAAGAGAAGATCAATATCCATTTTTATTTTTTTGTATTGAAATTAATCAGTCCGAAATATTAACTTCATTCACAGGCATTTTCTCTATGAGATTGTTTAACTCATTCAGTTGCCTATTGATTTTAGACAAATGGTCACGCATACTTTCAGTGGTCGAATCATCTATCAAAACACCGTCTTCCGTGCAGATTTCCATGGATTCGATTACCGTGCCCATAAGCGATGCCGATAGATATAGAATATCATCTACATCATCCCTGATGTGAAGAATTTCTCTGCCGTAAGAGTGTATTATAAGGTCTATCATCGGTATGTTTCGGTCCATATCCATAGAATTTCTATTAGAAACATTTGTCCAACTATTGATACGGTTTTCAGCAGTTTTTAAAAAACATCTATCAAATTCTGGTTTTAATACTTTGGAATAACGTCTTTTAAAATCCATTAACTCTTGGATAACGTCTTCTGACTGTCCAGCCTTTGCAAGAATATCGAAAATCGCATCACTATCATCAGATGACTGGAACACAGCAGAAATAATTCGAAACTGATCAGGAATTTTTATAGTTAAATTGGAGATTTTAAATGAGATGTCCTCGCCCCTTACACTTTGTAAGAAAAGTTCATCAAATTCTTGTTTGATTAAATCCTTTGTGGATATGTACATAGCCATATCCTCCTTGACCTTTTTTATGATTTCATCATCTATTGAATTAGTCTCTGCCATGTCAATCATCGAGTGTATAGCCCCAAAAAATTATCACGTGTTGATTTTTCAGGAATGTTTTCCTTTGAGTAATTATGCCCCATCAAGTGACTATATGCTGTTGCTTCATTACTCTTGGATGCACACCCATACAGATTCATATGTGGTATGCTCTGTGGATTATTAGCAATGTATTTCGCCGGACCAATATGAATAACCGATCGTTCCAAAAGATTTTGGGCAACTCCCTCTGATAACCGTCGATAATCGATTGAAGGAATGTTAGATAAATAGACATCCGTAACTCGCTGAATAATTTCATCAGGAACACCAAGTTTAATTGATAAATCCGACGTATCAGCCTCTGGATGATGTGCAATACTCTGTAATATCTCCTCGAATTCATCTACGTGCAACAATGGTTCTGACAACTCTTGAGCAACGAGTTCGCCTTCGACTGTTAATCTGCAAAATGTTTTGTTACCTTCTTTGGCGGTATGAACGATGTCATTATCAACCATCCTTTTAATAATTTGAGATAGTGACGACATGCTAACACCGTACCCTATCTCTTTTGTGAGTTCTTTTTGAAGTTCGCTCATATATAGTGATGCCTTCCTATGCAAAATTAATGCTATTTTATCTCTTAGTCTACCACTCTTGACAAAATCAACTTTTTTTTTATTGGGAATGTTACCTGCAAGCAGATAGGCGATATCCTCCATTGCTTCCAGTCTACCAACCAATCGTTTCTTATCGTTCTTATAGAAATGTCTGATAACACCTCCCACCTCTTTTTTAACAGTTTGGAAAAATCCAATATCTTTTCTTATTATTGCGGCTGAAAACATCAAATCTAAAGCATGGACTGAAATTAACATATCCTCCTCGACCTCTGCTTCCAACATCTTGTTTTTTACTGCATCGAATCCTTCGGTCGCGAGATCGATACTTTTTTCCATCTGGTCTTCATTCATCGTCATGGCGGCTCAATCCTTCTGCGATAGTTTACAGATTGTTTATGTTGAGTAACCTAACCTACACATTAACCTATATATGCCTATCGCTTCTTCATCTATTAAATATGTCGGCGCGAGATTTCCTAAAAGGACTTGTCAAATATGCAGACTTAACAAGAGAAGAGGAACGCATCGATATTCTATCACATAACGAGGGTGTGTTTGTTGAAGTTGTTAATATAAGTGAAAACATACAAAAATGTCTTTCTACGTTCGATGCTAGTAAGAATTTAATTAAATTTCTTAAAAATGATTTCTACGAATTTTTTTTGTTTTTCTATAAGACCCATCTACCTGAGCTTAAAAGGTATCCACACTCTTTTTCAGCTATGGATGTAAAAGAAGGCATCTCAAATTGTCCTGATGCAATTTATTGTCTTGTTTTAGAAGATTACATTAAAAATGATAGTTGGGAGAGGTTAAAACGTATTATAGAAAATTACATGAATCTTGACACGTACCTGATCGGCAAATTTTTTATATTAACATCGTTGCGGCGAGGATCTTGCAGATTGGAAGATAATTGGGATAATATAATATCTCTTATTGACAAATATTGCGAAAAGCGCGAGTCTACTCTGAGAGTCTTTGACATAGATGATATCGAGAAGACGTTTTTAGAATGTAACGATGTGCAGCCGATAACAAAAGAAAGGTTTGATGAGCTACGACGAATTGGAGACGGCATTATGCAGCAAATGCACGATAACTGTCCATGGAAAAAGATTTAGGATTATTTTATGTGTTACATTTCTTTGATTATCGAGAAACCCTTGGCTGAAACCATATTTGTGACTGCTGCTCAGTGTGTAGCAACCATCATTGGAATCGTTGGCATGTTCATAATCTTTCGTGTTGAGCAGTGGAAAGGAGAGAAATGGAGAGTCGAAGATCGATTAAATGAATTGAATCGCCATCCGGAAACACCCGGTCCGATCGAATCCACCAGGATCAGATTGAAAGAATTAGAAGATCACCCTCCTTTTTGCAAAACAAGACTTCTTACGTTTATAATCCCAAATATTGCCACAATAGTTACTGCGATGATTTGTTTACTAATGCTTAATGGATGCGCGGACATTGTTAGCGCAATTCCTGCTGTTGTGGTCCTACTTTTACTGTCACTTTCTGTCTTATTAACAGTATATATTATTTATGATATGACAAAATTAAAATAAATAACTTTAAAAAAAGAAACGATAAGTAAACGTGCATAATAAAAATCAACCAATGACTTCCGTAATCCGCGCCACGTTCATTGCCGCGTCCCGGGTAAGCCCGGCTCCGAGAATCGTATATCGCTCGGGACGGATCTCTGATGCATGAACCAGCGCGTCGATGATGCACTGGCCAGGGATCCCGAGTTCTGCGGCAGTCGTTGGCGCACCGATCGTTCGCAGCGCAGCCCTGATCTGCTGCCAGTTGCCGCCGTGCAGGTACATCATCATGATTGTGCCGACGCCGCACTGCTCGCCGTGCAGGGCTGGTTCAGGCGCGATTTCGTCCAGTGCGTGGCTGAACTTATGCTCTGATCCGGATGCTGGCATGGATGAGCCGGCAATGCTCATTGCAACACCGCTTGAGACAAGTGCCTTAATAACAAGCCTTGCAGATTCCTCAAGTTCCGGTTTGATCGTCTCTGCCCGGTCCATCACAATCTGCGCAGTCATCCGGGACAGTGTGGCAGCATACTCGCTGTATGGCGCGTTTCTGAGCCGGTGCGCAAGCTCCCAGTCGAGAACCGCGGTGTAGTTCGAGACGATATCGCCACATCCCGATGCAAGGAAACGATGCGGAGCCCGGGCGATGATCCCTGTGTCCGCGATGATCCCCAGTGGCGCCTGCGCCGGAACCGAGACCGTGTCGCCATCGCGGGCGATCGATGCACGCATCGATGCGATGCCGTCGTGCGCTGCTGCTGTCGGCACGCTCAGAAACGGGATATCGAGCATCGTCGATGCGAGTTTCGCGACATCGATCACTGTGCCGCCGCCGACTCCAACGAGGAAGGAGGCGTTCTCTGCCGCGGTTACTGTGCTGTCTATGTTCTCCTGGTCAGCGTTCGTGACGATTGCGATGTCTGTTGCGAATCCGTCATTGCTGAGTATGTCTGCTACGGACTCGCCAGCAATCTCTCGCGTCTTTCTGCCGGTTACGATGATGGCGCGCTTGCCCAGTTTGAGTTCGGTGCATATACGGGCGGTGTCGGCTATGATACCGTGTCCGATCGCGATGTTGCGTGGGAGTTGCATCCATTTCTGTGATTTTGGGGTCATGGGGATGTGTTGCGGTTATCTAAAAGATGCTTCTTAATTATTTTTTTGACATAATCTGGTACTGGGCGACCGTGGCTATTGGCTACTGTTTTCAGCTTATCATATATCGCCACATCTTCTTCGTCCCAGATTATATCGAGACGCCGTATCTCTCTCAAAGCTATGTGGATATAATTCTCAGGATGTGTCCAATAACAGTTAGAACAGATTTTATCGGATTTTTCAGTTAGCCAGTTGGTACAATGTTCGCATGACCAGGACTTTGCCCGATTGCATGAACCGCACAACAACATATAGTCTTCTGAATCCTTATTCTGGCTGTTGCGGTCTCCTGCAATCTCATAAGGTATCCTATGATCTATCTGCAAGTATCTTGAATGATGTCTCCCCATACAAATTGCACAACGTCCATGACCACTCTCATAAAGTTCCTGTTTAAACTTTTTTGAAAATGTTTTTCTTCCACCAAATTTATCTTCATCGATCTTAGACAAATCACCGAAACGATATGCAGCGATATTATGTCCATCCGAAGATTTAACTGTAAATGTTTCTATTGGTATTCCCGCCTCACGAACATCACGTACAGCTCTTGGAGGGTGCTTATAACCATATTCACTCTCTAAATCTTCAGTTGTTATAAATCCGTGCTCGCTGATGTGTTTAACGACAACCCTTGCTCGCTTACTTAGAAGTGACGTCAAAAGTTCAGCAAGTTCTTCAGACACATCTTTATTAGCCATACTTAATCTCTGTTTAAGGGCAGTGCCATTTGTTTAGTACCGCGGTAGGGGATTACCTTGCTTAAAATTTTATCCGGTGGCATATTAAGACGTTTAACCAAATCTCCAGAGAGATAGATCGACTCATAAGTTATCTCATTCCTGCCCAGTAGCGTGGATTGGGTTGAACGACCCGCGTTTACCTCCATTCGCTGAATATCGATATCCGTGGGAATTTCCTTACCGTATGTTTTCCCCTCCTTGCGACCATCATAGCTCAGTATAAATGATATGCGGCGTCTGGCCAGTTTTTCTATCTGGGATAGGAAATCATCAAAATCGATGCCATTATAATATCTGGGGTCTCTGCCAGTGCACACACCTTGATACGGGGGGTCCATATAAACCAGATCTGTTTTTGAAACTTTTTTTAAAATGTTTTTATAATCATCATGGGTTATGATCGTTCTGCCACGCAATAAATATGATACCACAAATATATCACTCCTCATTTTGTCAGGATGACGCCCCTTTCTTCTGTTATCCGGACTTTGGTTAAATTCGCCTTTGGAATTATATCGGATAGAAGCTTTCACACATCTGGCTAATAAATAAAGAAAATAATCAGGTCTTCCGGTACTGTTAAATTTGTCACGAACTATAAAGTAAAATTCTTTTTCCCTGCCTTTCTGTTCATTCCAGAGGGTTTCATATCCATCAGAAATGCCACTGGGATTTGTAATGATTTCATTCCAAAGATCCATTAAAGGTTTATTTAAATCGTTTATATGAAATCTGTGTGACTTCCCATGAGAAGCAGTAGCAAGCGAAACCGCTGCTGAGCCGGCAAAAGGTTCAACCAATGTGTCAAACCGGTGCGGGAAGAATGATAATATTGTTCCGGATATGTTTCGTTTACTCCCTTGGTATGGTATAGGATGGGGAACTCTTTTCATATCAATCTCTATACTTATACCTGCTTGTTAAAAACACATCCTCGAATCCTTTGGACTTGAGCAGCGCCGAAAAAGTCAGCATCATATCTATCCCATCTTCCGCTTGGGAACACCGTACAGGTAGTGATCGTGCTCTTCTGACCAATCTTCCGGTCCTTCAACCGTTCCCGCGTACTTTCTGAGTATATCCCATGCGTTCCCTCCATCCGGTCGCCTCACGATCTTTCACCCCATCCACAGCTCTTCCTCGAGTTCACTCAAAGCACATCGCCCCTATTTTTTCAGAATCCGAAGGGCAGGACGCTCCGGAAGATCAATCAACGGGTCCCGACAGTATGTGCGCACCATCACACCACCCCCTGCAAGTACGCAAGACTCGCCTCCCCCTCCTCGAGATTACGCGCCTCGATCACAAACCTGCACCCGCTGTGCCGTTTATACAGTTCACCCATCACATCCGCCCACGCAATCGTGCCCTCTCCGATCGGCAGATGCTCATCCCTCCTGCCATTGTTGTCATGGATATGGACGTGCACGATCTCTTTCATCCCGAGAAACTCTGAGAGTACCCCGTTCGTGTGCGCATGTCCGACATCAAGCGTCATACCGAGATTCTCCCGGTCCACAAGTTCGATCATGCCAGCCATCTCATCCGGTTCTTTCCCAAAGATTAGCTCCATCCTCGGCATGTTCTCGACAGCGAGTCTGACGCCGAGGTCACCTGCAGAGTCGCAGAGCTGCTGCAGCCCTGCGATGTTCTGTTGCCATGCAAGATATGGAATCTGCATCCCGAGCGGCGAGAGGTAACCCGGATGCACGACCATCAGGTCTGAAAACTCTGACGCAACCCGGATACATGACGTTAACTGCCGAAGTACCTCATCCCAGATCGGATAGTTCAGGCTGGCAAGGTTCAGGTCTGAAAACGGCAGATGGATCGTTATCGCAAGGTCTGTCGTCTCACAGACCTTCCGCATCTGTGCAAGGTTCTGGCTATCGAGAGCCTGCGTTCCCTCGTGCACAACCTCCCAGCCGCCAAAGCCAATATCCTCGAGGCCGCAAGCCCAGCTAAACGGGTCATCGATGACCGATATGGATGAGAAACTGATGTTTCGAGAGGGTCTCATTTATCCTTATCCACTGCTTCGTAATCTGCGTCAACCACGTCTTCCTCGCCTGCTTCTGCAGATCCTGCTCCCGCTCCGCCTTCGGGAGCCGCCTGTGCAGCCTCCGCACCTTTCTGATACATTGCAGCAGCGACCGGGTAGATAGCTTCTGTCAGTTCCTCGGTCTTCTTTTTCATCTCTTCTGTGTCCGCACCCTCGATCGCAGTTTTAAGTTCCTCTATACCTTTCTCGACCGTTTCTCGCTGTTCAGCTGTTACAAGATCGCCTGCCTCTTCGAGGGTCTTCTCTGCCGAGGTTACGAGAGCTTCAGCAGTATTCTTCGCTTCGACCGCCTCTTTCACGCTCTTATCCTCTTCAGCGTGATCCTCTGCGTCCCTGACCATCCGCTTGATCTCTTCATCAGATAGTCCTCCTGGCTTCTTGATCGTGATCGACTGCTCCTTTCCTGTACCAAGATCTTTCGCAGTCACATTTAAGATGCCGTTTGCATCGATATCGAAGGTAACCTCGATCTGCGGGATTCCCCTGGGCGCAGGAGGGATGCCGTCGAGCATAAATCTGCCCATCGTCTCGTTTGCAGATGCGACGCCGCGCTCTCCTTGCAGGACATGAATCTCGACCGAAGGCTGATTGGCAGATGCTGTTGAGAATATCTGGCCCTTCTTTGTCGGTATCGTTGTGTTCCGCTCGATAAGTGGCGTTGCAACCCCGCCAAGCGTCTCGATGCCGAGTGTCAGCGGCGTCACGTCCAGTAGCAGCACATCCTTCTTGACATCACCCGAAAGCACTCCGCCCTGGATTGCAGCACCCGTTGCGACTGCCTCATCCGGATTGATGTTCTTGTACGGCTTCTTTCCGGTGACCCGCTCGACCGCAGCAATGACTGCTGGTGTCCTGGTTGCGCCTCCGACAAGGAGCACGCGGTCGATCTTCTCTTTCGAGAGCCCCGCGCTCTTGATTGCATCCTCCATCGGTTCCACTGTCTTGTTCACAAGGTCAGCGGTCAATTCATCGAACTTTGCACGTGTGAGAGTCATCTCCAGATGCTTTGGCTGCCCGTCCGGACCGACCGTGATAAACGGCAGGTTGATGTCGGTTGTGACCACCGTGGACAGTTCGACCTTCGCCTTCTCAGCCGCATCGGTGAGCCTCTGCATCACTGACTTATCCTTGGAAAGATCGATTCCTTCCTGTTTTTTGAATTCGGCTACGATATGATCCACAATATCCTGATCGAAGTCGTCCCCGCCAAGATGCGTGTCTCCGGATGTTGATTTGACCTCGAATGTGCCGATGCTTGGATCCAGTTCCAGGATCGAGACATCGAATGTGCCGCCCCCGAGATCGTACACCATCACGGTCTGCTCGCCCTCGGTCTTGTCGATCCCATAAGCAAATGCCGCCGCGGTCGGCTCGTTGATGATCCTCTTCACATCGAACCCTGCTATCGCTCCGGCATCTTTTGTCGCCTGCCGCTGGGAGTCGTCAAAGTATGCGGGCACTGTGATCACTGCTTCCGTAATCGTCTCCCCGAGATACGCCTCTGCATCACTCTTCATCTTCTGAAGGATCATTGCAGAGATCTCCTGTGGCTTATAGTCCTTTCCGTCGATGTTTACGGTGTAACCCTTCTCACCGACATGCCGTTTGATTGAGGAGATCGTCCGTTCCGGGTTCAAGATTGCCTGTCTCTTTGCGATCTGCCCCACCAGACGTTCCCCGGTCTTTGAGAAGCCCACCACCGATGGCGTTGTTCTTCCGCCCTCTGCGTTCGGTATGATCGTCGCTTCGCCGGCTTCTATCGTCGCCATACATGAGTTTGTGGTTCCAAGATCAATTCCTAATATTTTTGCCATGTTGTTATACCTCTTAAATATTGATTCCGATGTTGTGATATTAAGTTTTTGTGAAACAATTCGCTCACACCATATCCGATTCACCGTACCGCTTCCGGTCCTCGAGTTCCTGCTTCTTTGCGGCATTCCACCCGGATACCGCCTGGAGATATCCTGTAACCCGTGACAACTGCTCCACGTTCGTTGATCCACAGTTCGGACACTCGTCCTTTAACCCGGGCGCGAGATGGGAACAGTCCGTGCATATAGTCATATCTCTTGTGAATGCGAAGTAGCCGGTCTGCGTATTCTTTGCAATCCGCATCGCGAAGTCGCGAAGCCCTTTCGGGTCGGGTGTGCTCTCACCAAGGAATATGTGCATGATATTGCCGCCGTCCACGATCGGGAAGAAGACGTGCTCAAGCCCTATACGCTCTGCAAGCGAGATGCCAGCGCCCGGTGGAATGTGCGTGCCGTTTGTGTAGTATATCGGAAGATCCCTTGTCTTATGGATGCTTGCAAGCGCCCGATCAATGTCGCCTTTGACCACCTTTTTTGCACATTCCGAATATCTGGGATCGAGTATGTCAGCCACGGCAAACCGGCCAACAGTCGTCTCAGCAGGCGTTCTTGCAAGTGCAATCGTCATGCCATGCTCTTCGCTTAGCTCCTTTGAGTAAAACTCCATCTCGGTCATCGCCCGGATCGCAAGCTTCCACGCGTCCTTTGATTCGTGCAACTGGTGCCCGGTATGGTGCTCTACCATCTCGTTGATGCCGACGACACCGATCTCGTACACGAGGCCTTCCAGATCGACCGCCTGTGACCCTTTCTCCCTGGTAACCGGATCCAGTGGGCGCTGTGTAGCAAACGGCATCCGCTGCGCATCTACGATCTGATTCATCCATTCCCTCTTGATCTTGTGGATCTGTACCGCGATGTCCATCATCCGCTTCAACTCGTTAAATAGCGCCTCATCGTCGTGGTTCGCCCGGTATGCGGCTCTCGGGCAGTTTACTGAGATGACCTGCCACGCCCCCATCGAGAAATGCTTCCCGTCCTTAAAGATGAGTTTATCATCGAAATCGGAATCGGTGTCCGAATTTGAGGAGAAATTATAAGCACAACAGTTTCCTGTTATGATACCGAGCGCGTTAGGGAAATTGTGCGTATCAGAGACATCCACCAGATCGTAAACATAGCCGTCATAATCGATATCCTCAATTCTCCTGACTCTGAGTGGGTGGATGTCCCCCCCGACAATGTTTTCGATGATCTGCGCACCGTCTCCGTCTGCATCGATCAGCGACGGGCTTACGTGTTGACAACCGCCCGAGCGATACTGGCTCGAGTATGTTAGGTTAGAGTACCCAAGCCCGCTCTCCTCGATCGGGATTCTGGTGAATATGCCTGCGGTTTTCCTCAGGTCTGCATGGACTGCAGAAGCGCCATATCCTACCGTTTGCTCGAATTTTTGGATCTGCTCCTGTGCAGTGACGCTCACTATGAACGTCGGCAGGAGGTAGGATTCTTTCGTTTGCGGATGCATGGTCTTCTGCATACGCTCGTAATAGTTCATCTGCACGTCGACCCGCCCGGCAAGAAGCACCAATTTCTGTACTGCTAATTTTGATACTAGTTTGAGGCGAATCGTGCTGGCACGAGATTCGTATTCACCATATCTCTCATGTTTAAGAATATTAACTCGGGATTCAGCATTTCCATCGCCGACAAAGACTCCCTGAAGATACTCCCCGACAAGTGCTGGTTCAACGTTGTAGAGCAGATCTGGCACAGATTTGTCATGCGCTGTGTGACCGCATCCAAGCGCATCCAGAAGCAGATACAGCAGTTTACTGTTGATGGTCACATTTACAGCGGTAGACTCGATGGAAATGATCGGATCGATTTCAAGACTCTCCTTTATACACTGTTTTGCATCATCGATGAGATCTGTTTCATGCTTGCCAAAAGAGAGGCGCACGGAATATCTGCGCCCTGAATGGTCGCTGCACCCCTCGGACATGTAATATCCAAGAAATCGCACGAATTCGGGAGTTATATAAAATGTTTTCGGAAGTCCCTTTCTTTTGGCGTGCAGGATGTTGACCATACCGTTCTTGACAGTTATCTCGCTAACGCGAGCTCTCGAGCCGGAGGCGTCACCAAATCCTGCCTCGATCAGGATATCCTCAAGGTCGATGCTGTGCACAGCAGCGCCCTCAAATCCAGTCTGTTTCATGACCGGGAGATAATCTCCAGCGGCGAGTTCGCGAGTTGTTATCTTCTCGAATCCTCCTGACCTGTAGACGAATACTGGGTGATCAGGAGTTACCTTGATGCGCCTTCCTGATTCAAGGATGACGTTTAATAGTTTCCCTCTGTATCTCTTGCGCATGATGCCACTAAACGGGTGCGCATCCACACTGAATCTGCCAAACTCCATACTTGGTGCCGATGCATCGAGTCTGGCAAATTCAACATCGCCATCGACGTGAGTGCCACCCGCAGCACCCCTCTCGAAGAGATTGCTAATATAATCCACCTTTACGTTTCCATCAACGATAATCGGTACTAATTCATCCTTACTCAAGCATTGATAGCAACTTATCCCCTCTCCAGCACCACGATACGCCGGTATCTGGTTATCGAAGTAAGGAGTGCCAAATTTTGCTGCCAGTTCGAAGGTGAGATCATAAAGTTCGGAATAAGTCGGAAGATCGGGATGTTTTGCATTAAACTCTTCGTCCTCTCCCATGAAATCGGGCTCTATCGAGATCTCCGGCTTCGGGAAATTAAATGGCTTGCCCCAGTAATCCCCTCCAAGCATGACATTCATCAGCGCCTTAAACGATATCCGCACCTCGCGCTCAAACTCGCCATACATCCGAAGCGGAGCCTGATCCGGATCGCCGTTATAGATTCTTCCCTTGTATACAACGGGCTTATCCCTCCAGAGCTTTGGAACGCCCGGAGCCAGCTGGACAGACGAGAAGACGAGCTGTCCTCCGCGTGCGACCATCATCTGGGTCATCTCGTAGACGAACATCTGCATCAGTTGCTCGATCTCCTCGTAGGACATCCCCTCGAGATACGGCGCAAGAAACGTCAGAAAGTTGTAGAACCCCTGACCGCCTGCGAAATTCGTCTGCGCGCTCCCGAGAGCCTTTACTGCGTGGAGAATTGCAACCTCTGCTTTCTTTGCAGGACCTGCTACACTCGACTTCGTGCCGCTCCCATCCGGCATCAGCCCGTAATAGAAGAAGTACCTGAGGTCCCAGTCCATACAGAAACTGCGCGTTCCGAGATACTCGAGATCGTGGATGTGAATATCTCCGCTCAGATGCAAATCGGAAAGTTTCGGCGGCAGCAATAGCAGATACTGCTCTTTTGAGATCTTGTCTGCCTTCTTCTTATGCGAAGTTTCCGCATTCTCTTGAAGATTTGCATTTTCATTTGCTTCGAACCCTTCACCCACATCGATCTGGTGCGCGTCATACACCGGAGTCCCTACCCTCGTTGCGATGTTTCGCCATTCGGGATGCCCGCGCTCAAGGAGGGTTACGTTGACGAGTTCGCGCACGAGCGGACCTGATAGGTTCTTAAGACCGATCTTTTTGATGCGCGCCTCCACCTCTTTTGCAATCTCTTCCGCCTCCTCTTCGGTTATTGGATCGATCCTGTAAAATCGCTTGGAAAGCTGCGTCTCCTTTAAAAGCTGAGCTACGATTGCGTGCCGGTCCCAGTCCATCACGTGCCCGTCCGTTGTCCGAACCCTGGACATCTGCGGCACGCTCTTCCAGTCAAGCGTCTTTTGCACGGTCTCTTGTGGATGACACCGGCGTTTCATGGTGCGTTCCCCACCAGATCATCTACCACGTCCTTTCTGACCCGATCTCCGTCAAACATCTCTTCAAGGATCTGAAACGAATCTCCGACCTGCAGAACAGGCGCCATCATCGTGAACACTCCGTTTGCGCGCAGTTCTGTGAGCGCTGCCGGCGTAGACATATCTGCTTCTGTGTACTCGATCGCTGCCGATTTTAGATAACTCTTCAGTTTCTTGCATTTCGGACATGTGCTGGTTGTATATACGATGATTCCGGTCATGAAAACTCCCTTCTTATGTATAAAACGGACGTGATGGGATTCAAATCTTGAGTGTGACATATGTGTTTAATCATGAATTAACCCTGCGGTTTATCTAACTTGACAGCATCATCAATATTATACAATCTTCAAACGTCGGGTGATCGGAAATGTCCAGTGATGCAACACAAATATATGGAACCTATAAAACGCATGGAACACATGAATCCGGATGGGTAACCATTTCTACGGACGAATACGAGTCAATGGTACGAACAATCGAGGTATTGTCCGACAAAGACCTCATGGAACAAATTGAAGAAGGTAAATGCGATAATGTTAAAATTATGGATTTCGAGGAACTTGCAAAGGAACTTGGAATCTAAAATTCGTTTTTATGTCTAATAGCTTCGATTACGACCACTTTTTCATTATGATCTATGGAGTACATGATTCTAATTTTATTCTCAAAATATAGTTCCCAATAACCATGAAGTGAACCTCTTAATGGTTTACCATGTATATCAGGATTTTCTTTCAATTTCCTAATTTTAATAGCAAAACGTTTCTGGATGTTTTTATCAAATTTCCGCAATCTTTTTTCTGCGGGCTCTCTGATCTTGATGGTGAAAGAATTCATATTACGCAGATGCAGTCTATGCTATTTCCTCAATTATGAATCCACCATTTGCGCGCAGTTCTGTGAGCGCTGCAGGTGTCGGCATATCTGCCTCTTCGTATTCGACCGCTGCCGATTTCAGATAACTCTTCAGTTTCTTGCATTTCGGATATATGCTGGTTGCATATATGATAATTCCAGTCATGAAAACTCCCTTCTTATGTACAAAACGGACGTGAGGGGATTCGAACCCCTGATGTGCAGCTTAGGAGACTGCCGCCCTATCCTGGCTAGGCCACACGCCCATAGTGCGGGTGATGTTTAATCTATCGTCCCAATGCACATTAATCCATATGGTGGAACTGTCGAGTGCTGCAAAAGATATGTATGGAACAGATAAAACCGGGAAGATAACTATTTATACGGACGAATGTGTGTCAATTGTGCGAACGAGGGGGTACTCTCTGATAAAGACCTTATAGAGCAGATTGAAGAAGGTAAATGTGATAATGCCAAAATTGTGGATTTTGAAGAGCTTGCACGGAAGCCTGGGGTGTAAAAAGAGATAGCCTCAATCCATCATCGTGCCGATCCCCTCGTCGGTTAGCAGTTCAAGCAAGAGCGAGTGCGGCTTGCTACCATCGATGATGTGCACCTTCGATACCCCGCCCCGGATCGCGCAGACTCCGCCCCGTATCTTGGGGATCATCCCGCTCCGGATCGTGCCGTTCTCGGTCAGGTCGTCCACCTCTGACACTGGGATGTGTGATATAAGTGTATCCGTATCAGACTGATCCGCAAGCACCCCTACCACGTCTGTTAGCAGAATCAGTTTCTTTGCATGAAGAGCAGCAGCGATATCCCCTGATACCGTATCCGCATTCAGGTTCAGACTGTTTCCAGCGAGATCTACAGCAATCGGTGCGATCACAGGGATATATCCGCGCCCTGATGTGATCATCAGTACCTCGGGGTTTATAATCTCGGTCTCACCGACCCAGCCAAGATCGATCTCATCGCTGGTTCCAGCAACGACCATCGGCGCTTTCTTTTTGGCAAGGATCAACCTACCATCCTTCCCTGAAAGTCCGACGCCCTTACCTCCGTACCTGCCGATTAGCGAGACTATTCTCGTGTTCACGTTCCCGACAAGCACCATGCGCGTGATTTCAAGAGTCTCGTCATCTGTTATGCGTAAGCCACCTGCGAATTCAACCTTCTTGCCGAGGCGCTCCATCTTCTCTGATATCTCAGGACCGCCGCCGTGTACGATGACCGGATGGATTCCGATGTACTGTAAAAGGATCACGTCGCGGACGATGTCGTCGAGGATCGACGGCTCAACGATCGCATTGCCCCCGATCTTGATCACTATGATCGAGTCCGCAAACTCCTGGATGTACGGCAGCGCTTCGATTAAGATATCTGCTCTGGTTGGCATCTTATCTATCCTACCCCATAATCTCCTTCGTCCTCTTTGCAATCATCAGGATCCCGACGGCAACGATCCCCATCCCGAAGTTCCGAAGTATTCCGGAAAGCGTATCGGCGTACGGAATCTCGGCAAGCACGACCACGATATATGCGGCATGTATCAGGCAGCCAAGCAGAACGACGTACCAGCACTGCTTCCAGTAGATCAGTTTTGTCGATCGAACCGCATAGATGCACGCATATATCCAGAACAATTCAATCACGAACCGCACTGCAAGTTCAGTGCTCGACTCCACGATAGACATGTGTTGATATTCAACGCCATGCCATATAAGACCACATGTTAATCGAGATAATCATCTGGTATGCGCTGATCCTCGTAATCGGCATGGCAGCATTCCCTATCGTCTCGATCGTCTGCAAAAATCTCTCTGACCGCGGATACTGCATATCAAAGATCGCAGGCATCCTGATACTCTCGTACCTCGCATGGCTCCTCTCATATCTACTATCCTTCAGCAGAGGGACAGTTCTACTTGCTCTTGCGATTCTCTGTGCCTTATCACTGCTTTGCATCATATACGGAAAAAGCGAGGTGCACGTTGGAAGAGACGTGGTCATCAGGAATGAAATTGTCTTCTTCGTAGCTTTCATAGTTTTTCTGGTAATACGAGTGTACAGTCCCGAGATCATCAACTTCGGTGAGAAGTTCATGGACTTCGCATTCTTAAATGCAGTCATGCGGAGCAGCCAATTCCCGCCACACGATCCGTGGTTCGCGGGGGGACTGCTGGATTTCTACTATTATTTCGGATACCTGACCGTGGCTGTGCCGTGCAAGATCTCCGGAATCGCAACCGCGGTCACGTACAATCTCGGACTGGTCACGTTCGCAGCGCTTGCGGCAAATGCCGCCTTTGGCATCGGGTATGACCTGACAAAGAAGATCAGGTATGGCATATCTACGATGATCTTTGTCGTATTCATCGCAAACGCACACATCGTATTTGATATGGCGGCGCGTCTCCTCAATCTCGAGACAGGCAGCCACGAACACATCTTCAGGCTCTGGGAGTCCACGAGGATTATACCGGACACGATCAACGAGTTCCCGTACTTCGGTTTCACTTTCGGTGATCTGCATCCGCATGTCATCTCGATCCCGTTTCAGTTGCTTGTGCTTGTGCTAATGCTAAACATTCACAGGTCTGACGAAATCGGGATTGCAATATACGGGATCGGCAGGACTCGTATCCTCGCGGGAATAATCCTGTCCGCGCTTGCGATAGGCGCGCTCTTTCAGTTGAATGCGTGGGACTATCCGACATATCTGATCATCTTCACATCAATCGTCCTGGTTCAGCAGTACCACGCCGCATCTATCAGGAATGCGTTGGTTCCGATCGCAACCGTCGCTGTTATGAGCATTCTCCTGTTCATGCCGTTTTATCTGGATTTTCAGGGTGCAGGCGCATCCGGATCCGGAATCGGGATCGTGTATCAACACACACTGCTGATCGATTTCATAGAGATATTCGCGCTCTTCCTGTTTCTGATATTCTCGTTCATGTTCTTGCGCCTGGATATTGACCGGAGGTATGTGGTTGCCCTGATCCCGGTAGCCGCGCTCTCCATGATCTTCTTCCAAACGCTGATCATCACCATCCCGCTTACCCTGCTCTGTATATACCTACTGTTTCATGAGGTTCACGAGGATATGAAAAGCGATCGCTTCATTATGGTTCTCGTACTGACAGGCTCGCTGCTTGCAATCTTCTGCGAGATATTCTATCTCGATGATCATTTTAGCGCTCCAAACGAGCGCATGAACACTGTATTTAAGTTGTACTTACAGATCTGGATTCTATGGGGTATCGCATCCGGATACTGCCTGTACCGGAGCATATCACTATTAAAGCGCAGAAGCAGCAGAAATCGCGGTAATAAAACGATCTGGATCATCATCTTCTGCATACTCTTCGCATCATGTGGCATATGTTCACTCACCATCACCGCCGAGAGGATATCGTTCGATCACAATCCGCGATCGCTTGACGGGACTATGTATCTGAATCTGTCCGACAGGGGCGAGTATCGGGCGATATCGTGGATCCGCAGGGAGATTCCGGGAACGCCAGTCATTCTTGAGGCACCTGGGAGAGATAGTTACTCCACCGATTCAAGGGTCTCTGCATTTACTGGCTTGCCGACTCTCATCGGATGGAGATGGCACGAAATTATGTGGGGGCGCGGTTGGGATGAGATCGGACCGAGGGTAAAAGATGCTGATACGATCTACCGCACTCATGACGTACCTCTTGCAATCGATCTGCTGGATGAATATAATGTCAGTTACGTCTACGTCGGAGCTGCCGAACACGAACGGTACGACGAGAGCGGAGGCCTCTACAAGTTTGAGGACGAGGATTATTTCGAGTGCGTCTACATTGGATCGGTTCAAATCTACCAGTTGAAGGGATGTCCATGAAAAGATATTTCAACAAGCAGTATAAATCAAGATGCGGTGAATCGTAATGAATGATGAGCGAAAGATGGAACGGATGGAGACTGGCATACCCGGATACGATGAACTGCTCGGAGGCGGCTTTTTCGAAGGGTCTGTGAACGTGGTCATCGGCGGGTCAGGAACAGGTAAGACGGCTTTTGGTGGAGAGTTTATATATAACGGCGTAAAGGGAGGCAAGACCGGGATGGTCGTCCTCACATCAGAAGAGGCTGAATACATAAAGAGAGAATGGTATACGTCGTTTGGCTGGGATTTCTGGAAACTCGAGGAAGAGGGTAAGGTCATCTTCGTCGATATCGCTGATCCGAGTCTGCGGCTACAGAAGACCGTGGAGATCTCACCTGATGAACTGATCAAGAGTTTTAAGAAGTTGCTTGAAAGCAAGATAAAGAACGTAGATCCGGATTTGATATTCATCGATTCGCTGGAAGCCGTATTCCTGGCTATAGAATCGAGATACCGGCTGAAGAGTATGGTTGATGACGTATTCAATGTTCTGCGAAGGGCTACTGCTACATGTATCGTCACAAGCGGCACGATCTACGGTGTGGATGAGATCATTGCATACAGTTCCGATTCGATCACCGATCTTGGTATGGTGCGTGTCGGAAACAACCTACAGCGCTCGGTTCATGTCTCGAAACACCGCGGCTCAGCCACCATCAATCAGGTGCGTGTGCTGCAACTATCAGATGATGGCATCTCTGTACTCTCGCAGTCGCCATATCTTGAGTTTTAGGCGTCGCACAGAATATCAGGCTTGGCCAGAAAATAATCAATCCGCGTATATATCAGGCTCATCCATTCACGATCTCGGCAGCCCAAGCCCGAACTCATGATGCAGCGCACGCACAGCCTCCTCTGCCCCATCACTTCGCACCACAAACGAGATGTTGTGCTCTGAAGATCCCTGACTGATCATGATCACATTGATGCCCGCGCCCCCCATCGCGGTAAAGACGCGTGCTGCAATGCCGGGGATGCCAACCATGCCTGCCCCGACCACCGCGACTGCGCTGACATCCGGGTTCATCGTAAGCTCGCGTATCACTCCGTTTCTGAACTCTGACCTGATGGCATCCGCAGCGATGTTCAGATGCGACCCTTCGACAACGATCGAGATGTTCGCCTCGGACGATCCCTGACTGATCATGGTAATGTTCACGCCTGCCTCTGCGAGTGCGCCAAATACGCGTGCTGCAACCCCAATGGTGCCGACCATGCCAGCTCCTGATATATTTATCAGCGCGATGTTTTCGATGACGGTGACCGCTTTCACGACCTCTTTGCCCCGCTCCTGATCCCTCACCACGAGAGTGCCCCTGAAATCCGGATCGAAGGTGTTTAGCACGCGCACGGGGAGGTCGTTTTTGATCGCGGGTTCGATCGCACGTGGATGAAGCACCTTTGCGCCAAAGTACGAGAGTTCCATCACCTCGATGTACGAGATCAGCGGGATGTTGCGCGCGTCTGGCACGATATCAGGGTCTGCGGTCATGATCCCGGACACCTCCTTCCAGAACCAGATCTCATCTGCATCGATCGCATCACCTATCAGCGATGCCGAGAAATCAGATCCGCCGCGCCCGAGCGTTGTCGGGATGCCTGACGTGTCTTCTGCGATAAAGCCTGTGACCACGAAGACGCACTCGCTGATCAGCGGGAGCAGGCTCTCACGTATCCGCTCATTGGTGCCTTCAAGCGGTTTTGCTGCCCCGTATTCGCTGTTGGTCATGATCCCGGCCTCTCGGCCTGTAAGGTGCGTCGAAGAGATGCCGATCGAGCGGAGAGCTCCTGATAGGATCGGTGATGAGAGTAATTCCCCGTATGAAGAGATGTAATCGCGGGAACGGCGGGTCAACTCACCAAGATAGCATATCCCGGTCAAAGCCTGCTCCAGTTCGCAGATACGGCTGTCCAGTTCGATTAGTACCTGATTGAGAGTGATCTCGTCGTTGATTGCTACCTGCGCCGCCCTGTAATGGACGTCTCGCAGATGCTTGACCAGTTCACGAACCGCCTCGATGTCTCCCGCATCCGATATCCTATCTGCCTGCTCCAGCAGATGGTCCGTGACCTTCTTAAGCGCAGAGGTCACAATGACCAGTTCATGGTCTCGATAGCGGTTTATCAACTCGGCGACCCATTTTATCTTCTCACCATCTGCGATCGAGGCGCCTCCGAATTTCATGACCAGCCGCATAATTTATAATGATGGGCGCGCTCACTTGAAAAAGATAGTGGTTTTATATCTTGGGAGCTATTTCATTCACCATGCTTTTTAGCGACCTGCTTGGCATCGCAGATGAGCCCGTGCAGCTCATAGAGATGAGTTTCAGCGACCAGAAATCCTGCAAACTGACCAGATACCAGCTCACAGAGATCGTCCGGTCCGGGATGCCGTTTGGTGAAGTGATCCGGATAACAGGCGCGGACGGACCAGGCGGTCCGGATGAACTGCTCGGAATCGCAGTTCTTGCAAATTCGGAGGGACAGGACTTCCGGATGATATTCGTAAACACGATATGCAAAGATCCGGGTTTCACGGATCTATGCGCGGGTTTGTGCGAACACGCGAGGAGCGTCCGAACCGTGGAGACAACGGATTTGCAGTTCATGGACGCGATCATCGAGTATTATTCGATCATGCTCGTGAACCGGATGCTATGTGACCGGTGCATATCCACAAAAAAATCGTTTTCAGAGATATTTTCAGAATCGCGTGTGGATAGACTCATGGCACTTTTAAAGACCATCGAACAGTCCGGCAACACCGATTTCGCGGGGATGGATGCACTCGAGATCTGCTGCGGCAACGGGATGGCGACGATCGCACTCACTGAACTGGGCTGCGATCCGTTCTGCATGGATTCTGACCAATGCGCGATCTGCGAAGGGCTTGAGCACGGCGTGCTTACCCCGCACCGGTCAGTGGTTCTGGACGCAACAGAACTTTCTGCCTTCTTTGATGCGGAATCCTTCGACTGTGTCATCGGATTCATGCTCGGTGCGATCTATCCGTTTAATAAGGATCTCTGGGCGCGCATCATGTCAGAATCTGCTGTTTTGTTGCGCGAAAATGGACTTCTTGTGTTCACGGTTCATAAGGAGGAGGAGATCATCATCTTAAAGGAGGTTATGGGCGCGATCGGGATGGAGGGGGAGATTATCGACAACCGTGACGATGCAGGGGTGTATGATCAGTGGGTATATCTCGGGCGGAAAGAGCGTTTTATAGGGTGAGGAATCGGGTGTCGATCATCTTCGGAAGCGTGACAGGTTTGAGGATATGTTGAACCAATAACTTTACAATCAGGCAGTTCGATAGGTTATTATTATGAAGTTGAAATCCATAATGCTCGTAGCGCTGTTGCTTGCTGTGCTGTTTTCCGGGTGCATCGGTGACAAGGATAAGGTTGCACCGACTCCGACACCTACGCCTGCACCTACGCCAGAACCGACTCCGACTGTGGCACCGACTCCAACCGAGACGCCGACACCAGAACCGACTCCAACCGCGGTGACAAGAGAGCCGGAAATCCAGAGGATATGGCTCGATGAGTGGTCATTCAAACCCCGGAATCCAACGATTTATGTTGGAGATGCCCTGGAGTGGAACAACAATCAAGGTATCCGGCAGATGAGACTGAATGAAAGTGCAAGTGTCGCTACCGGTAAGCTTGAGTGGGAGAACCTTCAAGAAACCCCTGTATATGACTTCGTACTGGTAAGCGAAGATGGGCTCTGGGAGAATCAGACAATCATCCTCGGTAAGAAGTTTAGATATGCGTTCAACACATCTGGCAACTATACGTATTACTGCCAAAGATTCAGGGGGACGATGAGCGGAACCGTGACCGTGCTTCCGTGATTCAGGCGACGGAATGTACAGCTTCCGGCACAGGTTCATGTATCGCAGCGGTCGCGCGAAGTTCTTGCTCGCAGGTCCGCTCGGACATGTAGGTAGAGGCAACCTCGTCAAACTCGAGTAACTGCGAAACGATCGGGTTTTCCTCGTTTAATTTATACAGCGTTGCCCGCCCGATCTTTCTGGTAGGAATCACAAGATTCCATTCCTCCAGATTTCTCCAGTGCCGATTTATCGTAGTCCATCCGATGCCTGCGTGTTCTGCGATCTCAGTTTTGGAGTAATCGTATCCTTTGTGGTCTATCAGAAAATCCAGCATCTTTATTGCCGGAGTTTCTCCGAAGATGTGTTTTAGTGCCATGTTGTGTGTGCGCTACTGATGTTTCAGTGTGTGTTGCTGTGATTGCGATGGTAGGTAGTGGTAATAGTAATGTATTAGTAGTAGTGGTGGTATATTTAAACCTTTCGCATAGAAGGCTATATATACCTTAAACGGAACATTGATATACCATGCCAGTTGAACTGACGCTCCATCAGAAAAAGATCCTCTTCAAACTAAAGCGTAATTTTTATATCGGTAAAAGACACACATCAGAAGACAATGTCATCAAAGGCTTTCCAACAAACGAGCGTGGTAATCTAAAGAAAGCCCTTAAAAAACTTATTCAATCAGGTTATTTGATTTCCAAACCCACTTCTTATGGGCTGGAAATAGCGATCAACCCAAATCCCGCATGAAAGAGA
This sequence comes from Candidatus Methanogaster sp., assembly GCA_003194445.1. Lineage (GTDB taxonomy): Archaea > Halobacteriota > Methanosarcinia > Methanosarcinales > Methanogasteraceae > Methanogaster_A. Next base: position 72,747 of record PQXF01000004.1, read on the forward strand.
TTAATGAGATACTGAAAAAAGAATAACAATGCACCCCATCACCGAACACGGCACAACAGTAGAACTCAGGGAAGCGTTCTACAACCCCCACATGACCACTGATCGCGACCTCACGATCGCAGTCCTTGCAACATTCGGCAGCACGGTTGACCCAATCGAATCGTACCTCGACACGTTCGCTGCAACCGGCATCCGGGGTTTGCGTGCCGCATCGGAACTTAAGCTTACAGTCACACTCAACGACCGAGATCCGGATGCCGCATACCTGATCCGGCAAAATATCTCCTTAAATAACCTGCAATCGTCCTGCGTTGTCACAAATGAGGATGCGAACGTCCTGCTCCACCAGAGGCGGTTCGATGTCGTCGATATCGATCCGTTCGGATCGCCTGCGCCGTTCCTTGCCGCGGCATCACGCTCAGCAGGGCAGGTGCTCTGCATAACCGCGACCGACACTGCGCCGCTCTGCGGGGCACACTTAAACGCAGGGATCCGTAAATATGCGTCTGTGCCGATGAACAACGAGTACCACGCCGAGATCGGGGTTCGGGTGCTGATGGGCGCGATCGCACGGGCTCTTGCGGTGCAGGAGAAGGCGATGGTTCCGCTTCTCGCTTATGCGAGACGGCATTATGTCCGGGTGTATGCAAGGGTGCTGAAAAGTGTTTCTTCCGCTGATAAGTCGATGCAAGAACTTGGTTTCATCGCCCACTGCCGCCACTGTAGTTTCAGAACGCAAGTGGCAGGTCTTGCGCCGATGATTTCTGAGAGCTGCCCGGTATGTGGATCGCGGGTTGTGGCTACCGGTCCTCTGTGGCTCGGACGGCTGCATGATCAAGCGTTTCTGGGATCGGTTCTTTCTGAGCTGATCGATCGGGGATCTGATAAACAGGCGATCAAACTTGTGGAGATGTGTAGAGACGAGATCGATGCCCCGACATTCTATGATCAACACAAGATCTGCCGCGCACTTAAGATTCCGCCGATCAAGATCGATGATGTAGTCGATAAACTTCGTGATTCCGGGTTTGCGGCATCGAGAACGCATTTTTCGGGAACATCGTTCAAGACCGATGCAGATATCCGTGCGATTGCTGAGATACTATCGAGGGGTCGGTGATCAACGGGTTGATGTTTCGAGGGGGACTACATGAAGAGGCTTGGTAGGTATCGTTTTTGGGCGGATCTTTGAAAGATGAGTCTGATATCCGGTCAGTGCAGATGGGAACAACCTATAACTCGATTCGCCCGGCTGCGGCTTGCATGATCATGAGCGCGTCGAGGGATGTGACGCAGCCGTTTCCGTCGATATCTGCTTCTGGCACGTATTCGCCACTAACTGCGATCTGGAGCGCAATCACGACGTCAGCAGAGGTGACGTTACCGTCGTGGTTGAGGTCGCCTTTTGGTGTGGCGATGTTTACCGAAACAACGGCTGGATTGAACCCGAACTTATCAGCCTGTATGATCAATTGAGTCGTATTGAATGATCCAAACTCAACCTCGCCATCTACATCGGTCTTTGCCGTGTATCCATTCACGACAACATCAGCACCTTCGACAACACCGCCAAAGTCAGTTTTCACGGTAATCGTGGTCGTGTTACCTACTGTTCTGGTCTCTATCACCAGACTGCTTTGTTTCTCCACGATAAAGAGTGTTTCACCCTCGACAACGCAGTATCCTTCTGCAATCGGGGTCGCTTTTACGATGTATGTTCCGTTGTGATCTGGTATGAACGACGTTGAATTGGTAGCATTACCAGACGGCGTAGTCGTCTTCAGCGAATACGGGAATGAAACGACGTCGAGTGTAACGTTCTTCACCGTTACCGCGATGCTCACGCCTTCGCTTGCGTTATAGATCGGTTTGTCGGTCGATGGGAATGCGAGCAGCGTGTCTCGGGCTGTAACCGTGAACCGTGCGGTGTTGTAGTCAAGCGTTCCATTACCGCTATCGCTTGCGTTCAGAATGAAATAAATCTCGTACACATCTGGCGTTGTCAGATCAAATGTCAACTGCTCGATTATGTACTCTCCTGCCTGCAGCATTGGTATATTTATTGAACCGGTTAAACCAGGATTTGAGCCGGAATATTCCAGTGTTGAATTTAGCGCGGTATTGCCCGGGTTGTGGATGGTCACATTCAGAATTACGGTTCCTGGATCGTAGAACTCATCGTAATCGATGGTCATGATCCCTGTTTCACAGCTTTGCGACCCCACACCGAATGATGTGTAATTCTCTGCAAGGATTGTTCCGAAGTTGGTGAGATACACTCTTGGAACATGCCACGTCTTGTTCTGGATCGTGAAATTGTAATTTCTGCTTGTATCTCCGATTGTTACATTTAGAATATCCTTTATCGTTGTGTTCGCTTCTGGTACGAATATCCACAGCATCGCATCCTCGATATACGTGTCTGAACTGATGTTGACGGTCAGGTTCACGGTTTCGCTCAGGTTGTAACTGGATTTGTTCGATGCGATGGTGGCTGAGATGTTCTGCGGCTCTGAGTCAAATGTTTGGGACCAGCCCGTGTTTAATGAAATTACCCGCCTGTTTTCCAGTGCTGGAAGTACCGAATCGGATTTTATGTATTTGAAACCCCTTATCTTTCCATCGGGGGATGTTGTGACCAGTACGTTTCCTGCTGGTACGTGCAAACCACTGCTTGTGATTGTGGGGGTGTCCACGTCGCCAGTGCTCTGTGATTGGAGTGTATCGGAGATTACATCTATGACATCTGCGTGCTCTTCATCGACCTCTTTTGCCAGCAGATCGGTTGATACGATCATTCCGCCGTCGATCATCCATGGAGATACTTGTTCGAGCATGTCAACGTATTTCATGTACGCTTTGATCGCCTTTACCATCACTATGAGTGGGGCAGCCATGGGTGCGACCGTCGGTTCAATGATCTCATCTTCAGGAGTGGCATCGATCCAGTCGATGTATGCAGGGATTGTCAGTATCGATTCAGCATCTGCAACAGTCAGATGGTAGACCCATACCGGGTTGTACTTTCCGGGAATGCAGACGTCAAAGAAGCATAGATCATCTGGCGGATTCAGGGATTCTGTCTGTCTTTCAGCAAGGTAATCTAATGTCGGTTTTACGCTAATACTTCCGATGATGTCGAGGCGGTATATCTGCTCTCCGTCCGTGTTGGCTATCGCCTCTTTGCTGATTGAAAGAATATCGTTTGTCTCATCCAGTTGATTCTGGGTATAATATATGTTGAGATTGCTTTTTGTAGTCTGTGTCCGCGTATTGATTGAGTTTTCTTCATCGGCGCAGATTACTCTGTACACTGCTGGCTTTGTTACGTATTCATTAATTGATTCGACGATCTTATCATCACTTACCTGATCATTGACTTCCTTGATTTCGTTCTGGATGTTGGTTATCGAGTTGATTGCAGGATCCATGTCATCAACCTCGTGGCTGGTTGCTGGGTCAATAGTTATGAGGATGTTTTTGTATGTTTCGAGTTCTGTTGTGACTTTATCACTGACTTCTCCCAGTTTACCCCGAAGTTCATTCAATACGTCACCTGCGGTAACGCCCTCTCCCACCGCCATGCCCAACAGGAGGGTGTAAACGTGATTGGTCAGCGTTTTTCCGGTTATTCCTGATATCTCACGCATCTCATCCCTTGAACAGGTGTCAAGGTCATCGAGTCCCTTTGTTATCGCCTGATAGATCGCCGGGTCATAGATGATGATTGAGTCTCTGTAGGTGTCTGATCCTGCGGTCACTGTCAGGGTGTGCTCGCCTTTGGTGAGCGTTGTGGTGTCGATGTTGAAGATGATATCCGTTCCGTGCAGGGTATGGTGGAACGTGCCAAGATCAAGCGTTACGTCTGTTTCGAGGTTCGTTTCCACCTCGATAGTCAGTTCGGTTCCGAATGGGGTGTCTGATGGGTGGTTAACTTTAGTTATCGCACCACCACCGACTGATATGGTCTCGGTCTTCGATTGCGTGTGGCTCTCATTGTCGGTCACGGTCAGGGTTACCTCGTAGTCTCCGCTGATTGCATAGGTGTGGGTTGGGCTCTGGATGTCGGAGGTTTTGCCGTCTCCGAAGTTCCAATTGTAGGCGGTGATGTATCCATCAGGGTCGTGGCTTGTCGAGGTGAAGGATGCGGTCAAGCCGGTGGTTGTGTGGGTGAAGGAAGCGGTGGGAGCGCCAATGTATTTCACGGTTACGGTCGGACCGGGGGAAGTGTATTTGCAAACAATTATATCATCAAAATAAGCACCGTTACCTGAACCAGTCGCAGATTTTCCCGATATATGTATCTCGGAGATATCTGTATCATAATCAGTTGACCCAATTATACTTCCTTTATCCTCGCCATCAACAAATAGCTTCCAATTATGACTACTCGCAGTATAAATCAATTTAATATTATGGTTTGTTTCTCTTGACAAACCCGTATTGCCAGAAGCGAAATAAAAGTAGTTCTCAAAATATTCAACGCAGAAAGTAGCAAAAGTCTTTGTTTTTACAGTATCGTAACCAAAACCCGATGACCATGAGTTATGTCCGGTTTCAGCAGCATTCCAGTGGCCTGTGTTCAATCCTATGTTATACAGCACATAGCCGTCGTTTGTTCCCAGTGCAAGCCCTCCTCCTGTTTGATCACCCGAAGACAATCGTAATTTATATGTTATTGCAAAACTTTGGGAAAGGTTAAAGGTACCACCTGCTTTGTAGGCAGGGCTATCACAATTTCCAACCCTAAACAATTTAATCCATTGATCTCCATCTATAGTAGTGATTGATGCATATGGACATTGCACATTTTCCCATGTAGGATTATTTGTAAAATCACCATCTTCAAAATCATCGAAGAACTCAAACACCGCATCACCATCACTTACACCTGTGGCTGAAGGATTCTCATACCACATCTTCATCGTCGCCGTACCACTCGCCGGAATACTTGACACCTTGACCCAAACCTTTGCTTCTTCACCAGCCGAATCCCACTCCTCGATCCAGTGACTAAGCAGTACCCCATCCAGTTCCGCAAACCGAATATCTGCACCGTCCGGCTGTGCCTTCGAGAAATCGAAGTTTGATGCGTTCAGTTCGACCAGAATCTGGTAATCAGAGAGATCAGAGCCAGAATTCTCATGGATCGTAATTAGATTGGAATTCGCCCAGTTCGCAGGAAATGCACCCGCCCCATCTTCACCAAAGCAGTATATTGTTCCATTGGGTGAGTTTTCATCCATCATATTTATATACGCCTTGCCATCTGCTATGGCTGGTGAGGAAAGCTCCCAGATATTAACGAGGTACGTATCAATTAAATCTCCAGTACTGGCATTTAGTGCAGCTATGCCGTCATTGCATGCGCAGTATACCTTTCCGTCAGCTATCGCAGGGGGTACTTCCATCCATTGGATCTCCTCTTTCCAGTTAAGTTCACCCGTATCACCCCTGAAACAACCCATGTAATATTTATATACATAGGTGTCAATTTCTTCCATTAGCATAACATATACATTATCATAAGCTATTACTGGTTGACCTATTCCATCAAAAAGGTAGCCCAAGCTTTCTCCATCCCAAATCACATCGCCTGTAGATGCATCTAAGCAAACCAGACTATAGTTCACAGGCATGATATAATGGTTAACCACGTTATACTCTCGAACAATGTATAACTTCTCATTCGAGATTATTGGACAATACATCCAATTATCATAGGCTGGAAGACTTCTATCCCAGAGGATATTACCGGAGTAAGCATCAAGGCAGTATAGAACGTCATCAGTGGTAGACCTCCAAAGAGATTCATAGCCTCCGATGGCATAGACCCGCCCGTTAGCTGCGGATACAAGTTGGCTCCAATACCCGGATCTTTTGACATACGTATCCCATAGAAGCTGCCCGCTAACACTACCGAAGGAGAATACATAGGCATTGTCAGAGTCATCCTCTGTGCCTTTTACACACACTCTTCCGTAGGCGACAGTCGGCGCTTGGCTATCCAATTCATAGCCTGTGGGTGCTGAGATTTTCCACAAAACTTCCCCCGAGTAAGCATTAAGGCATAGAAGCTGTTTATCACGAGTCGTGACATAGAGTTTTCCGCTCTCAATTGTAGGTGTTGAGTAGTAATGCGGGATTAGTTCGTAATTTGACCATACCAGCTGACTCGTTTCAGCATCTAAGCAAATCACCCCCTCTTCAACAGTTATATATACTTTTCCATCCACCACAATTGGATTGCTGTAGCCAAAGGAAAAATCTTTTGTGTAGGGGTAACTCCAGATAGGGTTTAGAGTATTTGGACCCTCCTCCTCAGTGTGCCCAGTATGTTGAGGGTCATGCATATACATGGGCCAATCGGCACAGTGCTCGTCAGACACGTTTCTCTTGATATAATAATCTTCCTTGCCATTCAATGAGACGTAGCATTCGTCTTGATCTTGGTATTCACCATAAACATCCACTTTATCCCCAATTATGAGGGTTGGATCAAAATCTCCATAAGGTGGATAAATAAACACACTTACAGTCATTTCATTGCTACAAGGCTGTGGTCCACTGATAACCACCCCCACTGTCACATTCCACCATATATCACCAAGTTGTGGTGGATTCTGTCCAGTTACAGTACCTCTGAACTTGATTTCACCAACCATAATCTCTTCCGTTGTCGTATTATTTGCTCCATCAGTATCTGTCACCGTTAATGTCACATCATAACTCCCCGCTGAAGCATACGAATGACTAACAATTTCTCCCGCTCCTGTATTTCCATCACCAAAATCCCACTCCCATAATACAATAGAGTCATCATCCATAGAAGTTGAAAAGAATGTTGCGGTTGTTCCATTCACGGAATAAACAAAGTATGCTGTTGGCTTCTCATTCATACGGACACGCTTCGTTTTGTAATCGCTCAATCCTTTTGTGTCTGTAACCGTGAGCGTGACATCGTAGCCCCCTCCGCTTTCATATTCGCGTGTTGGGTTCTCTGCCACCCCACTCGAACCATCATCAAAGTCCCAGTAATAGGACAGGGCATCGCCATCAGGGTCTGTGGATAAAGAGGTGAATTCCACGCTTAAATCATTCACAGCGAAGGAGAAGTCCGCACTCGGCTTGTTATTTGACACCCCACCCACTTTCACACCTATCTTGTATGCATACCATCCTTGCTGGTCAAGTTCGCCAGATGTTGGATTCCTAACGAAATTCAAATCTTCAAGCAAAGGTTTGAATGCAAGCCTGTATTTTATCCACTGGTCGCCCACCTCTGTTCCTTTTATCCCGACTTTCAGTGTTTGTGCTTCTCCCGCACCAAGCCACGGTCTGTACCAATCAAGGAGCGTGTACTCAGCCGGTCTCTGCTCTTCATCGTGATACCATATCAAATCGCCCTTGTGGTAAATCGTAAATCCCCCATTTGGTTTGTCTGAAGAATAATCTGTGATCTCCAGACCCTCTGAAACGCTCAAAGAGAAATAAGAATCATTCGCTGTCCCGCCATCGTTCTTTATCTTGAAAACAAGTTCATATTCGTCCCCGCCACCCAACTCAATAGCATTGCTTGGAATTGAAACAAATCTTGGACTTGGCTCCTGTATCAGAGTTTTTAACTTCGGAACCATAAATTCATATTCCGAATGTGCAGCATCTCCCAAGGATAGATAGGCTATCTCATAATAATCTGCCAATTCTTCATTATAGCTGCCACAAAACACATCTATCCCTGTGGAAGTCTGAAGTCCTGATGTCCATAGTTTAAGCGACAAGCGCTTCTCTTCATCTAAAATATCAGATAATTTGTTAAAATCCGTATTCTGCCACGCGTCTCTTTCTTGACCCAACAAATCTGTATATTCTTTTATATATTTTTGCGGGTTCGTTTCGAACTCCTTAAAGAAGCTTCTGAACCTGTTCCGAGTCTCCTGCTGAATCTGGTTTTTTTCCATTTCGGCATAAAGATGACCCAACATTTCATCGATGAGACCAAACATATAATTCTCCCATGCAAACCATGGGCTATTTTTGAACCCGTTTATCATCACATTTCCATAGTTCATATAATCCCACGTCCCTTCTATTCCAGTCGCAGGATCTAAAACTGTGCTCGCACCGGAACTTGCTATTTCACTAAACACAACCTGATAGGAAGTTGATACCGTTTTTAATAAAGCCCTATTCATCATATCATCCGATATCTCTGAAAAATCCGGGCTTTCTTCTGCTGTTCCGTTGCATATATGGTAAATCTGCTCAAACAAAACCTTCCGCTGTTCGGCAAGTTCTTTGAAATATTCAACGCTATTTGGGTTCAATTCCTTGATTGGAACTTCAACCGAATCCGTTGCGGTTATGATATCGTTGTAATCGTCGTCATCGTGCGCCTTTGCGGTTACTTGCATAACAACGCTGCCAGATGAGCCTGTTTTTATAATTACAACTACCGTCTCATTTCTCTTCTCCGCTATCTCCCCGCCCAAATTAAAAGTACAGGTGTGTGTCGTGTTCGTTGCATCAAACCTGCCGCTCAGATTTGCTACGATCTCAGCATTTCCTGCATCAAAGACAATTTCCGGATCGTTTGCTGGTTCATCGAACCAGGAATCTTCATTTACAATGTATTTTATCCCGATGAAATGAGTCGAATCAGGCATGAACTCTTCGGGAGCAAGTATCTTTACTGCAATATCCGGGTCTCCCAGATCCAGTGCCGATGCTGTACCAATAAAGCTACTTCCGGCAATAACCAAAACAGCAATCAAACATCCAATCTCCCAAATCTTATTCATGGTGACCACCCTCGTTGCACCACCCACTTGTCATTTCAGCGTCTGGACGCACACCCCATGCTGCACCTGTCGCTGTACCAATACACACGCATACCATGAGATATATAGCCTCCAGCGTGGGTAACAGCCGGATCATACTGTTTATGGATCGTAAAATTATTAGCATGTTATCACCTCTTCACAATTTTATATTACCAACCGTCGCCTGAATCGATTTTTCCTCTTCCACATACCACGTCGTCGCACCCGCGCACACAAGCAGCACCGCGAGCACGCCCGCGCTGAGAATTATTCGCAAATCGATACGAGTTTCGGTTGTGGGGGGATGCTTTGTCATAATGATCGACTCTGATGTACTAATGTGTCACGTCCTATACCCCTACCCGCTCCTATAAAAGCCTTTCGCCCCCCCGAATTACCGCTATGCAGAGCCACCGCCCGATCACCCGGGCGCCCGCGAACCAGCGCGCAATCAGACACTACCAGCGGCAATCACCCTCGCCACCACCACACCCCAAGCCCACACCCACCCCTGCCGCAAACCCGCGGCGGCGCCGCCTGCCCCCGGGTACCGCAGCAGCCCAAGCGCAAAGCCACCACCCGGGTCAGGCAGATGCCCGCCAAATTCCCCTACCATGACTGCTGCCCGCAAACATGCTGCTAAAATGGTCTTCTGGCAATGCCCGACCAAAAGCCGCCAGCGTATTATCAGCGATGCCGCGGCTGCGAGATCAACCTCCTCCTCTGGCTAAAACTTATGTTTGCATGCATTAGGAAAGAAGCCGACACTTGATACGGATGTGGGCATGAAATGGATTTTAGGAAAAAGGGTCGCAAAGATACTGGCTTTAATTCCTTTCGATTTGTCAGACGGCAAGGTTCATGCAAATCCTCTACTTCGGTAGATATCTCTCAATGATCGTATCGATCTCCTTTCTTCTTTTTGGATTAAGAGATATCTCCAATCCATAAGATGTCGGTTTCGAGAACAATAAACCGGATTTGATTAAATCGTTTGCAACGTTCTTTGTCTCGCCCCTCAGATGCTTTGGTATCCCGGTGGTCAATCTATCAAAGCTTGTATGTGCGCCGCCCCACTTTCCGCGTCTTTTCAGCTTCTTTAGTATCGTCGCTTTCAGCACATCTGCATTGTTCATATTTTTAAACATCGATGGTAAGATATATAAACGAATCTTCCTGTTTTATATTATGGAGAATGCCACACTGTTCATGGAGTTTTTCGGAACGAAAACCCCGGTGTTGAAGGTACTGGATTTTCTGATAGATAACGAAGCATTCGATCACTCAAAGTCAGACATTGCCAGAGGCGCTGGCATCAGCAGAGCAACACTCTTCAATATATGGAAAGTCATAGAGCGAAATGGCGTCGTGGTAGCGACAAGGGAAGTTGGTAGAGCCAGGATGTATAAACTGAACAAGAAAGCACCCTGCGGGTGCAAATCAGTTGTAGCTCTGGCTAAGCATCGGATGGTTCCAATCAGGTAATTTGCATCCAAAAACTTCGTTTTCCTTTGGTGGCCCCTTCTCATAGTACACGAATGTCATTTTTTCGCCGCAATTTGGGCATGTTGGCGCCCATTTGTTTGGATTCTTAAGAAAATCATCAAATGTCGCTTGTCTTATACTTACCTGTAAGTATTTGGAGTATCTTCTTTTGATTCCACGGCTGTATGCTCCGTAATACCGTATCATTTTAAAATTCCGATCTGGAATGTGCTGAATCAACGCTTTAATGAATTCTCGCACCGTCATCGTCACAAAATGTCTCTTGCCATCATGGTCCCCGTACCAGAACGTTACCGTTTTTCCATCATATCGATACAATCGTGTGTTTGCAACCGCTGGATGTCTGATATATCTGGCTACGTACTTTGCTATCCTCTTTTTATTTGTGATTCTGGATTCTTTTGGGAGATGCACATAGAATCCCTTGGGATATTCCTGGAAAAGTTGGTTTATGAGCACCGAATATACATCTTCCTTTGGAAGTGCTTTTTTAAACTGGGTGAGCACCTGATATTGCCATGTTTTTCGCAGAACCCCGTAAGGAATGTATGCTTGACGGATAAAGTTGTCATGTCTGTCGAACCCACC
>PQXF01000004.1:84401-104062 GCA_003194445.1 Candidatus Methanogaster sp.
GCAGAGGAGAAATGTGATGAGGCATATTTCGGGTGAGGGGATATCGAGGTACAACAGTTGAATGTAGGGCTAGGTTGGTGATAAATGTGGTGTGGAATGGGGTGCGTGGGTTATAGTGTATATACCACAAGAAAAATCCGATTGTGAAGAAGTTCATGGAGTTGGATGATGTGATATCGGATCATTATGCACCACGGGCTGAAAACGAGATGCTGATAACAGCATAGGGCAGTAGCGTCTTCGACCTCGATTGCAACCGCTCCACACAATACCGAACAGTTGCGATCAGAGACCGCCTGCCGAGCGAAAAGAATCCAGATACGACCCCTCAACCGAGCGCCCGCACCTGATCGCATCGCGCAGTTCCATCATGTATTCATCCAGCTCTGACAGATGTGCACAAACCTCTCGCTCGGTTTCCGCGGTCTCAATGATGCCTGTGATGCCGCCGTTTCTCATAACGATGCGCCGCTCTGTCATCAGCGCAAGCACTGGATCATGCGTCACCACAAGGACGATCTTCCCTTTGCCTGCCAGCAATCGAAGCGCTTCTCTCTTCCGAATCCCGGCATTCTCGATCTCATCGATCAGCACCACAGGAGAGTCGCTGATGATTGCGATGTCTGCGACCATCAGCGCCCTTGACTGCCCGCCGCTTAAGATTGTCAGCTGGCTATCCTCTGATATGGGCTCGCCAGTCAGCGTATTCGCTGTTCGGATCGTCTGCTGCGGCGTATCCGAGTTCTTGCCCCTGCTCTTTGCGTGCATCCGCAGGAAGTCCAGAACGTTCATGTCCGCAAGAAAACGCATATTCTGCGACAACTGTGCGATCCTTTTCTTTTTTGGATCCCTCCGCATTATCTGATCCGGCTCTTCGCAATTGATCAGTATCTTTCTCCTCGAAGGAGTATCCCGGCAGGCGAGTTGTTCGATATCTGAGATGAGCGTGCTTTTGCCAGAACCGGTCGGTCCGACGACGCCAACGATCTCCCCTGCCTTTATCTGTATTTCACCGACGGATTCGGGGTTGCAATCCTTATCAACGCCGCACAAAATCGTGATATCGGAAATATCGGTGGAAATATCGGTCATAGCAATAGTACCTCCATAAGTTCATCCATGTTCTCATCAGTCGCCAGAAGATCAGCACTCAGATGGTTGGGTGCATAATCGTCTTTCAGCCGTGATAATCCGCCTCCGGTTATATTGAGCAGAACAGTGTCATCAGGATCGATAGAATTGCTGTTGACTGCACGGCATAGCGCAGCAACAGCGATGGCAGCCGGACGCAGGATGTCCACGCCTTCAGAGTCTTCAAACAATTGCTTCGCATCACGCGCCTCACCGGTATCGATCGCGTAAACCTGCCCCGCAGTATCAACAAGTGCGTCTGCGACACCACCCCTGACAGCATAAGGCGGATTCCTGTTCGAGAGGATGTCTGTGTACGTCCCTCTGATCTGTGATTTGTCTGGCACGTCCTCAGGCGCAATTGTGTTCCGATCGTGCGACCATGCATTGAATATCGGTGCAAACACGGAATCCTGCGCCAGATGGAGTTGTGGCATCCGGTCTCCGAATCTTCCGTCTCTAATCAACCGGAGCGACGCCTCCCATGCAGCGATTCCTCCGGTTCCGGAGCCTATCGCCTGGAAATAATGATCTGGAAGCGTCTTCATGCACAGCACAGCATCAAGCATCACGATGCCCATTCCATCCCGTCTGGCAACGTTCTTCGCGCCGCCTTCATTTCGGAACCCATCCATCTGCCCGATCCGGTCCCCAAGCACGATCGCATCGTAATAGTCTCCATCGACAGCGATCACCCGGATCGAGTCTGAGATTTCGTTCGTGATCCAGAGGCGGTACATATTCGACTCCGGTATCACGACGACGAGTGGCAGTCCCGCATCTGACGCGGTCTCTGCAAATGCCCGTCCGGTATTGCCCGCGGAAGCGATCACGAGCGTCCCATTGCCGTGTTCGCTCGATCTCTGGAATGTCGGGGGCGATTCAAGTTCCTTGAAACTGCATGTCTTGATAAAAGCCCCCTGATCAGGGAAATATCCGTTGAAACTGATATATAAATTGTGCAGCCCCAGTTCCTGCGCAAGTCCTTCGCTTTTACAGGTGGCAGGCGCATCACCGACCTCCATACTTCCTGAGACCGGGAGCCATTCCTGAAACTTCCAGAGTCCGGGGAGGTCTCGCAGGATTAGCCGTGTCTCACGGTATTCCGTGCGGAGCAGCGCGTCATCGTGGCACCGGAGTGTGTAATGATCCGCAAGCGTCTGGTTGCAATGCAGGCATCGCAGCTGGTATCTGCCCATATCTCGGACTCGGGACGCGGGTATATAAGACTATCCGTTATCAGATGAATTTTATCCGTTTTGTGAAAAAAGATCGAGGGTATTGGCGGATGTCAGATCAAGGATCGCTGATGAAGTGGCGCGATCAATTTGATTCATATCCGCCCTTTGATCGGCTCAGGTGCTGAAGAGGAACATAATACTTGCTATACATGTTTCCGTGGAAATCCCGGAAGTGTCCATCCGAATCCCTGACCATAACCGTAGCACGTTTGGTTATGCGGGATATGACTCCACGATATGTCTTCCCGTCGTGTTCAAACACCGCTTCATCCCCCACTCGCAGGTTGAACTTTTTATGGGCACGTTCTGCCTGAGTCACCAGTTGATGCGTAACATCGGTATGACCAAAGATATTACGGCTCAAAGATCTGAACCGGGGCTTTGAACAACTCGTTTCACCAAACAGCACCCACTCCAGGAGATGGATGATCTCATGTTCCAGAACGCGCATAGTCGCTTCCAGCCGATCATGACAGACGATACCGTTTACCGTCACCTCTCGCTCGACATCATGAAACGTCTGCGAGATCAGTGCCGTTGATAATGAGATCGTGTATGCGCCGTCATGTTTCATGTACGCGATCCTCCCTGCTGCCCTGGTCATTCTTCGTGACAGACGAAAAGAGATCTTTTTTCTGTAGTTTCTATGGAAAAATCTATTGAAGAAATGCCGGTCATACAATTCAAATAGATTTGCAAGGTCATCCGTTCCGATCGCCTTGAAATTTCCGCAGTCGAAGTTTTCGGACTCTGCAAGGATCTGGCGATATATCCTCTTGCTCTTTTTCTTGATCTCTCTGGAGGTATATTTGAGATTGGCTAAATCTTTTTTCATTGTACTCCAGCCCTCTTCTCTTCGAGATCCTCCAATCTTCTATAAATAACATCTATATCAGTATCAGTATCGCATCGGGCAAGCCCCATTCTATAAATTTCCTCAGCTCTGTCGTAGTCCGGAGGAATTTTTTCACTATATCTGCCAAAACAATACATGTCGCCCCAGCCAACATACCCCCAGATATTATCCGGAAACTCCTCTACCAGTTCTTTGAATAGTTTCTCTGCTGTTTCTACATCACCTAACGCCAGATATGACTCCGCTTCTGCCCGGTACGTACTATGCAGTATCGATTCATCAGTATCCGGAAAGATATCACGGAACTCATGGCAGTATTCGATTCTCTTCGTAAAATATGATTCATCATCTATTCCTGCATTGTGCAGTTGCATTTCAAAATCCTGAGACCAGTTGTAGATTGATTGTGTCAGTGGTTCAGGCAGGAATTGATCGGCGTCCCACACGGATTTGATATGCGTAGGGACAATTGCTCTTATCATATCCCATGCAGTCACCCATTCTTTCACCCCCTCTGTGCAATTCCCATTTTCTATGAGTTTATAGCCATCCTGCATCGAATCGTCGACCATCTCTATATTGATCTGCTCCGGGCTCAATCGCTTCCATAATTCAATTATTGCCAACCAGACGAAATCCTCATCAGGCTTCTCCACACCAAAATCCCTGGCAGAATAACAATCATCAGCCAATCGTGATGCGGAAATATAACTTCGAGTCTGCTCTTTAAAACGCGTTTTATCGAAGTCAACGTTCATGGATCTCAGTTTATCGATTATCTCTTCCGTACTCATCTTTCTCAACTTTTTACGATCCCATAATCTTTTAAGAGACTCTCCAAAATCTAGTTCAGGACGTGATTCGTGTGATCGGTCACTATATTTTTTCATCAGTTCCGGATCTTCTCGTGCATCTTCTGCAAATCTCGCAATAGTTAACCGACTGATAAAAGGTCTTTTGGCATTCTGAGAACTTTCGTTGGATATAGTACCTTTTTTCTTCTTTAAACAACAATGTTTGTATTTTTTGCCTGAGCCACATGGGCACGGGTCATTTCTGCTTATCTTTAGTGACATATTAATTTACCAGTCAGCAGTATCTTATTCAGTATCTCTGCATTCTGCCGGTTTAACCTCCTTCTGCTATCCCTCAATACACAAATCCTCAATGGCATGACCCATCATCCCTTCCCTCGCCTTAACTGAGTCACCTATCTCCAAACGTATGCTATCCCTCTTCATGTTAAGTAACCTCCATTTATCATTTTAAACTATGCAATCTCTCGACAAAACGCCTCTCATTAAATCTTTCGTGAAATTTCAAGATATTATAGATCTCTCCTATGACGACGGAGCCAATTTTTTCGATTGCTTCATCCCTATCATACCCTAATTTTATAAGCCTCTCTAAAGTTTCTTTCGTCTCTTCCGGGTTATTTCCTACTATTTGCATTTCAACGATCCCAACGATCTCATCATGCAGGAATGGATTTACTTCACCATCTCCTTCCTCGTTCATATTGATCCTGCTCCTAAGTTGTTTTTCGATGACAGCAACGGTTCCCGCCCATAATCTTTCTCATCATTTTCTCCTCTTCTAATAAATCGCCCAACCGGTCTCACAACGAGTTCCTGCATCCTTAACTTTGTCCTGCCGCTTATAAGATTATCCCCAACCTGCAAAGTTCTTCTTAATGAAATCTTCGACCTAGGCAACATCTTCCGGACTACTTTGTCCGCTCTTCCATTCTTTCAGGACACATCCAAAATATTCACGCGGCGCGTCCACCGCCCAATCCTTGTACTCGGATGTAGATTCCTTCTCAAATTTATATATACCTTCCAATATTCCTAAACAATGTTTCTTTGCCTCAGCATACCTCGAAAGCCTCTGACACTTTCTCAATTCCTCGCAGAATGGATCTAATGCTTCTTCGAATATCTGCCATGCCATCTCTGTCGGATCCACATATCCGTCCCTCGTGTTTCCGGAGCGATTCCAGACCTCTTCAACCTCGATGCAATCCAGAGCGAAATAGACTTCAAAGGCTATATCTTCGATATCGACACTTTTCAGATATTCTATCGCAATCTGTTCGATCCTTTTTGCAATTTTTTGATCCTCTCTGGCAATGAGCCTCAATATGTCAAAAGCATCATCGCTGCTGATCACATCAAAAATATCTCCTTTCATGGTATCTTGTTCTGTGGTATGCTATTAAATCATCTCTTCAGTGCGGCGATCCTCGTACCGCGTTATGAACCGCAATGTTCATAAACTTGACTTATTATAAACAAAACAGATGGCGATTCACCCAATCGAATACCGGTACGGGACAGATGAGATGAAGGCTGTGTGGAGCGAGGAGACACGTCTCGAAAAGCTACTATCCGTGGAGAGCGCGCTTGCAATGGCAGAAGCGGACGCGGGACTATTCCCGGCAGGGGACGCACGTGTCATCGCAGAAAGTGTAGGTTCGGTAACGCTTGCCCGGGTAAATGAGATCGAGGACGAGATCCAGCACGATGTGATGGCTCTGGTGCTTGCGATCGCTGAGCAGTGCGGCGACGCCGGCAAATGGGTGCATTTCGGTGCGACCTCGAACGATATCCTCGACACCGCAACAGCGCTCCAGTTCCGTGATGCAATATCGATCCTCCGGGCTAAGCTGAATCGCTTGCTCGATGTTCTCGTCGGACAAGCTGATGCACACAAGCAGACGGTCTGTGCCGGGCGCACACACGGGCAGATAGGAGTTCCGACGACGTACGGGATGCGGTTTGCGTTGTGGGCGTGTGAGATCGACCGGCACATCGAGCGGTTGGATCAACTGCGTCCGAGGCTCGTTGTCGGCAAGATCGGCGGCGCTGTCGGAACGCAAGCATCGTTTGGGGAATCGGGAATCGTGATCCAGCAGAAGACGATGGAATATCTCGGCATCGGGTCTGTCGAGATCGCAAACCAGATCGTCCAGCGTGACCGCCATGCCGAGTTCGTGATGTGGATGGCAAACACCACAACGACGCTTGACAAGATCTGCACAGCAGTGAGAAACTTGCAGCGAAGCGAGATCGCGGAGATATCGGAGGGATTTGGGAAGAAGCAGGTCGGATCCTCGACGATGCCGCACAAGCGAAACCCGATCAAATCAGAGCAGGTATGCGGACTTACACGGATCGTCCGGGCGATGGTTGAGCCGGAACTTCTGAATAACACGCTCTGGGACGAGCGGGACCTCACAAACTCATCCTGCGAACGAGTCGTCTTCCCGGAAGCATCTGTGCTCACTGATCATCTGATCAACCTGACGACAAGGATTATAACTAATCTCAGATTCTATCCGGAGAATATTAAGCGAAACCTCGATCTGTTAAAGGGACTGAACATGGCAGAATCCGTGATGATCCGGCTTGCAGAGCACATAGGCAGGCAGGAAGCGCACAGCATTGTCAGGGAATGCTCGATTGCGGCTCATGAGGGTGGGATGCATCTTCTGGACGTGCTGCTTCTGCGGGATGCCGTTACCGCGCATCTTGACACTGACGAGATTGCGGCTGCGATGGATCCGTACCAGTACATCGGAACGGCTGTCGAGCAGGTGGAAGCGGTGGTTGCAAGACTGCGGACGCGGGTGTGAGAACTGACAGAGAAGTTCTGAGAGGGCATCACAGGAGGTGGAGCCAATAAGCAAAATCAAAGAGAAGATCAAAGATATGGGCTGGATGCGGAGGAAATGTGGGTGGTGTAAGGATGAAAAAACGGTATTTTTAAATATAAATCTATTTTTTGATAGATTTGTTAACTAATAAAATCAATAAAAGGTGGTAAGAATGCACTCCATACAAAAACGATACGTAACCAATGAATCCGGCACTAAAATAGCAGTGCAACTCGATATCAGATCCTTCCAGCAACTAGAAGAGTATATCGAGTTGCTGGAGGATCGGATAGATCTGGAATTAGCCATGAAAGGATCCCCAGATCTCACAAATTGGGACGATTTCGTGAAAGAACTTCGTGAAGAGGGAAAAATCTGATGTACGCCCTGTTCATCACGAATAAAGTCAAAAAAGAGATTAAAAAAGTCCCAAAACAGCCGCTGAATAGGATATACGAAGCTATCGAATCTTTGAAAAAGGAACCGAGACCAAAGGGTGCGCTCAAGATCAAAGGTAACGAAGGCTACCGTCTTCGGGTTGGTGACTACAGAATTCTCTATGCCGTCAACGATCACGATCAAGTGGTCTACATCTATAGGGTGAAATCGAGAGGCGCGGTTTACAAATAATGCATCGCACCGATGTTTTAACATATTTGAGCAACCAATAACCATCATGAAATACGTAATCGTCACCGTCGGGGTCATGAGCGGTCCTGGAAAATAAAGGGTGAATATCGATGGATCGGGATCAGGCAAAACATAAAATTGAAGAACTGGTTAAAAAATACACGGATTTTGAAAAAACCAGATCGAGAAAGGATATGGACAGCACCAGCGAGGCGAATGTACGTGCTGATTTTATCGATCCTCTCTTTGAGATACTTGGGTGGGACATCTCGAATCCTGACGAATACGACAGAGAGCATTTTATTAGCGGCACGGGCTTTGCAGACGTGGCATTGAAACTGGAAGATGTGCCGGTAGTCTTTATCGAAGCAAAGCGATTCGGAGGCATCCCACACATCATGGAGCGGGGCGATGCTGACTGGACGATGGAAGAGAGGCAGGCGATTCTCTATGCAGCCAGATCGAACTGCAAATGGGCTATACTTACGAATTTCGAGAGATTCAGGGTGTTTAATGCTGCAACGGGTCTCACAATCTTGAACTTTGAGGTAGTGTATGACTACCTGAATCGATTCTCAGAACTGCTTTACCTGACAAAAGATTCGGTAGAATCCGGCAGAATCGAGAAACTGGCGGAGAGGGGGGAAAAGCCAGATATCGACCTTGAGTTTCTTGGACTGCTGAATCGGTGGCGGGTGACACTTGCAAATGATATCTATGCAAACAACTTTTTGAATGAAGGAAAACCGATCACCATCGACCAGATCATCCCGCCAGAGGACCTGGCGATCCACCCTGCGCGGGATTCCAGGCGCATGGCAGAGTGGATCGAGAAGCGGCGGAAGAAATTGGAAGAAGAAGTGGACTATGCCATACTGAAGGATGAATTGGGAAATTTCGATGTGGGGAAACTTAAAAGCGCGGTACAAAGAACCTTAGATCGCCTGATCATTGTCAGATGGGCGGAAGACAACCTGATCACGGATGATCCGAACATTCTTTCCCAGAAACTCCGGGACTGGAAGCTGACGCCTGCGTACAACTCCATCGTGGATCTATTGTTTGCTGATCGTGCGCTCTTTGACAAATTCAACGACATCCACAACGGCAGGATATTCGAGCGTGAGCATATCTGCGAGAAGGTGAAGATCAGCGATGAGGTGCTCGGCGGGATCATCGAGGATATGAGCAAGCGGTCATTCCGTAAATTCGATTTTGATATTCTTGGGAATACTTATGAGACGTATCTTGGGCACACGCTGCACCTGAAGGAAGACGGTACTTTCGAACTCAAGCCGAGTCAGGAAACGAGAAAGGAGTCCGGAATTTACTACACGCCGCCTTATGTCGTGGATTACATCGTTAAGCATACGCTTGGGATTCTGCTCGAGGGAAAAACGCCTGATGAGGTCGCAAAGATCAGGGTGCTCGATCCTGCCTGCGGTTCCGGATCATTTCTCATCAAGACGTTCGATTATTTCAGCGATTATTACAGAAAAGAGAACGAAAGGATTCGAGCGGAGAAGGAACGACGGGTCAAGGAGTATCTGAAATCAAAC
Organism: Candidatus Methanogaster sp.; assembly: GCA_003194445.1. Lineage (GTDB taxonomy): Archaea > Halobacteriota > Methanosarcinia > Methanosarcinales > Methanogasteraceae > Methanogaster_A. Next base: position 93,477 of record PQXF01000004.1, read on the forward strand.
GGCAATCAATTAAGTCTGGATTTTGAGAATGCAGTATCTGATGAATATCGGGATGTCGAGTACGGTATTCTGGTAAACAACCTTCATGGTGTGGATCTGGACGAACAGGCGTGCGAGATCGCTGCTGTGAATCTGATGCTCAAGGGACTTCGGGCTGGCGGGCGGATACCTCTCGTTCTCGGGGAGGCGATCAAGGTTGGGAACTCGCTGATTTCGGGCGGGGCGGAGTTGTCAGAGTATTTTGGCGATGGGTGGAAGGATAAGAAGCCGTTTAACTGGGAAGATGAGTTTAGAGCGGATGGGTTCGATGTGGTGGTCGGGAATCCGCCGTATGTGACTTTGGCTTTGGGAAAGAAGCAGAAATATGTATCAAAAGATGAATTTGCCTACTTCAAAGACCATTTCCAAAAATCATCAGAGTACAAAGGAAATACTTACACCATTTTTATGGAGCAGGGATTGCGTCTTTTGAAAAATAATGGTAAGCTGGGATTCATAATTCCAAATACGCTCTTAACGAATCACTATTTTAGAAAAATGCGAGAACATATCCTAAACACCTGCAAAATCACGCACATCGTTAACATTTCTGATAGGGTGTTTAAAGATGCAGAAATTGGGGGAAATGTCATTTTGATTTTAGAATCAGAAGAAGATGCAGAGTTGAGAGATAAAAATGAAATTAAGATTGTGAAAATTGAGGGTGTTGAAAAATTCAGTAAAAACCTGTGCGATATAGAAACTATAGAGCAAAATCTGTTCAATGGAATACCCGGTAAAAAGTTCCTGTTAGAGATAACGGATTTACTCCTGATCATCAAGCTTGAGGAGGGCTGCGTGAAGCTGGGCGAGATTGCAACAACTTATCAGGGAATAATCACAGGAGACAATAAAAAGTTTCTTTCGGATAGGAAAGAGGTAGAAAAACACAGAAAAATTATTAGAGGAAAAGATATCGAAAGATATTCATTAAACTTTGGTGAGACTTACGTTTATTTTGATAAAGATCAACTCTGGAGCAATACCAACGAGAGCATGTTTTTAGTGGATGAAAAATTAATTAGCAGACAAACGAGTGACCATTTAGTGGCTGCATACGATAACGAACAATATTTTTCACTGGATAGCACCCATGTGATAATACCACATGAGATCGATGTAAAATATCTTTTAGCTTTGTTCAATTCTCGATTATTGAATTACTACTATCAAAATATTGTTCCGGAAATGGGTAGAACATTTGCGCAAGTCAAAACCGTGAATTTAAAACAACTCCCAATAAAATTAGCACACCCTTCCCAACAAAAACCAATAATCGAACTCGTAGACCGCATGATCTCCCTCCACAAACAACTCCACGAAATAAACAGCGATTTCGACCGCTACCTCAACCTGCACCAACGCGTCAAAGACTCAACACTCAAAGAGTACATAGACGCGCTCCCGATCACCGACAAAGAAGTTCTGAAAGATCACTACGGCAAACCATCAAGCAAGATCGAAGGGAAGATCAAGGAATTCGAGATCAGAGAGGACGGTGTTTGGCTGGTATTTCGGGTTGGGTATCTCTTCAAAAGCGGCAAGGGAAAAGAGACTCTCATCAGAATCGATGCGTTTAAGTTCCGGATCGAGGATTTGAATCTCCGTAAGTTCCTGTATTACAGCATCAAGGAGTACACAAGACCCGGCATGCTTGGCAGAGGCAATATCTATGAGCGGCTGTTTGCGATCAAGCTGCCGCGGTTCTATGCTGACGCTGGCAGGAATGCGGAGGCAGTTTCTGAGATCATGATCGAGTATCTGGCTGCGGTTAATGCGGCAGGGCGGGTGGAGCACGAGATCGCGGAGACGGATCAGGAGATCGATACGCGGGTATATGCGCTGTACGGGCTGGGTGAAGAGGAGATAGGGGTGGTGGAAGGATGAAAACGGCATTTTCAGATGCGAATAACTTGGCTAAATTTGTCTTAACTCTTTTTCGAGTTCTTTAGATTTCTTTTTAGAATAATCCCCTTATTTCTTCGTATTTTTCCATATATCAGTCCTTTCATCGTCTTTGTCTTGACTTTCAAACATGCACTGAAAAACACCATCAGTCGATCCAATCACTGTATGACCTATCAAAACATAAACCCGCTTGCCACGATTTCTCTAACTTACCATAAATTCCCCCAGATCCAGCAAAGAAAATAATCGAGCTTGTTTCACATTCATCTCTTCAACCACCACCATAACATTATTATCCGTCTTCTTCCGCACAAGGGCAAGACGTATTCCCCCCAACTCATCAACAAGCTGCAGAATACTCAATCGAAGATGCTTACACTTCCATGCCAGATACCTGTAGAAGATCATGCCAACAACACACAAGAAAATGTGCGCCCGGATGTTGAAATCCTTGCGGTGGTTGACCGGTCCGATCGGAACAAGAAGCAGATCATTTAGCAGCTTGAAATCATCTTCAACAAGATATTTCTGGTTGTACGTCTTCGCGATCTTTTTGGAATGCCAGTATGTGAGATCCGTAAACAGAACAGTCTTCCCAAAGCCTGCATAACGCTTCTTTTCCACACCCTCCTCAATCCATACCTCCAGAGACGGCTTTTTCTTGCCCGGTGGCACCGCGCCAATTTTATACCCAAACACCGATCTGAAGTCCTTGTAAATGATCTCACTCACCTCCCGCTCTACGCTGCTGGCATCCCGCTCCTTCCCCCTGTTGCTCCCAAGCCTTCTTTGCAGATCGGCAAGTTTCTCCAGCATCTTTGCCTTTCTTTTTTCATAGCTTTTCATCTGTTTTTTGTGCGAGGCGGCACTGTAGAGGATAATAGTAGTAAATTCCTTCCCGAAAAATTCGTGCTTTGTCCTGTAGCCATACATCTTATTACCCTTTGAATTCGTATACAAATATTTATAATTATCAAGCGATATCTCCAAAAGTTCTTCCGCCTGATTCTGTTTTGCAGAAGCTACGATATTCATTTTAGACGTCACATCTTCGATATTTGCTGTTGAGTTGTTGCCCTTGTCAAAGACCAGTATCATGTCGTCGGTCTCTATGTTTAGATTGGTCAGCCGTTCCGTGATTGCATCCAGCAGTTCCGGGAATATTTTTGAATCATGTTTGTTTCCCTCGTATACTTCGTGCATGAAGGGTATATTATCTTCAGATACGGCAAGCCCCATGCACACCTGCTTCATATGGTTTCTGTACTGTTTGCTCTTCCCGTTCTGCGATTAGTTCTTCTCCTTTCGTGATATAGTTAAACCAGTTAGTTTCATCGAGGAAAAGTATCCGGGGCGTCATGCCTTTCTCAATAAGAGCCTTGCATAGATCATCTTCGATCTTCTTGCTGGTTTCATGGTCTACATATTTGTAGTGGTTCAGGAAATTCTGGCAGCTAAGTTTGTGCGGAAACTTCCATAGCAAACCCAACCATCCGCCAAACGATGACAGTCAGGGTCACTACATGAATGGTATCTCTGAACCCGGATGTGCATGGGTCGAGGGCTGGGCGCACTTTATGTCGCTTGCGGTTTTTGACGATAAATACTTTACAGACACCACCTATTTTCCAGAGGTCTTTGACACCGATACGATCAACCTCGAGACCAGAAACGGCAACTTAAACTTCCCCGACGGCGATTCATGCGAAGGCAATGTTGCCGCTGCACTCTGGGATATATACGATGATCATGACGAGATGTACGACAGGCTCTCGGACGGGTTCGGCAACATCTGGCATGTTTTAGAGGAACAAGATCAAACCGGGAACGAAGACACCTTCAGTGACTTCTATGATTCGTGGTGTGATCTTGGTCATGATAAACCGAGAGCAAACAGTGCGATCTTCCAGAACGACATAGACTACAACCGCGCCCCGGGTGTTGTTGTCGCCAACCCTGAGCCAGGTAAGGTCTACTTTGGTGTAATCCACACCCTGACATATACTACCGATGAAGACGGCGATGTTCCGCAGATGGAGATCTGGTTTTCGCTGGATAATGTCGAGTGGCATCTCCTTGATCTCCCGATTGAGCGTGGCGGATACTCAATCCGTGGCGAAGATGAGTGTTGGTACATCAACTGGAATACCACACACGAAATCGATGAGGATGACAGCGTATGGCTGAGGGTGCATGCGACCGATGACCTTGGTGCTTCATCGAGTGATGACACTGATGGATCGTTCATCGTCGATAACATTGCTCCGCACCACTGGCGAGACTTCACTCCAACAGACTGGGTCGCAGACCAGACACCTGACTGCACGATCGAGGCGAAGGATAATACAGCGGGTCTGGATGTCTCAACCGCTTACTGCAAGTACTCGACAGATGGTGGCTCATCGTGGAGCGGCTGGCGATCTGCAAGCTGCACCGGAAGCGATGGCACAACATCATACCAGACGATAACAGCGAGTGCTGTTCCGTTCAATCGGGATTCCGAGACGCAGAATAGGATCAAATTCAGGATCGATGATGCTGCCCGGAATACTGGTGAGAGTAGTGAGTACACGGTCAAGATCGATGCAGCAGACCCGCCAGCGCCTGCGATCTCCTCCCAAACGCATCCGGATGAGGACGAATGGTACACTAACAACGATCCATCATTCAGCTGGACGACTCCATCAGACACTTCCGGAATCGATTGTTACAGCTACACCCTCGACCAATCAGCCACCACAACTCCGGATACGACGTGCGACACCACCACCGAAAACTCCGGATCATACACAGATGTAGTAGACGGCGTCTGGTACTTCCATCTCAGAGCGAAGGACAATGCCGGAAACTGGGGCGGTGCTGATCACTACAGGGTAAAGATAGGCAGCGGCGAAGCCAGCACGACAGATGCATGCATAGCGCTTGCGATCGCAGCGGGTAGCCGCGAGTACGACGCACGCTGGGACGCAAGCGGCGATGGGCAGGTCACATCCCTCGATTCGCTCATAATCCTGCAGGCTGGCTGGGTGAGGTGATGATAGACTCATGACCGAAACCGGCACTATGCAATGGTGCTCGCACTCATCACGACTCCCGGAGTTTTTACCGGACACCTGCTGGTGCAGGTAGTCCCGACGCGGCTGAGGGCTGAGGTGCCGAATTGCCACCCCATTCTTTGGCAGAGATCACGAGTCCCCTAGATTTCGGAGACCTCGCCTGTTGTGATAGTCGATCAGCCTTAGAATCCCGCGCAGCGTATAGACCTCCCTTGCGGTCAGTTCTGCCCGCCCCAGTATCCGCCTCGTCATCAGCACGGTCTTCTGCCTCTTGTGTTCGGGATAGTCGAGATCACAGAGAATGGCTTCGATGTGGTCGTACAGCAGATCGAGATCGTGCCGATCCGCAAGCAAGACGCTTCCGATCTCGATATCGCACAACTCATAAAGCACCACTGCAACAGCGTGTGAGAGGTTCATGATCGGGTACTCCTCGCTGGTCGGGATGCTTACCAGAAGGTCGCATATCTTCAGTTCTTCATTCGTGAGCCCGTCATTCTCCCTTCCGAATACGATAGACACGGTTCCTGCCCTGCCGCTTAATTTCTCGCGCACCTCGCCGGGTGAATGTGCAGGCATCCGGACATGTCTTCCGGCAGTCTCCCCACGCATCCCGGTCGTTCCGATGATGAGATCGGAATCGGCGATTGCTTCACCGAGTGTCTCGCAGATCGATGCACCATTCAGCAGGTCCCGTGCGTGCTGCGCCATCATCCACGCCTCGGAACCGATCGGGCAGGGATTTACGAGTACCAGATCCTGAAATCCGAAGTTCTTGATAACCCTGGCAGTTGATCCGATGTTCCCCTCGTAGAGTGGCTCATTAAGGACGATTCGTATATGCAGATCGTGTTTGCCAGACGCGTCTGTGTCGTGATTATCTCTGTGCATGGTTTGTTGTTACTGGCAGCTCCGGTTCGGAGTGTCTGATACTTATATGATACGGGTCGCAACAAGCGCAATATCTTTGGTGGACACTGTCTAAAAATCCCGTGATTTCCGCCGGTTCATTCGATGTCAAGTATGATCCATAGCACGTGCCATTTAGCACTTTTAGGCCGGTCAGAAAGTCTCTCGCACAACAACCCCGTCCTCACTCGCCTTCGTAATGATCGCACGCCCTCCGGCGTCGTTGATCGCGGAAGCAACCGCGTCAGCACCACCTCCGGAAGCATAGGTACCTAAACCGCGGACGAGCGCAACGATGCACCCGCCGCCACCTGCACCTGTGATCTTCGCACCATACGCGCCTGCGTCTCGGGCAGCGTACGCCAGTCGCGAGAGTTTCGCGCTCCCGACACCGATTGCATCCAGAAGCCCATGATCGATCTTCATCAGTTCCCCGACCGACCTGTAATCTCCCTTCTCGATTAAAAGCGTGCCGATCCCGGACAGGTTGTCTATGGTATCAAATATCGAATCCATAACCTCGGGATAGTCTTCGTGCAGGATTCTTACGTTTCCTACAAGTTCTTTTGTGGAAGAGAACTCTTCGGTATCCCCGATCACGATATCGCACTCAATCATCCGCAATCTCGATGATGATACTCCGGGGTTTACCAGCATGGTGCCGCCCATCGTCGAGACCGCGGTGTCGGTCGGCGATGCCGAGCCCTGGACGTCCCGCTCGATCCGGTGCCCCACATCTGCAAGCATGACGCTGTCCATCATGAGCCGGAACTCGACATTGAGTGCGCCAAGCGTTGCGATCACCGCAGCAGCCGACGATCCGAGTCCTGATCCGACCGGAATATCTGAATTGATCCGAACCGAGACCGGTGGGACCGCGAGCGATTCGATGCACCGCGAGATATAGGGGTGTGCCATGTAATCGATGCCTGTCGTTCCGAGAATGGACGAGATCGTTGTCTGGTCAGATTCCGAAACCGTTGCGGTGGTGCGGAGGTTGATTGCGGATGCGATCGCACGCTTTCCGTAGACTACAGCGTGTTCGCCGAAGAGGTATATTTTCCCGGGTGCAGAGCAGGTTGTGGTCATGTTATCTCCATTCTCGTATCAGGGTATTTCTTCTGCCGTTTGAGCATTGTTTGCTTTTTATAGCGGGGATCGAGGATTTCCTATCTTTCAGATATTCTTTCATTCAGATATTCTTTTAAATGGTTTTGAATTTTTCGCATATCTTCAGTATCAGGCAGGTCAGCAATGATCTTCTCAATAATCCGCCTTTGTTGAATCCTGATGAATGTCTGAGTAAAATTGATGTCAAATAGCCAACCCAGTTGCAGGAGTTTCATATCATTAAATGTTTTCAACTCATGAGAATTTGAAACCTGGTTGTTAAGGATATCCTCAACAAAGCAAAGTGAATATTCTGGCGTATCAGGAAGTTCAAGCTCCAATGCAGGGTTGCGATGGTTATGACGTTTTCCATAATAAGTTGTCACAACCAGCCATATATCCAATTTGTCCGCATCCCGTAACAATTTTGAATAGAGTAAACAATCGGGGGTTTCGCTATCGGGGTCGGGAAGTTTACGTACATTGTGGTATCCTATGGCTTTGTAAGCGATGGAGTGTTGTGTTTCTGTGAGCCGGCTTAATACGTCTGTTTCTTCTAAAACCTTCAGCCCAAGAGTTGCGTGGTTTTCTGATACCTTATCATTGAAAGTGTTGTATGTCCTGAATTGTTCAAAGCGACCTATGTCGTGAAATAATGCGATGGTATCAGCCAGACGAAGCGCATTTTCATTGAGATCCAGGGATCTGCATAACTGGATGATCTCCTTACAAACACGTAACGTGTGTTCTTCTTTAAGTCGGATATTCTCCTGGATTCCTGGATCTTCCGAGTAAAAACCTTTTACGTAATTTCGAAACCATGAATGGAAAAAGGCAGTGTCCACATTATCGCCTATCATGTTTTTCCCTCTTGTTGTTCAGCTCTTTTCATTTACACTTCTACCTCGCCTTACGATTCGCTGAGCCATTTGACTGCCTCACCATCCCCACTGGAATAAACATCCTCGCAACTGGCATCCAGCCAGTCGAAACTCCCGGATTCCATGACGAGCCGCATAAGTTCTTGAGTGGAGCTCTCGTCAGTCAGAACCGAGAAATTCTGCAAACTCCGCCGTGCTATCACGAAAGCCGCGAAGGTCTCGACTTCCACACGTTCCGGAGGTACCATACTATCGAGTAATTGTGAGAGCTTTTTTGGTACGGGCATGATTTACACCTCTATTATTATTTCCTAAATAATTTACCTTTGTGCCACAGTGGTTTAAATTCCACTTTTTGACCTTCGTGCTTTGCCCGCGCCATCAATGGACATGAGTCGGAGACAGCAGTTATGATATATTTGCCTGCCCCGGCGAACCAAAACAAAAATCAACCCCCGCCTTTCGCGATCCCGATCAGCTGTTTCGTGTACGAATGCTCAGGACTTGCGATGACACGGTGCGCGGCTGCGTTCTCCACGATCCTACCGCCATGCAGCACCGCGATCCGGTCGCTCACCTTTCGAGCAACACCTATGTCGTGCGTCACAAAGAGCATGGAGATGCCGCGCTCGTTCTGCAGATCAAGAAGTAGTCGCAGAACCTTTGCCTGGACGCTTGGGTCGAGGAAGGACGTCGATTCATCCGCGATGAGCAGATCCGGCGCAAGTATCAGCGCACGTGCTATAGCCACCCGCTGCAGCTCGCCTCCGCTTAGTTCATGCGGATATTTCTGCAGAAAGTACTCATCATCCGGCAGCTGCACCTCTAAAAGCGCGCTTTTTATCCTGCCCCTGGAGCCGTCATCGAATTCGCCATGTATGTGCAGAGGCTCTGCAATCGCCTCAAACACCGTGAACCTGTGACTGATCGAGTATCTTGGAGACTGGTAAACGATCCCAACCGTTTTTGCAAACTCTTTCCGGTCGATATCCGAAAACCCCCCTCTCCCGGAAGGTGATCTCCCCGCCATCCGGCTTGATCGTGCCTGCGATCAGGTATGCAAGCGTGGTCTTCCCTGATCCGGTCTCGCCCACGAGTGCGAGTATCTCGCCCTCGTCGAGGGTGAGTGAGACCTCACTTAAGACCCGGAGGTCTTTATATGACTTCGAGATGTCTTTCACAGATATCATGGTCACTATGCCGCCGCGGCGGCAGACGACATAACCCCCGTCCCATCTGGTGCCATCAGCCCGTCTCGACACCTGGCCGGGTTCTTTCTGCGAGCAGACACCAATCGACTGCGTGCATCTCGGTCGGAAGATGCAACTGCTACGCCCGCTGGATCGAGAGAGTGTGGATGGCGGAACTCCCCTCACGCCAGCAAGATCTTTGACACGCTCCATCATCGGAAACGAGCGGACAAGCGCACGGGTGTACGGATGGCGTGGCGCATCCAGAAGCTCGTGAGACGGCAGGGACTCGAGAATACTCTCGAAATAGAGCACCTCGCAACGATCAGAGCAGAGGGGCGCAAAGGAGAGGTCGTGAGTTGCCATGAGTACTGCCTTTCCTGCATCCACCTGTTCGTTTATCACCTCAGCAAGGTACGATTTCGTGATCGCATCGACAGATGCAACTGGTTCGTCGAGCACGAGGATTCCCGGGTCTGTGATCAGCGCCATCACCATCATGACCCGCTGGCGTTCACCGGCACTGATCTGGTGCGGGTACAGGACATCGCGCCCCGCTTTTATCTTTAACAGTACTTCCGAAACTACCGAGTTCCGAACACAGTTTCCCGGTCACGTCACCATCCTACCACAATCACCTCGCGAACATCCACCGAAACCATCTCGAATCCACTCACATAGCGTAACGACACATCACCCGTCAGCAAAATGATCGGATTCTACCAAAATTCCATCGCGTATTCCCAGAAAAATCCTGCCCATCACAGAAAGCTCCCGCTAACCACGAGTTCGTGGTCTACACAACCGTTCGGTCAACCAGACCAGACGCGGATACTATACCAGACCCAGACACCGGCGCAATTCTAATTCTCTGTCTTCGTTATAATACTTCACCCGATTGTAAAATTCAAAAATGGACTGATTATTAATAAAACCGGATCCTGCGTACAAGGAATCGCGTAGTCCTTTGCAAATAGCCGACTTTAGTGTGTACGCCGTGATAGAAACGACCTGTTTCAACACATTCAAACAGTTATGCATGATGCATTGTAGTATGAAAAACGACGATCTCGCAACAAAAGACTTCGAACACGTTCGTATCTCGAAGACTTTCTTCATTCTATATCCGGTTTCGATGTTCCATCGTTTTCTATACTCTTTTGGAATCCTTTTAGTAAATTCCTTTACTGAATTAAATTTAATATTTGTAGCAAATACAAAGAACTTCTTGTTGTCCTTTCCTTCTCTTTTTAAAGGATTGTAGTTCTTATTGGGCACGATAACAAGGTAAAACTCGGGGCTGCTCTCATCCTTGAATTTGTACTTTACTACCCCCGGAACCATCCCTTCCGCTACTTCAAAGTCACGAAGGATCTTTTTTGATCCGATTATTCAGTATAGCTGGCATAACATAATTTATGCCTGCCGTATCGAGTGCTATGATTGAAGCACGATTAAAAAAACTCCAGGGTCCATCAATATCTTATCAATAG
>PQXF01000004.1:104366-108742 GCA_003194445.1 Candidatus Methanogaster sp.
ACGATTGTCCTAACGTTTAGTTTACAATCGCCTACGAGATCGGCCGTGAGGTACGAATATCCCCAACGACGTTTCCGTTCTTTGGCTGTATGCCTACAACGCCTTTCGTGTTCTTATCTCCATAATATGGTACGTTATGGAAGTCTATCGCAATATCCTGCGGAGAATCGCTGATATTTACCATATCGATGAATTCAGAACTCATTTTCCTGTAAAATGACATCATTTCATCGATATTATTTTCTTTTACGTAGGTATGTACAGTATCTGCACACGGAATCCTTGAAATCGGATGCATTGCCTGTAAATCCTGCACTGCTGATTCTATAGAGTTTGAAGACGAAGTAGCAGCGTGTAACAGCAGATTGGTCGCATCTTCTGCGCTGTATTCTGCACCTTCGGGCACTCGTATAAAACCTCCTTCGCCGCAAAGCTTATTCAGGAGTGCGGCTCTAATATCTGACTGTTTTATTAGCATAGTCATCCATCACCTCATTTGTTGGGTGATGGGACTATGTTTTATAGAATATAAATGTATTCGGAAGTAGGGGTATTCGGAACTACTGACCAAAACCAAAACTCATGCCCCTCCTGAGCAAATACCTGCTGCCGGCCGTTCCGCACACGCCAACATTTACATCGATACCGCCCACATATACACCGATGTCGGATATACCAGACGATCCTGTCGAGATCCTGGTGCGCCTCGCAAAGGATAACGAGATCGACCCATGGAATATCAATATCATCGAGGTTGCAGACAAATTCTTAGAGCAACTTGAGAGCCATCGCTCTGATATACGCTACTTCGGACGGACGCTGCATTACGCGGCTATCCTTCTTCGGATGAAGGCTGACGCCATAATCGATGAAAAGGAGGGCGAAGCGGAGGAGAAAGAGGAGCTTGACCATTTCGATATCGAGGAATATCCGATACCCGAGCCACAGATACGCAGATGGTCGAAACGACCTGTGACGCTTGATGAGTTGATCTCCGAGCTAAAAAAGGCTGAAAAGGTCGAGATCCGGAGGGTAGCGCGGAGCAAAGAGAAAAGAGAGAAGCGGGTCATGTCAGTCGGCGATATCTTAAGCGTCGCGCATGAAGAGAAGATCGAGGAGAACATCTCGAAGTTGAACATGATCTTAAATGAAAAATTTAAACAGAAGGATGTTATAACACTTGAGGAGTTGCTGGATCACAATACTGATAAGATCATCACATACATATCGTTACTGTTTATGGCAACAAGGAAAGAGATATGGCTGGAACAACCGGAATTGTTTGGCGAACTCTACATCACGAGGGGCGAACCTGATGCATGACGTGATCGTGGTCGGCGGCGGAATCAGCGGTCTGTTGTCTGCGCTTGCGCTTGGTAAGCATGGTAAGAAAGTACTCGTTCTCGAAAGAAGCGATCATCCTGGAGGAAATTGCAACAGCTACCGTGTCGATGATTTCTGGGTTGATACAGGTCCTCATGCGATAACACATCTGCAAAAAGGTCCGCTTCGGGTGTTGATAGATAAATATTTTGATTATACTCCGGTCTTTGTGGATTATGGCTCCTACTATGTCAGAACTGCGGATGGGATCAAAACGGTACCGTCGAACCTGCGTGAATTCGCTACATTCGATTCGCTCCCGAGAATGGATCGGCTGATGCTCTCGCAGGCGATTACCAAGGCACTGACGTTAGCTACCTTCGGAACCGACATGTCAAAGGAGTCCGTGTATTCGTGCCTGCCGCACCACCTATCAGAGGATACGTACAGTTTCGTCAATACAATCTCGTATTTCCTGTCAGGAAAATCGATGAAGGAGACATCGGTCTATCGCATCCTCTATGGTAGCAGTTTTGTTAGGAACAGCGCAATCTATGAGGGCGAGCACCAGACCATCACAGATCAACTGGTAGGACAGATAACAAACATAACAGGTCTTGGAAGGCTGGTAACTAACAAAACGTCGTATGCACAGGCGTATCCGAGCGGGGGGCTTAAGACGCTGCTTGGTTCTGTGTTGCACTCGCTTCCTGATAACGTCGAGGTCAGGACGGGTGCACGGGTTAGAAGTATCCTCACAGAGGAGGGGAAAGCATCCGGCGTATCCACTGATGACGAGTCCTACGATGCAGAAATAGTCGTCCACTCAGGGTTTGCAAAGGATTTCCCAGGGCTGATCAATGATCTCCCTGCCGATTACCGCGCCCTTCTCGGAAGGATCGATCAGGCAAAGAGCCTCTGCATCTGGCTCGGACTCTCGCAGAAGATGAAGGAATTTGATTATACCGGATCTGAGGTCTGGTTTAAGGAGAAAGCATACTGGGCTATGCCGATTAGCAATTATTCGCAGGGAATCGCGCCTAAGGGCAAGCAACTCGTTGGTTTCATGTTCGTTGTAGAGGATAGCGTGAAATCCGAGAGAGACCGGGCATGGGCGACGATACACAGCGTATTTCCGGAGATTGAAAAGAATATAGAGATGGTTCATTATCAGGTAACGACCCCTGAAAAGGCTGCTGTGAGCATCGACGGCTACATCCCTGACGTGCGGACGCCTGTCCCGAACCTGTATCTCGTCGGGACGGATGCTGCCGCCGAGAGCATGGGTATCACGAGAGCGGCATACTCGGTGCTTGATCTCTTGAAGTGCATGAGAGAGGACAAACATCTGGAATCCGGGTAAATCATGACACCAGCAACCAACCCAATCATCTTCGCGATATCGAGGATCGAGAATATGATGTATCAGGTGACGTTTGATCCTTCCAAAGGCAGCGGCGTGATCGCAGCCAATGTATCGATGATCAGGGATTCCGATCTCGACGATGCGCTCCTCATATTCGAAGGTGTGATGAAGAGCGGTCTTGGGGTCGGATCGTATATCCGGGTGATCCGGAACCGGGAATCGTTTGGGAATATCCGGCTGGGGAGTCGTGAATGCGCAATTATAACACCGTGCAGCATCACGATCGACAGTGTCCTGCTAAAGAGCGGAGTTTCCGTGCGACCCATATTCGGGGGCATTGTGCAGATCAAAAAAGGAGTTCCTGTGCGGTTTACCGACATCCTGACTTACGATAGCACGACGATCGATCCGATCGATGCGCTCATGTCGCAGGAACTGACGTCGGTGACAGATGTCATCTCCACAGGGTCTGGCAAGATCCTCGCAAACGTGAGGGTCGTGCCGATGCATGCACGCGAGAGGGTCGAGGGGGTGCTTGAGACCCTGAAATCGGCTAACTTCGACAGCATCCTATTTGTGGGCGAACCGAACACCGAGGTACTTGGCGTCCCGATCGAGCGTGATCACATCGGCATCGTTGCGATCGGCGGGACGAACCCGATGGCAGCGGTGCAGGAGCAGGGCATCCCGATCCGAACACAAGCGCTCTCGGAACTGATCGACATCGATGAGATGGAGACGGTGTGAGCCTTGAAGACACTGCTGTCGTGACAATTTGATCTGTGGACTTGATGTGGGGTATGTGCTATCATCGACACAGTCAGTTCCAGAGCAGTGTCAAGTGAGCGTCACAAAAGTTGTGTGTATTCCGCTTAAAAATTAGGGTTGCGACGATTTATACTCGGCATCGTCATAAACTGCAATTTTTTATAGATAGAATTATAGCACATATTTAGTATATCGGTATCTACTTTTTAGTTTGAGATACAAATCTCAACAGGTGATCTGCATGATTGAGATTGAGTTCACTGAGGAAGAGATAAAAGCATTGGAGTATGGACGATACCATCACCCCCACCCACGAGTTCAGCGTAGAATGAAAGCTCTTTGGTTGAAGAGCCAGAATCTAAGCCATAAACAGATCTACCAGTTTGCAGGGATCTCTTCGAACACTCTAATTGATTATCTTCGAAAATACCAGGAATGTGGCATTGAAGGGTTGAAAGAAGTAAATTTTTACCATCCTCAAAACGAATTGAGGTAGTATACAACGACTATCGAAGCTTACTTTCGTGAGCATCCTCCTGCAAGCGTTAAAGAAGCTATGGATAAGATCGAAGAACTAACTGGGATTAAGCGTAGTGAAAACAGGGTTAGAGAGTTTTTCAAGTCCATTGGGATGGCTCCTCGCAAAGTAGGTATGATTCCTGCTAAAACAGACTTGGATGAGCAGGAACGGTTCATAAAAGAAGAACTGGAACCAATGCCACTACCTTAAGAAAATGGTCCAATAGAGTTAATAAAGTATATGTACTTGGCATCTTATTATGTTAGATAAAGATCCGTAAATTATTACGAATCCACAAACGAGGTGTCAACAATGTTTGATTCTATCCACAAACAGATTTCCCGCCAGATGGACGCACTAAAGAGACGCTTTGCCCAAACAGATGGTTTACCCTTCAGC
>PQXF01000004.1:110773-144183 GCA_003194445.1 Candidatus Methanogaster sp.
TGCAGATTGTGGTAAAAATCTGGTATGAAATCCACATGGAATAGTTTTGCCAGCTCCAATATGATGAAAGTGATGAGATACTATGGTAAAATGTTTGGCTATCACTGGATTTTTGAACAGCGCCCAAATATGCAACTTTGTCGAGCAAGGTGGTTTGATATTTGCAACTGCACAGACAAGCAGACACAAACCTGGTGTTGGCTGGAGGTCGGGTTTTGGATTGGATTGTCTTGGAGTGACATACAAATCTGATGATGAGGGTCATGTTTGGAATATGGACATTGTGGAGAATTGTTCTGCCCTTCTGAAAGGGGTTTTCAACAAGTCAGAATCGGACGATGACATCGCCATCAGTGGTGGCGATTTTCTCGTGCTCGTTGATCTGAAACCCGACTCTAATATTACAACTATTTGGAAGGATACGCGTTACGGTGTTCCACCAGCTTTTATAGAAAGCAATCATAGATCAGGGAATGTGGTTTATTGCACGGGTGAGTTCTTTGAGGGATGGAAGCAATGCAAGGAAGAACTTGCATGGGGTAGCAAGGACAATGAGCCCTGCCAGAACGCCGAGAAATTCCTCTGGAACGCTCTCTACAATTATGCCAACACCCCCATATCCAATTTGAACATTTCTCATTGGTGGCTTATAAGTCAGATGCGAGAGCAGACAAATCTTATTGATAGCTACGAAGACGGGGATAAAGCTATGGGTGCTACAGACTGCGCACACATTTATGACCAGGCGCTTGCTGTATTTGCTTTTACTTCTATGGGTGATTATGATAATGCGAGAAGAATTCTTGAAGGTCTCAGTGTAATACAAAATGCGGACGGTAGCTTTCCTTTCTGTGTTTCTGCCAAGACAGGAGAGGTATACAGCTCCGCGAAATACACGGGAACAAATGCGTGGGTCATAATGGCGGTTGATTGTTATACATGTGTTACTGGCGATACCACTTATGTGAACATGGCAAGTAACTGTGTAAATTGGTTCTTGCAGTTCAAAGATGCAGATGGGGGGATTAAAGGTGGCATAAATGATAGTGGCAGCATCCCTTGGAAAAGCACGGAACACAATCTGGATGCATACGCAGCTCTAACGAATCTATACTATATTACAGGCAACTCAACCTATTATAGTGCTGCTAAAGATGTCAGAGAATGGATTGGGGTAGAAGCATGGAACGATTCAGAAGGGCGCTTTTGGCGAGGAGAGAACGACAGTTATTGTGTTTTGGATGCAAATCCATGGGGAATACTTGCTCTCGGCACAAAAGGACCTGAAGGAGAAGATTATAGACGTGCGTTGGATTGGGCAGATAACAATTGTAGAAATACACAGAACTGGAATGGTTTTTGCGAAGATATCTACGGTATAGAAGGGTTTGACTTCAACTGCGATTGTGATACGGTATGGATAGAAGGGACGGAAAGCATGTCATGTGCATTATTCCATGCAAATTATACCGTCAATGGTAAGAACAGTGATTATTTCCACAGAGAAATGGAAAAACTTCATGGGGTGACTGGAGACGGCGGCTTACCTTATTCTACCAATCCCAGTACAGTAGATGAAAGTGACGAATTGTCCGCCACTTATTCATCCGTTGCTGGGACTGCATGGTATATTTTTGCCGAGAAACAGTTAAATCCTTTTGAAACAGTTGAAATACCTATTCCGCAACCAATTCACAATTTAGATACTATGGAATATTTTTCCACCATTCAATCTGCGATATGCGATTCTGATACAGAAGATGGACATACAATTATAGTGGATGCTGGAACATATAAGGAAAATATTATCATAAACAAGTCTTTGAAATTGATCGGAGAAGGTAAAAACACCACAGTCATCAAGGGTATAAAAGGAACTGTTATAGTGATACCATCGGATGATGTGATACTCAGTGGATTTGCAATAGAGAATGGCGATACAGGGATTTATTCATGTTCAGATAACAGCATCATAACAAATAATACAATTTATAGTAGTAGAGGTAATGATGGTGATGTGAATACTGGGTTAGGTCCAGCGGGTAATGGCGATGACGGTATCGGTATCTATTTGAATTCATGCGCTAATACTACAATATCAGGTAACACAATTTCAAGTATCAAAGGCGGAAGTGGAGGAAAGTGCGTTGAAACAGATTGTTATGACGCTGGTGATGGTGGTGGAAGTAAAAGTATTTATTTATATTTATCTAATAATAACAAAGTATTCGATAACGTAGTTTCAAATATTACCGGTGGCGCTGGTGGATATAGTACTCAGGGTGGTGAAGGGGGTAGAGGTGGCGAAAGTACAGCTATAATTTTATATCTATCTAATAATAATGAAATATCTAATAATATGATTTTAAGTATTGCAGGTGGTCATGGGGGCACTAATACTAATAGTGGTCCAGCTGGTAATGCTCATAATGGTATTGGGGTCTACTTATCCGTATCTATCAATGTCACAATATCAGATAACACAATTTCAAATATCAATGGTGGTAAGGGCGGTAGGGGGCATTATGGCTCAGGAGGTGATGGCGATGACGGTATCGGCATCGATTCATCCACCAACACCACAATATCAGATAACATAATTTCAGGTATCAAAGGTGGTAACGGGGGCGATTGTTCTTCAACGTCACTCAATGGTGGCAACGGTGGCAACGGTTATGGAATATGTCTGGGCAGAAGCAATATAATATCCAATAATACCATATCAAATGCTGAGAGGGGCTATAGCGGTGATGATGAATGTTCTTATGATGGCAGTAAAAATGGCAAAGGTTATGGCATTTATGCGGACCATTTGGCAGATAAAAATCTTATATACTGTAATAATATATTAGATAGCAGCACAAAAAATGGATATGCCTCTGGTGGTGATAATTCCTGGGACAACGGCCATCAATCCGGAGGTAACTACTGGAGCGATCATGTTTGCATAGGCAATCCGAATAATGGATCGCAACCATACATTATCAGTGGTTCTGCCGGTGCTGTCGATCACTACCCCTTCGAGGATATGTATGGCTGGCTAACAATTCCGCAAAAAGGCGACCTCAACGGCGATGACCAGATCACCTCTGCAGACGCCGCAATCGCGCTTCAACTCGCAGTCAGCAGTGAATGGGACGAGAATGCAGACGTCAGCGGCGACGACTGCGTCACCTCGCTCGACGCGCTCATGATCATGCAGGCGGCGGCAGAAGCGAGCAGTCTGTGAAGGGGTGTGGTGTTGTGCGACAATATGCACATCGGATGCCCCGTCTTTCAAAGCGGGCGGGAAGGCTGGGGCTGGGACTTTTTCTTTACCAGTTAATTTTATTTTTTTGTGTGATATATTCATCTTCATTGGATCATAAAAGCATCCAAAAATTGAATTGCTGATGCCCTATTCCAGCTTGTCTTCCCCGATATCAGCGTACCGAAGCGTCTTTTTAATACCGTGCTCCCAGTACTCGACTTCCTGCAGATGTGCACACCCAAGAGCGCTTGCCATCCTGTGCACCTGCCCGAGCATGTGCTCAGGCACGAACAAGATCGCCTTTTTTGGACATACGTTCGCACATACCGGATCCCCGTCGCACAGATCGCACTTGAAAGGCGTACCGATGTCCGAATGGACAAAGATTGCGCCATCTGGACGACGGGATGTGGATACAGCGATATAACGCGGATGCTTGCTTTTTTTGGGTTGTTTGAACCGAACCTGTGGATGGCGCATTGATAGTTCACACAACCGGCGTCCCGAACACCTTCACGGAACCACTGCCAGTCTTTTCATACCCATCTCTCGTCTTGACTGCTATATCCAGCTGTAAACTGCGTCCCTATGCTTGCAAACCCGGTTATTCAGAATCCAGCCACGGCATCATCGCACGAAGTTCAGCACCAACTTCCTCGATCAGATGGTCCCTCTCCATCCGTTCAAGCGCATTTAGCACCGGGCGCTTCGCCTGACTCTCCAGAACCCATTCCCGCGCAAACTCGCCGGATTGGATCTTTTCCAGTGCATCGTACATCGCATCTATCGACTGCTCGTTGATGATCTTCGGACCAACCGTAAGTCCACCATACTCCGCGGTGTTGGAGACCGAGTTCCACATCTTTGCAAGTCCGCCTTCGTGGATCAGGTCAACGATCAGTTTCAGTTCATGAAGCGTCTCGAAGTATGCGATCTCTGGCTGGTATCCTGCGTCCACAAGGGTCTCGAACGCCGCCTTGATCATGCATGTGACTCCGCCGCAGAGATCCACCTGCTCCCCAAAGAGGTCGGTCTCGGTCTCTTCAGCAAACGTGGTCTCGATCAGTCCGGCTTTTGTGCATCCGATCCCCCGTGCGTAGGCAAGCCCGATCTCAGTTGCCTCCCCTGTCGCATCCTGATGAACTGCGATCAAGCCGGGCACGCCATTACCCTCTACAAACGTCCTGCGAACCATGTGCCCTGGAGCCTTTGGCGCCACCATGAAGACATCGACACCATCAGGTGGTACGATCTGACCAAAGTGGATGTTGAAGCCATGAGAGAATGCGATCGCATTACCAGCCGTAAGCCCCGGCTCAATCTCATTCGTATATATCTGCGATTGCAGTTCATCCGGAACGAGAATCTGGACGATATCCGCCTTTGCAGATGCCGCGGATACGGTCATCACCTTCAAACCATCTTTTTCTGCCTGCAGCCATGACTTGCTGGTATCTTTCAAGCCGACGATCACGTCCAATCCAGAATCATTGAGATTCTGCGCCTGTGCATGCCCCTGACTGCCATATCCAATCACTGCAATCGTCTTACCAGCGAGGACACCAAGATCTGCATCATCATTGTAATATATCTGTACCATTGTGTTTGCCTCTGTTATCCGTTGATCTGGATGGTATTAATCCTTTTCGATTTCTTCTGGAGAATGTTTCGTGTGCGGTACCGGAACTCTGGTTTTTTGGGATGTTCGGAGGAGGGGTTGGGGGATGTGCCCACCCCGACGACGGCGCACCTCGCTTCGAAAAGCGGGGCATCCACCGGTTTCCTGTTTATATAGTACCCTTTCTTGTAATCGCCCTACTGCTTTTGCTATGCATTAATTTTATCATAAAAAATAAAAAGGTTAAGGTATAAAGCCTCAACCATTTCAATTTTTCACTTCCTCATGTTTCCTCTTCTCCAATAGTTTCTGGTCCCGTAACGATGGCTTTGGTGTTTGTAATGAACCAAACAGGTTTTTCGTTTCTTAAGATGTCAAGAACTAGCAACATCTCTTGAGGGGACTCGATAGTCTGCTGATGATATGTCCCGCCGTAGAATATAGTCAAAACGCCATAGTTTTTTTCAGGACGCCAATATGCCTTATACGAGTTGATTACTTCCATTCCCATTTTTGGTCACCTCCTTTTCGTTTGGGTATTTATATAGCGCCCCTCCTCGACACTTTTGATGCACTTACCACAGTACCCGAAGGCAAACCCCTGTGCATCTCGGATTTTTTAAACTATGGTTTTTTCATCTTTTACGTACACCTCTATTATTGGGTCACCAAACCCCAGACTTAAGTCCAGAGCCTGTACATAACGTTTTCGAACCCGGTTTAACTTCGCCGCTGCTTCACATTCCGCATTCCGCATTCGTCCCGGATATGCCGACATTCCTTACGAGATACATCAAAACCAATCCTATATAAAATCTCTCATGAGCGGACTGCCAATCTGTTTCTGCGACGGTTGCGATCGCTGCCAGATCAGCCGCGCGATTGTGGCTGCCGAATGGCATCGAAAATGAGATATGGTATGGCAGGATAAGAACTCGTAAACATGAACAGACCAGAGCGCATCGTTAGCATTGCAATAATGGGTGCAGGCGCAATCGGTTCCGCTACTGGCGGTATGCTTGCGAGAGCAGGGCACCGCGTGACGCTGGTAGGGAGGACACCCCACATCAGCGAGATCTCGAATAACGGGCTTCATATCACCGGCATCTGGGGCGAGCACACGGTAACAGACTTGCGTGCCGTGACATCGCCACCTGATGAATATCAGGATGTCGTCTTCATAACGGTCAAGTCGTATGATACGGATGCCGCCGCAAGAGATGCTCTTCCCATGATCGGACCTGATACCATCGTCGTATCGATGCAGAACGGGATCGGAAACGTGGAGACGCTTGCAGGGATTGTAGGCAAGGCGCGGACGGTTGGCGCGATGGCGATATTCGGAGCAGCAGTACCGGAACCGGGCAGTGTCGAGGTTACGGTCATCGCATCAGAGACACTTGTGGGAGAGATCGACGGACGCCCGACCTCGCGGGCAATGGACATTGCAAGGATGCTTGATGGCGCAGGAATTCCAACAAAACCATCCGATGACATCATGCGGGAGATATGGCACAAAGCCCTCTACAATATCGCATTAAACCCGTTGTCTGCCATATTCCAGGCAACTTACGGTCAGATTGCAGACAACCCTGATACCAGATGGCTCATCAGAGAGATGATATCGGAAGCATTCTTGGTAGCGGAAGCAGCGGGCGCGGATCTGGGCATGGCCGCTCCTGACGAATATATGGAGAGGCTATGGAACCGAAAACTTCCCCCCACACGGGATCATAGATCATCCATGCTGCAGGACATCGTTAGCGGTAAGAGGACCGAGATAGACTACATCAACGGGAAGGTGGTGGAACTGGGCAGGGAATATGGAATCCCGACGCCTTATAACAATGCAATAGTAAAGATTGTAAGAGCGAAGGAGGTTATAGGACCTGCATGACCGGAATTATAGACATAGAAGCCATCGATCTCGAAGAAGAGACAAAGCAACTGACATCGCCAAGACGTCCTCATGATATGGTCTTTGTGGGCGATTCGCTGCTTCGTGCAGTGCTCTGCGAGGGCGAGGGCAAGTGGTACATCCATGATTACGATGAGTTCTTCCTGCACTACAGCGGCGGCGTTGTCGTAATCGAGTCTGATGAGTCCACCATCGAACTTGGACCGGGTACTGGCGTGCTGGTGCCAGCAGGGGTCCGGCACAGGACGAACTGCCGGAAGTCTGCGATATTCCTTGTATTCAGGCACAGGGCGACTGCCTGCATGTTGGCATAGGCGTATTACGGCAGTGACGGTAGGGGTGGCTGGGATGCTGCCTGAACTCTATTTTTCAGGGTGTTTTTGGGGTGGGTGAGGTGGGACGAGGTAAGATCTTCACACCACCGCAAACTCCGAATAGTCCATCACCGTAGCAACCGGTTCGACCGCAACCTCAATTCCTACCTCCTGAATGGCTGCAATCGAGTTCAGTCCGGCAGATACCGAGATTCCGGTCATGCCCGCAACAACAGGCGCACCGAGAACCGGACTGTGAGGGTCTCCGATAGTAACATAATCGGTGATGCCTGCCTCTACTACACGATCCAGGATCTTTGATGCTTTGTCTCTGGCTAAATCCGGGACTGCTCGTACATTTGCAAGCAGAAGTCCATCTCCGGTCTCGACTACATCCAGAACTGAGGTAGTCTTCCATGAGATAAATATCTTCATCGGGTCGATGGTTGTGCCCGCATAAGCAATCAGATCGGTATAATGTGATGCCTGATTTTTATCGAACCGCAACATGCCACCATAGTTGATGTTGACCGGAATGCCATGTTTCAGGAGAATCCCGTCACACGTTGCACTGCAGATCGTTGCGATCCCTACATGCTCCTTCGGAACCACGACCGCGTGATCGGATGCACCTTCCTCGATTATCCTAATCCGGCACCCCATCTTGTGTTCCGACAGATACCGAAGAATCTGAAGTGCATCATCGAGATTCTCCTTTTTTATGGTAGTTATGTTTGCAATTACCAGTCCACGCTCTTTTTCGAGGTCAAAACCGGTCTGGTAGATCATCTCTTCAAGTCGGGCATGTATAAACCCGATACGATCATGGACCAATGCCTCTTCGATCTCCCTTCTGCCACTCTCGGTGATCGTTCTGCCGGCATATCCGTGCCCTTCGGTTAATCCCCGCTCGTCAAGGATGCGCAGGTGGTATCGCACGCCGCGTTCTCCAAGAGGATAGCCCCGCTCCTTAAGGGCGTCTGAAATGATCCGTGCACCAACAGCACCCCCGTGCTCATCGATCACGCGTAGAATCTCTACCAGTTTACGCTGTATCTGGGGGTCATCAGAGGATGTCATAGTATCTCTGTTCTTGCCAATGGTAAAAACATTACTGGACATGCGAGATTCGCCACTTTGGTCTATTTGACTATAAACATTAAAAAATAAAAGTGTGGCAAAATCCCGGAGGACTTTGCCTTTGCAAATTCACACCGACTCTTACCCGTTCAGTATCGTCTCAACTTCGTCCGCGTCCACATCCATTAGGTACGGTATCCCGCTGATCTCGGCAACATCTTTCGTAAGCGCAGCAATATCTCCACGCTCGATGTACGATAGCCCGAACTTCCGGTTTCCAGCCATCAACTGCTGCATTCCCTGTGCAAGCCTCTGCATGTACGTATAGAGCCCGATCGCACCCACAGGAATGGAATCGAATTCCGCACCGAACCGGTGTTTGAGTTCGGTTGAGGTCACGAATATGTCCTCAATCGTCCGCCCAAAGCGTGAGATGTAGACCGGAACCTCCTTGCTCTCAACCGCTTTGCCAATCGTCTTCCCGACCATTGCGGCAGCGATTGGTCCTCGTGCCATACCGATTATCTTGAAGTACGGCGCACCGATTGCCAGCCCCTTGTATGCCTGATCCTCGAACGCGATCCCGCCTGCTACTGCAATGTCGGGCACGTACTCGCCCATGTTTGCGAGTTTGTCTGCGTACTGGTAGAGTAGTGAGTAGATCTCGACCTGTGGCATTCCCCATTCGTTCATCATTCTCCACGGGCTCATGCCTGTGCCGCCGCCGGCTGCGTCCACTGTGAGGAGGTCGATCTTTGCCTTTGATGCGAACTTGATCGCCCGTGCAAGATCTGCGGGTCGGTATGCGCCGGTCTTTAAGAAGACGTGCTTTGCACCTGCGTTTCTGAGTTCCTGCACACGGTCCATAAAACCGTCTTCTGTGACCATCCCGACTCGTGAGTGCCGTTCGAACTCTGAAAAGACGCCTCGCTTGAATGCCTCGATTACCTCGGGGTCCGTCGGGTCCGGGAAGACCACATATCCTCTGGATTTTAACATCTGGGCTTTCGCAAGGTCTTTTATCTTAACCTCGCCGCCGATGTCCTTTGCGCCCTGTCCCCATTTGAGTTCAACGATCTCGATACCCAGTTTATTGAGCGCAT
The DNA here is from genome assembly GCA_003194445.1 of Candidatus Methanogaster sp. Classification (GTDB taxonomy): domain Archaea; phylum Halobacteriota; class Methanosarcinia; order Methanosarcinales; family Methanogasteraceae; genus Methanogaster_A. Next base: position 120,057 of record PQXF01000004.1, read on the forward strand.
ACTCCTGAACACCAAGACCTGTGTCCTCGACGTTTGCCTGCACGATAGTTCCGGCGTAGCCGTCTCGCTGCCAGTCCTGGTACAGTTTCACCCTCCATTCGAGATCCTCTGAGTATGTGACCTGCCCGTCCTCGATTACCGTGGTCGGGTCCATTCCACAGACGTTCTCTCCGATTGTAAGCGGAATCCCTGTGATCGCACATCCGACCGCAAGCCCTTCCCAGTTGTTCTTGGCAACAGCGGTTGAGCCAAGACCCGGGACTATGAACGGGAGCTTGAGCTTGATATCCTTCTTGCTTCCGATTGCAACCTCAAGGTCTACATTTGAGAAGACCGCAACGTCGCTTGATGCCTCAACTCCGTGTGCTCCGACCGCTGTGCCCATGATGTTGAAGTACGAGAGGTCTACCGGATAGTCCTTCTCGGCACCTGCTGTGATTAGCCCGTAGGGCTGTGGGTATAGCACCTCTGCCCCTCTGTAGGCCGACTTTCCAATCTCGCACATTCCAATACAGCCGTCAACGCATGTTGCACACATGCCGCTTACGGTAGTGATCGATCCTTCTGTTCTGTTCTTCGTCAGTGTCGCCGCAGTGGCGTTTGCTTTCGTCAATGTCATATTCTTTCATCTCCTGTATTATATTACTATATTATTATATTATTATATTAGTACCTATGATGTCTATACTTTCTCCGGCTCCTTTACACATGCCACACACGGATGCATGTAGCAGAGTGCATCATCAGAACCTTCCCCGATGCAGACCGAGTCGATGTTGGTGCAGCCGCCGCACAGGGGGTCTTTTGCCTCGGGTCCGAGACACCTGAGCTGGCATGCCGGACAGATGTACATGCATGCACCACATGCCTTGCACTGATCAGACTTCATGTCAAATGGTGTGGTGATCTTCCGGTCCACACCTCGTCCCACGAACCCGATCGCCTTTGCGCCCATCTGCTCCTCGCACATCCGCACGCAGAGACCGCACAGGATGCAGTCATCATGTTTCGGCTCAAAGCGCACGCTTGAAATCCCCATCTTGGCAGCCATGTCCTGCAAGACCTTTGAACTTGGACATCTCGCAAGAAGGAGTTCCATGATCATCCTTCTGGATTTCATCACCCGTCTGGAGTGCGTCCTCACAACCAGCCCGTCCCAGACCGGGTGTGTGCATGAAGCCACCAGTTTTGTGCGATCTCCGCTTCCGATCTCAACAACACAGAGCCTGCACGCACCATAAGGGGTCAGCCCCTCGACATAACAGAGTGTCGGGACATCGATTCCGTAGAACCGAATCGCCTCAAGCAGGCTCCAGCTTGGATCCACGGAGACGCCCACGTTGTTTATCGTCAATGTGATCATACCGTTTTGATTTTCAGTCATGGTATCACTCCTTCCTCACTGCATCGAATTTGCAGACATCATAGCAGATCCCGCACTTGATACACTTACCTGCATTGATTGTGTGCACCTGTTTCGCATCACCAGTGATTGCACCCTCAGGGCAGGCTTTCAGACACGCACCGCATCCGGTACATGCTGCTTCATCGATTATGTAGTGGATCAAACTCTTACAGACACCAGCCGGACACCGTTTCTCCTTGATGTGTGCGATGTACTCGTCTCTGAAGTATGCAATCGTTGTCAGGACCGGGTTTGCAGCTGATGTGCCAAGACCGCAGAGCGATGCATCGGTCAGCAGTTCACAGAGGTCTTCTAAGAGTTCGATGTCGCCTTCTCTTCCTCTGCCCTCGCATATCCTTCCGAGAACCTCACCCATCCTGCAAAGCCCTTCCCTGCATGGCACACATTTGCCGCAGGACTCGCCTTCAAGGAAATCGATGAAGTAACGCGCCATATCGACCATACAAGTATCCTCGTCCATCACGATCATGCCGCCGGAACCCATCATCGAGCCGTGTTCAGAGAGACTCTCGTAGTCCACAGGTAGATCAAGCAGACTTTCGGGTATACAGCCTCCGGATGGACCGCCAGTCTGCACAGCCTTGAACTTCTTGCCGCCAGAAATTCCGCCGCCGATATCATAGATAACCTCGCGCAGGGTGATTCCCATCGGAACCTCTACAAGCCCGGTGTTGTTGATCTTGCCGACAAGCGAAAATATCTTGGTTCCCTTGCTTGACTCTGTGCCGATTTCGCTGTACCAGCCGGAACCATTGTTTATGATGAGTGGGACGTTTGCCCACGTCTCAACATTGTTCAGGTTCGTTGGCATGTCCCAGAGCCCTTTCTCGGTCGTGTGGATGTATTTCGGGCTTGGATCTCCGGGTTTACCCTCGATCGATGCCATGAGCGCGGTAGATTCTCCACAGACAAATGCGCCGCCGCCCCGACTGATCTTAACATCAAAATCGAACCCGGAACCGAGTATCTCCTCGCCGAGGAGTCCGTGTTTCTCTGCCTGTTTGATTGCGATCTCGAGGTTCTTGACAGCAAGCGGGTACTCGTGCCTGACATACACATAGCCCTCGTGTGAGCCGACCGCAAACGCACCGATGATCATGCCCTCCAGAATAGAGTGCGGGTTGCCTTCAAGCAGACTGCGATCCATGTATGCACCAGGATCGCCCTCGTCTGCATTGCAGATCACGTACTTTGTCTCGCCTTCGGAATCTCGACATGCTTCCCATTTCCTGCCAGTCGAAAATCCTGCGCCACCTCTCCCGCGCAAGTCCGACGCCTTGATCTCGTCTATGACCTCGTCCGGATTCATGGTCTGTAATACTTTTGCGAGTGCAGAATATCCGCCGATCGCTATGTAATCGAGGATGCTTGCAGGATCGATCCTGACATTATCGCCAAAAACGAGTCTTGTCTGCGCCTTGTAGAAGTTGACGTCGTTTTCGTTCGTGATCGTCTCATCGGTTGCAGGATCAACATATAACAATCTGTCGATTACGTTGTGGTTGGTGATCGTTTCAGAGACGATCTCCGCTGCATCATCCGGTGCCACGCGCTGGTAGAATATTCCGGCGGGGTTAATAACAACGATCGGACCCCTCTCACAAAAACCATGGCACCCGGTTGCTCTGACCTCGACATTGCCGTCCTGTTTCTGTGCAACAAGTTCGCTTTTGATCGCCTCGATGACACGTTCACAGTTGTAGGCGTGACAGCCAGTCCCGTTACAGATCGTGATGACAAGCTTCTCTGGATCCCGCTCACTCTGCAACTGTTCTCGCAGTTCTTCCAGTTCTGCAGGATTTCGTATTTTGCTCAACTTTCCTCACCTCTTCTTGATACTATCATGTTTTCAGAATCTCCCGCACCTTCGCAGGCGTCATCTGCCCGTGATACTCATCGTCAATCATGATGATCGGTCCGAGCGCGCAGGCTCCGAGACAGTTGACTGTTTCAAGCGTGAACTCGCCATCATCGGTGGTGCCGCCAGCCCTCACGTTCAGGTCGCGCTCGATCTCCTCAAGAATTGCTTGCGCACCCCTGACATGACATGCCGTTCCGAGACAGACATGTATGCTGCGCCTGCCCCGGGGTACGAGGCTGAACGCCTTGAAGAATGTAGCTACACTGTATACCTGGATCAATGGAACCTGCAATCGCTCGGCAACATGTCGCAGAGCGTCTGCTGGCAGGTAACTACACTCAGTCTGGATATCCTGCAATATCGATACCAACACCTCGACATCAGAGTTGTGTCGGTCTATGATGGAATCGACAGCAGCGATATCGGTAACATCTTGCTCCTTTTTCATTAAAATCGCCTCTTATTGTTACATTTCAGTATTAACATATATAATTGCAGATGTGATCGTGATCTTCTGAACTTCATCAGATAGTGATTGCTGGATTCTACTATAAAAATATGGTGGAAGGTGATAGAAAGTTTTATATAGTAGTTAGTAGGTAACCTATTGCTGTTAAATTGGTGATGACTGGAGGGGTAAACATGAATATTAGAACACCGAACGCTAACGATGAGAACACGGACAACCAAGCGCTCCGGAAGCGTTGTACCGAGATCTGGACAAAGACCATCCAGTAGATTACTCACACCTAAACATCCGGGGCTGTGCTGGACGTGTGAATTTTGGAATGTTGAATAAAGGCTCTGCATGCACGGGGCGCGGAGCCGGGGCAATTTTGTTGATGAGATTCCGGGGCTATGGTTATGGTAGCCGCGTCATCCCATCCTCATGTCCTCGAGATCCGTACCAAAAAATGAACGCGCAACAACGCAAAAAAAGCGCGTTTCATCACTCTGTCGCAAACAACGCTTCACTATAAACCCCCATATTCGTCCTCGATCCCGTCGAGCAAGATCTCGCTGTACCCGCGCAGATCGACAAGGCGCTCCCGGTGATCTGCGAGCAGCTCCCTCTCGCTCTGCACATACTCGCCCGGAACCAGTTCGTCACCACAGTACTCGACCAGCCGCCGGATGCTCTCAAGGGTCGTGTCGAGATGGAACTGCAGCCCGATGATCCTGCCTTCGTACTCAAACGCCTGATTCCGGCATGCATTCGACTCTGCGATCCACGTTGCGCCCGGCGGCAGGTCGAATGTGTCGCCGTGCCAGTGAAACGCGGTGAACCGTTCCGGGAGGCGGCTGAATGCCCGGGATCTGCTGGCAGCGTCAGTGAGCCGCACGTCTAACCACCCGATCTCGGGGTACTGGTTCGTGTGGATTTTCGCGCCAAGAACGCTTGCGATCAGCTGGGCGCCGAGACAGACTCCGAGAACGATTCTGCCGGCGTCGATTGCATCTTCGATGAATGTCTTCTCTCTGGCAAGCCATGGGAACCTGTCTTCCTCGTAGATGTTCATCGGACCGCCCATCACGATCAGCCAGTCGAACTCTTCCGGTTCCGGTAGCGGATCGTTGTTGTAGAGTTGTGTATCCGATATCTGATGCCCTTTTGAGAGCGCCCAGTTCTCGATGTTTCCAAGTCCCTCAAACGGGACGTGCCGCAGGTAATGGATTCTCATCACAGTTTCCTCTTTTCAATACTTAAGTCGTGGACGGGACTTCTCAAAGGTTTTTTGCTATCAGTCAGTGAGCAAACCGCAAATCCCGCCCAATCAAGCACCATTCCATTCCTCGCAATCGATCGGGTTATCCCGGAATTCAAGTGTACTCTCGGATGCCTTCGTCAGATCACTGAAGTTGTCCGGGGACTCCCGCACAACGAAAAGAACAACCCCGGTCCTCTTGAGGGGGAGTTTGGAGATCATGCGCCAGCCTCCCGCGGATTTCCCTGAATGCGTTTTATCTCCCTGTCGAAATCGCTTTCAAACAAACGATCCTGTACAATGCGATATTTTTCAAATTCACTCTCGGCAAACTCTTTGGCGATTTGTGCCGTAACCTTACCGCTATCTCGTAAAATATCTCGATCATCAAACTCCAGAAAAAGATCAAGCCGCTTCGCCCAGTCCTCCATGGTCATGGGAATTTTTCGCTTGGCTCGTTCTTCCGCCAGTTCCAGATAAGAGTTAACAATCCGTCCAAGCGATTCGAGTTCATTCTGGGAAAGATAGTTTTTTGCGACTGAAACATCGGTTTTCAGGATTTTACCATCCGGACTGCATTCCCATGAAGTAAGCCCCATCTGCTCTTTGTTGCTGTCGGCGCGCCGCATAATCAGCTCCGCCGCCGTATGCCCATGGATGGCGAAATGCAACTTGTTTTGAACCCTGGCAAAGAATTCCCGGGTCGTTGGTGCATCCTTGTTGTAGTCCACACTTGTTGCGTAAATGTCGGTGATCTTCTGGTAAAACCTGCGCTCGCTCAGTCTAATCTCCCGGATTTCTTCCAACAACCGTTCAAAATAGTCTTCCCCAAGAAAAGAACCGTTTTCCATGCGTTTCCAGTCAAGCACATAGCCCTTAACCGCAAATTCTCTCAGCACCTGGGTCGCCCACTGTCGAAATTGAGTGGCACGTTTGGAATTGACCCGGTAGCCCACGGAAATAATAGCATCAATGTTATAGAAATTCGTATTATAATTCTTGCCATCCGCAGCAGTTGTTCGGAATTTCCGAATAACTGAATCCTGCTGCAACTCCCCGCCGGCAAAGATATTTTTCAAGTGCTCATTGACGGTTGGAATGGTAACATCAAACAGAGCAGCCATCAGTTTCTGGGTCAACCAGATGGTTTCATCCTCATAGCGCACTTCAATTCCATCAGCGCCGCTTTGTGTGGTGAAAATCAAAAACTCTGCCGTACTGTTGCGGATTTGCAACTTTTTGTCCTTTTTGATCATGGCATTCCATCCTCCAACAAGGGGGTGGCACGCACCTTTCCGGTGAGCAGGTCCTGCATGAGGGCGATTATGTTCCAGTCTGGCATGTTTAGGTGAAAATGCAAGGCGTTTTCGACATGGTTCTTTTCGTCGAGTTTGATGTGCGGGGGTGTTTTGTTCCGGGTCATGACTATCCTTTTTTCTTTGGTTTCGGTTTCGGTAGCTGTTTTATTGCCTGCTCAAAATTCGTTTCCACTGGCGAAGGAAGGTTGATTTGCATGGTGCGGTGTTTTTCGTATTCGAGCTGTGCTTGGGTGAGTGCCTGCTTGTGTGAGATCGTTCCAGCATGGGTAAGTAGCTCACGACCGCTCAATTTCAGGAAATCATCAAGTTTGGCGATCCAATCACTCATATACATGGGCTTGCGTTCCAACGCCTGGATCTCAGCAAATTCCAGATATGCCGTTACAATTCGGTTGAGTATGTCGAGCTCTTCGGAGTTCAGGTAGTTCTTGGCGATGCCTGCTTCGCTTTTGCTGATTGTGTTGCCGGTCCAGTTGGTGAGACCCATGTTTTCTTGGGTCGAGTCTGCGCGTTGGTATACGATCTCTGCTGCAGTCTTGCCGGGCAGCCCAGTGCATTTTATTCTGTACTGTTGCGAAAAAGAGCTGGGAGGTCTCAGCTCGTGGATCGTAGTCGATGCTGGTGGCGTAGACATCCAACACCTTGCGCCAGAAGACTTTTTCCGAGGAGCGTATGTCCCGGATGCGTGCCAGCAACTCTTCGAAGTAGTTGCCACCGCCGTTTCGTTTCAGGCGTTCGTCGTCGAGGGCAAAACCCTTGATTATGAACTCACGCAGCCGATGGGTTGCCCAGATGCGAAACTGCGTGCCGCTATGGGATTTTACACGGTAGCCGACAGAGATGATGACATCAAGGTTATAATAATCGACCCGGTAAGTTTTACCATCTGCTGCAGTCGTTGCAAAATTTGCAACAACTGAATCGGGCACCAGTTCGCCTTCTTCAAACACGTTCCTGATGTGGCGGGAGATCACCGATTTGTCCCTCTGAAACAGCTCCGCCATCTGCGTAAGCGAGAACCAACAGGTCTCGCCGCTAAAACTCACTTCCAGGCGACTCTGCCCGTCTTCCGTCTGGTAGAGGGTGATTTCGGAGGGTTTTGGTTGGGCTGGGAGATTAGGGGTCATGAAACTGTCACCTCATTTGCTTTTTCCTTGAATGCCCGGTTTTTGACCTTGTTCCAGTATTGTCTGGGCACCGGACTATCTGTCAGAACTGAGATTATGTCAACCACCGAGAAGTACCACTGGTTATCATGCCACGTTCTTCTGATCTGTTTTCCCTGAAATACGACCGGTGCGTCTTCTAAGTCCATTTTATCTCTCCTTGTGGAAGTTTTTAATGATGACAGTTTTTATTTCAAGTTCCATGTCTTTCGAGAGGGTTATGGTCGTTTAACATGCGTGTTCAAGTCCTCTGCTGTGTCTGATAGTCACCTAAATTTGTACAGGTGTTTGGAATATGGGGGCGTAGATCATGAGTTTGTAGGCTTGATTCAATATGGGCGAAGTCCTAAAACAAAGCAAAGCGTAACTGTTCTGTCATGTTCATTTCCGTATATTCGATGCCTTCCACGATTTTTTATTCTTTTTCCTATCAAAAGAGGGGATTGCATCAAAAGTAACTCTACCTCCATCTTCTATCCCCGATGGCAAATCAGACTTGAAACAAAAAATAGATTCATCATCTTTTGTAATAATAAAACAGAAAGGACGATCCATCAACCCTAAACTCACTTTTCCTAAAAGACTCTTTCTTATTTTTCGTTTATCACGTGATCTACTCTTTGAGACACTTTCTTCACCCAGTAAATCTTTCCAGTAACTTCGGCAAATATTTAATGCTTCTTTTATAGAGTTTGGTTCATTATTATCACCAATAATTTTATTTAACTCATTAATACTATCCAATACCGACTCGTGTACAGACCAACTTTCCTCATATCTAATATTTTTGCATAGAACGAGGTGGGCTCTTGCTTCTTCATTCTTTCCCATCTCCTTGCAGAGCATTCCAATATCTTCAAACAATGATACCATAACCGCAAGCTTTGAATTACTGCTGGCAGCTTGATACATTAGCTTTAAAGCATCCTCTTTTCGACCGATATCCCTAATTACTTTGGAATACTCATGAAGCAACCACCAATCAGGTTTAAATACACTACATAGATTTTGGTAAACCGCCTCTGCCTCAGTCAAATTGTTAAGAATAAGGTATGACCGTGCTTTAAGTCGCAAAAATAATTTCCGTTGTTTGGGATACCGTTCTGAAATTTCATCGACTAAAGCTATTGCTTCATTTGGATTTCCAGTTTCAACAAGACCTCTTATACGGTAATTATACCAGAAAGATTGATCGCTCCAATCTCTCACACCTGACATATCCATCATAGGTTCTGTACTGAGAGATTTTGGATCAATTTTAACTACCCACTCGTTAACGAGTTCCCAATCATTTGAAGCTTTAGCCGATTTTAACACCTTAAAAATCACTATTTTTGCAGCTAAACCATCGGGATTAAGATTCATTATTTTTTGGGCTGTCTGTACCACTTTTTCAAGAGGTGCCCCCTCTTCAAGTTTGTTAAGCTTTCCAGAAATGTAGGTCCATATAACTTCGTTTCGACACCAATCAAAATCAGGGTGTTTGGCGATTAGCTCATTGGCAAAAATAATTGCTTCATCAAATAATTTTAGCTTCCTGAGGCAGTGAAGAAGTCCAGCGCCATCAAACTTATCTTCTGTTTCTTTCCATAAATTTTTGTAGATTGGAAGCGCTCCTCCGAAGTCCCCTGCTTTTCTAATTTCATTAGCTTTCTGTTTTTGTTCTGTTAGATTGGTCATTATACTACATTCCCTCTATTCTCTAAAAACCTCATTGGTTGTTTTGAAATGCAATTTTGCTACTTTTCGCAACGATTCTTTTCCATGTATATCAACAAATTTTTTTGCATTTTTTACAACTGTTTGTGATGCACCTTTTGGCAAGTCAATTTTATATTTTTTTGATAGTTTAGATAATTTCTCTAAAAATCTTGATCGTGCCAGAATGGATGCTGCAGCTACGGCTATGTTCTGTTCAGCTTTATGCATTTGTATCAGTCTTAGCCTTTTGCCCTTTTCCTGAAGTTTACCAAGGATGAATCTTTCATCCGCAAATTGGTCAGCGATTGCAACTTCACAATCCACTTTATGAAGAATTTCTTCTATTGCTTTTGCATGTCCCCAAGCAAGTAATGTGTTTAAATTTTTCTTTTCTTTTTTAAACTGTTCGTATAGCAAATTATACCTTTCTGGAGAAATTTCAATAATCACAAAGCGGCCTTTGCATAGTTTAGTTATTTCTTGAGCCAACCTTAAATTCCCCTTATCACTAAGATTCTTGCTGTCTTTGACGCCGCATGCAACCAACTTTTTTGCAGTTTGTTCATCTACATAAACTCCAGCACTAACTAACGGCCCAAAATAATCACCTTTTCCAGACTCGTCTGTACCAATTATGGGAAATCCCAATTCTTGATCAACATCTTTCTTATTTGAATCTTTAGAATCAGCTGATATTTTTTTACCCTCTATCAAAGTTTGGATTTTTCTAACGTTTGCCCCACTCTTAAGTTGAGAATAATCAACCTTCAAAACACCTTTTTTATTCTGATAGACTCTAATTATTCCTGACCAGTCACGAATAGATACGGTAAACTGCAAACCATAGTCAATCAACTTGTAATCAGAGACGTCAATATTCTCAGCTTGTAAAGTTGACTTTATACTTTGATAGACATCAATTACTTCATTTGCCTTATCCAAATCAATTGCTCCTCAAGTGGATTGTAAATTGAAAATACCATCAAAATATTCGAATATTTCTTTTGTATCTGCAAATATTATATTAACCTTCTTTTCTGCATCTTCCTGATTGTTAACTTTTGTAATCTGACTATCATCGCTATGCATCATGAAATTTCTATTCATATCTAGGCATAAACTAATCTTTTTGAGCATCGTATCTGCATGCTTTTCCTTTTCACAAATATCTTTCCTTTTAGGGTGTGTTGCAGTGCTCAGATCAGAAAAATTGCCTTTTTTTGTTTTAAAATGGTCTGATTCAAAAAGTCCTATTCCAATAAGAAGTTTTTTAGCAAACCCTTCAAAGGCTTTAGATGCTGGCATTACTAAAGGAGAGAACTCTGGAAGAGAAATTTTCGTTAAGCAAAGACACTCCGATGCTACAAACCATTTTTGATCGTGAGGTTCAAGATACTCATAAACACCCCCTATCTTTTCTTTTACGTTATCTTCAGCAATCTCTATTAGTTGAGGGGTGTATTTAGCTTCAAAAAGTCCCAAATTCTTCTCATCGCTTGATATGAATCTGGCTATTACTTCCTTGTCTGATGGATTGGCAATTCTTTCGATCAGGTCACAGCTACTATAAAAAAGCTTATCTGTTTTACCTTGAAGCAATAAAGTGCCATTGTTGAATTGCGTCAATGTTAACAAAGAATCATGTCTGGTGATTTTAGCTTTATATTCGATATCAGACTTTGGATTTTCGGTAAATTCCAATCTTGCCTCAAGCGCATCTAAAGATTCTTTTATCTTTGTTCTGAGTTCAGGTAGCATAACGTCATATCTTGTCACACATGCTTTGCTTTCTGCCATCTCAGCTCCAATAAATGATTGTGGGTTAGCTTCAAAATTTTCTTTTAGCGCCACTATTTCTTCTTTTAAAGGATTCTGTTTCCCTTGAACTACTACCGTACCTGTAGTATATATTTTAACTATTGCCCTCTCAGAAAGGTTTGATATCTCAAGTCTTATGTTGTTAGCTTCTTCGGATTGCTGAATTTGATAATTTTTCTCCTCACAGTAACTCCTAAACACTTCTACTATCGTCTCAATATCTGGATGTGATTTGGACATATTAGACCGCCAGTAAAATTGTTATTTTGAAGATAATCGTTTTGAGTCTTATTAACTATTCCGACATGAAAATCTATCAATCAGTCCCTATACCCCATATTCAAGACCAGAGCCGGGTTTGGCGCCCTATACTACTTGGTATCCCGTCAGCACATGCGAAATGCCTACATCCCCTCCTCACGTCGATCGCGGACAGAACCTCTCGAGCCCAAGCAACTCCGCAACCCCCGCGATGCTGATCCCATAAAAGACCGCCTTCCCTCCAGCTATCTCAAGTATCGGCTCGAGGGTCCCGTTAACGACCGTCGTTCCCGTAACAAGCGCCAGATCGCACCATTCCAGCACCTCTTCCGCATCCGTACTACCGTCCAGCACCACAACACCGAATTTCTCCTTTCCGATATTCGCAGGATCCATATCCAGTATCTTAAGATCGTGCCGTTTGGAACAACGCCGTGCATGCACCGGCTGAAATCCAACCAGTGCGATCCTTGACCCTTTGTGCCCCTTGAGAAACTCGACCAGATCCAGACCACAGTCCTCAGGACCGCTGTCTTTGCAGTGAACGCTTCCCTCGATCATACCGAGACTCCGCATCACCGCGTTCAGAGTTGCGACAAAGATCGCCCTTCTGTAGTTGTTGGCAAGTTCCATAGCGAGGACATCCCGAAGCGTCCCCTCAAAGTCGCCGTACATGTCTGTGAATGCCTGTCCAAAGCTGCCTGCAAACTCTGCCTGCATCATCCGCTCCTTCCCTTTCAGTATCGGGAAGTCATCGCCCTCAGGGTTTCCTATCGCCTCTTCCGGTGTCAAGGGTTTTGCCCTTACGGTCACAGCTTCTTCTGACAGGTCATTATCTGCCACAATCTTCTCGAATTTCTCTCGTATCGTTGTGTACATCGTTATCATCTCTTGCAGTAGCAGTCGATCGTGCAGCCGGCGCAGTTCTGCGTGTTATGTGGGTTCTGTGCATTGTGTGTGTTCTCTGAACCGCAAAAACATTCTGTTTCCGTTTCCCGGATTTTACCACCGGCAATCGTTATGATCCGGTCGCCCATCTCTTCTGCCTCTTTTGGATTATGCGTGACAAGAACCATCGTGGTCCCTAAGTCCTTTTGTATCTTCCGAATCTCCTTTCTCATGCACTGGCACGTACCATTGTCCATGCTGTTGAACGGCTCATCAAGGAGCAGTACCTCTGGCGACACTGCAAGCGCCCGTGCCAGTGCCACTCGCTGCCGCTCTCCGCCGCTCAGATTCTTTGGATAGCGATCCCTCAGATGCTCGATTCTCATCAGCATGAGGAGCTCACCCACGTTTTGTGCGATCTCGGTCTTTCCATCTCCTTTCACTGCCATCCCGTATCCGATGTTGGATGCGACGTTGAGATGTGGAAATAGTGCGAGATTCTGGAAGAGATACCCGATCTTCCGCTCGTTTGTCGGTATCCTATCAACCGCTACTCCGTCGAAGAGGACCGTTCCACTATAGTTCACAAGTCCTGCGATGGTTGCAAGCAGTGTTGATTTTCCTGCCCCGTTCGGACCGGTTACGACCAGCAACTCCTTATCAAATATCTCCATATTCAGATCATTAAATACATAATTTCTAATATTCTTCAATCCAATATCTGGCATAATCTTGCCTCCTATCTCCACTCCTCTGTCAGTCTCGTCTCGATATACTGAAATACCCGCTCAAAGGCAAGGCACATTACGGAAAGCACCATCAGGCAGACGATGATCACATCAACCCGCAGCAGACTCTCCGACCGGATCAACAGCGCACCGATACCTGTCGGGATCGCAACCATCTCGGCAGCGATCACAACCCGCCATGCCATGCCTGCCTCAAGCCGGAGCCCGGTAAAGATGTTTGGCACGGCAAGCGGCAGGATGACTGTTGTCAGGATCTTTAAGTCAGACGCTCCAAGTGTTCTTGCTGCGTTGATAACATCGCTATCGACACTCCTGATGCCTGTGATCGTATTATAGAGCACGGGAAAGAACGAGCAGAGGAATATCAGTACGATTGGCAACATCTCGTTTATTCCGATCCAGATCATCAGTAGTGGCGCCCATCCAAGCGTTGGTATCGGATAAAGCAGACTTGCTATCGGGTGAAACGACCTGTTTATGAAACCTTTGCAGCCCATAACAGTCCCCATCATGATACCTGCCAAAGAGCCTAAGAAAAATCCGACAAGCACCCGGAATAGACTGCTTGCAAGATTATCAAGCAAGACTCCGCTGACTGTCAGGTGGTAGAACTCCAGCATCACAGCAGAAAATGGTGGGAAGATGTATTCGGGAACTATATGTATTCGGGCGATAAATTCCCAGATCAGAGCGAATACGATGATCGGTATGAATCCATCCAGTATATTCCGGATTCTCATATATTCTCCTGCAGGAACTCTGTATCCAGCATATCCTCGGCTCTGATGCCTTCATCGATATAACCAAGTTCTGCCATGAAATCGATCATCTCCTGAACAAAACCGAGATCGATCTCGGTGGTGTAATTCAGCCGGGAGATCGATCTTCTGATGACCGCAGGATCGCTGTCCAGTTCCTCTGCAAGAATTCTGGCAGCATCATCCGGATTCTCATTTACCCAGGTAGTTGCCCTCTTCGTCACCCGAACCAGACTTCTCACGGTTTCAGGATCATTCTCGATCAGTTCCCTCTTGACGACAAGAACGCTGCCCTGCATCTCATGCCACAGCTCATGGCTTGTGATGAGCATCGTAAAGCCCTTTGACTCGGCAACGGTTGCGTGGTGCTCAGGCAGGAATGCAGCATCGATCCTACCGGTTTCAAGAGCAATCACCTGCTTAAGTGGATTCATCCGCTGAATCCTGATATCCTTGAGGTTATATTCCCTGATCATACGGTTTAGCAGAAGATCCGCGGGACCTCCTTCTCGCACGCAGCCTACGGTTGCACCATTCAGGTCAGAGATGTTTACGATAGCAGGGCTTGCAACCAGACCATAGCCATGTTTGTGAGTTCCGGAAACGATCACCAACGGAACACCTCTTGCGTATGCCATTATGGCAGGAGCAAGGCAGATATACGCGACCGTTATATCGCCTCTTGCAAGCGCACTGGTAAGTCGCATCCCGGTGGCATAGCTCTCATAAGTGGTGAGGTTGATCCCCTCGTCCTCGTACCAGCCGTTCTCCTTTGCCACATACGCACATGCGGCGTGGTCATTAAACTCCACAGCCATCCCGATGCTTTGGGCGTCATCTTTCTGGGTGCATCCTGTGGTGAGGATGGTCAGGATGAGGAGGCATACGCCGATGATACTTGTCAGTGTGTGTGTTCGATCTTTCATTGATACACCTGTTCTGTGACCGTTCTTCCGTTCTGTCTGTTGGAAGTCGGCAAGTTATTGTTGATGTTATACTATATAAGATTTGTGGTAATAGGAATATGCCGTCTGGTTTGTGTTAATCGATTAAAATCGTGATTCTGCAAGATTTATGTTTATTGTAGAGCGAATAAACTTTATTCAGATGGATTAATAAAAATGACAGAAACTGATGTACATGCAGAACGTCATAGAGTCCAATTGGATGTGAAACCCCGGTCGCGGATAATCATTCAGTGTGTCACTAACCAAAATCAAGAGGCATTTCTGTTTCTTGCAAGAAATCGACCCCCAATATTGCTTCAACGCCCTCATCATCGATGTCATCTGTACTGAACGGCTTATCGGAAACGCCAACAGTCATTACGATCTCAACCCCGCTCCACAGTTCCCTGATCATCACGTCAGCATACTTTCCTTCCAATATAGTATCTGACGCGCAAATCGCCTTGAAAATACCGTATAAGTCGGAATTAACTTTACCTGCCAACCGTTCGCTAATCACAGTTTCATCAGCACCAGTATCTATAATTGCAACAGTCGTGGCTTTCCTATTGCCATATTCAACCTCAACCGGTCGGTAAATCCTTCCCATGTTTGCCACCACTCATTATCCATAATATTCTATTTCTTCTTTTATAGTTATGCAGATCGCCCCGAACACCAACAAAATCCCCTTCTGTGAATATGTCGAGTTGATCTCTGTATAATTCCTTCAATCGGGATATTACATTCCCTCTTCGCTCTTTGTCCACTTCGTATTTGATCTCCTTGATCTCAATCGTTCTCATCACCATGGTGGTTTCTTTGCCTGTCTGATATATAGGAGTTGCTACCCGACTACTCTCGATTGCAAAGGAATCTGTTCACAACGTTGTCACATCATTAGACCCTTTAGATAGGTTTTTTATTCTTTTAATTGCTATATCAATAATCTCAGGATCGATCCAGAACTCTGATGGGTTATCTCTAAAAATGATCAATATCTCGACCGCCGCCCCTATCGTCAAGATACATCTTTCGACGCAGTCTGAAATCACGCCAATCGTCCCTTTCACCTTAACTCCGGCGTTCTTTGCAGCCCGTCGTTCATCCCTCTCGTTTATCAAGAGCAAATCGGCATCCAGTTCTCGTGCAAGCAAGATCGATTCCGCCTCACCGATGTGTATATCCTATACCGACTGCAAATTTCACCCGCGTAACCCTTTGGATTTACGACCTCTATCCAATCGTCAATCGCCTTTTCCACAAGGAAGGCGTCCATCTTACCAAGAGCGATTCCTTCTGTTACTACTTCCCTATGCACCGCTTCTTTGATGAAGATCCGACCATACATGGATCGAAGAAGATCAAGCCGCTTGATCGTTCCAAAATGAATAAGCGGGGTGGAATCGCTTACAGTGATCATCCAAGATCCTCTTCGAGTTCTTCCATTCCGTATCTCAGATACACACCCCTCTCGCCAAGCTCCTCAAGAGTTTTTCGTACAGGGGCGTCCATTATGGCATCAGCTTCCCGCAGCGTTATCTTCCCCTCTTTGTAGAGAGTTGCAGCAATCTCAACCTCGTTTTTTCTCTTGTACTCCGCGAGAATCTTTCTAAGCCCATCTCTTATGGCGTCCGAGAGATTTGAGTAATATGTGCCTATGAGATGGTCTTCCACCTCACTTCTCCAGTTCTTTCGGGAGGGTTATGGTTTTTTTAACATGCATGATCGAGACCTCTGCTGTGTCTGATGGTTGCCTAAATTTTTGTGGGCGTCTGGAATACGGGGGTGTGAATCATAGGGTTATGGGGGTTGGTTGGCTATGAATGTTTTGGACAGGTTGTTCTTCCACACGGTTTATCAGAGAAACACAACGTCGCCGACCCCGGACTGGAAGGTTCGGGGCATACTAAGTATGTGGAAAGGCTCAACACATCGCGTACACTTTTTCAAGTGCTCGATAGGCTCAACACATCGTGTACAGTTGTGAAATTTAAAGCGTAAAAAACATAGCGCATCCGATGATGCGTTATGGCAAAATCAACCGAAACACATACGGAAGAGGAACAGGAGCGTATCGATGCGGTCAATCGATATCAGAGAGGCGAACGCCCTTCTAAAATCTGCAAAAGTCTTGGCAGGTCAAGACCATGGTTGCAAAAATGGGTTGGGAGATACAACAGCCTCGATAAAAGCAGTGAGAAGGAGTGGTTCAAGGAAGAGTCCAGAGCACCGAAGAATGTTCACAGAAAGACGGATTCGGAGATAGAACATCCTGTGGTGAACGTGCGAAAGTCGCTGATGGAGGGAAAAACAGAAGACACAAAGTATCGCTGTATCGGAGCCGTTGAGATACAATTTCGTATGCACGAGCTTGGTTACTCAGAAGATGACACTCCAAGCCTGTCAACAATCAAACGTATTGTCAAAAGAAACGGCATGGTAGTCCAAAAGAAGAAGCGGTATATCAGATGCAAATCCAAGAAGCGGTACACTCTGTTGAATCCTACCAACGCTAACGAGGTCCATCAGATGGACTTTGTGGGACCGCGACACATCAAAGGCTACGGGCGGATCTCGTCCCTGAACTTGATTGATGTTGTTAGCAGCAAGGCACACATCCGGCAGTATGCAGGGCAGACTATGGATAACGTGATCGAGTTCTTGCTCGATTGCTGGACTAAAAATGCGATTCCGAAGTATCTTCAGATGGACAATGGCGCTTCTTTCATCGGCGACTTGATACATCCACGACACTTCAGCCGTGTCGTGAGGTTTTGCCTCCATCTCGGTGTCGAGCCCGTATTTATCGACCAAGTAAGCCATGGATGAACGGCACGATCGAGGACTTCAACGGGGACTTCGGAGAGAAGTTATAGGAACGAGAGCAATGGGTAGATCTGGAACACATTCGGAGCGAGGCGAAAATCTTCCTGATGCGGCACAACAATCGCCAGGACTGGAAGTATAGGAAGACCGATCTGGATGCCATACCGCACCGCAAACTTCCGGAGGATTTCAAGATCGATGCGAATAACCTGCCGATCACAGAGGGCAAAGTGCACTTTATACGGCAGGTGAAGGAGAACGGAACAATTAGCGTTCTGAATGAGGACTTCGATGCCGATAAATCATTGGCGCATGAATATGCGTGGGCTACTATCGACACAAAGCGAGAACAATCGACGATCTACTATCGAGAGAAGAACGAAGAGGAAGCAGGTTTTATCAAGATTTATGAGTACAAGATTGGTGAAAATGTAAAAAGATTCGAAGAGAAGTTCTGAACGCGAAAAGTGTACGCGATGTTATGGACCTAACATGCACTTGAGGTGTACGCGATGTGTTGAGCTTTTTTGTGTACGCGATGTTATGAACCTTACCAAGTATGCTCGAAGTTTTTGTATTTCTATCGGTTCGCTTGCTTTTTTTGTTCCTTTTCAGTTGCTGTAACTGTTTCAGACGGTAATTATCTATAAATGCGATAAAATAAAATAAATTGCAAAAACAATCCGGTTATAAAGAGGATGAACCAATACTTAAGCCATCTTGATGTGGGGTCGGGAATAGGATAGATATCAAAACATAAAGATATTGCAGCAGATATGAAAATTATTGCTACTACAGTCGCTAATTTGAGCATTATATTACGTTTTCCTGACAATTTAAATTCTTTTTGTATCCGTTCAAAATTATCTAATGATACACTTACCGAATAAATAGTTGGAAGTAACAATAATTCAGATTGGATCCCCTTCGCAAGGGTATACTCAGCAAAAAATTTTGTGTACAACATACCTGATAAGATAAGTATGATTGTGATATGTTCCATATATCTGATTAATATATTATCTTTCATTTTTATAATCCGGTATAGTTCAATAAATATAAATTAATTATATGTCAAAAGTTTTTGCTTTTAAATATATCGAATTTTTCACTTGTCATTGGTTATTATACTTCACACCGCCACAACTTGAGCTTTTCCAAACCTCTGAAACCGTAATGTGAGCAAAGAGTCAAGTTCTTCTTTGTAGGTGGTGTCCGTCTGGTTCAGGCAGTTGGTGATGGCGTTTTTGAAATCCTTGAACTCGGAATAATATTTCGAATACAAACACTCTTTCTTAACGAATTTCCATAATCGTTCAATAAGATTTAAATTGGGTGAATACGGAGGAATGTAAAGTAATTCGATATCAAGAGATTTTGCTAACTCCCAAACAAGTTTACACTTCTGATATCTGGCATTGTCCAAAACAAGGGTGATTGGAACTCTATTACCAAGGCGCGAAATGCGCCACAATAAATCACAAAAGCTCTGACCATTGATATACGTATCGTTGGTAACAGTGATCAATTCATGAGTTATAGCATTTAACGCACCTAAAACATTGAACCGCTTTCTACCAGCTGGGGCTTTAATAAACAATCTCTTAAATGACCACAATATTCCGAGAAATGGAGCCAGAACGAAGTGTGCGGCGTCCACAAAAAAGACAACTCTCTTGCCGGACTTGGCTTCTTTGAGGCGGGGCTCCAGTTCTTCTTTTATGAACTGTTCCTGCTTATCCAAGTCTGCTTTAGCAGGAATCATACCCACTTTGCGAGGAGCCATCCCAATAGACTTGAGAAACTCCCTAACCCTGTTTTCACTGCGCTTAATTCCAGTTATCTCTTCAATCTTAGCCATAGCCTCTTTAACGCTTGCAGGCGGATGTTCACTAAAGTAAGCTTCGATAGTTGTTGCATACTGCCTCAATTCACTTTGAGGCTGGTAAAAATTTACTTCTTTCAACCCTTCTATGCCATATTTCTGGTATTTTCGGAGATACTTAGTTAGAGTGTTCGAAGATATTCCTGTAAACTGGCATATATGTTTATGGCTTATATTCTGGCTCTTCAACCAAAGAGCTTCCATTCTACGCTGAACGCGTGGATGGGGATGACAATATCGTTCGTAATCCAATGCTTTCATCTCTTCCTCAGTGAACTCAATCTCAATCATGCAGATCACCTGTTGGAATTTGTATCTCAAACTAAAAAGTAGTTACCCGCATACTATATATGTGCTATGATTCTATCTATAAAAATCGCAGTTTATGGCGGTGCCGAGTATAGTATAGTATACCTGTTAAAATTTTAGAAATTGTCGTTGGTTTACTTCTGATAAAACCTATTGGGGTATGAAATCCATATCGTTTGAGCCCCAACCGCGCCACACCCGATTGAAATTGAATGCATCCGAGTCACCATACCACCTACGCATCGCTGCCCTCATAGGCGGATCGCTCCTGTCGCCGCCTGCAGGATCATGAGCACGTCGAGGGATGTGATGCGGTCGTCACCGCTAACGTCGTAGAGTGGGTCGTATTCGCGGCTGCCGACTGCGATCTGGAGCGCGATCACGGCGTCTGTGGTGGTGAACGTTGGCGTTTCATCCGGAATCTGGGCGCATGGGGCAGGATCGTTGAGTATCGGCAGGTACGTCACATTGCCCTTACTCGGATCGTCATTCCAGTCATGGATGCTTACGTTTATGATATCTCTATCGGTTGTTCCCCACCAGTTGTTTGCTGCATCGACATCATCGGTCTGATCGTTGTAGAACTGGTATTCGTAATAACCGCCGTTCTCGATGATGTTGTTGTAACTGATGTTGTTGTTGGTGCTTCCGTCACCCCAATAATCCGTCGTTAAATAGAAGCCTGGATTTGTGTTGTTATGCACCCAGTTACAGGTGATATTATTGTTATTCGCTCCAGAGAGATAGGTGCCGTAGTCGTTCGAGTTTACGGTGTTCTTCGTGAGCGTGTTGCTCGAAGACGACAGCCAGATGCCATAACGGTTGTTCGAGGCAGTATTGCTCTGCAGCGTGTTGCAGCAAGACCATGGCCCTATGACGATACCGAAGTAGTCGTTCGAGTTTACTGTATTGCTCTGCAACATGTTGTTGCTCGAATCGCAGAACAGGTCTATGCCACGCTGTTCATTATTCGATGCGTTATTTCTCTGCAGCGTATTACTGCTCGAACGCTCCAGGCAGATGCCACGGATGCCGTTCGAGTTTGCAGTATTGCTTTCCAGCGTGTTGCTATCCGAAGATTCCATATAGATGCCGACATCGTTGTTCGATGCGCTGACATTCTCTATCCTCGAATTCTCAGTGTATGCGAATAACACTCCTTGTGTGTTATTCGTTAGTGTAAGGTCTTTGACTGTTATGTTTGTGCAGTTCACGATTCCCACATAGCCAGCATCATCTGGAATCTGCTTATCCTTCTGATCAACCCAGTAATATACCGTTTTCCCATCTACTGTGTTGCTCGTGTCTATGTTTTGAGTGTAGTGAGAAAGACTGTCGGCAACAACACCAAAGTTCCATCGGTTTCCAGACATCATGTTGCCCTGCAACATGTTGCCACTCGAACACGTCAGATCGATGCCGTAGTAGTTGTTCGAGTTCGCAGTGTTGTTCTGTAGCGTGTTGCTGTTCGAAGACCCCAGCCCGATGCCTCCAAATTTGTTGTCTGATGCGTTGTTGTTGGTGAGTGTATTGTTATTCGAAGATCCTACGCCGATACCGTAGTAATTGTTCGACGCGATGTTATCCGAGATGTTGCAGTGACTCGCATTGATAAGGCAAATCCCAGCCTTATAAATATAAGGACCTATAGTCCCTGTCGCCGTAAATCCAGAGATGTTCACATAATTCCCAGTCACCTCAAAGACGTAATCGTCCGGTGATGCCGCGGTCACGGTCACAACATCTGCGCCTTCACCTTGCAGCGTGAGTTCTTTGCTTACATCCACATTCTCAGTATAACTCCCATTGTACACGAAGATCGTATCACCCACTGCTGCGTTGTTGACTGCATCTTGGATTTTCGTGTAATCACAGCCAGATGAACAGACCGTAAGTGTATCTGCGCTTGCTGTGCCACAGAACACAGCTATCATTGCAAGCGTAAGCATGATGCCATTCAGTTTACCCATAGTATTCCTCTTCCTGGCTTTTGTGGTTTCCATCTGTTTACCATCCTCTCTCGAAATCACTAAATCCTGAACTTAAGTCCAATGCCAGTACATCGCGTTTTTGCATTCGTTTTCTCCTGATTCTATATGTATCTCTCCACAACCGCCCATCCATGCCCGACCGATCCATGGAAGCAGGATGGTGCCCATAGACTTCTGTTGCACCATTCTTTGAGATGTGGAAAACGCGCTCACGCAGTTCTCTCTGTCCCATACACGCTAACCGGGAGTACATTCTATATAAGCCTTGTGAGAATATCTTGGTAGACATTTTATAAAAATACGAAAACCACCACCACAAAGCACCGTCAGGATGGACACACCCCATCCCGAACAGTGCCTGTACTCGACTACGCGTCCGCATGATCCAGAATTGCGTTGGTGATCCGATCGACAAGATTGATCCCGCCACCATACCCGATGATCGCTCTTCGCTGGTAGCCAACCCGGTCGTACACCGGAAACCCGATCCTTGCAAAAGCAACCTTCTCGTCGTCTCCGATATATGTCGCTTGCGAGTTTCCCATCACCAGATCGACGCCAACCGCCTTCACCGCCTCATGCAGCTCGTAGAGGTCGCATCCCGAGATGATCTCGATCTCATGCCCGGTCTGGCTTGCGACCGCCTGCACATCCGAGAGCAAACTCCTTGCTCTCGGTTCCGGTCGCAATGATCAACAGGCGTCATCCCGAGTTCATGCAGAAATCGTGCCATGCCGGATGCGACATCAGGATCTCTCGTGGATCGCAACCCTCTTCTGTGCGATCTTGAAATGCACATCGATCATCGCATCGATGAGCCGCCCCCTCTCATTTCGCAGTTCATCCGGAATCTGCCTTCCCGTGAGGTGGCTCACATTCTCAAGGAACGCGTCAAGTGTTGGCAACGCCAATCGGACATGCACCTGAGATCATCGGCACCTTGTGTTTACTTGCAAGATACTTTGCAGCCGCTCCGCCTGCATGTTTGCATAGAGAGATTGAGCCTATCGAGTTTGCTATGTCGGTGATCTCTTTTGGTGTCGTGCCGCCGTCCGGAAACCGCGGTCTCGGCAGTATCAGCGGCCGCATCAAGCGTCTCTGAGATGTCTGTTAAGATGATCGCTTTTACCCTTATTGCAGCAAGCATACTTTTGAGCTCCCTGATATCTCCTGGGTTCGAGAGTCCGAGCAGCGATGTTGATCTTGCTGTTATGTCCAGTCTACTCTGCAAGATGCGTAACAAGTGAAACGAAAGCCCCCGCCGCATCACACCCGAATGAATTCGGATGCACCCGTGAGGCGGTCATGTGTATTTATTTTATAGATATATTATTTAAAATTTTTATGTAGAACGTTTTCAGTGTTTGTGAAGTGCGAGCTTAACGAAACAAACACTGTAGTAGGCGGATTGTAGAATCTTATATTCTAATTCCCAATTGAAAACACAAAGCATCAATTATCTCTTGTTGTGCTTCCAAATCTTCGATTTTACCTATATCTCTAATTAAACGTCTCTTATCAAGTGTTCTAATTTGATAACAAAGCACGATAGACTCCATATAGAGTCCCCCCATTTCAGCAGATATTAAAACCTCATTGGGATAAATTCTCCTACCTGGTTTTCTTGAAGTTATGGGGAGGACATTCACTACCGGCAAAATTTGGTTTATCTCCTCCTCACTTATCACAAGAACAGGACGAGTCTTCCCCTGTTCAGAACCAATTATCGGATCAAGATTAGCAATAAATATATGCCATTTATACCCCATTTTCTTCTACCCATCCTTCCGAATCAACAGTTATGAAATCTTCAGATACATCTACAAGATCATCAAGAAAAAGATCATCTCTTACTGCTTCTTTTAACTCTTCGATTTTTTGTTTGAAACTATCTGGCATTTTTTTAATGATCAAAATCACCTCCACTGTTTCATTTTCAGGCACATACTGTGGAATCTTTATCCCGATCTCATGATCTTTCGGTATTCTCACGATTTGTCTGATTGCTTCCATAATCTTATTCACCCTTCATCTTGCATATCAATCTATATCCAAACCGGATCCATATATGCCTTCTGATCGGACTTCAATCATCACTTACTTTTCTCACTTCTCTCTCGTCTTAAGTCACTAAACCCCGGACTTAAATACGGAGCCTGCATATAGCGATTTCGTATTTGGATTCTCCTGATTCCGTGTGTATCGCTCCACAATCCCCCATCCATGTCCAACCGAGCCATAAAAACAGGGTGATGTCAGAGATGCCAATACTTGTACCATTCTTTGAGGTGTGTAAACGCCTTGCACAGTTCTCTGCACGCCATACATACCAATCGAGAACACATCCCACATAAGCCTTACGAGACTATCTTAGTTCTACTTTGTCACATTGATTTTTCGCGATGGATCGACTCAACACATCGATACTAATATATTGGATCGCCAAAAGGTCGAGTACACTCGATGTATGTGCATCTCATTATATCTAGTTAGCAGTGAGAATAAAGTTTCAT
>PQXF01000004.1:146198-152901 GCA_003194445.1 Candidatus Methanogaster sp.
TTTATATCACAATTAACGCGAATAGCTGTATAGATAATATTATTTATAAATTATATTTCACTTATTTTAGGATTGCTGTTCAGAATAGGATGTCTGGTATCGGCTAATCTGACAAAGTGGAATTAGCAGAGGTCTTATAAAAATACGAAATCCCCCGCCCACACCACAAAGCACCGCCAGGATGAGCCCATCCCCCATCCCGAACAGTGCCATGCATTCACGCCGCGTCCGCATGATCCAGAATCGCGTTCGCGATCCGGTCGACAAGATTGATCCCGCCGCCATATCCGATGATCGCCCTCCTCTGATAACCAACCCGGTCATACACCGGAAACCCGATCCTCGCAAAAGCAACCTTCTCGTCGTCTCCGATATATGTCGCTTGCGAGTTTCCCATCACCAGATCGACGCCAACCGCTTTCACAGCCTCATGCAGCTCGTAGAGGTCGCATCCCGAGATGATCTTGATCTCATGCCCGGTCTGGCTTGCGACCGCTTCCACATCCGAAACAAACTCCTTGCTCTCGGTTCCGGTCGCAATGATCGCAGGCTCCATCCCGAGTTCATGCACAAACCGTGCCATGCCGGATGCGACATCAGGGTCTGCGTGGATCGCAACCCTCTTCTCTGCGATCTTGAAATGCACATCGATCATCGCATCGATGAGCCGTCCCCTCTCATTTCGCAGTTCATCCGGAATCGCCCTTCCTGTCAGGTGGCTCACGTTCCCAAGGAACGCGTCAGTGTTGGCAACGCCAATCGGGCACGAACCCGAGATCATCGGCACCTTGTGTTTACTTGCAAGATACTTTGCAGCCGCTCCGCCTGCATGTTTGCAGAGTGCAATCGATCCAATCGAGTTTGCAGTGTCAGCGATCTCGGCAAGCGTTGTCCCGCCGTTTGGAAACCGCGGTCTCGGTAGTATCAGCGGAGCATCAAGCGTCTCTGAGATGTCTGTCAGGATGATCGCTTTTACCCTCATTGCAGCAAGCATACCTTTGAGTTCTCTGACGTCTCCCGGGTTTAAGAGTCCAACAGCGATGTTGATCTTGCTGTTGGGTCCGGTCTGCTCTGCAAGATGCGTAACAAGTGCTTTCACTGCGTTGTCGTATCCTGTGACATGAGAGCCAACGTAGCTTGGTGTGTGCATGGGGACCAGTGTGGAAGGCAGATCTATCTTTCGGAGGATTCCGTCAACATCGTCCCCAATCGTTTCTGATAGGCAGGTCGTGAGAACCGCGATCAGTTCCGGCTGCCTCCTTGCCACAAGCGCGTGCACTCCTTTGATGAGGTTATCCGCACCGCCAAAGACCGCAGCATCCTCACCAAGCGAACTCAATGCAACCTCGACCGGTTCCTGGAAGTGCCGGTTGAACATCCGCATCGGATAGGCTGCGCAGCCCTGCGATCCGTGCACAAGCGAGATTGCGCCGTGTACGCCAAGAACCGCCTGCATCGCACCGATCGGCTGGCATATCATGCCTGGGTTGATCGTGACTGATCTCTTTGCTTTTGCCTTTGCTTTTGTCTTCGTCTCTGTTTTCGCTTTTGCTGTCGTCTGGGTCATGCTCTTCCCTCGATTAATTTCCATGCCGGATGGTTGATCGTCGTGTGTATATCCCGTGCGAATTTTACAAATCCGCTGTACACGGCATACGGTCCTCTCTCGTACGAGTGGCCATTGACAAACGGCACCCCGAGTTTGTATGCAAGGAACTTCTCCTTGAGTCCCGAGATGAAGAGGTCGGGCTTGTATCCAATGAGCATCTCTCGCAGTTCCACTGAGTTGGGGTTGTCGATTATAAGGGCTCCATCGCCGATCCGCTCGATGATCTTCTCGTAGTCATCGGTGTGTCCGAACGTCGTTGCAGCGCCGATCACCTCCATTCCGAGTTCCTCCATCAGCTTGATCCAGTGCCACGCACGCGGCGCACCCTGGTAGATGAAGACTCGTTTTCCACGGAGTTGTTCTTTGTAATACTCAATTTCAGGCAGTATCTTGGAGACTTCCTCCTCTATAACCTCCTCCGCCCTATCCTCAAATCCGAAGAAGGCTGCTACATCACGAAGAGCCTTTGATGTCTGTGCGATTCCGAATAGGGAGACCGGTATGTATGGAAGTTCGTATTTCTCCTCCATCAGATCGCAGATATACGGGGTTGACCTCTGGCAGTGCATGACATTCAACTTCGCGCTGTGTGCCACCGCAAGATCATTAATCGATGCGTTCCCTGTGAACGTGCAGAGAATTCGAAGCCCCATCGCCTCAAAGAGCGGTTCGATGATCCAGAGGTCTCCCTGAATGTTGTAGTCCCCGATGATATTGATATCATAGGGGGTGACCTTATCAGGCTCCTTTGTGCCGACGATCCTATCAAAGATGCCATCGTTTGCGATGTGGTGTCCGAGCGACTGGCTGACTCCCCTGAAACCCTCGCAGCTGAACGGAATCACAGGGACTCCGATCTCTTTTGCTGCGTTCTTGCAGACTGTGTTTATGTCGTCTCCGATTAGACCGATCACACATGTCGCATAGACAAACACACCATTCACAGCGGGAAACCGCTCATAAGCTTCGAGAATCGCGTTGTACAGCTTCTTCTCGCCGCCGAAGATGACATTTGGCTCCTGCATCGAGGTCGAGAAGCAGTACTTCCTGTGAAACTCCGGGTTGTCAGAGAGGTTCTGCCTGCGACCTCCGCCCCAGGTGTAGTAGGCGCAGCCGATCGGTCCATGGATGAGGTGTATCACATCCTTTATCGGACCTCCAACGACACCCATAGTCCCTGCGTAGGTGCAGCCGCGCTCGGTCAGATCTCCTGGCGTTGTCTGGACATTGCACATCGGAACGATCGTTTCGCCCGACTTTTTGATGTATGTGTGCTTCTCTCGTTCGGGTATTGGTATGTCGCACTCAAGTAGTGTCAGTGGCATAATCTCCTCCTATTCCATGAAACCACGAGATTAAACGAGATTGGCACAGAAATCTTGTGAAAATCTGTGCAATACCGTGGTTCGCTAAACAAACGTCTACAATGCATCATCGCCACGTTCTCCTGTGCGGATACGGACCGCCTCATTCGTCGGGCAGACAAATATCCTCCCGTCGCCAACCATCCCGGTCCGGTTGACCTGCGCGATCAGCTCAACCACCTTGGGGATAGATTCATCGTCCACCACAATGTTAAGCATTCTCTTTGGGATGAAACGGATCGCTGCCTTCCTGGAATCGGGTTTGACGTTTCCAAGCGGACTTATATAGAGTCCCTTCTGCTTGCCGCGACCATACGCAAGGGTGGCTGTGAGGCAGGAATATCCAGCCTCTGCCAGAGCCTCCTTGGTCGCCTGTATCTTGTTCATCCTGATTACGGCGATCACTTCTCTCATCTATAGACCTCTCTCGCCGGTACGGATCGTGTAAGCCTCCTCGATTGGGCTTATAAAGATCTTACCATCACCGAAACTTCCGGTTCGTGCACTATCTTCAATGATCCTGATGATCTCGTCGGTATCCTCGTCATCTGCCGCGATCATCAGCATCACCTTTGCCAGTTCGTCGTAGACGGTCGGTCCGATCTGAATACCCTTCTGTCTGCCCCTGCCAAAGACGTCAATTCTCGTGAATGAAGAGAATCCCTCGTTATCGAGGCTGTCTACCACCTCGTCCACCTTTTCAGGCCGTATGATTGCTCGTATCATCTGCATTGACAACACCTCGATCTTTAGTCCACGACTCCGAACTCGGTCATCATGCCCTCAAGCTCATCCATCGTGATCGGCTCAGGGACCACGAACAGGTCGTTTTCGAGAATGTTTCTGGCAAGTGTGCGGTACTCATCTGCTTGATTGCAGGTGGGGTCGTGCTCGATCACGGTCTTCTTCCGAATCTCCGCCTGCTGGACGATGTTGTCCCTTGGCACGAAGTGTATGAGCTTGCTTCCGATGCGCTCTGAGAATGCTTCCATCAATGCCAGTTCGTTCTCGACATTGCGGCTGTTGCAGATGATGCCGCCGAGCCTGATCTCACCCTCCTCTGCGAACTTGACAATGCCCTTGCAGATGTTGTTTGCAGCATAGAGAGCCATCATCTCGCCTGACGCCACGATGTATATCTCCTTTGCGTAGCCCTCACGCATCGGCATAGCAAAACCGCCACAGACAACATCACCAAGGACATCGTAGAAGACAAAGTCAAGTTCGTCATCGTAAGCTCCCAGTGCCTCAAGCAGTTTTATCGCGGTGATGACACCTCTTCCAGCACAGCCGACACCTGGCTCAGGTCCTCCTGCCTCGACACATTTTATCCCACCGAATCCGTCGTGCAGGATCTCGTCAAGTTCCACGTTCTCTGCCCCTACCTCACGGAGCGTGTCAAGAACGGTTGGCTGTCTTACTCCACCCATCAGCATCCGTGTTGAGTCTGCTTTCGGGTCACACCCGATCTGCATAATCCTGTTGCCCATATCGGCAAGCGTTGCAGTCAGGTTCTGGGTGGTCGTCGATTTCCCGATGCCGCCCTTTCCATACATTGCTATCTGTCTCATTCCATATACCTCCCGGTGCGTATTGTGTTCCGTCCAAATCGCCTGCGGATGCCGGTTGAACTGGCATTGTCGCATGGATGCGAGATGGCTGTTGCTATTCCCGTGTTTCGATTCATCTCTCACGTCTCCTGTAGACCGCGTCCTCCAGCGGGAAGACGGTATGTTACTGTCGATATTATAGTATATAAAGTTTATGGTATGGCAAAATCGTGGGGTGAGTGGTGGAGTCCATTAATATTGACCCGGATGGTTGTCGGGATATGTGTCCACATGCGCAACAGTTAAACGTGCATAATCAAAAGAAAGTGTAAGGAGATTCGTAATCAATGGAGACTTCAGAGCTTTTAGAACTGATTGAAAAGGGTGAAGATTCGCAGACCCAGTTCAAAGAGCGATTTGAGAGCATAGACGCATTAGCAGCTGAGATATGTGCCTTCAGTAATTCAAACGGAGGAAATATCATAGTGGGAGTGTCCGATGATGGAGAGATCACCGGACTTGCAAAGGAAGAGATTCGCAAATTGAATGAATGGATATCCAGCACATGCTCCCAAAAAATAGACCCGCAGGTCAACGTTACCACTCAAAACATAAGATATCCGGATAAGCTTGTCATGGTGATCAGCGTGCCAAGTGGTTCAAACAAGTTCTACATGGCAAACGGTAAAGACATCTGGGTGAAGGTGGGGGCAGATAAAAGAAGAGCAAAAAGAGAAGAGATCCAGAGACTACTCCAATCTTCAGGACATCTTTATGCGGACGAAATGCCAGTTGAAAACACAAATTTAAGTGATATCAATCTTGATATGTTCAAATCTTTTTACGAACGCAGAACGTACGAGAAACTTGAAGAAGTGAACATTCCACTTGAAAAGGCAATGTCAAATCTGAAGTTGATGGAAGATGGAAAATTAACTCTTGCGGGCCTTATGGTATTCGGTAAAAAACCGGAAGAAAAAAAGCCGCAGTTTGTGATAAAAGCAGTTTTATTTCCAGGAAATTCGCCTGCTGTGAGTGAATATAAAGATAGCCGCGATATCAGTGGCAGCATCCCTAAAATATTTGAAGCCAGCAGGTCGTTTTTGATAAATAATCTTCGATGGATACAGAAAGAACAGCACTTTAACACAACTGGCATTCTTGAAATTCCGCAAATAGCCTTAGAAGAAGCTCTCATCAATGCAATCGTTCACCGCAATTATTTCATTTCCAGCAATATACGCATCTTTATTTTTGACAATCGCGTTGAGATCATAAGTCCGGGCGCCTTACCCAATACGGTCAATGTGGAATCCATAAAGATGGGAATTCACATAGAACGCAATCCGATCCTGGTGTCCATGCTTAAAGATATTGAAGGGATACCCTATCGGGGGATTGGAACAGGTGTCCGGAGAATCCTCTGTGAATGCGAAAGTGCTGGGATAACTGTCGATTTTATTGAAGAGAAGGATAACGAGCAGTTCAAAGTCATTTTTTATAGGAATTGACAAGCATCTTTTTCAGAGAGAGCAAGCAATTGCGATACACTTCCAAAACCCGGGATATCCCGAATTTCGGTGAATCAAAATAGACTTACCTTCTACCATCACGGAGTATCGGTGTTTTGTGGGGTATGGTGTTCAATAATTGAGACGAATCAGATAGATATCCACATCATGGGATATGCACTTCTTCCGAAGTTCTGGGTTTGCACAAACCAATTACACACATCTTTATGCGTAATATATAAGAGGGTATAGCTCGAGGTGTATGCTGTGTTATAGTTAATCAATTCATGTATAATGGATGGTTGTATTATGAGGAAAATTCCGAAAAAGTTGATGAATGCATTGTCTGATGAGTTTTCTTCAGATCAGATTGAAGAAGGTCGTAAGCGCCTCGAATGGGTCATGCGGGTCAGGGATCGTGGCGAGAATTGTCAGGTTGTGCTTGATGAGCTGGGTTTGGATCTGAGTTCGAATAGTTATCGGAAATATAAGGGCCTACTGGATATTTATGGCGTCAGAGGTCTGATTCCAAAGAAAGTTCCGCGGTGGAAGTTCACATCGGAGGTCAGGTATTATATCAGGGGTGTGGCAGATGGTTGGAGTTTGGCGAATGCCGGTTTGAGTAGGCTCACTGGCAATCAATTAAAGATCATGCTGGAAAGGCGAGTT
>PQXF01000004.1:155053-155777 GCA_003194445.1 Candidatus Methanogaster sp.
AGAGCATGTAACGATATATCGAAGAGGTGCATAAAGCTGAATGACGGACGACTACTGAGAATGGAGTACGTCATGCCACCGTGACACCTTTTGGTGATGTGTCGGGGCATCACCGAAAGGTGGGAAAGACAGAAGCGGGATGGTAAAAAACGTTGAATAACTTCCGGATGAAAGCTACACCGCGGTGGTTTGAATGGTAGGGTGGATACTCATACTCGGAGCGATCACCTTTCTTGCAATGGAGACTCAAAGCGTCACTTTAAATATTGTTTCTACCGGATCTTACATTGCACTATGGTTCTATTTACAAGCTTTTTCTTTTCATTGGAGTTTCATGGATTTCCTTTGATAAAGACCGAACAGAATGGAAGAATCATATCGTTAATCACATCTACAATATTTTCCTGTGCCGTATGGTTACTACTTGCTAACTTGGTATCGGGAATCCAAGGGAAGTATCCTTACTTTGAAAGCTACGCAAAATAAAGGCTCCGCCACCTTGTTTTTGTTGCCACCAACAGATTTTAAATAATACACTCCAGCATCTTCAGAGATTCAAGCCCTCCAGGACAGTACCCGGACACAGCGCCTGAAAAAGGGCACTGTCCAGTTTTCTAGTGATAAGCGGATCATCTTATTCCAAAAGCTTTTTAATCTTGAAAGAGAGATATGATTATAGTGATAATTGATGATTGCTTTAAGCCACACCATACTAGAACTACCA
>PQXF01000004.1:157306-166581 GCA_003194445.1 Candidatus Methanogaster sp.
GCGCGGATTACGATGGAAAGCCGATATGAAACCCGTCATGAAATGGTTTTACCACCTGCAACATGGTGAAAATGATGTGAGACTGAGGTATAATGTTCGGCTATCACTAGATTTTTGAACAGTGCCTGAAAAAGTTCATCCGATTTGTTCAGAACGGAATCTCGCTTTAGTTTTGGTCTCGAGCAATCGCGATTGTGTCGATGACCTGCGTGGGACTCGAATTTACACGCAGTACAGGATCCGGTTGGTGCCTGCGCTTATCGGGCGGTCTTTTGTTCACGGTCTTGCTTGCTCTGGTCGCGTGTGTGCGAGGGGCGGGGAAAGGGTTTTTTAAGTCCGAAGACCAACTTAATTCTGGTGATGTATATGCGAATAAAAGCAGTACACAAGAACGAAGTTTTGAAACCGTTAAAGAAATTGGGCTTGGAAGAGGGAGCTGTAATTGAGATTGGAGTCCCCATCAGTGCTGTAGACAATACTTATGCTGCATCAAAGTTGAGCAGCGAAAAGATTGATGAAATAATGGAGTCTACAGAAAGCGGAGAGTGATGATGCGCAGGGCTTTATCGAGCGGTTTAGAGGTATTCATCGATTCTAATATATTTACATACCATCTTTCAGGGCATAAAATTTTCGGAGAACTGTGCAGGGACTTTCTTAGACGAGTTGAGAGGAAAGAATACAGAGGATACGTTAATAACACCGTAATTTCAGAGGTTTTGATGAACTTTCTGAAGTCTGAATTGTTCATATCGAAAGGAATCGCGCCCCATAAAGTTGCAAGAGAGATAAAGAGAGACCCCAGTTTGGTTGAACTGGTAGATTTTGATGTAGTGACGATGTTGTTCGGTGGACTCGACCTGAATACCTCTTTCGTTGAATTTGGATGTGCGGAAGTAACGATGCTAATGGAGAAATACAATCTGTTGCCAAATGATGCCTTGCACCTTGCAACAATAAAGAGATATGGAATCACAGACATTGCAACCAATGACGGAGACTTTGAGCGGGTCCCGTGGCTCCATGTCTGGAAGCCGCGATGAATACCACCCCAACAAACCTATGGGGTCAAAATGAGGTGGGATACGCCACTAAGATTCCACTACAGGGGATCACTCTACTTTTATGTACTGAATATGGGTTTCCTACTGCAAATCGGTAGTGGTATAGTGTAGCTGAATGTTACACACAATATAACCGACGGAATGGAATTAATAATGGTTAAAAAATGGTTATTTTGCGATATAATCATTCATAGTCAGCGATTTAAACGTATGAAATCCAACCTCAAAATGGCGCCATAGCTATGGGCGGCCAAAAGTAGTACGGAAGAAAGGATCCTTCAAACTCAGGTAGTAAAAAATGACAAGAAACCCCGCCAATAAGCCGGACACGACCACAACCCTAGATCTCACCAAAAAGAAGATCGTTGAACTCCCGTTCAGCGAAAACACAAAGAAAGATATCCTGAAATCATTCCACCTCAGACTCAGCACCTTCTCAAACGAGATCCTCTTCTATAACGAGCCGTTCACTCCAGTCTCCATCACAGGCACAGACTGCGAATTAAACTGCAAGCACTGTGAGAAGCACTATCTGAAGCACATGATAGATGGGAGCTGCGGCAGACTCCGCACAGCCGCCGAAAGTCTTGCCAGAGGGGGGCGAAAAGGAATTCTCCTCTCAGGCGGCAGCAGACTTGACGGCTCGGTTCCGACCTACGAGTTTTCAGACGAGATCCGGCAGATCAAGGATAGGGCGCGCCTGAGGATCAGCGCACACACAGGGATTGTTAACCAGGAGCAGGCAAAATCGCTTGCCGCGTGGCTCGATATGGCGCTCGTCGACTGTATCGGAAGCAACAGAACAATCTCTGAGATCCTCGGACTTCCGAACACGGTAAGCGACTACGAGGATACGCTGAAGTATCTGACAGAAGCGAAGATCCCGATCGCGCCGCATATCATCGTGGGGCTCGGCAGCGGTGCACTTGACGGCGAGTTAAGAGCACTCGAGATCGTGAGAAGATACGATCCCGCGGCAGTCGTGATCGTCGTCTTCATCCCGACGAGAGGAACCGGCTCTGCAGACACGCCGTATCCTGCGCTCGAGGACGTTTCCGCGGTGATCGCAAAAGCGAGACAGATATTTCCGCAGACGCCGCTCTCCTTGAGTTGCGTGCGCCCCGGTGGCAGGTACCGCTCACGGCTCGATCGATGTGCAATACTCTCCGGGATCGACAGGATTGCGGTCCCGAGCCGGAGCGCATATCGATTGTGCGGCGAGATCGGACTGGTGATTCGTGAGGTTGGTGGTATGTGCTGCTCATACAGCGAATGGTCGAGAGGTATGCGTGCGTGAAACTCGCAGCCTCGTACGGAGACACCCAGCTCATGGCGCCCGATGACGCTGCTGCATCGTTCTTCAAGAGTCCTTTCAGAGCGCACGAGACCGGCAGTGCTGTGGACATTGCGTATGGTGATTTCGGCTCGCCTGCATCTTCGCCTGTTGACGGTGTCATCGTGGATATCAGAGAGTTCGAGACTCCCACGCCCTTCAAAGACCGCAATTTCAAAGAGTACCTGACCGCAGTCCGGTGCGGTGAGTTGGTTGTGCGGATTCTGCACGTCAAGCCTGATCTGGGTATAGGGGATCGTGTACGCACTGGCGAGGATTTTGGCACGTTCATCAGGAGCGGGTATTTCTACTTCTGGAACTTTTCCCATCTGCACGTCGAGGTGCGCATGCCAGATGACTATCTCAGGGCAACGAGCAACATGCCGCTTGATCTGCCGGTTGGAGTGGTTAGACGGGCTTTTCCGGGAGGCGCTGATCTGGATTCTGATATCTTCGAATTTACAGGGGAGGTGGTCCTCTCAAACAAGCGGTATGCGCTCTTCGACTGCCCTGATTACAGCACAGACGGTCATTTCAATGGTTATTCTGTCGGCGGATTTCTGCTTGATGGATTCATCCCTGCGTGTGATCATGCGCTGCACAGGTTCGGGCTTGTGGGAAAGTGCCATGATGCGCCGCCGTTTGATTGTTTCAAGTCCATCGGCAACTCGCATCTGGTGTACTCGTCCAGTGTGAATCTAATAGTCTTTGATCGGGAGAACCGCACGCTTGATGTCGCGGGCGCAGCGTTCATCCTCTTCTTCAGCAAGCCTTTAATAAAATTGGTTCCTACCAGATATGGCAAACATCTGCCGCAATGTGGCGATGTAGTCAGCGTTCAGATAGACATGTGCAAAGATTAAACATGGAGCAGATACATGAAAGTTGAAGATTTTGAGTTTCCTGAGGATCGATTATACCTGAAGAATCACGTATGGGTAAAGCATCATGGCGACAGGATCATGATCGGGCTAACAGAACTTGGTCAGTCACTTTCAAAGGAGATCGTGCATATTGATCTCCCTGATGTCGGCGATGTGATCCCGAAGGATGATTTTCTTATCGCTTATGAGACGATCAAGGCGGTATCACAGATCTCGCTTCCGTTCGAGTGCACGGTCGTCAGCGTCAATGACCGGTTGTGGGATGATCCGAATATCATAAACAGCGATCCATACAACATATACATGGTTGAGGTTAGAGGCAACTGTGATGCAGGCGATCTGATGACTGCTGAGGATGCCTGTGCGTATTACGGAAGGTTGATTGCGAAAGAGCGGGAACGCTACGCCGGGTATTGATAATAACCGCTAAACAAGGTACAAAAATGGTAATAAAATAATATGGAGTACCAGAAGATCTGTATTAGGCAAAAGACTACCCCTATGCGAGAGTGGGGTCTGGTGGGAACAACAGGGGGCATGAACTCGTCCACGGCGATCCCCCTGGATCGTGGTTTGTGAGGATGCTAAATCGAGGTAGCCTGGGTTCTTCTGAACTTCAGAGCCGATAATTCCACTCAACCGACTCATACTTCGGCAAAAGCTTCTGTGCCATCGCTTCCTCGCCCTCACTAATCATTGAATCCACGAGCCTCACGCCGAAGCGCTCCTCGAATTTGCGCCGCACCACGCCCTTAACTTCTTCCATCTCCAGTTTCATAGGTAGTTCCTTATCCACCCACGTCATCCCCTCCTCAATTGAAGCGATCTGCTTGTCGCTTATCTTCTCAATCGGAATATTGGATATGCGGAGCATTTCTTTTATGTCGAAGTCCAGAAGCAGCGTTCCGTGCTGGAGGAGCTTACCGCCCCATCTGGTCTGCGCATTGCCAGATATCTTCTTGCCATCGACGATAACATCGTTTATCGGTCTGAAATCAGCGTTCAAGCCGTACTCACGCAGGGTATCGATCAGTACGCCGCATATCTGGTGGTACGAGTCCGTGACATCGAGCGGGAAGAGTCTGTCGTCGATCGTACCAACGACGCCGTAGTTGATCTGGCGCCCCAGGTCATCCGAGAACGCGATGCCGCCACCGCTTGTGCGTCGCACGATCGTGTAGTCTTTACATGCGTCAAGGTCCAGTTCCACGCTTGCTTTCTGGAAGTACCCGAGGATGATGGATTTGGTGGGCGCCCAGAAGAAGAGGGTGTTGCCGCAGTCATTCTTCAGGATTGCTTCGTTTGCCGCCATCATGTATCTGATGCCGACCTTTCCAAAATCGATTACTCGCCATTCTTTCATTGGAATCACCGGTGTCAACCATATCTTATCTCATACTTTATATCATCGTTTCATTCTGTGAATGGCAAACTCATGTACCACTGATAGCGGATCATACGCGACGGACACTTGCAGGACGCAGTCGAGATCGCGAACCATACAAACGATCAAATAAGACAACTGCAAGATCATCTACACCGACAGAAACTTTCTTGCCGAGAGTATGGGGATCGTTCTCAAGTAGAATGGAGCACTTTCACTTCAGAGGTCTGCAGTTCGTCTGTCTCGGTAAGCCTTTAATAAAATCGGTTCCAACCAGATATAGTGAAGACCAGCTGCAGTGCGGCGGTGCGGTCGACATTTAAGTATGTGCATGCGAAGAAAGATGTTCAGGAGGTAAGACAATGGAAATCGAAGGATATGAAGTGCCGGAAGAACTGTATTACACGAAAGACCATCTCTGGGCGAGAGTTGAGGATGACGGGAACGTCAGGGTAGGAATGGACGCATTCGGCGGCACAGCAGTCGGAGCAATCGAGTTCATCGATCTTCCGATGGAGGATGACGAATTCGAGGCAGGTGATGCATTCGGATCGATGGAATCTGCAAAATGGGTCGGCGGGCTTACCATGCCGGTGACTGGCACAGTCATCGAGGTCAATGATGATGTCGAAGATGAGCTTGAACTGTTTGTAGAAGACCCGTACGGAGATGGCTGGTTAATTCTGGTCGAGCCGTCCAACCTGGAGGAGGATCTGGAAGAACTCATCCACGGTGATGGGCTTGGGTCGTGGTTTGCGGAGGATATTAAATCGCGGTAGCCCCAGGTTCTTTTGAACCGGTTTTCGTGTCTTTGCAGAGACGAGAGTAACGATTCTGGTGATCGGTTAATCGTCCTGACAGGAGATTTGTGTAGAGCATGTACCAAAAAGCGATACATTCGCTGCCGCGGCTGGCACGATATGAGTGTGATTGATGTGATTCAGTCCAGCTTATATCTCTGATCCTTTATCTATTCATTCTACGTATCGCAAACTCGCATGCCTTTGATAGTGGATCGTACGCTTCGGATACTGCGGGGCAGTATGCAAGCTCCGCGTCGTAGAGGTCATACAGATTCATTCCACCCTTGATTGCAAGCGCTATCAGATTGACCCGTGCTGCCGCGCCATCCTCTCCGATCGCCTGACCGCCAAGGATCCTTCCTGTTTTGGCATCGGCAAGAATCTTGACCGTGATCTTTGATGCACCCGGATACCATTCGGGTCTGGTGAGTCCGCTTGCCTTCCCGACTACAACATCATATCCTGCGGACTTTGCAGAGAACTGGTTAAAACCGGTTGCTGCTACCTCCATTCTTCCGATGACCGAGACAAAGGTTGTGATAGACCCCTCGAACGTATCATAACCGCCCGCTGCATTTATCCCTGCTGTAATACCCTGCCGGTACGCGGTCGTCGAGAGCTGAGACATCCACGGCTTGTGATTTATTGGGCTCACAGTTTCGACACAGTCTCCGATCGCATAGATTCCGGATACACTCGTCTCCATCTTCGCGCTCGTCCGTATGCCCCATGCTCCAAGCTCGCATCCGGCATCCATAGCAAGATCCCAGTTAGCACGAACGCCTGATGCCATGATCACCATCTCTGTAGGGATATCTTCACCGTTTATGGTTATGCCAGCAACTCCCCTCTCGTCGCCCGAGATCTTCTCGACCGCGGCGCCCATCATCAGCTTGATACCTGATTTTTTCAGACCTGCCTCAAGGATCTTTGCGATATCGGGGTCGATTGCCTTCGGGAAGGAATGCGGCAGCATCTCGACTATGGTAACGTTGATCCCGTGCGCGCTGATTGCAGCGCCAACCTCAAGACCGATCGCACCCGCACCGACCACGACCGCGCTGGATATGCCTTCCAGATAATCAAGAACATCTTTCGCATTCTCCGGATTACTGACTACAAAGACGCCCCGTCCCGTGAGTTCGGAGGCGCCCGGGATCGGGGGCACAAACGGTGCTGCACCGGTTGCGATTATCACCGAGTCGTAGGGGACCAATTCAGTCGTGCCCGAGTTTATATCCAGCGCAGTCACCACGTTCTGCTCCGGGTCAATGGACGTTGCTCTGTGCCCCAGCAGTTTGACCATGCCCATCGCTTCTGTTGGCAGGTTGTGTTTCAGTTCGTCGAAATCGCGGACTATACCTTCCATCGCAAACGGAAGCCCGCACGCTGAGAACATATCATACTCTTTCTCATCTATGATTGTGATCTCTGCACTGGAATTTACCTTCTTTGCAGTCTTTGCGGCGATGAAACCGCCTACGCCAAGACCAATAACTACGATTTTAGTGGATTTCATGTGATTTCAACCTTCCATTGGGATGACCATGTAATAAAAGAATTGGTTTATTCACATCAATCTGACATGGTTTAAAGTTTTTCCGCTCGGGGCTGGCTTGCTGTTTGGTGGTTGCCCGGCAGACCAGATACCGGTAACCTTATATACTATAAAGTCATCATTGACTTGCCGTATACCCATAAACCAGAGACGACATAGAAGAGGCAAATCAATGAATAAAGTAAGTTTTATCTACCTGTCCCAAGAAGATGTGAAGAAAAGCGGCGGTATGGATATGGCACAGACCATCCGCGACATCGAAGATGTTCTGGTTATGCGCCATAGCGGAGAATGTGTGGTCCCACACAAGGTTGTGTTAAGAAAGTGTCAGTGGCAGAATCAATGCCCTGCCCGGTTATCTGGGCGGTGATAAGAATATAGGCGGGATAAAGTGGGTAGCAAGCTTCGTCCGGAACCCATTCAAACATGGGCTGCCACGTTCCATCTCCTTAATTACAATCAATTCGTTTGAAACAGGCGTGCCTCTGGCTATAATGGATGGCACCATCATCTCTGCTATGCGCACGGGTGCGGTGGCAGGAGTTGCATGCAAGTATCTGGCAAATGTTGATGCCGAAACAGTGGGGATGGTGGGAGCCGGAGTGATAGGCAGAACTGTGTTGATGGCTGTAAATGCGGTTAAAAAGCAGTTAGCGCATATAGAGATCTACGATCTATCTATGGAACGGGCAGAAAAATTTGCAGAAGAGATGCACGATGAACTCGGGGTACCGGTCAGTGTCGCGGATTCTGCAGAAAAAGCTCTTTCTGGCAAGGATATCCTTGTGACCGCAACGCCTGCAAAGGAACCTTATGTAAAGGCACAGTGGGTCACCAAAGGTTCGCTCTATCTTCACATGTCCGGTTATGAATGTGATTATGGCGTGGTTTCGCAATCAGATAAGATAGTTGTGGACAACTGGACGGATGTGAAAGCGCGTAACTCGCAAACTCCTGCCCTGATGTTCCATGATGGTATGTTGTCGGATAACGATATCCATGCAGAGATTGCAGAGATAATCACGGGGCAGAAACCCGGACGAGAGATGCGGGAAGAGCGGATATTCTTCAACCCCGTGGGAATGGGTATACAGGATCTCATAGTAGCCAACCGCATATACAAGACTGCAAAAGAGGAGGGTTATGGGAAGACATTGACACTGTGGGATGAGCCCGCGTGGGTGTGACCCGGGAAACAAATACACATTCCACTGGTACATATATGTTCCTCCATGTATCTGGTGGGATGTGTTGCCACAGCCACTCTTTCGGGGTCGCTTCGTTTCCGAAATTGACTGCTCCTTCTTCCCCCATTGTGATTGTCAGCTCTTTTTTCAACGTGTTAAAGCAGGATTGCACCTATAGGATCCGGGTTTTAGCTGATTGGGCAACTCACAAATAATAATTTACCTGCCACCAGTTTTACATATTGATCTCTTGATCGAGTGACAACTAATAGAACTACATATATCCCATACGTCTGAGTTTCAGTAAAATTAAAGAACAAATGTTATTACAGCACCATTTCAAAATAGATTCAATATATCTATAGGATGGTTCGTAAGATGAACATAACTGAAATACCGGAAACACTCAAGTCGATCATCAAGAATACGGCAGAGAAATTGAGTGGTTTTAAAAGAAGAATCTATATTGCCGAGATCACCATCGAATTACTGGACAAGAGTGCTCGTAAAGCAGAAAGAGAATTTGGTTGGGGTAGAAAGACAGTTGAGAAAGGCATGATGGAGTTAACCACTGGTATTAGATGCGTGGACAATTATTCTGCTCGTGGCAACAAGAAGACCGAGGAAAAGATGCCCGAACTCGGGGGAGGATATACGATCGATAGTTGGTCCGAAGAGCCAGACTGACCCCAATTTTCAAACGTCTCTCATGTATACGAGGATAACGGCAAAAGCTGTTCGGCAGGCACTGATTGACGAAAAAGGCTACATAGATGATGAATTGCCCTGTGAAAACACGATACGGGATATTTGCTACCGTTTAGGATATCAACTGAAGAGAATTCAGAAGACCGAAGCCACTTAAGAAGATTCCTGAGACCAATGCAATTTTTGAGAATGTTAATAAAGTCAATCACCAGTCAGACGAAGATCCCGAGACTTTGAGGATCTCAATTGACGCTAAAGCTAAAGTGAACATCGGAGAGTTTTCAGAGAGGATGGAAAATCCGAGAGTTGGAGAACCAGAAGAGGCTTTAGATCATGATATGAATCCTGATATAA
>PQXF01000050.1 GCA_003194445.1 Candidatus Methanogaster sp.
TGTGCAGATTGTGGTAAAAATCTGGTATGAAATCCACATGGAATAGTTTTGCCAGCTCCAATATGATGAAAGTGATGAGATACTATGGTAAAATGTTTGGCTATCACTGGATTTTTGAACAGCGCCCATTATTCTTATATGTTTTAAACCTTATTGAGTCGATAACTGCAATATCCAGCTCCATGCACGTCTTCCTGATTATCACCTTTTCGAGCATGAATTCCCCCACCCATAGTCCTGCAAACCGTGACTTGTTTAAACCCGAAATTCAAAGAATGTAGTCCCAATAACGAATCGCAGAAAAAAAGTTGAAAATACACTCAACCACAGATAAACGCCGACTGCAAAGCAGTGCCGGAGGCATGAACGCAGATTTGTTGATCGAGCATCTGCGGCTATTCAGAAGTCACAGAACTTATGATACTACCGAAAAATCGGCAGTGCCGTCTCCGCGATTGCTTACCTAAAACACCATGTCAAGGATTTTCGTCACTTGGTCTTTGTTCTGTAGGCTGGTTGTAGCCGCTACCACTTCCCCGTTCTTGAAATACACCGTGAATGGCAATCCCATGAATGATGCGCATTCAGGCAAATTTCTTATAAAATTTGCTGCACGGGTGTCGAAATCCTGGTCGCAGAGTAGGACATGAGGGTAGCCCCGTTCCAACTCTTCCATAATGCCATAAACAGGGATACACATCGGTCCCATTCTCCCACAGCAAACCATAACATTTTCATTGTTTTCTATGGTTTCCTTAACCTCTTGTTCCGTTTCCAGATGTTTCAGATTTGTGTTCAGCATCTCATCTCCTCCTTTTTAATATATCCAACTTGTTGCAATACGTCATCCACATTCGGGTTGGCTACGCCAGTATCGGCGCTTTGTATATGGCATCCGCACCAAAACCATACATGATCGCAGAGTGATTCCCACACCCACTTTACATCACCCCGCCCATCATCGCGAGAGTTTTCGAAAAACCTGTCTCCAACCTCATGAGCATCCCTACTCACTCAGCCGCTGGCCCTGCTTTGGCGTCAACGATCTCTCGTAATCGCGCAACCAAAATCTTCTCCGGCTTCTCCGCAGGTACCGGTGGTGTATCATACGGCAGCTTTGCAAGCGCACGGGTAAGCGCGGGAAGCACCGCATACTCTTTCTGGATCGAGTAAAACCCAGGACGTGCGCCTCCGCCGCGGTCTGCGCGGCACCTTCTCGGATCTCCCGGAATAAAACCGCGCTCTTTGATAAACGCGCCCGGATCGATTTTTCGGATGGTGTTGGTAAGCGCGGTAACCATCGCCTCTTCCCCGTGTATCAACATGCCGTAACAGGTCTCCTTGATCGTGACATCGGCATGGAGTTCGTAGATCAAGAGATGCATCTCGCTTGGCAGTTCTGACGAGAGTACGACCAGTCTGGTAATCTTTCCCATCTTCACACCTCTGTTACGTAAACGGTTCCCCCGTCCCCGATGTCCTGCAGTTTATCGAGATCGATGACTCGTCCTATGATGTTTGTGTACGCGAATTTCTCGCCCGATGGTCCGTATCTCGAATCGTCTGTGAGTTTCACGCCGATCGTCTGCGCATACTTCGCAGCCTGACTTGTAACGCCAATCTCACCGGCTGGTACAATCTCAACAGGCACGTTCTCAGGCATGATCTCTTTCTTCACCTCCTGCATCCTGAATAGCCGAGTATCCTCATACACTGCAAAGACCGGAAGCGCACCGATCGGTGATTTGAGAAGTCCGAGAGCGTGGCGGAAGAACTCGATCGTCTTTGGTGCGAGATCGTCGTATAATTCGATTCTTATGAGATTCTTCTGAGAAACCCCCTGCCCGGTAACCTCGCAGGCCCCCACGATCTCTATCGTGGTCTCGGGAGTCTGCTGCACGATCACGTCGGAATCGGCAATCTCTCCATCGCGACGCATGGTTATGCCGCGTTCTCTCATCTCCACCTCTGCCGCTTCGAATGTCCTGCCAAGCAGCATGATGCGCTCAGGATTGATATGGAGCGTGATTGCCTGATCCGCATCCACGAGCTGGATCAGTTCCATGCCACTGGTCACCGTACCGACCACAGAGTGGCTCGGGGATGAGGTCTTGTCAAGTTTCGATATGTACACACGCCCGAGTCCGGCACCGTTCGATCTGACTGTTATGATACCGGCTCTTCTTGGTTCTTTCTGCTCGAACGGGCATTCTTCGCCTTGCAGCGATTCTGTGGATGCAAACGCGTGTGAGACGGTGCTGAATGCCAGTACACCATCCTTTACCGCTGCTAAGAAATGTTCTGCGCCGTAAGGGGCCTCTGGCGAAAGTTCAACCGCGGCATAAGTGAATATTCGCATCCCTGATTTGATTCCGGTTGTGAGGTCTGCCGTCACGATCTTGTTGACGGTCGTCTCCCACCGCTCGACGGGAGCGATGCCTGTTATCGAGTCGCCTATATCGAGAGATTCAATCACACCCCTCCCGCTAACGATTCTTCCAAAAACTCCACCATCAAGCGGTGCTCCGTGTGCAGCGGTGTGCAGTTTTTTCGATATGACCATGTAAGTATGGTCGGCAACATGCCCACCTGTGCCAAAGAGTACGTCCCACCGCATATATTCGTGGTCCTGGTGAGATGGAGTGATACTCGTCTTAAACGGTCCGAATGCGAGCGCATCTCTTCCAGTCCACTTAACACTGGAATTTGTGATCCCGGATTCCGCATCCTGCCAGACCTCCTGACGTGCTGACAGTTCGATCCCGATATCGCCTTTTGTCGTACTGATCAGATACTCGGCAGTCGCTTCTTTCGACTCCTCAGTCCCCTTGATGATAGCGACGGTCGTGCCCCCGTATGGGGTCTTTGCCTGTTTAAGCACGTCCGCAAGCGTGGAGCCATCAGGCACGGTGAGCGGCTTGTTATCGAGTTCGATATCGATCATGGTTTATACATCTCGTCGCGTTCGCCTTCATCGAGTTTGGTGACCACAGTATCCACGTCGCCGATTGCGGTGACCTTGCCGTTTCGCATCAGCGCTGCACGATCGCAGACATCCTCGACAAAGTCCATGTCATGTGACACGATTATGAAGGTCTCTCCGAGTTCCTCTCTCGCCTCAAGGATCGATTTTGTCACATCGACTCTGGTCACGGGATCCATCGTCCCGGTTGGCTCGTCGAGGATGATGATCCTCGGCTCCTTGATCAGTATCTGCGCCATCGCAACACGGTGGGCTTCCCCGACACTCAGTTCATTTGGCATCTTCTCAAGAACCTCGCGCGCCCTCTCTTCAGTGAATCCCGCGGTCTTCAGAACGAGTATGGATTTTCGTTCGCCCAGTTCCCCAGGCAGTTCCAGTCCTATCGATTCGGTCAGGTTATCGAGCACATTCCTGT
This sequence comes from Candidatus Methanogaster sp., assembly GCA_003194445.1. Taxonomy (GTDB): domain Archaea; phylum Halobacteriota; class Methanosarcinia; order Methanosarcinales; family Methanogasteraceae; genus Methanogaster_A. The sequence continues at coordinate 3,399 of PQXF01000050.1, forward strand.
GCGGGTAGAGCGAATATTCCTGGTGCAGGAGTCCGATGTGTTTGACCGCCCGCCCGGCACGTTCAGCACCTCGGTCTGTCAGATCGATCCAATCATCCCCAATCCGAACATCAACCCCACCTGACGTTGCATTCACAGAGCCGTTTAAGATCTTTGATGCAGTGGTCTTCCCTGCACCACTGACACCAACGAGACCGAATATCTCGCCTTCAGACACCTCAAACGAGATGGTATCCACAGCACGCACGACGCCACGGTCGACCGAGATGTAGGTCTTCTTCAGGTCATTGACCTTGATGATCGGCTCTCCGATCTCTGCTGTGTACGATCCGACCGTGCCGACCGTGCTCATGAACCGTTCGACGACCTTTTTCGGCTCGCCCTGTTCGATGATCTCACCATCTTCGAGCAGTATTGCCCGGTCCGCCAGTTCTTCAATGACTCCAGACCAGTGCGAGGTGATCGCAAGCGTCATGCCATAATCATTCTTCGCAGCAACGATGCTCTCGTGCACGGCTTCGGCAGTCCTCCGGTCAAGCGTTCCTGTCGGCTCATCTGCAAGGAGTACCATCGGCTCCTTGGCAAGCTGCCGTGCAAGCACGACGCGCTGCTTCTCACCACCGCTTAATTCCCTTGCAACATGCATCATCCGGTGCGACAGATTCACCTGATCGATGAGATCTGCCGCCCTATCGACCGCGCCTGTTGCCGGGTAACCGATCTCGACGAGCGCGTTGATCACGTTCGTGATCACCCGTTCATCCCCGTAGAGCGCGAAGGTGCGCTGGAGCATGATCGCAATTCGGGTCGCAATGCTACGCCGAAGCGGGCTATACTTGTCGAGCGATACGAAATCAGCATCCATCGGCGTTAATTCGGTACCACATTTCGGACATGGCGTTCCAACCTTGCTTGGCGGTTCGGCATGAGCACAGTTCTCGCAGTATGCGATGTGGTAGATAACCTCACCGGAACTGGTTTCGTGTTCCTTGATTCCTCTTAAGAGGTGCATCAGCACAGTCTTTCCTGCACCACTGCGTCCAAGAATCCCAATACACTCTCCTTCCTCTATCGTCAGATTGATATTTTTCAGAACCTTCTTGCCCTTGAATTCCATGCTCAGGTTCTTGATGTCGATCAGGGCTGTCATTTATACCTCCTATCTTCAAGCACTATGGATTATCTTGATTGGATTTACGTGTTCCTATCAACTTACATCAATTGTACTATATTAATCTTTCACACACCGGGAGTAATATGGCTTGCGCATGGCAACCGACCTCTCGAGCAGTACGTGCATCTCTTCTTCGGATGCGCCCGATATGCTTATGAGATTGTCATTGCTGAGCAGACAACCTTTTAATTTTCCATCAGAGGTCACACGCAGGCGGTTACAGTTCGCACAGAACAGGGAGTTATCGATCGGTCGCACGAGCTCGACCTCTGCACCATCGACCATGTATTTCCTGCGGCGGTGCATCTGTCTTGTGATTATCTCGGATGCGCGTGCGCGTAGCGTGTCTTCGACCATGCCCATATCGGCAGCCTCACATATCCCTGTAAAATCCATCAGTTCGATGATCTGAAGTATAACGTTCCGGTTCGACCGTGCGAAATCGATCAGATCATTTATCTCGTCGTCGTTTATCCCGCCCAGTAGCACCATATTTAGCTTAACCGGTGTAAGCCCCGCGTCCACAGCCGCGCACACTCCATCGAGTACCGAGTCAAGTGCATCGCCGCCGCCCCCGGTGATCCGCTGGTATCTGTCAGGGCGCAGCGTATCAAGCGACACATTCGCGCGACGTAAGCCAGCTTCTGCGAGATCGTAAGCATACTTTGAAAGCAACGTCCCGTTGGTCGTAACCGAGACCTCCTTGAGTGCGGGCAGTTCTGCCACGATGTCCACGAAATCGTTCCGGCATAGCGGCTCGCCTCCTGTGAACTTGATCTTCTCGACGCCATGCGCAAGCGCTGCACGTACAAGTGCTGTGATCGTGTCCCTGGTAATCTCGCTATGTGCGTGCTCATGCGTAACTTCCCCCTCATGGTGGCAGTAGATGCAGTTTAAGTTACACCGCTGGGTGACAGATATGCGCAGACTCGTGATCCTGCGGTTGTACGAGTCGATCAGTGGGGGATATTCTTGCATTTTGTGTAACAGGTGTATGGTACACAAATAAGTTGTGCGGTTCGTGGGTGGTCAACGTGCATGGTGCAGGGGTTCTGGTCTAACGGTTTTTCAGATATCCGAAACATGGGGTGGCAGACGCTGTACAAACCGCTCCAGCCCGTAATAGAGACTCCCGACCACGCCGACCGTCACATACTCACGATAGCTTCCCGAAGCCCCATCCGCGCCACCGCCGGACTACAAGTCCGGGGCATCCACGGGCTGGAGGTCGCATGTTTGGAGGAGTCGTGGACGGAGGTAGGGTGCAGAGGTGCATTCGTTGAAGGCGGCGCGAATTTTGTTTATCATTCCGAGCGTATCGGAAGTCCTGCGAAACAGGATTTGGGCGGAGGTGCGAAGAACCGTAGCCAGATACGCTCTGTTAGGCGTTGTGAGAATATGTTTACAAAATAGCAATCCACCTATAAAAAATTACTGAGATTGCAGAAATAACCAACAGTCCATAGATCATAGTTCTTGTGAAATCTTGTGCTCCTCTTCCTCTACTATCATATATTTTTACTTTATTTAATAGTTTTTTTGGTAATACATGAGTTGATTGATATTTTATATCACTACTTTCTTCAACACTCAAATATTCTCTAAAGTCTGTACTATTATCATCTTTAGCAATTAGTTCTGTAAGTATAAAATTTGAAGCTGCAGCTAATGCTCCAGCCTTATCTTTGAGATTTAACTGATTTCGTATATACATAAACAATAGTATAGTCACTATTATAACAGATATAGTAAAGCCAATTGTCATAATAATTTTTAATTGTCCTGTTGGATTAGCCAAAACAATAAAAGTACAAAATAATATATGTATAACTAAACCTGACCAGGCTGAGATTTCTTTATGATCATGATAATTACCGTAATATTGCCGTGTATTCTCATAATAATTTATCAGGTATTTTTTCATAATTATCTCCTATTTTATATTTGTGCCATGACGCCTAACGTTGTATATACGAATTTACTTTGCCTATCCCGCCTATTCAGTGTTATATCCGAATCTGGGCCATATATGTACCCTTCTGGACAAATTTCAATCATCACATACCATTCTTCATCCCTTCCTGTATTAAGTCATCCAACCCGACCTCCACATGTCTCACAACAGTCGCCCGAAGTCACTATACCCCGCACTTAAGTACAATGCTTGTGCACCCGCGTTTTCGCATTCGGTTTGGCTGCACACATGTCTCGCATGTACTCAGCCAGCAGCAAACCACGCATCGATCATGGCAGAGATCTTCTCTTCCCATACTGGATAAATCAAAACTCATCCGATACAAAAACTCCCATACGTGGGGATGTCAGCACCACACGGCACGACAGTTCCGCGGTCTCTATTGACGTGCAGTGCTAGCTACCTCACCGTATCATACACACAGCAGCCGCCTTAAACGGCACACGGTCCGGGCTGCCAGCAGAAAGTCACATCGCTGCTGTGGGTTGTTTCGTAATCAACGATAACGATGGTGCAGGCAGGCATCATCCCGATCAAAGAATTAATCAGTGATGCGATCACAGTGGTTAGTACTATGTTCCCGAAGATCCGAATGCGCAGACTACGGCAGCCCGGGATACGAAATCTCGTAGCTGATACATGGCTTTCGCCAGATGACCTGATCTGCCCGATATTCGTGGATGAGACTATCGAAGAGCCCGTAGAGATCGGGTCCATGCCGGGTCAATACCGTTTTCCACTGGATACGGTTGCGGATGAGGCAAAGCAGATCAGGGATATCGGAATTCCGGCAATCATCCTCTTTGGTATACCTGAAACGAAGGATGAGGACGCTATGAGCGCGTATGACGATGATGGCGTCATCCAGCAGGCGGTGCGGAGTATCAAATCAGGAACAGACGGTCTGATCATCGTAACCGATGTCTGCCTGTGCGAGTACACCACACACGGGCACTGCGGCATCGTCGATTATGATAGGGAAACGGTACTCAACGACCCGACACTCCCGATCCTCGGAAAGGTTGCGGTCAGCCATGCCCGCGCAGGCGCTGATATTGTTGCGCCGTCAGGCATGATGGATGGCATGGTACGCGCGATCAGGACTGCACTTGATATCGACGGATTTGCAGACACCCCGATCATGTCATACTCTGCCAAGTACTGTTCGTGCTTCTACGGTCCGTTTCGGGAAGCTGCAGACTCAGGGTATGCATTTGGGGACCGCGGCGGGTATCAGATGGATCCTGCAAACTCAGATGAGGCACTCAGGGAGGTGGAACTGGACATCACGGAGGGTGCGGATATCGTGATGGTGAAGCCAGCGATGCCGTATCTCGATATTCTCTACCGGATCAAGACTGCATACCAGATGCCGACTGCTGCATATCAGGTGAGCGGCGAGTATTCGATGATTGAGGCAGCCGCAGCGATGGGGTGGCTCGACCGTGATCAGGCAATCGCCGAATCACTGCTCTCGATCAAGCGTGCAGGCGCCGACATGATTCTTACGTACTTTGCAAAGGACGCGGCACGGATGCTGCGCGAGGATTCCGGGGCGTAGCACCACGACGATCTGATCGGCAGTCATCAAATTGTCTGATATATAGCGCTTTTAGTACCTTTTCTATAGCCTGCTCGCTGAAGAAGACACTTGCATAATAGTCACCAGAATCTATGCAATTCTTTGCAGTCAGAATGTCCCTTCGCCTGCTTCCACCACTTTGATACGGTTTCATTCATTGTTATCCTACAATCCACTGAGTACTTTCAGCATATATGAGATTGGGATTGGTTTCGCCAGTTTACATATTCCTAACACTATATTGACTAATTTTTGCATCGACGCGGTCCCTGCACAAGTGCAAGGACCGGAGTCTGCTCAAGTGGTTCCGTATGTGCCGGAATGTTGCCTGATGTTGTGCATATATCCATATCACTCCCGCTTGCACCGCCTGCCGCGGTTACAATAACAAGCCAGCGGGCGCATCCGGAGCGCGTTTACACGCTTTCGCACTTTGCCCGCCCGCACAATGGAATCAGAAGTCGGTCATCACCCTGAACTGATCGATCTCATCTTTGGATAGTCCTTCTATGAACATCTCGGCTGCCTGCCGCACATCCTTCGCATTTGTGATAGCACGCCCGACCACGAGGACATCGGCTCCGGCGTCTCTGGCAGCTCCTATAGTATCTGCCCTGATGCCGCCAGCAACCGCAACCAGAATCTTACTTGAGATTACCTTGATTTCAGGGATGCTGCCCCACTGGTACTCGGTCTTCTCGGCATCGATCGCACGGTGCAGTTCGACGACATCGGGAAGAGTTCCGATCTCGCCAAGTTCGCGCAACAACGGCAGCGGATCCGGCAGGTTCAGCGTGTCGATGATGGCATAGATCCCGGTCTTGTGTGCCTCCTTAATCGCATTCACAATGGTCGGGATTGGTGCGAGCGCAGATATCACGACGGCATCAGCGGTTGCATCGGCAACCATGCGTGCCTCGAGGTTGCCCGTATCAAGCGTCTTCAGGTCGGCAACGATGAACGCATTCGGCTTTACTTCCCTGAGTCTTGCGATGACATCCACGCCGTACCGCTTGATAAGCGGCGTTCCCGCCTCAAGGATCAGGTGGTCGCTATCAGGAAGCGTTTTCACGACGTGCAGTATCTGGTCGATATCCGGATTGTCAAGAGCGACCTGCAGATACGGCGGATCCCACAGACGTGAGACCTTGAATCCCATGATCGCATGTGCGCCGCGATCCTTCTCATCAAGAACCGTCTCGATCCCGGGAAATCCGTCCATCGCACGCGCAAGCGCAAGCTTCATAGCTCCGTAGTTGTACCGGTAGATCCGATTGTAATCCTTCGCGTCCGGATGGATGAAGACGCTTGCAACGATTACGAGCTCCTCTGCCTGTTTTGTTGGGACGATTCCATCCTCAACAGCATCCGCAACCGCCTTTGCAACAGCCGCCTGCGCAGGACCGAAGATGAGCGATGCTTGTTCCATATTTTTCAGAGTGACTTTTGGAACGATCAGGCATGCAGGCTTTGTGAGCAGGTTCGGGCGGATGACTGATAGGAGCGGGGTGTGCCCTCCTGATAGTTGCGTCATCCCGGTCGCAAACGCCTGCCCGACAGGGCCGGTCTTCTCTCCGATTATCAGATCGACATGCGCAAGTTCAGGTGCCTCACCGATCAGTGCTTCTCCGATTAACATCATTTGGATTGACCTCGTTTATTATGATAGATTATTGATTAAGCCGCGTGTCATATATTACTTCGGTTCACGCGGGGGCCATAAACATGATGCCGACACCGGAGCAAAGCAATCCGTGGTAATCGTAGCATGATGCATCGATGCCACCGCCAGCAGGGCGGGGCATTGTCGCATAAGATAAGTATAGAACCACGAGGTGCAAATCCCGTGGTTATGGTCGTGCCATGCCTTTGGAATCAACCAAAGATCAATTCTCAAGCACGATCTCTATGTTAACATTGTTCGGGACGTTGATGCGCATCAACTGGCGCAGCGCCCGCTCATCAGCTGCAAGGTCGATCAGGCGCTTGTGCACCCGCATCTCCCAGTGATCCCATGTCTCGGTGCCCTCGCCGTCCGGACTCTTCCGAACAGGGACAACTAATCTCTTGGTTGGTAGTGGAATCGGACCTGCGATCTCGATGCCGGTCCGCTCTGCTATACTCCTGACCTGTCCACAGACAGTATCCAGTTCTACCGGATTTGTGCCTGATAACCGTATTCTGGCTTTATGACTCATTTGACTCCAAAAAAGTAGGAGAAGCGATCATCGCTTCTTGGCGCTGATACACATACCAGCAGCGATGGTCGACCCCATATCGCGTATAGCGAATCGCCCTAGTTGCGGAATCTCCTTGTATGGCTCGATGACCATGGGCCTTGTTGGCTTGATCGTGACGATAGCCGCATCTCCTGCCTTTATGAATGTGGGATTCTCCTCAGCAACCTGTCCGGTGCGCGGATCGAGTTTCTTATCAAGCGATAAGAACGTGCATGCAGTCTGTGCCGTGTGGCAGTGGAAGACCGGCGTGTACCCTGCCGTTATCGCGGACGGATGCTGGAGCACTACGATCTGTGCTGTAAACTCATCAGCAACTGTTGGCGGATTGCTTGCAGGACCGACAACGTCGCCCCGCCTCACATCCTTCTTTCCGACACCGCGGACATTGAATCCGATGTTATCACCAGGAAGCGCCTCCGGGATCTCCTCATGGTGCATCTCGATCGATTTTACCTCGCCCGATGCTCCGCTTGGCATGAATGTTACCTTGTCCCCGGGTTTCATGACTCCTGTCTCGACACGTCCGACAGGGACGGTTCCGATACCAGAGATCGTGTATGCATCCTGCACAGGAATGCGCAGTGGCAGACCTGTCGGCTTCTCAGGTGCTGCGAACATGTCAAGACCTTCAAGAATGGTCGGTCCCTTGTACCATGGTGTCTCCTTGCTCAATTCGGCTATGTTTGCGCCGAAGAGCGCGGAAGTTGGTATGAAGTTTACGCCGTCCACCTTATACCCGACCATCGTCAGGAGAGCACTTACGTCTTCCTTCACCTCATTATAGCGATCCTCACTGTAATCAACACTATCCATCTTGTTGACTGCGATGATCAGCTGGTTGATTCCAAGTGTTGTCGCCAAGAATACATGCTCCTTGGTCTGTTCCATAACCCCATCTTTTGCGTCTACGGTCAGAATCGCGGCATCTGCCTGTGATGCGCCAGTGATCATGTTCTTGACAAAGTCCCTGTGACCCGGACAGTCCACGATGGTGTAGTAGTATTTGTCGGTATCGAACCTTTTATGTGCGATGTCGATCGTGATACCCCGCTCTCGTTCTTCTTTCAGTGAATCCATAACCCATGCAAAAGCGAATGATCCTTTCCCTTTCTCTTCGGCTTCTGCTTTGTACTTCTCGATGATATGCGCTGGTATGGTTTCGGTCTCATATAGCAATCGTCCGACAAGTGTCGATTTTCCATGATCGATATGCCCGATGACTGCCAGATTCATGTGTGGCTTTTCTGCTGCCATATTTTCCTCCTATTTGGTTTATATGTAAGTGCGTTCTGTTGATACTAAAGGTTTTCACCATGCTCCGACCGGGATTTGAACCCGAGTCGCGGGATTGAGAGCCCCGCATGATTGGCCGAGCTACACTATCGGAGCATCCGGTGGTTGTGCTTCATGATCTTGTTATCGGATGCATATTAACCTTTCGAGGGATCCATACGTTGCAGGGGTGTTCTGGCAGAGGGGTGGTCTTTGTATATGGCAATCCCCCAACTCAAAGTCCATTTCTGACCTGATGAGCAACTCTCGGATTCGTCAATCACGATTGCTCCGATGCCACGATTGCATCTCTTATCCGCCTGATCGCCAAAACCGCATCGCCGCCCAGATCATACGGTGCCCTGCCGCTCATATCCGCCTGTATCAGAGTATTATCATACGGAATCGCACCGATCACAGGAATTCCGAGTTCATTCAGACGTGCGCTGATTGTGCCGAGATCATCGCGCCCGCCAGTCTTATTGACAACAGCAGAGAGTCTCGGAACCCCCATCTCCCTGCTCAACTTCTGTATCCGCGCAGCAGTCTCGATTGATCTCGCGCCGGGCTCGACCACCACGATCATCAGATCGACCCCGCGGGCGGTTCCGCGCCCGAGATGCTCGATTCCAGCCTCCATATCAAGGATCACGATGCTCGGCTCACGGAGCAGCAGATGGCGCAGCAGCGCACGCAGGAGTGAAGATGCAGGACACGCGCATCCTGATCCGCCCGTGTCGATGGTTCCCATCGTAAGCATCGAGACACCGTGCTCGGTCGTGCCGAACCGCCTGGCGATGTCATCCACCTTCGGGTTTAATTTAAAGACGCCGCCCATGCCAGTGCCTGCCCGCTCTTCGATCAGTCTCTTATGTTCGGTGAGCGGGGCAGGCGGGTTTCTGATGCCGATTGCAGACGCGAGATTCATGTCAGGGTCAGCGTCGATCGCAAGGACCGGGAAGCCATCTTCTGCGAATATTCTGGCGAGTGTGCCTGCAAGCGTTGTCTTCCCAACGCCGCCTTTGCCTGTGATTGCGATCTTCATCTGCTTTAGTGATTATCTGGTAGGGGGATAACTTTTGCGAGCATTGCCAATATCTCATGTAAGCGAAGAAGAGATTGTAACGATATATTCCACACTGGGTGGCACTCCAAGGCACTATCAGCTGGTGGAAAGTTACGGGCTTGACAGTTACGAAAGTGTTCTGAAATCCATGATCTTCGGCAAGAATGCGCTCTTGCAGGACGAGGTCAGGCAGATTCTGATAAACGAGTTCGGAAGAAATTATGCCACCTATTTCTCGATACTTGAGGCTGCATCACTCGGAAAGAACACCTTGAAAGAGATTTCAGACACTACAGGCATTCCGATGAACAGTCTTGGCAAATACTTAAACGAACTTGCCAGCACATTCGATATAATTGAACGGAGAGAACCACTCCTGGGTGGAAAAAAGATGGAGCGGTACTTTATAAAGGCTAATATGGTGCGTTTCTGGTTCAGATTTGTAAACCTTAACATTTCCTTTTTAGAATCTGGTAAATATTAGATCGCACTGGGACAAACGACATCATATCTGTCGTCCTTTCTTGGCAGGATTTTTGAAGACATCGTAACAGAGATCGCTCTTGATAACCTGCCTTTCAAGGCGTCCGGGATCGGTAGATGGTGGAACTGGCGAGGAGATGAAATAGACCTGGTGGCGGTCAATGAATGGACCAGGGAGATATTATTCGGAGAGGTTAATTCCACTTTGTCAGATTAGCCGATACCAGACATCCTATTCTGAACAGCAATCCTAAAATAAGTGAAATATAATTTATAAATAATATTATCTATACAGCTATTCGCGTTAATTGTGATATAAATAATA
>PQXF01000051.1 GCA_003194445.1 Candidatus Methanogaster sp.
CTTATCGATAAAGTTTACCAGAACGGAGTGAAATTGACAAAAGAGGCAATGAAAATCTGCGAAGAGAGAATTGAAAGATCGGGAAATTTGCCAAAGTGGGATGTCACCATCGAGCCTGCATTCGGGTAAGTTATTTATTGGGGCTTGCCTATGATATGTACTCTTCCGGGTTCTCCTCAAACGCCTTCTTGCACCCTGGTGCACAGAAGTAATATGTATCGCCTTTATACGCAGTCTTGAACTTCGCAGTCATCTCATCAACATCCATCTTACACACCGGATCGATCGCCATCATTTCTCACCTCCCTTCGGTTCTTTTCTTTGCTGGCGGCACATACCCCTTTAAGCATCAGAGATAGAGTCGCCACTGTTATAGAACCCGATAGCCATCGCAAGCCCTGCAAGCTCTGGTCTGAACGTAATGAAACAGGTAGAAGATCCCTGCCGCAACAGGAATAAGCGCTATATTGTACGCAAAAGCCCCGGATCATCATAACCTTTCTTCCCTTTTGATCTTTCTTTCGAGTTCCGGATGCGTGGCGTCCACAACTTTTCTTTAATTACGGTCATCCATGCCACCTCTTCATGTATCCGGCTTCACAGTGCTTTGCTAATATATTCCATCTCTTTTGCAGATAAAATTGAGGCGTCCATGCTCCTCTATTTTGCCAGTGCGAGAGGGTGTCCCTTCATGCATCTACTGCAAAACCCCGGTCAAAAAAGAAGATCGGCGGCGCACAAACGCACCGCCAGCACCGCCGTCGCATCTCACATCAGCATATCTCGATTGCGTCCGCCGCCGCCTGCAGGATCATCAGCGCATCGAGCGATGTGACTATGCCATCACCGCTCACGTCCGCGGCAGCATCAAATGGACGGCTGCCTGCCGCGATCTCAAGCGCAATCACTGCGTCCGCCGCCGTGACCTTTCCATCCTCGTTGAGGTCACCACAACCATGCGACACCTGGATATGCACCTCATAGTCCTCGACCTCGCCGTCCGGAGCACTGCCCGCCGGAGTCAGTCCGCCAGCGCTGCTGATGCGGAATCGGGCAAATGTCTGCCCGGTGATCGAGGTGTCCGGCACCGAAACAGAGATCGTGTGTGCCCCCTCAGGCAGGTGCCCTGCGTGGATCTGCTCCTGCGAATGCTCCCACAGGTGGTTGCCATTCCAGTCGATCCATGCGTCAACGTATCCACCTCCGCCGCCGACCACAATCTCAATCGTGGTGGTCTTGCCCTGCTGGAGTCCTGGAATAGAGACACCGTCTTCGTCGTCGATGTTGTTATTATCATCGCCCAGTGCCACGGAATGCGGCTGACCGTCCGCTTCACCGTCCGGCATCACTTCGCCGAACCATGGTCCGCCAATCGTGTGGTTGGCGCCACCGTTGATGGCACGTGTCGGGTATCCACCACCCATGCTGCCAGAGAACTCAGGTGCGTCACCCCAGTCAGAGTTCGCACCCTCTATGACTGTGATCATCACCGTTGCCATGCTCTGATCAGTGCCATCATCAGCTAAGTACGTGAAACTATCGGAACCGGTGTAGCCGGCATCCGGCGTGTAGCTGAATGTGCCATCAGCGTTCATGGTCATCGAGCCACTCTCCGGGATGCTGTCCGGAAGTGCGGTCAGCGGATCCGGGTCAAGATCGTAGTCATTGACCAGCACATCAATCGTGTTGTTCACGCTATTCATCACAACAATCAGGTGGTCGTCGTACGCCTCAGGCGGATCGTTGACACTTCGCACTACGACCGTAACCGTCGCCATGTCGGTGTTCTGGGTGCTGTCGGCCACAGCGTATGTGAACTGATCGCTGCCGTGGAAGTTCGGTCCCGGCGTGTAGCTGACATGTCCTTCCGCAAGCAAGGCGACACCACGCTGTGGCTGACCGACGCCAGCCACAACAAGCGTCCCGTTGCCAGAGTCGTTGGCAAGGACATCGATTACCACGTCTCTCGCGTCCTCGTCGATCTCGACGGTGTCGTTAATAGCATCGAGTTCTCCTGCCGAGTCTGCGGCGACTGTGATCGTCACGCTATTGTCAGAGACCGTTGCACCATCAAACGCCCGAACTGTGAAGGCATCGATGATGCCCTCGAATTCCCCGGAGTCTTCTGCCAAGTTTACGGGGGCAGGCGGCGTCCAGACGACATTATCCCCATATCCGATCATGGTTTTGCCGGGAACAACAGGCTTACCGTTCTTGGTCAGGGATCCGCTGTTCACAGCCTCGATGCGGAAGCCCATGCTGCCATCATTACTGAACATTCCTTTGGCGAGGAGCATGTCATGGGTGACGCGCAGAGGATCACACGGCGGGTACGGACCGATGCGGAATTTGGGATATTGGTGCATGATGTCGTCATCCACGAACTTCAGCATCGAGTCATCATCCTCTGCGAAGATCAGGAAGTTCGATGTGGAAGCAGCCCATGGATGCTCCTTCCCATACGTCCACGTCCCGCCGTTATCAAGATACGTGCCACGTGTGATGGCGTATGGGTCGTGGTCATGCGCATAGACATAAGCGTCGTGGGCGTTCTCATAACCAGAATTGAGAGCGCTGGCGAATGCGCCTGCAAAGCCGTCGCCATAGCTTCCCTCGTAGTGATTGGTTGCCGCACAACCGAATGTGGATGACGTCAGTGGCAGCAGGTCGTCCAGCATCCCGCCAGCGAAGCACTGGGTATGAACAATCGTGGTGTGTCCTGCTCCTACCTGATTCAGCCAGTCTTCAAGCTCGTCGTCGTCGGCGTTGTCACCCGACCCCCAACCGGTGAGAACCTCCTCGCCAGTGGTTGCAGGGGCATTGTCGGCTCCGCCACCATGGTCGAAGGCGTAGAAGAGGAAATGGTCGTTGGAATCGACGGGTCCTGGGAGTGTAGTCGTCAGGACCGATTCCAGATTGGCTTGTGTCCCTGGTAAAACGGTGGTGCCAGTGGCGACGTAGGACATGTCCGAATTTAGCCCGTCAGATCGGTCTGCTGCCGGATTCGTACCATCTGCATACAGTATCCAGATCTTGTCGGGATCGAGATCATAGTCATCCACCAGCAGCTCGTACATCTCTTTGATGTTGTTGTAATAGCGGGCATGATTTTTGCCGAGTCTCGCACCGCCACTGAAGAGCAGAGCGTAGTTGTCGCTGTCCCCGCACAACTCCGCCTTCCACCCATAGTCCAATACGGTCATGGACGAGTCTGCGGCACGAATCAAGACGTAATATGACTCATCAGCCACAACAGTATACTGGGCGCACTTGTCCGGTCCGGCGGTGGCAATCCGGCCTCCGTCGGAATCGTAGAGTTCCAGTGTCACATTCCCAGTGACACTGAAGTTGGCTTGACCGTTGTGTAGTGCAGTCCACTTAAACCAGTCCTCTTCACCAGGTTCGTGAATCCCAAGTCCAGTCCTGGTCTGGTTGAGACTGCCCAGATCGAAAGCTGCCTGGAAGTTGTCGTTTGGCTCGAAATGATCCGGACCGATTGGGTAGATCCGGAACCGATAATCCTCAACCTCGCCGTCAGGAGCTCTTCCCTCATACTCGGGCGCTGGTAGTACTGTTGACAGAGGTCTGGTGCTGAACCGGAACCGGGCGTAGCTGCTGCCCGGCTCTGCACCACCCGGAACCCGGATATTGTGCAAAGAAGGTCCTGCCGAGATGGGTCGTTCGGCGATTACGTACTCGCCCTTGTCGTCCCAGTCGCCATCAGCGTTCCAGTCGAACCACGCGTTTAAGTACCCATTTACGCTGGCAAACACCCTGATGCGTGTTGTTGCGCCCACGCGCAGCGGTGGGATCGCAACACCATCCTCATCATCAGTACCATCATTGATATCATCTCCGATGGCACCGACAGAAGGCTGCCCATCCTCGTCCGCCTCAACCCACCTGCCAAGATGAACCCTCGGATCGATGATGTGTCTTGCGCCATTGCTGCCCCGAAGCGTCGGGTAGCGCGGATCTGGAACGTCGCCCCAGTCCAGCTCCTCAAACGTCAGCATAAATGCCATATCGATCGAATCACGCTTAATCCCATGGTACGGATGACCCTTTGGGTACCGCAGTTCATTCCAGATGCGTGGCAGCTCGCTGCCGCGGTCACATACAGCATCGTCCATGAAGTGGTCGGGCCACTGTCGTGTCTTCCAGCCAAACTCACACTCTTCGGACTCAGTCGTGACTCTGATGTCAAGCCAGTAGATGATTGGTCGCTCCCTGGTCCCTCTCTGGAGGAAAGCCTCGTCGGGCTTGATCTTGATGTCGTATCGCCACACCTGTTTGTCGCCGCCCTCTATCAGTTCCTCTTTTGCAGGATCCCACCACCACTCACCGCGGTCGGTTGCTGTGTGGTAGAGTGATTCCTCGAACTCATCGGGACCAAAATCACCTTTCCAGAGCAGTTCATCAGGCTTTGAGAACTTGTTCTCCTTGTCTGATCCGCCAATGCCTACCGGATCGTCGCTGTGGATGCTCAGGTGGATATTTTTGATCTTGCCCGTATCATCATGCTTCCATGAACCCCAGAAGTGCACGTCGGTTAGCAGACTTGGGGATGTGCACCTGAAATCGTCAGCCAGGGTGCACATGTCATCGACCTTGATGTCGATTCCGTTTGGCGTCAGGTCAGGAAGCTGCACCCACTTGGTGTTGGGTTGCGATTGCACGCACTTCACAGGGTAGTCCTCAGTCTCGCCGTATCGATACCCGCCTGCCGGACCAGAGCCGCCAGCGTGGAGGATCACTGCGCTAGAGGTGCCGACAAACGGCGCCCATTTCCGCTCTGATAGCGTGATTCTCATCCATCTCGCGGATGGCTTTGCTTCAACCTGTGGCGGAAGCCACGCCACAAAGCGCGGCGTTGTGAAGGTGAAGACGCCAGGACCGCTTAAGTGCAGTTGCTGGTTCTGCACTGCCCATTCAGGCGCAGTCGCCGGCACAGTTCCCGTAGATTCCGGACACTTCATCACGTCGTCCCAGTCGCCGTCCCGGTTCCAGTCGAACCAGACATTGACATAGACCGACCGCTGCAGGGGGTTTACGACCGTCACCACGTACTCAAACGTGTTTGGCTCGCAGTGTACAAGCACAAGCGGCATGTTCACGCCGTCATCGGATACGTCGTGGTTTGCTTCGTCGTTTGGTGGATAAAGGTTGTTGACCCCATCCTCGTCAGGACCGATGTCAGCTTCGCTTTCAAGGCTGACACTTTTGCCGAGGAATGCAAGTGCTTTCGGCTGGCGGTGGATCGGTCCGTGTGGCGGGGAACCTGCCCCGTAGACGGTGGGGAAGTTTGCAGAAACTCCCGGATAAGCGGTCATCGATGCAGTGAAACTGTTGGTGCTGTCAGGCGCATCCCCAAGGTCGGCTGTCGGGCGCACCTTAATTCGCACCTCATAGTCTTCGACCTCACCGCCACGAGCGGGTCCTTCGAACGAAAGGTCACGCACCCTGCTGAAACGGAAGCGGGCAAACGTGGCAAACGCATCTGCTTGTGTCGGTGTTACAGGCACATCGAAGGTGAGCACGTTCGGACCTGCAATAAGAGGCTTGTTTAAGAAGATCTGCTCGTCCGTGTCAGCCCAGTCCCGGTCAGCGTTAAAGTCGATCCAGCCCTGAAGCAGACCCTGCGTGCTGGCAAAGACCGTGACCTCTGCCTGCTGACCCGCAATGAGCGGCGTGTTGAAGACGACACCATTCTCATCGTCATTGCCATCGTTGTCATCACCCAGGGCATTTGGGTCAGGTTGTCCGTCGGGATCCGGGTCGATCGGACGCTGATAGTCGAGCCTGACTCGCAGGTCCTTCTCAAACGCGAGAGCGATGCTCGAACCATCTGACGAGTGGACATGCCACTCATCCATCCCGGTCTTATCGATTGCGTTTATGAATGCGCCGGCGATCGTCCACGCTCCGTCCAGCGATCCGAGTGCCATGCCGTCCGTGCAGCACGGCATCCAGCCATGGCTGCTCTCAAAGATCGTTCCACCGCCGCTTACGGTAACATTCTCCCATGGGTCATCCAGAGCGAGTACGTTTGCAGTGTCGCCTGCAAGCGTCCACTTCATGGCTGCGGTGCCACCGCAACCATCCTCGGGCTTGTCGTGGACGACGAAGAGCGAAAGCCCGTCAGTCGTATCTGCAAGGAAGAGGTGGGATCGGTTGGATGTAAGCATGGGTGCAGGACCGTTGAAGGATGCGCCGTATGGCGTTCCGTACTGGTAATAGCCTGCAGTTGAGAGGCTGGTTGCGTAAGGGGCTATGTATCCAAGGACGTTGGCGTCAAAGTCACCGACCCCCGGGCTCAACTCCTGCGAGATGCGTATCGTGCGACCGAGATGAAAACCGGGCACAATCGTGTGGCGGGCTCCGTTGTTCGTCGCAAGCGTCGGATAGCCAGGTGCGGTCACGCCACCTGGTGCATCGCCCCAGTCCAGCGTCTCAATCCCCTCGAAGGTCAGCGCAAACGCCATATCGATCGAATTGCGCTCAAGCTCGTGATATGGGTGACCCAACGGGTATCGCAGTTCCTTCCATGACCGAGGTAGTTCGCTGCCGTAGTCCCAGACAGCATCATCCATGAAGTGATCTGGATACTCTCGGGTCTTCCAGCCGAACTCATAATCTTCAGACTCTGTTTCAACGACGATGTAGAGCCAGTAAATGATTGGTCGCTCCCTAGTTCCTCTTTGCAGGAACGCCTCGTCCGGATCGATCTTGATGTCGTATCGCCACACATTTTTGTCACCGTCTGGAATCGCACCTTCCCTGCTTGCAGGATCCCACCACCACTCACCGCGGTCGGTTGCTGTATAATAGAGCATCTCCCCAAACTCATCAGGACCAAAATCGCCTTTCCAGAGCTGTTCATCAGGCTTTGAGAATTTGTTCTCCTTATCTGATCCACCAAGTCCCACAGGATCGTCGCTGTGGATACTCAGACGAATGTTTCTGATTTTACCCTTCTTGTCATCTCTCCATGATCCCCAGAAATGCACGTCTGTTAACAAGCTTTGGGAGGTGCACTCGAAATCGTCGGCTATGTTGCGTAACTCATCGACCTTGATGTCAATTCCGTTCGGCGTCAGGTCAGGCAACTGCACCCACTTGGTGTTCTCTGGCTGTTGCGAGTACCGCACATAGTAATCCTCGGTCTCGCCGTATTGGTATCCCCCTACCGGACCAGAGCCACCAGCGCCGTGGACACCGGCGATCGGATCCCATTTCTGCTTAGATAGCGTGATTCGCATCCACGTCCCATCATGCACCGCTCCGGCCGGATAGCGCCATGCCATGAAGCGCGGCGTTGTAATGGTGAACACGCCGGGACTGCTCAGTTGCAGTTGCTGATTCTGCACAGCCCATTCGGGCGCCAGCACCGTCCGTCCCCCTGCCGAACAGTTCATTGTGTCGTCCCAATCACCATCCTGGTTCCAGTCGAACCAGACATTGGCGTAGATCGATCGGTATAGGGGATTTACGACCGTCACCACGTAATCAAACGTGTTGTTCTCGCAGTGCACCAGCGTAAGCGGCATGCTCACGCCGTCGTCGGCTCCATCGAAGTTCGCTGCGTCGTTTGGTGGGTTAAGGTTGTTGACCCCGTCCTCGTCCGGACCGATGTCGGCCTCGTCTTCAAGGGTAACCCTCCGCCCCAGGAATGCCATAGCTTTCGGCCGGTGGTGAATCGGTCCATGCGGCGGGGAACCTGCCTGGTAGACGGTCGGGAAGTTCGCCTGGACTCCGGGGTAAGCGGTCATCGACGTGGGGAAACTGTTGGTAGAGTCAGGTGCATCGCCGAGGTCCGGTCCCGTAGTCGTCAGCGCGAACGCCATATCGACTTGTTTCTCCAGATCCACGTCGTCAATCCACAGCTCCTGCCCGCCGAGAGTGAATTGCTCGATCGTGCCGGTTAAAGTGAGGCGTCCTGTATCATTGCCAAGACCGCTGACAGAGACGTGAACTTCGCCTATCCCGAGTCCGTTGATATCAGCAAAGTTATTACAGTTCCGGAAGTCTCCGTTGATCTCGATATTGAGATTACCGCCGTGCTCACCGAAGAGAAGAGAGAGACTTTTGATGGGGGCGCCAATACCAAAGTCCAGGTTTACATTGTTAGTATTCATCTCATTGCCTGAGCCGCCAGCCTGCCCACCGTTCTCGACGGTGGCGTGCCCGTCGCTCGGCCAGGTACCGTCACTCCGCTGGAACGGCTCGACAACAACCGGGACGCCCGAGGTGGTGAACGTGTCTCCGACACAGTATTCGGTTCCAAACGTCAGGTCTTCAAAATTCATGGTTTGCGATTGCCCCGTTTTTACCAAATACCAACCCCCCTCCTTGCCGCGGACAGCATTATCGTTCCAGTGGTCTTTCGACGTCTCCCAGCCCCAGAACCATTTTTCTTCCATGGGCTTGGCTCCGATATCCAGCCAGTAAATTGTACCCTCTTTCTGCTTAAAGGGCTCTTCCAGACGAACGATGTAGTAGAACTTGTGCTCCCACCAGATATTCCCGGATGCGTCTATATGAGGCACTGAATCCCAGTAGCGTTCCCTGAACTCATCAGAGTCCACCCAGACCTCTCTGAGGAGTTCTCCAGGGTGGCTCCATGGCATATCAGGATCGACCCTGGCTGGTATATCTCTGTGGAAACTGAGCTTGAATCCCGAAACGCCAGGGGTCGGAGGAAGCAGTTTCTCAGGCGGACCCGGGTTGTCCTGCTCCCAGTGTTTCTCTTCCTCGCGGCTTAAATAAGAGCCCCAAAAGTGGACCTCATCGATCGCTTTACCGTCTGTACAGAGCCAGTCATCAGCGACAACATGATTCTCCGGAAGGGAGATGATGTTTACACCATCCGCCATGTCAGGGAATTGTAGCCACTTTATAGGACCCTCGCGGGTGGTAAGCTCAAATGCCATATTGATGGGCCGTTCTGTCCATGGATGCGTGATCAACTTCCACTCTGAATTATCGTCTGTGCACCACCCCTGTACAGCGAAATCGTTCCATCTGTCCATGGAACTCTCCCAACCCCATGGATATGTGTGGTTGAGGGTTACAGCTGCGATGGAAAGCCAGTAGATGGTGTCTCGCTTCTGCAAGAATGGTTCAGGCAGATCCAGGTCATACCGGTACTTGTGTTCGTATTCGCCCCATGGAAGTAGTATGGAGGCTTGATATGTTTCATCAAAACCATCCACCCAGACCTCATAGAGGAGCTTATTCGGGCGGCTGAAGTCCTCTGAACTATCCGAAGGTGCGTCCGAATAGATCCGAATCCTGAATTCCTTCACCCCTGGTGGAGTGTTCGGATCACGCGGAACGTTATCCGGGTGCCATCCCGGATAGGATCCCCAGAAGTGGAGATCGGAGACAGGACTGCCGTCCAGACAGAGCCAGTCGTCGGCTACTGTTATTCTGTTTTCGCCAGTGGGCATGGAGATGATATTGATCCCCTGTACCATATCCGGTCTCTGCTGCCATTTGATCGGCTCCGGAGGCGGTGGAGGTTCAGATCCCACGGTAAGTTCGAATGCCAGGTCCACGGTCTCGTAATGTTCCTGATACCATAAAGGCAGCATTTTTGGTATGATTTCTTCCCAGTCATCATTGTTATGCCAGTGCCGACAGGTATTATCATTCCAATGGATGGTGGAGGTCTCCCACCCCCATGGATACTCGTATTCTTCTGGCATGACCGCAGCAATAGAGATCCAGTAGATTGTGCCCTCTCTCTGCTTGAATGATTCAGGAAGGTTCATGCTGTAGTAGAATTTGTGTTCGTACGCTCCATCAGGGTGCAAGATTGAGGCAACGTACCTCTCCTCGAACTTCTCTACCTTTTCTTCGTAGAGGCGCTTTCCCGGATGACTGTAGTGCTGATCAACTCCAGCGGACACATCTTCGTAGATGCGGATCACAAATCCATCGACTCCGGGCGAGTGCGGCTGTGGCGTCTCGTTATTTGTTTCCCACCTGATGTACGAGCCCCAGAAGTGAACGTCCGTCACTGGTCTTGGGTCAGTGCACTTCCAGTCATCAGCGACAATAGGCTCTACCTCGGTTGATCGGATGTTCACGCCATAGTTCATGTCCGGGGGCTGCCGCCATTTGACAACCGAACCAGACGCATCCGCAGGTGTTTCTTCGCCTGCCCACGCCACTCCGGTGGACAGTGCAAGCATTGTAATTACTACTATACTCAGTAATATATTCTTATTCGACATATTTATTACCTCTTGTATGTTCACATGATCTCTGCGCGCAGGATCTACATGATTGCAACACACCCCTCCACTATATGCAAGTGTATCGATACGACAGCTCAATCACGAAATTCCAGCTGTACCGTACCATCAAATACACATACAGCCATACGCAGACCGACCACAGGTGTTAGTATGACATTCTTCAATCATATTTAAGCCTTCCGGTAGGCTTGACCCCATCCAGAAATTACCAGCACCCTAACCGAAATCAAATATCACCCATAATATAGATAATACTAATTTTAACTAAAGTAACACTCAAACCACCATCCCTCACACGCCACTGCCAGCAACAATTTCAGCCGTGGAGAAACAACCTCACAAAAACAGCCCAGGCTAACCGCCTTTCACCCACTTTTGCACAGTCCTACATGTTATAACTTCACAAACCGACTACACCATGCTTTATTTTTGAAATAAGCAATGATGTTGTGGGTACAGCCGATAATAATAGCTCCTTTCAGTTTGCTTTCAGGGAGCTTATAGTAGCACTTGCTCCTTCAGGACTCGGGTATTCCCAAACGGTCGGACGCCCGGGTTTCCGCCTGCTATACTTCTTCCTCTCAAAGCGACTCCGAGCTGCCTTTCTTCTGGACTTTCCGACATTCCCTTTCCTCTGTTTTACTTGCAACTCGATTGGAGATTCGTCCGCAACCTGATAGTTTTCCTCAACATCGTATTCGGGATCAGCAAGAACTATCGATCCAGCAGGTAGAGACCGGATGATATCACCAATCTTGTTCGAATGCTTCTTGACGCTTCTTATTGTGTTCGTAGCGATTCTTAAGAGTGCCTGATACTGAAAATAGTCTCTTATGAGTCTTATTTTCGTCAGTACTACACGTTCAACCAATATATCGCCACTGAGCGCTGAACCATCAACAACAAAGGTGTCCAGATGCTCTCCAAACTTCGAGAACTCGTTTTTCGACAGATCATCAAGTCTCTGCAGTGATTTTTCCATCCATTCCACTGGAATCTGCGTAAAGATGTCATGCAGCTCCGAAGAGGATGGATAGCGCTCGCTTCCGTCCAATGTCATGTCGTACCGCACATTCGAGAGTTCTGTAGACAGATCCACGAACGATCGCATTCCTTTGACCAGAATCGCTGCTGCCAGTTTTATTCGATCGTATACAACCGGTCTACCCCTTTTTGAGGTTTTCAGGGGTGCTTTCAGTTCTTTCGCGACGCGCTCAGCCAGATTTAGCATCATTCCGAACGTGATCTCAACCTTATCGGTGACGCCCCTGAACGGTCTCCTTGTTTTTACCGACCACGGTTGCTTGCGTTCGTCTCTCAGTGAATATCGTTTCTCTTAATATCTCCTGAATTACGGATTCATCGGCTCTTTCGCTGATCAAATCCACCGCTTCTTCAACGGATAGATTCCCCTTTATTAGAGCGATGATATTCCCTGGAATCAGGCTGAATGGTAATGTGGTGCCTGTCAGAGGCAGCCATTCTCTCACTGAGAGAACCTTATTCACTGCGAATATCGGCTTGTTTTCGGCAATGTTTATATGTCCTGGGGGTGCATATGCCTCTGGAGTTGTAAAACCCCGTCCATCTGCCTCAAACATAAGTATTAACTTACGGTGGATGGACTTAAATATAATTGTGGTTTGTTTGTTTGGATACTATCATTACTGATGCAGAATGTGTGAAAGAAGGAAATGGAGATATCCCGCCATCGGGATAATTATTAGATGACTGATTTGCTCAGAGATCCGATAGAGGATTCTTGAGGTACAGCGCGGGAGCGCCGAGATAAATTCATACTCGCCAGCTGGTGAAAATCAGAGCCTCGAGGAAAGGCTATCCACCACCTCAGAACTAAAACCCCGCACGCAGTCCGGTAACGGACTGTTGTGAGGCCGGGGGGATGGGATACCAGGCCACAATCGAAAAGGTGAAGGTTATGAGCTCCGAAATTCCGATGATTCTGGAAGCCGACGTTGTCTGTGTGACGGAAACGCTGCATTCACACCACCGTTAGTCGGGTCCTCCGGTCTTGGAATATAGCAGAGGAGCGCCGAGATAAATTCATACTCGCCAGCTGGTGAAAATCCAGCCTGAGGAAAGGTTAGCCACCACCACAGAACTGAACCCCACACCCAGCCCGGTAACGGGCTGCTGTGAAGCTGGGGGGATGGGATACCAGGCCACAATCGAAAAGGTGAAGGTTATAAGCCCCGAAATTCTTATGATTCTGGAAGCCGACGTTGTCTCTGTGACGGAAGGCAGCATTCGCACCACCGTTAGTCCAATCCTCCGGTCTTGGAATATAGCAGAGAGCTCTGGGACATTGCGAGGTGATGTGAGTCCAGTGGGGTCTCAGACCGTAGCATGGTATCAAATGGAGATTATGGGAACTCGGGAGGCCCAATACGCTCTCCCCCGAGTGGGAGTATGCGTTATCAAGCCTATAAACGGCAAGATACCGCAAATGGCGTATTGGGAGTCGGATTCGCCCATAGTACCGATGAAGCAGGGTAATTCCTGTGGAGGGAAGGGGCGGACAGGAGTACGATTGGCATCAGGGGCACATCTGCCACACCCAGAGGTGGGCTGTAGATGATAACAAAACTGGTGTCTAAGGGTTGGGTTTGCTATGAAAGTAGGACACTAACACAGCCATATTTATCTAATTATGATTAATTATATATAACATTTTTGATTGTAAATGCCACTGATTTAATCTCTTTCAAAGATCCATCATCTAATTCAATATTAATTTCAAGCTGTTTTGATCTAATATTAATGGTACAAAGTACAAATAAATTAATTAAATCCTTCGGCAATCTAATCTCATGTTTCAGAACGTCAATGAAACCATATTCTTCATCACTGCCCTTATCGTTTTTTCGCCTCACAATCCGTAAAAAATATATTTTATCGACCTTGAAATATTTAGCGTGCATATTCTCCAGATCCACGTCTTTAAAATCATCCATATACTTGACATCTTCCTCATCAAGTTCCGGATTGTTTGAGATCAAACGAGAATATTTTTCATGGTATATACACTATAACCCACGCACCCCATTCCACACCACATTTATCACCAACCTAGCCCTACATTCAACTGTTGTACCTCGATATCCCCTCACCCGAAATATGCCTCATCACATTTCTCCTCTGCATCCTTACTGAT
>PQXF01000052.1 GCA_003194445.1 Candidatus Methanogaster sp.
TCGGAGAGTTTTCAGAGAGGATGGAAAATCCGAGAGTTGGAGAACCAGAAGAGGCTTTAGATCATGATATGAATCCTGAGATAAAAATGGTTCCTTTTGGTATATTTGAACCAACAACGGATCATCTCTCGATCGTATTCAGCACCTCGATGGAGACCAGCGACTTTGTTGTGGATTGCTTGGAACTGTGGTGGGAAGAAAATGAAGAACGGCATGCGGATATTCGAAAGTTGGTCATAAATCCGGACAATGGGCCGCATGTAAGTAGCCGTAGAACACAATTTATCAAAAGAATGATCGAATTTGCTGATAACACGGGATTGAAGATCCAGCTGGCTTATTATCCTCCTTATCACAGCAAATACAACCCTGTTGAACGATGTTGGGGGGTTTTAGAGATGCATTGGAACGGCACACTCTTGTCTTCAGTCAATAAAGCTATCAAATGGGCTGAAACCATGACGTGGAACAGTGTACATCCTGCAGTTCATCTCATCGATAAAGTTTACCAGAACGGAGTGAAATTGACAAAAGAGGCAATGAAAATCTGCGAAGAGAGAATTGAAAGATCGGGAAATTTGCCAAAGTGGGATGTCACCATCGAGCCTGCATTCGGGTAAGTTATTTATTGGGGCTTGCCTAATTGTATTCCACCACTCATCATGCGACCACTTATTACTCGACCTCCGGCCCGCGGATGCCCCGCAATTTATTGTGTGTGGAAAGGCTGGGCGAACACGAGAGTGCGCCCGAGGGGAGTCAGAAGTGTTTTTTGCGATGTTTACGCGGGTTTGAGATCATATTTAAGTATAGCGTCTGCCCCTCCAGGTTTTGAATATCTGAAAAGAACATAAGTCAGAACCTGACGACACGTAATCTTACGACCCCCAAGCCCCGATGACGCAAAAGACATAAATCAGAACGTGTCCAAATCAAGCAGCATGGGATTATGCACGGCATGTGATGGCAAAGGATTCATCATCATCGAAGAAAAGAAGTGTTCCGCCTGCAAAGGCACAGGAAAGGCGAAATCGATCAATTTGAGTGAGTTATCTGAGAAGCAGTTGAGTCAGGCACTCGGTGGCTCATGTCCTGCCTGCAACGGCACAGGGAGCATCACGATAACAGAGAAGTGCCAGGAATGTGGTGGCTACGGGGAAGTTAAGGAATGCAGGATCTGTGGTTCATCGTTCAGCGGAGATGGTGACATCTGCAAGAACTGCACAGGAAAGCCATCGGTACACCTACTGAGTAACCTCTGCGACACACAAGACCTCGTGGTGGGCAGCATCTATGAAGGGACCGTTAACGGGACTGTGGATTTTGGCGCATTCGTTGACCTCTCCCGAAGCGTACGCGGACTGATTCATTCGAGCAACCTCAGTTCGGAAGTTAACGTAGGCGATGTCGTGCATGTGAAGCTAAGGAATATAAAACCAAACGGAAACCTCGAGTTGGTTCCAGTAAAGCTGAAAGAATACGAGATAGTAGAAGTGGAGAAAGAATATCCGGCATATACAAGTTCCGATCTTCTGAAATGCGTCGGTAAAACCGTATCCATTTCAGGAAAGGTTGTTTTAGTAAAACAGACCGCAGGACCTACGATATTCACCATACTCGATGAATCTGGCACGGTCACGTGCGCCGCATTCGAGCGTGCTGGTGAGCGTGCATATCCTGAGATCGATGCGGATGCCATCGTTACGGTTACCGGGGGGGTTTCGCTCCGAAATCAGGACATACAGATCGAAGTTATGGCTATGAAAGGTTTGATAGGTCACGAGGCTGCAAAGATCCACGATCGCATCGAGGATGCTCTCGATGCCACCTCCGAGCCACAGGAGATTGAGTTCCTGGTCGAGAGCGAGACGCTCTCCGCGCTCAAAGACGGGATGCGTGCGGTTGCAAAGCGGATCAGGAGGGCGATCTTCTCATCCCAGCCAATCGTCATCAGGCACCATGCGGATGCGGACGGGATGACCGCGGCAATAGCGATCGAGCGTGCGATCCTCCCGCTGATACGAGAGGTCGGCGGAACCGATGCCGGGTATCATTTTTACCGGAGGTCGCCATCAAAGGCGCCGTTCTACGAGATGGTGGACATCGTAAGAGATATCTGCTTTGCGCTGGATGATCAGGCGCGGCACGGTCAGGATCTGCCGCTCCTTGTAATCGTTGACAACGGATCGACCGAGGAGGATCTGCCCGCATTCAAGCAGACCGCGATCTATGGTATTGATGTCGTCGTGGTCGATCACCACCATCCCGATGCGGTCGTGGATCAGTATCTCTGCGAGCATGTGAACCCGTACCACGTCGGCGGCGACTTCGGGGTCACGGCAGGGATGATATGTGGCGAACTCGCACGGATGATCAACCCGGAGATCACTGATGAGATAAAGCATCTTCCCGCGGTGGCAGCTCTTGGCGATCGGTCAGAGGCTCCGGAGGCTGCGGCGTACATCGATCTTGTCGCTGACCAGTACGAGACATCCGATCTTACGGATATTGCGCTTGCACTCGATTATGCGGCATTCTGGCTCAAGTTCCAGGACGGGCGCGGGCTTGTCAACGACATCTTAAACTTCGGAAAACTTAACCGCCACAGGGAAATTGTGAAACTGCTATGCGAGCAGGCGAGGGCCGCAATCAGGGATCAGTTGACTGTGTGCATGCCGCACGTGCGCACGCAGAGACTGCCGAACGGGGCATCCTTAAACGTGATCGATCTCGAGCACTTTGCGCACAAGTTCACGTTCCCTCCGCCCGGAAAGACGTCAGGCGAGATCCATGACCGGCTCTGTCAGGGAAACGACGATCCTGTGGTGACCCTCGGCTACGGTCCCGATTTCGCTGTGATCAGGTCGCGTGGTGTTCTCATGAACATCCCGCAGATGGTGCGGACCCTGCATGATGAACTTGAAGGCGCTGGTGTAAATGGCGGCGGGCATCTCGTTGTCGGGAGCATCAAGTTTGTGGAGGGTATGCGGACAGAAGTCTTGCAGCGGCTTGCTGAGATGATCGGCGGGCTTGAGGTTGCTTGAGCTTCCGGCACCGCTCAAACCTGTTCGTTGTGAAAGCCCAACCGAGAACTTTCTCAGTTGAAGGATATTTCAGGATGGATTTGTGTGGATGAGTGGTTTGCAACGTTGTGTGCCACATCGTAGACGATGGTCCATCTCGATGCCGTCCCCGAAGAACCGGTAAAACGTCTCCCAAAACCCAGGTGAGTGATCATCTGCCGGTTCGTCCATGCGTGGTGTCTGCACCTGCACACATAGCTGTGAAGTATTCCTGCCCCACTTTTTTACCCCTTCGCAACCCCAATCGGCACGACCTGCGTGACCTTGCATGCAACCCCCAACCGGTGCACGACATCGACGACATCGCCGCTTGGCTTGTAGACCGCGGGCGCCTCCTCCGCAAGCACGGTTGGATGCGTCGCCTTAACAGTGATCCCTTTTGCAAGGAGTTCCTTCTCGATCTGCGCCCCCTTATACTTCCGTAGTGCCGCTTTCCTGCTCCCGACCCTCCCTGCGCCGTGACATGCGCTCCCGAACGTAAGCTCCATCGCACGTTCCATGCCGCAGAGGATATATGAAGGTGTGCCCATGCTTCCAGGGATCAGCACAGGCTGCCCAACATCCCGGTACGCCTTCGGCACGTCAGGATGCCCTGCAGGAAACGCCCGGGTCGCACCCTTCCTGTGCACATACACCATTTCAGGCTTGCCATCGATCGTGTGCTCTTCGAGTTTTGCGACGTTGTGTGCCACATCGTAGACAAGATCCATCTCGATGTCGCTTCCGAAGAACCGTTGAAACGTCTCCCGAACCCAGTGAGTGATCATCTGCCGGTTCGCCCATGCGTAGTTTGCGCCTGCACACATAGCTGTGAAGTATTCCTGCCCCTCCCTGGACTGCACAGGCGCACATGCAAGCTGCCGGTCCACGAGTTCGATTTCGTACTTCCGCGCAGCTTTTTCGAGCACACGCAAGTGTTCTGTGCAGATCTGGTGCCCTGCGCCCCTTGAACCGCAATGGATCATGATAGTGATCTCGCCCTTGTGAATCCCAAACGCATCTGCGATATCCTGATCATAGATTTCACGGACGCACTGCACCTCAAGAAAGTGATTCCCGCTTCCGAGTGTCCCGAGTTGTGGTCTCCCCCGTTTCATCACCTTATCACTCACCTTGAGTTCCCCTGGAAGCTCTATTCGTCCGTTCTCCTCGCAGTGCTCGAGATCCTCGCTGACGCCGTAGCCCTGCTCGACCGCCCAGCCCGCACCGTCTTCGAATACGCTTCGTAGCTCGGAATCCGACACCTTCAGTTTGCTCTTTGCGCCGACGCCTGACGGGACGTTTCTGAATAGCGCATCCACCAACTTCCTGATCTTCGGACGGACGTCGTTTTCGGTCAGGTTTGTGCGGATGACGCGGACGCCGCAGTTGGAGACCACAAACGAGTTTGCAACGAAGTTGTGATGCTCGTTTTGCACCATGAAATCGTACACGAAACCGTCGTATTCGATCTCTTCTATCGATCGTATCGAGTCCCAGACCATGCCAGAGGTCCCGATGGCGGATTCGGACAGGAACGCATCGAATGTCTGGAAACTCGCAGGCGCTCTGGGTGAGGTGCGCCTTCCTTCATGGAGGGCGCGCTCTATGAACCGTTCATTGACGTGAGGAGCCGCAAGCGTTGAGCATATCTCAGATAACGTTTTTCCGGACTCCTTCATCCGCACAGCCTCACATGCCGCACATTCACGCTCGGCTACGACCTGCTCTTTTTTGCGCAGATACATCACAGCCGCACACGCCAGATGCCGTCGTTTCTGGTTGTACTCGAATCCGACCATGCTCCACAACTTGATGAGATTATCCGGGGACCCTCCGATCTGAAGCCTCAACCGGTGCGATATTTCTCCATTTTTACAGGTATACTCTTCCCTCGACCCTATCCGCGATGAATCGATACCAAAATCCGAGAGAAGCGCGGATATCTGGTCGAGAAACTCTTCTCCGTTCCGGATAATCCTTTCTCGCTTGTTCATGGAGAGAACCGGCACGTAGAAGTTGTATCCATGTCCGGTCATGGTTGCCGGGGATGAGAGTTCCGCGCCAAAAAAGGATGAGAGAAGTAGACGTTTTTGCCAGAGACTGAGTTTGAATACCCAGTCAGGAAACAGATACTCCTGTGCAGCCCTGTTTCCGGGCGGAACGCCCATACACCACAGAAGCGCAGCAAGACTCGATGAGGTCGTCTTGAATGAGTGCTCCTCCTGTGAGAACGTTACTGCTCCGTGATAGGTATCGATTTCGTGGTCGCGGGTTCTTGAATAGATGCGCGAAGGCGTAAAACCCAACCTCTCGATGTCCAGCCTGATCTCCTCCAGATCGTCAGGCTCTCCATAGAACCGGATCGTGCCCTTGTCTCCTGTGAAATACATGGTTCCGTCGCCGAGAAGATAACCCATGATCTTTAAGAGGTATGGAAGTCCGTCGCTGTCGGCAGCAAGCGGTAGAAGGTTGCGTTTCTTCAGTTCTGCGACCGTCTGTTCCATATTCTTCCCGTTAATTTCCAGACGCCTGATATCATCCTCTTCAACGATCACATCTGACTCCGGCGCCTCGTATTCCACCCCCTTGAACGGGAATATCGCAATTCTGCAGTCTTGATCGCGGCTTTGTAAATCCTTTATGCGAACCATCCCGCCGGGGGTGTAAAGCGGGTGTTCCGCGGACGCCCGGATCGATTCACCGGATTCGGTCGTGATGCAATACATCTTTTCACGCGTCGGCAGTTCCATAAAGGCATCGATTCCGGTGTTTCTGGGCTTTGTTCCAAAGTTCATGCACAAGATGTGCTCGGAATTCCATCTCGTGTCGAACTCTCTGATCGGGATTCTGTAGCCGTGTTCATGCAGTATCTCCGCATCCCGGGTGAGGCAGTTGATATCAAATCCTACCCCACCCGGGCTGATCACGCCCTCCTCCGAATCGAATGCAGCAACACCTCCGATCGGAAATCCATACCCAGGGTGGGCATCCGGCATCGCCATCGAGTACTTCCGGATGCCGGGCAGGGTTGCGACGTTCGCGGTCTGATTTAGAGTTTCGCTCTCAAGCCTCTTGAGCAGAGTAGGGGACAAAAATAATCTGCCGGGCACCCGCATCTTCTCCATGTAGTCGATCGGAATATCCCAGATGTAATCCGTGACCCGGTCAAGTTTCGGCATCTTTCCTTTCTGTTGCATGATAAATCACCTCTCTATGTCAGAGCGCATCGACCAGTTCCGACGTCTTATCAAACGGAGCATCCATGACCGCAGTCCCGACAAGGATAGCATCCGCACCTACCCGGATCATACGCACAGCATCCAAAGGACCTTGTGTCCCGCTTTCACTGATGATGATTCTGCTGTCAGGTATCGATGGGATCAGATGCTCTGATGTTGATAAATCTACGGTCAATGTATTCAAGTTTCTGTTGTTCACGCCTATGATCCTTGCTTCTGTGTTCAGCGCATCAGCAAGCTCGGCTCTGTCGTGCACCTCAACAAGCGGCTCTATTCCACGTGTAATAGAGAGATCGATAAATTGTTCGAGATCATTTCCGAGTATGCCGGCGATCAGTAGAATCAGATCGCTCTCGGTCTCGTATATCTGTTTTTCATCGATTATGAAATCTTTTCTAAGTACAGGGATACTGACTGCTCTTCGAACCGCAGAAAGATTCTCTATGCTGCCGCCAAAGAACTCTGGCTCGGTCAGAACTGAGATTGCAACTGCACCTGCTGCCTCCATCTCCTGCGCAATCCTTGCAGCATCATCCGGGGTTATCTCGCGCTTGTCAGTGGTTGGCGAGCCGGGTTTCACTTCCGCGATCACAGGGATCCGGTTCTCGCGCTTTCGCAGTCGTATCAGCGGTATAATGTCCCGGTGATCGATCTTCTTTGGTGCGCCGGTGTCTGCGGCATGGAGATCCGCAACCCTCTGCCGGGTGGAGGTTAGTATGTCGTCGATGACTTTGTGCATGGTGTGGATTATGGGGCGTGGAGGGGATATAATGCTCGTTGATCATTGTTCTCTGGATTTTTACGTGCTTTGGGAAAGGATATAATACACCATCCTCAAAAAATACACATTAGAGATTGAGTAGAGGTGTCAACCGGAATGGCGATTGCGATCGATATCACGAAAGAGTACCCGGCGCAGGAGGTGAGCAGTGTCATAAAGTCGGCACTGACAAGAGATGCCAGTATAGCCTCGTATAAGGAAAAGAGGTATATGGGTATATGCAAGCGATTCGAAAAGAAATACGGGATGGGTTCCGACGAGTTCATGGATAAGCTGGAATCAGGTATGTTAGATGACCGAGATGATTATTTTGATTGGTTTGCTGCAAAGAGGGGACTGGATATCTGGAGCAGAAGACTTCGAATACTGTCCGGAGTCAATCTATAAATGAATGTCAGGGAATACTGTGCTGCTCTGCAGGCGATGATTCGGGATTGCCCTTTCATCACTCACTGTAGCATGGAGTTTGAGGAGATCGATCTTCAGGTCGGATATCTCAAAGGTATGCTGGAGTTTATAGATGGCTCGACCCTCCATTTTATCGAGTTCGTTGAGATCCACGGTGATCGCAGCATTGAACGCCCGAAATACAAATATCACCTGCAATCAGAGGCAGGCGATCTGATGACGAGATGGGACGATGTGCCGCACCACCGTGATGTTAGCTCATTTCCACATCACAAACACGACAAAAGCGGCGTCCATTCACCGGGACCGGCTGACTTGCGATCGGTTCCGGATGGAATTGTGAGGTGGCTGGATGAATAGCATTCTTTTTTGATGTTATCGGTGAATCAGGGAGATTTGCTTGTTTTTGGCTATTTCTGTGCATGACCTGATCTTTACGTTAAATCCATCACCCCCACTCCACAACCTCACCATCCGCGAGCCAGATCACCCGGGTCCCGATGTCAGCGTCATCAGGGCTCGTGCGTCACCATCAGGATCGTCTGCACAAAGTATCCTGGGACAGCCCCCAAAACAGCTCAAGAATCTGCTTCGGCGAGACGATGTCCTAATTCGCTGTCGGCGTGTGTGAGTTCACGCTGCAACGGAGTTCCCCACAGTTTTTGCGCATCACAAGTTTGATATGGGGTGCATCACATACCAGAACAATCATGTCACCGGAAACTGCTCTGATACGACTTCATGAGAGGGAGTTTGAGTTCATCGATCACAGCATAAAAGAGGGATATTACGCGGATCGTGATGATTTTATCAGGGATGCGGTGAAACTGTTGATACATAATGTGTCAAAGAGAAAACTGGATGATATGAAAATAGGTATGAATAAAATTCCGCACGATGAACTCTTGCAAGTAGTAAAAGGGTCGCGAAAAGAAGTGTATCAGCAGATATGGGATGATTAAAGCATATCTCGATACAAATATATTCCTCACATATCTGAACGTCGAGACCAGCAACTCGGAACTGGTCATCGAACTGGCAGATCAGGGTGCATACGCCGCTGTAGTCTCCTTTCACACTATCAATGAACTGATGCACAACATAAAATCAAGATATCCGAAGAATGTTGCCGGGTGGATGTTTGCGTTTATCTGGTCGATACATGGGATTCGTTTTGTCCAAAAAGAAGAGATAGATGCGCTAAAAGGTCTATATTCTAATCTAATCACAGATGTGGACGATGCGCCACACATCCATGCGTATCTTGCTTACGAGTGTGACTATTTTGTGACCACTGATCAAAGGCTAACAGAGATGAAAATCAACGAAAAAGTCAATTTCATGAGTCCAAAATCGTTTTTGCAGATTTTTGGCGTGAATGGGTATGCTACAGTGGGTGGCGTCTGAGTTTCATGAAACTTCGGATGCAATAGAACCACCTCACCCCCGCCCCACAACCTCACCATCCGCGAGCCAGATCACCCAGGTCCCGATGTCAGCGTCCTCGGGGCTCGTGCGTCACCATCATGATCGTCTGCCAGGGTATCCCGGTTCAACGCCCGGAAGAGCTCAAGAATCTGCCTCGATGACGCACTGTCCAGATTCGCGGTCGAATTATCGGCAAATAGGATATTTGGCTTGTTTATGAGCTCCCGCTCAATCACTACCCGCTGCTGCTCACCGCCTGACAGCTCTCGCGGGCGGTGATCCGCCCGTTCCGCGAGCTCGACGTGTGCGGGTGTGTCCGTCCTGTTTCTGATACACTCGTCTGCGACAAGTCCGAGATATCGAGACCCTTTTCTGTCGGAAGTTACGTCTCCAAAAGGGTTATATGCCCCTCTCGCCAGTAGCATGATGGAGATGAATCGTATGCCAGAAGTGAACCGATTGAGCAGGATGATATCAACCGCCGCGGTGGTGGTTTTGTTTTTTGCAGCGTTTACCGCGGTTGCGAGCGCGACTGATTATTATGTCCGCACCGGAGGGCTTGATGATCCCGGGCACGACGGGCTTGCGAACGATGACGCCCATGCATGGAAGACCATCTCGTATGCAATCGGCAGGGGGGAGTTTACTGCTGGCGATACGATCCATGTGGCGGCTGGTGAATATGCTGAGAATGTGGACGTGAATAAGTCGATCACGCTGGAGGGGGAGGGCGCGGATGTGGTGACTGTGACCGCGGCAGATGCGTGGGATCATGTCTTTGAGGTGACCGCGGGTTATGTGAATATCAGCGGGTTTGCAGTGACCGGAGCCAGATATAGCAGCTATAAGGCTGGTATTTATCTTGGCAGTGGCGTGGATCACTGCAACATCTCTGATAATATGGTATCGAACAACTTCCATGGCATACGCCTGTACTCTTCGAGTAACAACACACTCACTGACAACAACGCATCTGACAACCGCGACTACGGCATCTACTTGGAGTCTTCAAGCAACAACAATCTCATTGGCAACATAATGTCGGGAAATAAACATAACTTTGGCATTTATGGTGACAGTCTTTCTCATTTCACCCAGAACATAGATACGGGCAACCTTGTGAACGGAAAACCAGTGTATTACTTAGTTGACCGACAAGATGAACATGTATCGGACGATGCTGGCTTCGTGGGAATTGTAAATTCTACGAATGTAACAGTGAGAGATTCGACATTGACGAATAATAGAATAGGCGTACTGTTTGCATACACGGATAATTCAAGGATAGAAAACGTCACTGTGTCGAACAACGAAAACTGTGGTATCTATCTGTGGTATTCGGGTAACAACACACTCACTGGCAACACCGTATCGGACAACGGCTATTGCGGCATTCACCTGTGGTATTCGAGTAACAATACGCTGACAAGCAACATCGCATCGAATAACGGCTATTACGGCATCTATATAACAGATTCGAGCAACAACACACTCACTGATAACAACATGTCGGACAACCACTGCGGCATCTACCTGCGCTATTCTATCAACAACACGCTCACCAACAATGCAATGTTAGGGCATGGCTATAACTTTAACATTTATGGTGACAGTCTTTCTCATTTCACCCAGAACATAGATACGAGCAACCTTGTGAACGGAAAACCAGTGTATTACTTAGTTGACCGACAAGATGAACATGTATCGGACGATGCTGGCTTCGTGGGAATTATAAATTCTACGAATGTAACAGTGGGCGATTCGACATTGACGAATAATAGAATAGGTGTACTGTTTGCATACACGGATAATTCAAGGGTAGAAAACGTCACTGTGTCGAACAATCTGATAGGCATCTATCTGTACTCCTCTATCAACAACACGCTCACTGGTAACACCGTGTCGAACAATGGAATGGGCATTGACTTGTACTCTTCGAGCAACAACATACTCATCGGCAACACCGTATCGAACAACGATTGGCACGGCATCTGCCTATATTCTTCGAGCAACAACAACACGCTCACTGGCAACAACGCGTCTGGCAACGACTACTACGGCATCTGCCTATATTCTTCGAGCAACAACAACACGCTTACTGGCAACAACGCGTCTGGCAACGACGACTACGGCGTCTACATAAGAGACTCGAGCAACAACACGCTTACTGGCAACACCGTATCGGACAATCGGCACAGCATCTACATAAGAGACTCGAGCAACAACACGCTTACTGGCAACACCGTATCGGACAATCGGCACGGCATCTACATAGATTCTTCGAGCGACAACGCACTCACTGGCAACAACGCGTCTGGCAACGACGACTACGGCATCTGCCTGCACTCTTCGAGTAATAATACACTCACTAGCAACATTGCATCAAATAACTACGACTGGTGCTGGCACCGCGCCTATGGTATCTACCTGGATTATTCGAGCAGTAACACGCTAACTGGCAACACTGCATCTGGCAACGACTACGGCATCTGCCTATATTCTTCGAGCAGTAACACGCTAACTGGCAACAACGCATCGGACAACACTGTATCTAACAGCCGCGACTACGGCATCTACCTGCGCTTTTCGAGCAACAACACACTCAACAACAACATAATGTCCAGAAACAACTGTAACTTTGGTATTTATGGTGACAGTCTTTCTCATTTCATCCAGAACATAGATACAAGCAACCTTGTGAATGGAAAACCAGTGTATTACTTAGTTGACCGACAAGATGAACAGGTATCGGACGATGCTGGCTTCGTGGGAATTGTAAATTCTACAAATGTAACAGTGAGAGATTCGACATTGACAAATAATAGAATGGGCATACTGTTTGCATACACGGATAATTCAAGGATAGAAAACGTCACTGTGTCGAACAACGGAAACCGTGGTATCTATCTATGGTATTCGGGTAACAACACACTCACTGGCAACACCGTATCGAACAACGGCTACTACAGCGTCTACTTGGATTATTCAAGCAACAACACGCTTACTAACAACACCATATCGAACAACCGGTACAGCGGCACCTACCTACACTCTTCTAGCAACAATACACTCAGTAACAATATAATGTCTGGAAACGACTATAACTTCGGTGTTTATGGTGACAGTCTTTCTCATTTCATCCAGAACATATATACAAGCAACCTTGTGAATGGAAAACCAGTGTATTACTTAGTTGACCGACAAGATGAACAGGTATCGGACGATGCTGGCTTCGTGGGAATTGTAAATTCTACGAATGTAACAGTAAGAGATTCGACATTGACGAATAATAGAATAGGCGTACTGTTTGCATACACTGACAATTCAAGGATAGAAAACGTTACCACATCAGACAACTTGCACGGCATACGCTTGCACTCTTCGGGTAATAACACACTTACTGGCAACACTGCATCTGGCAACGACTACGGCATCTACATGCGGGATTCGAGCAACAACGCACTCACTGGCAACACTGCATCTGGCAACGACTACGGCATCTACATGCGGGATTCGAGCAACAACGCACTCACTGGCAACACTGCATCTGGCAACGACTACGGCATCTACATGCGGGATTCGAGCAATAACAATCTCAATATCAACGTCATATCGAACAACTATCGTGGCATCTACTTAGATTCTTCGAGCAACAACGCACTCATTGACAACACCGTATCGAACAACAATGACCTCGGTATCTCCATGCAGTATTCGAGCAACAACAATCTCATCTACCACAGCAACCTCATCAGTAACACCAACTATAACGCCTACGACTCCTGCACCAACTGCTGGAACACCACATCCACTGGCAACTACTACTCCGACTACGCCGGCAACGACGCCAACAGCGACGGCATCGGCGACGATCCGCACCGGATCCCGGGCGGCTCGAACATCGACTACCATCCCCTGATGAACCCATGGCACGAACCACAGACACCCGGCGACCTCAACCGCGACAATAATATCACCCCCGCAGATGCCGCAATCGCACTCGATATCGCAGCCGGCAGCCGCCCGTGCGACTCCATGACGCTGACGGCAAGGCCACATCCCTCGACGTGCTCATGATCCTGCAGGCGGCGGCTGGGAACATGAGTTTGTGATCAGAAAAAATGGTTCTGTGTGGCTGCACCGCCGATATTATTATAATTTACATCTTTATATTCGGTCAAACTCCCCACACCTTCCGATCCACAACGTCCACCTATAGGCTCGTTGCATCACCATCTGGGTTGTCTGCCACAGTCTCCCGGTTTTAGCTTCTGGAATAGCTCAAGAATATGTTTTGAGGACGCACCGGTCAGATACCAGGGTGCTGTGATCGTACCCGGCAACAGTAATGGTGGAGTTTTGATAAAAGCTTTTGGGACCAGTTTTTACTCGGGCACAGTATTAAATCTTTAGTAATTCGTAGCAAGTCTTAATAAAAACCTCACCAGTTCAATTGCATATGCATAGACGAAAACTGACCCTCGAAATTGACATTGACG
>PQXF01000053.1 GCA_003194445.1 Candidatus Methanogaster sp.
CGAAGGATCTTTTTTGATCCGATTATTCAGTATAGCTGGCATAACATAATTTATGCCTGCCGTATCGAGTGCTATGATTGAAGCACGATTAAAAAAACTCCAGGGTCCATCAATATCTTATCAATAGATATTCCAAGCTGATCTATCCGGTTGATAATGCCTTCTATCAGCGTTTTGTAGTTCTTATTCAGTGCTGTGAGATTTACGATTGTCCTAACGTTTAGTTTACAATCGCCTACGAGATCGGCCGTGAGGTACGAATATCCCCAACGACGTTTCCGTTCTTTGGCTGTATGCCTACAACGCCTTTCGTGTTCTTATCTCCATAATACGGTACGTTATGGAAGTCTATCGCAATATCCTGCGGAGAATCACTGATATTCACCATATCGATGAATTCAGAACTCATTTTCCTGTAAAATGACATCATTTCATCGATATTATTTTCTTTTACGTAGGTATGTACAGTGTCTGCACACGGAATCCTTGAAATAGGATGCATTGCCTGTAAATCCTGCACTGCTGATTCTATAGAGTTTGAAGACGAAGTAGCAGCGTGCAACAGCAGATTGGTCGCATCTTCTGCGCTGTATTCTGCACCTTCGGGCACTCGTATAAAACCTCCTTCGCCGCAAAGCTTATTCAGGAGTGCGGCTCTAATATCTAACTGTTTTATTAACATAGTCATCCATCACCTCATTTGTTGGGTGATGAGACTATGTTTTATAGAATATAAATGTATTCGGGAGTAGGGGTATTCGGAACTACTGCACCCACCATTAAACTTATATATCGGAAGATCGTTAGATGGTTACCCCATGCCAAAACACAGCATCCCATACTCAAACCCCAATAAACCCCCACTACCAAATACAACAGAAAAAGGAAAGGAGCACGAGATCAAATGACCGATTACGCAGTATTCTGGGGATGTACCATCCAGGCACGGTTCCCGTTCATGGAGAAATCAGTTAGACTCATCGCAGACCCACTTGACATCAGACTTCATGAGATCGAGGGCACCACCTGTTGCCCCACAAAGATGATCAAGACTGGGGACGAGTTCATCTGGCACGTAACAGCAGCAAGAAACCTCGCGCTGGTGGAAGAGATGGGCATGGATCTTGTAACACCGTGTAATGGCTGTTACGGCACATTAAAATCGGCAGCATCCGAGCTTGACCTGAACACAGATCTCAGAACCAGGGTAAACGAACTGCTCGCAAATGTGGGGCTCGAGTATAAGGGGATTATAGAGGTAAAACACTTAATCGAAGTATTGTACGACGACATCGGCACAGACGCAATAAAAAAACACGTAACAAGACCGCTTGACGGGATGAATATTGCGGTTCACTACGGATGTCATCTGGTCCGTCCAAGCTCTGCGATACATTTTGACGACCCGAATGAGCCAACGAAGTTCGATCTTCTCGTCGAGGCGCTGAGCGCCAGAAGTGTCGATTATCGCACAAAGATGCTCTGCTGCGGAAACGATCTTTCCAACACAGAGGATCCGTCAGATGCAATCACACTGGCTCGCGAGAAGATTCTTGAGGTTCAGGATATTTCCGATGCTATGACAATGATGTGTCCTGCCTGCTTTACCCAGTTTGATTCAAAGCAGTACTTGATGGAGAAGAGCGGCGAGCGGTTGCACATACCTGTTGTGTATTTCACGGAACTGATGGGACTTGCATTCGGATTTGAGCCAGCGGAGCTTGGCATGAACATGCACAGGGTCGAGACAGAAACGTTTATCGAAAAGTGGCACGAGCGCGCAGAACATCTCGCGAGTGCGAGGGAGTACTTCGATCTCGCGGATCTGCGACGTTGCTACGAGTGTGCTGCTTGTGTCAACGACTGCCCGGTCACAAAATCGATTCCGCAGTTTGAACCGAACCGGATAATCGGCGATATTCTGCATGGCAAGCTGGACAAGATTGTGCAGTCTCCTGATATCTGGTACTGTACAAACTGCTACACCTGTTACGAACTCTGTCCGCAGAAGTTCGGCATGTTAAAGGTCTTTGACCGTCTGAAGAGCCTTGCAAGCGACCGCGGTATAGCACCCGCGGGTTTCAAAGGTGGGCTTGCGCTCTTTCTGGACACTGGAAAGCTGGGTGAGCCAACCGCAATGCGCAAGAAACTAAAACTCCCGGAGCCCCAGAAGAGCGGTTCAGATGAGCTGAAGGGGTTGATTGCGATAATTCAAGAGCGAAATTGGGAAAATAAAAGAAATGAAGAAGATGAAGAAGATGAAGGAACTGAAGAAAATCAAGAGGAAGGTGTAGTAAAATGAGAGGTAACTGTTATATCCCATCCGGATGTTCCGTCTCCGGCATTATGAGCGAGTCAGGAAGAAGGCAGGACGGAAATGCGATTATCAAGTCGATTGCGCTTATGCACGACCGTGCAAACGGTCTTGGAGGCGGTTTTGCAGCGTACGGGATCTATCCTAGGCGTTCTGACCTGTATGCTTTCCATATGATGTTTGACGATATTGTGGCAAAGGAGCGATGTGAGGAGCATTTCAAGGATAGGTTCGATATCGTGCTTGACGAGGAGATACCGACGCGTCCCGGTGGTGCTTATGAAGGGATGACCGCCGGAAGATATGATGAAGAGGGGGTGCAGCCGATCACAGACCCTCCGATCCTGTGGCGTTATTTCATGGATATCCCTGAGGCTAAAACGAAGTTTGTATCAGATCGTGAGTACGTTGTTGAGAAGGTGATGGAGATCAACTCCACAATCGATGGTGCTTTTGTTGCGTCGTCGGGCAAGAATATGGGGGCATTCAAGGGTGTGGGGT
This sequence comes from Candidatus Methanogaster sp., assembly GCA_003194445.1. GTDB lineage: Archaea > Halobacteriota > Methanosarcinia > Methanosarcinales > Methanogasteraceae > Methanogaster_A. The sequence continues at coordinate 2,816 of PQXF01000053.1, forward strand.
ATCCTGAGGACATCGGGGTCTTCTACAAGTTAGGTGAGTACAAGGCGTACACCTGGACCGCACACGGCAGATTTCCTACGAACACGCCGGGATGGTGGGGTGGAGCGCACCCGTTCTGCCTTCTTGACTGGTCAATTGTCCATAACGGCGAGATATCATCTTATGGGATCAACAAGCGGTACCTTGAGCCGTTCGGATACCGGATGGAACTCCGGACCGATACCGAGGTTGTGGCGTACCTCTTTGACCTGCTTGTACGCAGGCATAATCTGCCGATTGAACTGGCTGCAAAAGTACTTGCATCACCCTTCTGGGTGGATATCGACAGGATGCCTGATCGTGAGCGTCGGATTGCAACAGCTATCCGACAGGTCTATGGCAGCGCACTCTTAAACGGTCCGTTCAGCATCATTCTCGGGCACAGTCGCGGCATGGTCGGGTTCAATGACCGCATCAAGTTAAGACCCATGACCTGTGCCCGGAAGGACGATATGCTCTACATGTCATCAGAGGAATCCGCGATAAGAGAGATTGCGCCTGATCTGGACGAGGTGTGGAGTCCAAGAGCAGGAACACCGGTTATAGGCGAGCTTGATGAGGGGGTGGTATAGATGGTGATGACATCCGAGCTACCACCCGAATTCATCGTAAAGATCGACTACGACCGGTGCAGGCGGTGCAAGCGATGCGTTATGAACTGCAGCTTCGGGTGCATGCATTTCACGGACAGAGTGGTTCCCGAACACAAGTTGTGCGTGGCATGTCAGCGGTGTGTGACCTACTGCCCCGAACACGCGATAACGATCACCAAAAACGAAATGGCTTACAAGGAGAATTTGAACTGGTCACCTGAGACCAGACAGAACCTATTGAAGCAAGCTGAGACCGGTGGAATTCTCCTTGTCGGGATGGGTAACCCCAGAGACTACCCGATTTTATGGGATCACCTGCTAATAGATGCGTGTCAGGTCACAAACCCGTCGATTGACCCGCTCCGTGAGCCAATGGAACTCAGGACATTTCTCGGGCGAAAACCGGATCGTCTTGAGTTCGTGGAGAGCGAGGATGGTGAGATAGACATTGTAACCGAGATAGAGCCTCAGGTCAGACTGGATGTGCCGGTCGTCTTCGGGGCGATGTCTTATGGTGCGGTGAGCCTGAACGTGCACAGGTCGCTTGCGATGGCTGCAAAGAGATCCGGCACGCTTATGAACACCGGCGAGGGCGGACTTCACAGGGAACTCTACCCATACTCGGGAAACGTTATCGTTCAGGTCGCATCGGGCAGGTTCGGCGTGCACAGCGAATACTTAAACACCTCCGCGATGGTCGAGATCAAGATCGGGCAGGGCGCAAAGCCTGGTATCGGCGGGCACCTCCCCGGCGAGAAGGTGGACGAGGAGATATCAAAGACGAGGATGATTCCTGTCGGGTCTGATGCAATCTCTCCCGCGCCGCATCACGATATTTACTCAATCGAAGACCTCTCGCAACTCATATATGCGATCAAGGAAGCTACTGACTACAAAAAACCTGTCTCTGTAAAGATATCGGCAGTCCACAACGTGGCAGCGATTGCAAGCGGTATTGTACGTGCAGGAGCTGATGTTATCACAATCGACGGATTCCGCGGTGGAACCGGGGCTGCACCAATGGTTATACGAGACAACGTGGGAATACCGATCGAACTGGCACTCGCCGCGGTCGACGAACGCCTGAGGAACGAGGGTATCCGAAACAACGCATCGATCATCTGCGCCGGAGGAATCCGAAACAGCGGTGATATGGCAAAGGCGATCGCTCTTGGTGCTGATGCGGTAGTCACCGGAACCGCGGCTCTTGTGGCAATGGGCTGCCGGATCTGCCAGAAATGCTACACAGGAAACTGTGCATGGGGCATCGCCACCCAGAGACCTGAGCTCGTGCGCAGGCTCGATCCGCAGGTCGGTTCCGAGAGGCTCTCGAATCTTCTTGCGGCGTGGAGCCTTGAACTTAAGGAGATACTTGGCTCGCTCGGCGTGAACTCGATCGAATCGCTGCGAGGCAGCCGCGAGCGACTGCGTGGCGTTGGACTCGATTCTATGACACTGGAACTACTCGGAGTAAAACCGGCAGGAGTCGGGCAGTAGGGAGATTGAGGTGACGAAGATGGTGATGAGAATCGATTGCAAGGGATTGTACTACCGAAAACAGAACAAGATCATCCGTAATGCCGCAGAAGAGGGTGAGATTGAGTTTATTCTTGATAATGCAAACGGACAGCGCTACATTGGCAGCGGGATCGATAAGAAGATCAAGATCACAGTGAACGGAGTTCCCGGAAACGATCTTGCCATGTTTATGAACGGCCCCACGATCATCGTCAATGCCAACGCCCAGGACGGTGTTGCAAACACGATGAACGCAGGTGAGGTGATCGTGCACGGAAGTGCAGGTGACGTCATAGGGTATGGCATGCGTGGCGGGAAACTGTATGTTCAGGGGAATGTTGGATACAGAGCCGGCATTCATGCGAAAGAATACAAGAAACAGGTGCCCATAATAATTGCAGGCGGCGTTGCCGGCGATTTCTGCGGCGAGTACATGGCGGGAGGCATTATGGTACTGCTCGGACTGAACCGTGGTGAAGAGGAACCGATTGCCGGCAATTACTTAGGGACCGGGATGCACGGCGGCGTGATCTACACCAGGGGCGAGGTGGATGAATGTACGCTTGGAAAGGAGGTGAGCGTGCTTCCACTGGATTCTAAGGATATGAAGGTTCTTACGAAGCATCTCAAGGAGTATTGTGAACACTTCGAGCTTGATTTGGAGGAGATTATGGCGGAGCCGTTTGTTAAGCTGCAACCGGTGTCGAGCAGACCGTACGGGAGTTTGTATGCGTATTAGGGTGCAGGAGTGTGTACGCGCAATGCAGTACAACCCGACCCCTATATGAAACACATAATAGACACCAATGGATAGTGAATATTCAGATGATCAACGCAGATAAACCCCATCTATGGAAAAAGGATATCATTGCCTCTGTCGATCTTTTTAATGACTGGTTTTTAAAATTCGCACCAGTTACATACCGCAAGACCAGAAGAAACACTGTTGGTATGGTTACTGATGCTATTAAATCTACAAACGATTTACTGGATATCACAGTAGATTCGATTGGAGCAAATCCCGGTGCACTCCAGATACTACGAATGACAACTGCTCCACCGTTGGCTCGCGATAGGTTAATTGGATTATCCCACTGCAATAAAAATTTAGTGATTCGTATGGAACGAAAGGGAGAACTGCCCGTGCGAATGAACGAAACGGAACTGTACAAAAATTTGGAATCCATCTGCAAGATCGTAACTGAGTTGCTCGATATAGATATCTTCCCATGGATTTCTCTTGGGAAAAAGCCCACAGACCATGAGCGAGAACGAGCATCCACCATAATAGCAGATAGGCTGTGTGGTGCGGTCACTGACCCAATAATCCGTAATGCCCAGGAACAAAGGCAGCTTAATCTGATCAGAGAATATCTGGAAACAAAGAGTTATACCCATGTCGAGCATTTAAGCGGCACTCCTTTAACTGACATTCCCCAAGGGACGTTCACATTCAGAATGAATGTACCTGCAGGAGATGATCTATCCATAAATATCCCGGTTGATGTTGTTATCCAGCCTAAAAAATTGAGAACCAGTAAACTGCCATTTCTAATCGAAGCTAAATCTGCGGGAGATTATACAAACGTAAATAAGAGAAGAAAGGAAGAAGCTACAAAAATAAGACAATTAAAAAGTGCTTATGGGTCTGAAATCCAATTAATTTTGTTCTTGTGCGGTTATTTCGACGCGGGATATTTGGGATACGAAGCTTCTGAAGAATTGGATTGGATATGGGAACACCGGATAGATGATTTTGAAAAATTAGGGGTATGAGGGGGTATACGTATGGGAATGTATGAAATTGTTGAAAAAAAACGTTTGGAACTACAAAATGAGTTAGACCTCGAAAAAAGTCAGAAAGAACGGAATGCTCTCGGTCAATTTGCCACCCCTCTCCGATTAGCAAATGACATTATTGACTATATCCTGAAAAACAACTTTTTTGTCAATGAAACTATTCGTTTTCTCGATCCTGCTATTGGCACTGGAGCTTTCTTTTCCGCAATTATCAACAAGTCGAGTAATGGTAATAATAGTAAGATTGACTCTGCTATGGGAATCGAAATCGATGTGGGTTTTGCAGAAGTGTCTAAAAAACTCTGGTCAGATTACGGTTTACAAGTTATTACCGGAGATTTTACTCGGATCGATCCCCCGCAAGACAATAATGAATTAGCAAATTTAATATTAACAAATCCACCTTATGTCAGGCACCACCATATAGACAAAGATACAAAAAAACGATTAGTTAAACTGATTAAAAACAAATTTGGATACAGTATTAATGGTTTATCAGGTTTGTATGGTTATTTCTTACTTCTTTCGCATTTCTGGTTGAGAGAAGGGGGGTACGGTATCTGGCTCGTTCCATCAGAATTTATGGATGTGAATTACGGAAAGACATTGAAACAATATTTGACCGAGCAAGTTACTCTGTTGCATATCCACAGATTCGACCCAAACGAGGTTCAATTTGGTGATGCGCTTGTCTCTTCAGCAATCGTTGTCTTCCGGAAGGAGAAACCAACAACTGATACTAAAATATTATTCACGTTCGGTGGAAGTTTGCTTGGTCCAGGTACCGAGCAGATAGCATCTATCGAGGAAATTAAGAATCACCCCAAATGGACTCATTTTCCGACCAGTCATACAGATCCTGTACCGAACTACAATAACGAAACAATACGATTAAAAGACCTTTTTAAGATAAAACGCGGTATAGCGACTGGCAACAACAAATTCTTCATAATGGATAAACGAAAAGCATCAGCGCTGTCGCTTCCGGACGAATTCTTAACACCGATTCTTCCAGGTCCCCGGGATTTAAAGGAAGATATAATTGAGTCTGATAGTGAGGGAAATCCACTATTGAACGATCAACTCGTGATACTCAATTGTGATATTCCGGAGCAGAGGATTAAAACAGCATACCCTGAATTATATAATTATTTGAAGAGTGGTGAACTGGGAGGTATCAATAATGGATATCTTTTGAGAAAGAGGAATCCATGGTATAAACAAGAATATCGGGAACCTGCACCATTTTTATGTACATACATGGGTCGGAGTAGCAGAGATAAAAGACCTTTTAGATTTATCTGGAACAAATCAAAAGCTATTACTGCCAACGTATATTTATTACTTTATCCAACTGGTGAATTTGCAAGAGCCCTTAACAAGAACCATGATCTCTATAAGTCAGTGTTTGAAGCTTTAAATCGAGTAGAATCTGAAGAGTTAAAGGGGAATGGGAGGGTTTATGGTGGCGGCTTACATAAAATAGAGCCAAAAGAGTTAGGGAATATATCTGCGATAAATTTACTTGATATTTTAAGTTCAATTGATTTTAACATTTTAAATCAAACAAAACTATCAAATTGGTCACGCGGCAATATATAGATGAATAATATAAGATGAGGACAATAGAATGGCGGAAGAATGGCGGTATCTTGAGGTAAAGGAGAAGGAAGTCGTACGGTGCAATTCCATACACTCGACACTCGTGGACGGGATGGTTGAGGGGGTAAGCCCCAATACCGTGTTTCTGGAGGAATGTCCAGGCTACGTGCTTTCTCTGGGCAGGAATCAATGTTGCGAGGAGGAGTGTGACATTGTGGAGTGCGAGAGACTCGGAATAACACTTGAAAGAAGGGAGACTGGTGGCGGAGCAGGTTTGATGGTTCCGGGAGCAACATCATGGGGCGTCTGCATAGACCGGAAAGATTCCAGGGTCTCGGATGATATGGATGAGAATTTTAAGGTCTTGTCACGAGGTGTCGTTCTTGGTCTGAAAAAACTCGGGCTTGATGCGAATTTTGCGCCTGTGAATGATATAAATATCGGGGATAAAAAGGTCTGCGGGATGACTGCTATGAGCAGGCAGAACTCGCTCTTGATATATGGCAGTGTTATCTGGGATTTTGACATGGAAACTTTCCAAAAGATCGCAAAGATTCCTGCACCCAAACTGAAGAAGAAAGGGGTAACGTCGGTTCAGAAGAGGATAACAACAGTTATCGAGGAACTGGGTCGGAGGATACCACCTGCGGAACTCCGGGAGTATCTTATCAAGGGGTTTGAAGAGGCGCTGGGCGTAAAACTGGTGAAGGATAGATTAAACGTTGGGGAGACTGCGATATGGGAGAAGAAGATGGATCTCTTCTCGTCAAAGAAGTTTATCCTGCGACCGGGTCACTGTAGCGTATCAAATGCCTCGTGCGTCTATCCTGCTGAGAAGGGAATTATCAGGGTTTCGTTGTACGTGACCGAAGGAACGATAATGGACGCCGGGATCACCGGTGATTTTATGCAGATCAATGATGTCGTTTTTGATCCCCTGGAGGGGCTGCTTGTCGGGGCGAAGACTGAGAGGGCGGAGATAGAACGGATCGTTCACGCATATTTTGACGAGAACGAGATTATGATGGTCGGTGCCAGTGCAGATGACTTTGTCGATGCGATTGTTGGAGCGGCGAATGAATCCGGGTAGCGGGTGGTGAATAACGATGAACCAATCAAATAAATCAAACAAATCAAATATATCAGACGCATTAAAAGACGCAGGTCTTCCTATACTCACCTGCTTGCAGTGCGGCACATGCAGCGGAAGCTGCCCGTCGGGACGCTACACAGGCATGATCACGCGAAAGCTCGTCAGGGAGGCACGCGTGAGTACAGACGTGCTACACGACCCCGACCTCTGGATGTGCACAACATGCTACACCTGTCAGGAGCGGTGTCCGCGTGAGATCAAGATCACTGATGCGATTCTCGCAATCAGAACGATCGCGGTGCACGAGGGAATTATGCTTCCGGAACATCGAAGGGTCAGTCAACTGGTGCTTGAACACGGTCATGCCGTGCCGATCAATGACCTTGTTAAGGAGAAGCGAGAGAGGCTTGGGATGGAGGCTCTTCCCGAAACGGTTCACAAGTATCCGGATGCACTTCTTGATGTACAGACGCTCCTTGAGTCCTGCGGATTCGACAAACTTGCTGCTATTGCTCAAGAGTGAGAGGAGAGCATCATGAACAAGTTATCACTCTATTTAGGCTGCATCACCCCGAACCGGTATCCAGGAATCGAGAAAGCCACAAAGCTCTGTCTTGATCGATTGGAGATCGATTACGCCGATCTTCCGGGCGCGTCGTGCTGTCCCGCGCCTGGAGTCTTCCGGTCATTTGATAAAGCAACATGGCTTCTACTTGCCAGCCGAAACATCGTGCTCTCAGAGGAGATGGAGCGCGATGTGCTGACGATCTGCAATGGCTGCTATGGATCTCTCGTGGATGCCAACAACGAACTAAAAGATGACCTTGCGCTTAAGAAAAGCACAAACACCCATCTCGAGAAGATCGGTAAGGCATTCAAAGGAACTGTTGCTGTCAGACATATCATTGAGCTGCTCTACGACGAACCAGGACCTGAAAAGATAAAGGAGATGGTGACGTCTCCGTTAGATATCAGAGTTGCCCTGCATTACGGATGCCACCTTGTAAAGCCGTCAAAAGAACGAAATCTCGGGAGTACGGAAGATCCTCGCTTCTTTGACGAACTCGTGGAGGCAACGGGCGCAGAAAGCGTTAATTATCCTGACAAGATGGCGTGCTGCGGAGCAGGAGGCGGGGTCAGGTCTGCGCTTCTTGATAAGTCGCTTGAGATGCTGGAGCACAAACTATCGCGGATCAGGGATGCTGACGTTGACTGCATCGTGAATGCGTGTCCGTTCTGCCACCTGCAGTTTGACGGCGGGCAGATCGAGATTAAGGAGAAGCGCGGCATAGAATATAATATCCCGGTTCTGCACTACTCTCAGCTCCTGGGACTCGCATTTGGGTACTTGCCAGAGGAACTCGGAATCGATCTGAATCTTGTGACAAATGAGGAGTTTCTTCTGAAACTGAAAGGGGATCGGTGAAAGAGATGAGTAACGAAAAGATTGGCGTATATCTCTGTAGATGCGGCGGCAACATCGGCGATGTCGTTGATGTCGAGGCAATCGCAGACGAAGTATCAGGAATGAAGGGAGTTGCACTTACGAATGTTCAGGATTATCTCTGTAGCAGTGCGGGACAGAGCCAGATCGAGAACGACATCAAGAAAGGATCGATCGATCGCGTGGTGATCGGCTCATGTTCGCCGAAGCTTCATCTCGAGACGTTTCGTGCGATGGCAGAGAAAGCAGGCGCAAGCCCGATGCTTCTTGAGATCACGAACATCCGTGAGCAGTGTTCATGGGTGCATGAGGATTGCGAGGAGGCTACAAGGAAAGCGAGGGGGCTTGTGAAAGGCGCAGTCTCCCGGATGCAGAACCTTGAGTCCTTAAATCCGATCATAAAGAATGTCAAAGACCGTGCGCTCGTTGTCGGTGGTGGAATTGCCGGGATCACGGCTGCGCTTGAGATGGCAGACGAACGCGAGGTTATCCTGATCGAGAGAGCCCCCTACATCGGCGGGCAGATGATCGGTCTCTCAAAGACGTTTCCGACGCTTGACTGCTCGCAGTGCATTTTGACTCCGAAGATGGTTGCGGTCTTTAACCACCCGAATATCACGCTATACACCCAGACAGAGGTTGCATCGGTTGACGGAAACGTGGGCGATTACAGCGTGACACTGCGTCGTGCGCCGCGGTACGTTGACATAGAGGCGTGCACATCCTGCGGCAGATGCGCCGCAAAATGCCCGACAGATGCGATCTACCTGCCATTTGCGCAGGCGATCCCGCAGGCATACATAATCGACAGGGAGCTCTGCAGCGAATGCGGCGCATGTGGGAAAGTTTGTTCTGCGGGCGCGATCCGGCTCGACGATACCGCGGAGGAGATAGAGGTGGATTGCGGCGCGATAACGATTGCGACAGGGTTTGAGTCGATCGATCCATCGATAATTGAGGAATACCACTACGGAGAGCATCCGGATATCATAACCGCAATAGAGTTTGAGGAGATGGTCTCTGCCAAGAGCAAGACCGGCATGAGGCTTCAGAAGGCAGATGGAACATTTCCCGAGCGGGTTGCGTTCGTGTTATGCGTCGGGTCACGCGACTTCAATCGGGGAAATAAGCATTGCTCAAAGGTCTGCTGCATCTATTCGCAGAAACAGGCGCAGCTCGTCTTAAAGATGAAACCTGATGCGGATGTTACGATCTTCTACATCGATATGCGATCGGCAGGAAGAAGGATGGAGGAGTTCTACCAGCATACGCAGGAGATTGGTGTTAACTTTGTCCGCGGACGTGTGGCTGAGGTGAATCCGTTGAATGACAGCGATGACGGTAGGTTGCAGGTCAGATACGAGGATACGCTCTTAGGTGAGATCGGGGAAGCCGAGTTCGACATGGTTGTGCTCTGCCCGTCACTCATCGCCTCTAAGGGATCACGAGAACTTGCTGACCAACTGGGAGTTCCGGTAGGCGGCGACGGATTCATCGAGGAGAAACACGTCAAGATCGATCCTGTGAATACATTAAATCAGGGCGTCTTTGTGGCAGGGTGCGCTGTGGGACCGAAAGACATTCACGACTCGGTGACCGAAGCGATAAGTGCAGCCCATAAGATCCACCAGTTCTTAGGGCTTGGCACGATCTCAATATCGCCTGAAAAACCTGTGATCTCGGATGCATGTGATGGCTGCGGCGTATGTGTGGAGGAGTGTCCGTACGGGGCGCTGGCGATGCCGGATACGGACGGTGGGGTGCCGGTTCTCGATCCCCTCTCGTGTAACACCTGCGGAATCTGTGCGGCAGTCTGTCCAGAGGGGGCTGTTGAGATCGCAAACTATACGCGGGAGCAATTATTGGCGCAGGCAGAAGGGATTCTTACAGCAGGCATGGGTGTGATTGTGTACATCGATCCTGCTGCGTATGCCGCGGCTGATCTTGCAGGGGTTAACAGGACTCAGTATTCGCCGCTCATCCGCTTCATTCAGGTGCCATCGATTCATCTGCTGGACGCGGAGATCGTGGGTCATGCTTTTGAGTCGGGTGCTGGCGGCGTGATGTTGATTGAGGGCACGACTGATGAAGCGCTTACATCGAGGTCAAAGGATCTATACAGTCGGCTCAAGAAGGAGACGAAGGCGTTTAAGTTGCCTATCAGGTATTCGCATATCGAGACAGCGCAGTACGAGAAGCTGATGAATCTGCTGAATGTGTTCTCAGAGCAAGTGGCGACAAAGGCGGCGAAGAAGGGGAAGAAGAAGGCAGAGTAGCTCAAAAACGGTCCCTCCCCGTAATAAATTACCGGATAATTGGTGGATTGGATGTGTGGTTATCGGTAACTACCTCCAAGACTGGTATCACGTCGTCGATCCTGTGAACAAGCCAAAAACGAGGCGTTTTTATGGGGGTGCGCTGTCGGATCAAAAGAGATCCGTGACTCGATGACCGAAGCCATCGGCACCCCACTCCTTAAATACCTCATTCTTG
>PQXF01000054.1 GCA_003194445.1 Candidatus Methanogaster sp.
ATCAGTAAGGATGCAGAGGAGAAATGTGATGAGGCATATTTCGGGTGAGGGGATATCGAGGTACAACAGTTGAATGTAGGGCTAGGTTGGTGATAAATGTGGTGTGGAATGGGGTGCGTGGGTTATAGTGTATATACCAGGACAAAATTCACGCACATCCCCTCCAGTGTGGCACCACGTCACCCATGACCTCCGGATATCCCACTCTTCAGATATTGTGCCCCACAAGCTTCGGCCGCGTCTCAGTCTCCTTCCGCGATTCAAGCCGTTTCCTCGAGTGGCTGCTCCATGGGGGCAGTCATGAGAAAACCATTAATACCCGCGCAGTGACCATCAATATAGATGACCCACAAGGTTGCAATCGTCTTTGACTCATCCGGTACGCTGATGCATACGTACAGGGTGGCAAAGGATATGGAGAGCAGAGGCACGCTTTATGATACAGTCACCCTACATCTCGTCAGCGAGTCTCAGGCGCTCGTTGCGATCGATATATCGCCGGATGCTCTCTCAAACTACCCGCCGGATCAGGTTCTGCCGCGTTTTCTTTCCGAAAACAAGATCGATATAAACATCGGCTGTGCAAGCGATGATATTACGACTGACGATGTCCGGAATATGCTAAAACACGACTTGGGGGGTGCTCGCGTCTCCGATCTCCTGGACGTGGTGGCAGCGGTGAGAGAGAAGTGCAAACACATCTTTTATATCGGAACCGGATTCGTGATCGACGTGCCCACGGGAACGATTCATTACGTGGTCTGTTCAGGCGGAAAACTCTTCGATGGTGCGGAAGCAACGATCGCAAAACTTGCAGATTGCGCGGATCTGTACATCGCATCCGGCGACAGTATGCGAAATCTATCCATACTCGCTGACCGCCTGAAGATTCCGCAGGATCATGTGGTCCCGGTCGCAACCCCTCACATCAAAGAACGTCTCATCCTGGATCTTAAGAAAACTTATGACATAGTCGTCATGGTCGGCGACGAGATTAACGACCTTCGCGCGATCAGGGCGGCAGATATGGGGGTGTTGACGATGCAGCAATGTTCTGATAAATTGCAGAAATTATGCGATAGCGCGGACATACTTATACCGGACATCTCATCTCTTCCGGATGTTATCAGGGATGTGAAGCTATCCAAAACCCCATCAGAATGTCTCACCAGCCGCGCGTCTGCAACGTCTCCACGTCAGAAAGCGTCCTGATATCAATTCCTTTCATCTGGGCTCCGAGACCTTTCGAGATCTCGGCGAGAACATCTGGCTTATCATAGTTATTGACAGCTTCTACTATAGCGTTTGCCATCTTTTCCGGATCCTCTGCCGTAAAAATCCCGGATCCAACAAAGACGCCGTCCACTCCGAGGTGCATCATCAGTGCCGCATCGGCAGGAGTTGCAACACCGCCTGCTGCAAAGTTAACCACTGGCAGACGCTGGAGCTTCGCGGTCTCTTCGACCAGTCCGATTGGGGCTTCGATCTCCCTTGCCACTCTTGCAAGTTCCTCCTTGTTCTTCCCTTTCAATGAGCGGATGCTTCCGGAGATCAGTTTCGTATGCCTGACCGCTTCCCGCACGTCACCGGTGCCTGCTTCTCCTTTCGTCCGGATCATTGCGGCGCCCTCTGCTATACGCCGCAGCGCCTCGCCGAGATTGCGTGCGCCACATACGAATGGAATCGTGAATTGGGTCTTATCGATATGGAATTCGTCAGCCGGCGTCAGAACCTCCGACTCATCGAGCATATCAGCACCGATCGCCTCAAGGATCCGCGCTTCCATGGTATGCCCGATCCTCGCCTTTGCCATCACCGGAATCGTTACCGAGTCGATGATCTCGCATACAATCTGCGGGTCAGCCATCCTCGCAACACCACCCTGTTTCCTGATCTCGGATGGAACCGCATGAAGCGCCATCACAGCAACCGCACCAGCCCCCTCTGCAATGACCGCCTGCGCAGGTGTCGTCACATCCATAATAACGCCGCCCTTCTGCATAGCAGCAAATCCCCTCTTCAACAGTTCGGTACCGTGCCTGAGTTCATTTAAATCCATTTATCCACCTCAAACCGTATAATTCATATAATTCTTGTCTCTGTTTGCAAATCGCCTGTCAACATTGTCGATGATAGCAAACAACCGCTCCTCGAGTTCATCGAATGCCAGTTCATTACTGTGTACACTGATCTCGATGTCACCGACCGATATTGTGATCCCGTTGTCCAGTTGTATGTCTGACATGGTCTCGCCTTCCAGTTGCGTCCGCTCTTCTTCATCGCACAAGTTCATCACCGTTCTGATAGCCATGCATCGCTCGATCTATATGTCAGAGGTACATTAAACTTTCTGGTTGTCTGGTGCATCGGCTCTGGGGAACTGTCAACTTGCCCCATCGGTGTTCGGTTGATACCCGAAAATCCATTTCCAAAGTGGTACAAATATAATAACTATGTCTTCTAATTTTTCAGTTGTTTCATAATCTTCTGCTATTACAAAACCTATTTTAACATTGTATTTCTTCATAAATTTTATTATCCCTTTGACATCTCGAATTCCAACCTTTGATGAGTATTTAGCTTGATTTTCGGTGAAACGTAAATTGCAGCCCAAAAGGTGTCGCGCAGGTATGGTACGTTCCACCATTTTAAAACGTCTATTCTTCAATCGCGTTGTTATCATTGGCGATTCTATATATGTTCTGTGACGATAAAAGGACAGGCTATTTTAATTCACCGAAAGTCAGGAGTTCATATCACAAATTCAAAAAACTTATGTGGGGTGCGGCAGTTTGGAATATGGCTCTTTCTCTGGCGCATGGGCTTTTGGGAATTTGCACAAGCACCAGAGGGGGACACAGTGACAAAGGAGGACTACAGGTGGAACTACGAAAAATCGTAACGACGACAGTGCTAATCTTAGCACTCATTACCATATCTACAACGACGGCAGCTGCGCTTTCTTGCAGCGACGGTGACATCTGCGTTAACCAGTCTGGCTGGTGGCGTGACGGCGGCGCATTCAACACGAGCGGGGTGCCGATACGGGTAGCGGTCAATAGCGCGACTGCTGGCGAGACTATCTATGTGTGGAACGGCAGCTACACCGAGAACGTGGATATCGCGACATCGCATCTCACGCTTAGAGGCGAGGGCGCGGATGTGGTGACAGTGACTGCGAAAGATCAGGGCGATCATGTCTTTGATGTGACCGCGAATTACGTGAACATCTCAGGGTTCACCGCGGCCGGGGCGACAGTATCCGGCAATGCCGGGGTTCGTCTCGGAAGTAGGCAGCACTGCATCATATCTGAGAACAACTGCTCAGGCAACCACTTCGGCATCTGGCTGTCTGCTTCGAGCGACAACAACATGCTAACGAGTAACAACTGCTTGGACAACAACAAAGACGGCATCTACCTGCCCAGTTCGAGCAACAACACGCTTGCGAGTAATACCGCAAACTCGAACGGCGATTACGGCATCCGCATAGACGCTTCGAGCAACAACACGCTTCTAGGTAACAACGCGAGCTTGAACGGCAATCACGGCATCTACTTGGAGGATTCGAGCAACAGCACGCTTGCGAGTAACACCGCCAACTCGAACGATAACTACGGCATCTACCTGTATCTTTCGACCAACAACACGCTTGCGGGCAACACCGTGTCGAACAACAGCGACGGCATCTACCTGACTTTTTCGAGCAACAACACGCTTCTGGGTAACAACGCGTCGAACAACTACCGCGGTATCTGCCTGTGGTCTTCGAGCAACAACAACACGCTTGAGGAAAACACCGCTAACTCGAACAACGAGTACGGCATCCGCCTCGACAACGCAGACAACAACAACATCTCCTGCAACTGGGTGCATAACAACACAAACGCAGGCTTCTACCTGATGAGTGAAAGCACAGACAACACCATTGAACGCAACAACATCATCGCAAACGGCAACTACAGCAACGTGAGTGGCGGCTGGGAGTGGCAGTTCAGGAACTGGCAGTCCGCTAATGTGAGTACAGCCGGCAACTGGTGGGGCACAAACAACGAGACGAGAATTAACGCAAGCATCAGCGACTGGACTTACGATACGAGATGGGGCAACGTAATAACCAATCCGAGACTCGATGGGGCGGTCCCATGCGCTCCGATCCCTGAACTGCCGACTGCCCTGCTCCTTGTGGTCGGACTGCTCATGCTTATGGGATACGCACGGATCAGAAGGAAGACATGAGCGGAAGGAAGATGTACGGAGAAGTGCAACAGGCACTTCACCCTTCTATTTTTTGACGTATAGGAAAGTATAAACGCATTTGCGTATCTTGCTGCTGAAATTAGATACATGATGAGCAAAACATCACACTTCAATTTTGCCCCGAAGGGGATTTCTTTGTTTATATCTACTTTAGACTTATTGAACGCTTTCTGCGCCTCTTGTCGCTTAATTTTAAGCTCTTCTTCATCTGCACACGTTTTCGCTATCTGGCTTTCTATCTTCTCTTTCTGTTTTTCCAGTTCTTCACGTTTGGCTCTGTGTATATCCTCTGTTACCTGTTTCTTGCCGTATCCATAGTTCTTTCTCCCGTTTGCAAAGCGGTCGACCTGATAGAAGCTTCGTTCCTGGTTGTTAGCCCGATTGAGGTATTGGATTACAGTTTCGCATGGCGGGCTGCAACTGTTACAGCCCGCCAGCGATTTAAAACCAGATCTCACTTGTCGAAATTAAAGTTCTCCTTCACGATCTTTAGCGCACAGAAGTCTCCACACATCGTGCATGCCTCCTTATCCTCCGGAAGCCGGCTGTTCCTGACCTCCCGTGCGCGACCCTCGTCGATTGCAACCTCGTACTGCATATCCCAGTCGAGATCACGCCGCGCCCGCGCCATGTCGAGATCCCATGCCCGCGCACGGTCGCCGTACTTGATCATGTCGCCGACATGCGCAGCGATCCTGGAAGCCATCACGCCCTCGTAGACATCCTCCTCGTTCGGCAGCGCAAGATGCTCGGCAGGTGTCACGTAGCAGAGGAAATCCGCGCCGCATGAACTGGATATTGCACCCCCGATCGCGGTCACGATGTGGTCGTAACCGGGCGCTATGTCAGTCACCAGCGGACCAAGCATGTAAAACGGCCTCTCGTTTGTCATGCTCTTCATAAGCGTGATATTCGTATCGATCTCATTAATCGGCACATGCCCCGGACCCTCGACGATGACCTGCACGCCTGCATCGTACGCGCGGTCGCCGAGTTCTGCGTGCATGATCAGTTCCTGAACCCCTGCCCGGTCTGTTGCGTCGTGGACTGCTCCTGCCCTCATGCCGTTCCCCATCGATAGTGTGACTTCATGTTCGAGCATGATCTCAAGGAGATAGTCAAATTCACTGTAGAGTGGATTCTCTTTCTCGTTGTGAAGCATCCATGCTGTCATGAACGCGCCGCCTCGCGAGACCAGTCCGCCATACCGCCCCTGGTTCTTGAGACGCTCGACTGTTAGAAGGTTAATTCCGGTATGAATCGCCATGAAGTTCGTTCCGAGCTTCGCCTGCTCTGCCGTGATCCGGAAGAGGTCGTCGGGATTCATGTCCACAACCGCACCATTCCTCTCGATCGCCTCGATAAACGCCTGATACAGAGGAACGCTTCCCACAGAGAGCGACGTTGCCGCAATCACGCGCTTCCTGACTTCCACGAGATCGCCGCCTGTCGAGAGTTCCATGAGGGTGTCCGCGCCTGCCTTCTCTGCCACTTTGGTCTTTCTCACCTCGAGATCGATGTCCACGATATCAGACGACGTTCCGACCGTTGCGTTTACTTTGGTGCGCATCCCCTTCCCGACGCCGCACGGCATGGTTTTCCGGTACGGGCTTACCGGGATCACGATCCTTCCGCTTGCAACCCCTTTTCGTACAAACTCAGGGTCGACGCCTTCAACCTTCGCGACCGTCTTCATCTCTTCTGTGATCTGTCCGTTCTGTGCTTCTCTTATGAGACTCATAGTTCTGGATGATGGAAGTGGTAATATTTAAATGCTTCTAAAAATTAGAATGGAATTCAACTCAAGTAAAATTGAATTGGGTTTCGGGTGGTGCCGTGTGGAGGGTTGGAAGATCTTTTTAGAGTTTTTTTTATCCGCGGTTCCATGTGACCGGCACTATCATCAGGTTACCGCGCCCGAATATGTGAAAGAATGCTGCCGCATATTAACCCATTTCTCTTCAGCAACGCCAATCAAATTACCACAATGACATCTAACCTCGTCTCCACCCCTGATGCTGTAATCTCTGAGTATCCTGTCATTCCAGCAGTGCCATAGTCTACCTTTTCCGATCTTTTGGTATTTAAAAATCTTTCTTTTACATTTGGCACACTTTATTATTATCATCTGTGGTCGTCCAGCTTCATGCTTTTATAGATTCTCTTAGCCATATTCCAGTAACGATCGGTACTGGCCTTGCCTTCACCATAAGCGTCATGCCAGCCGGCAGGGACAGGCATATCCCTGTACAATGATTTGCGCCTTGCTTCAAGTAGCATCCTTGGGGAGTTCACAAAATCAGCACCGCAGATGACTCTGTTCCCTGTCTCGGATGATAACCACTTCAGCCATTTAGCTCCGGTATGACTTCTCATTATGTGATGATCGAGGATTAACGTACCAACTTCCCGGGATAGTCGTTTAGCATTGCGCCACGCCTGTTCGGTCTGCTTTTTCGAAAGCTTGTTGGGCATGTAGAGCGGAGGCCCGTCAGCCAATACGACATCGGGTTCCCAGTCCAGTATTTGGGAGACAGCTCTGTCGTCAAGGAGTTGGGTGTCAGAGGTGTGTACGAAGACGCGGTCTTCCTCGATCCTTGTCATCATCACCGTCTGCGGATTGTTACGTTTGCCCCCATGAGACACCGGTCTGGAAAAGGTCATTACGCCATGCTTTATCCCTCCTGCGGAAGTCAAACCGTTCTTCAAGATATCAGAAAGAGACTCCGCTCTTTGTTCTTCAATCGGATGCAGGTTGGACTGGTTCTTAGCCCACATCCGGACGTTAGGGTTTAATCCGGTTATCTTTTTAATGTTAAACTGATAAGGATTCGCATCCGCTAATGGAATGTGATCTCCATGAAAATGACTGATCACTATGTCGGTTGCTTCTGACCACCGTTGTATGATCGTCTTCTGTATCCGCTCATCCACTGCTACCTGAAATGGGTGGGGAAGCAAGCCGTACCTGTTATAACCCAGCGCTATGCCCGGATCAATCAATATCCTCTGCTTCGCGGTCGTTACAAAGCAGCAAAGACCTCTCACACCCAGTGATTCGGTTCCTATGATCTCTATGTTCATGTCATAATTTTTATAAAGATATACAACTCTTAGTCTTATCCATTAGCTCTGGTTCTTCCGGATTTGCACATAGTATAGTACAATCCCTTCATCTCCATCATTGATAAAAACATTGCAGTCACGCCGAAAAATCGACGTCGATATTCGAATCATCCAAACATTATATGTGACTCGCCACCAATCAGGTATCATGGCATCGAAGATGTGGATTTCACAGACACAAGCTACTTTTTTCACCAAACAATCACTAAAACCATGCCGGCAATACTTATAGCAGGGACTCACAGCGGAGTTGGCAAAACCACCGTCGCGATGGCGCTGATGGCTGCGTTTGCACGCAGATATGCGGTTGCTCCGTTTAAGATAGGGCCCGATTACATCGATCCGAGCCATCACACTGCGATATGCGGACGCCCGTCCAGAAATCTGGACACGTTCATGATGGGCGAGGATGGCGTCCGGGAGACGTTTGCCAGAGCGGCGGCAGGTACTGATATCTGCGTGATCGAGGGCGCGATGGGGCTGTATGACGGCATGGGGTCTGACGATACCGCATCCGCTGCGCATGTCGCAAGGGTGCTCGGTCTGCCTGTGATCCTCGTTGTCGATGTTAAAGGCGTCTCCAGAAGCGCTGCTGCAATCGTCAAGGGGTACTGCGACTTTGATAAACGGATCAACGTCGCTGGCGTGATTTTAAACAAGATAGGAAGCCCGAGACACGGCGATATGGTCAGGACTGCGATCCAGCAAGAACTCTCGGTTCCCGTGGTCGGAGAGATACCAAAATCATCCCGTATCGAGCTTCCATCGAGGCACCTTGGACTGTACATGGCTCACGAGGGCTATCGCATGGATTACGTGACAGAACTGGAATCGCTTGCAGCAGATCACCTGGATATTCCTGCGATCCGGGATATCGCACAGTACGCCCAGGATGCAGGGTACGCGGCGGCGGATGAGGTTGGTGGCGGCGGTAGTTGTGGTGGTAGTGGGGATAGTGTTGGTGGTGCTGATGGCGATGATACCGGTGACGGCAGTTCTGCCCGGCACGATATCACGATAGGGGTTGCTCGTGACCCTGCTTTCTGTTTTTATTATGCAGACCTGATCGATTCATTGAAACGGGATGCAAACCTTGCATTCTGGAGTCCGCTTGCAGACGATCTGCCTGAAGCAGACGGGTTCTATTTCGGGGGCGGGTATCCTGAGTTGTACGCAAAGGAACTGTCGGCACGCAGCAAGACTGGAAAAGAGATCAGGGACACTGCCGCGGACGGGGTTCCGATCTATGGCGAATGCGGAGGCATGATCTACCTCTGCGAATCCTTAATCGACCTGGACGGGAATGCATACCCTATGGCAGGCGTGCTTCCGGCAGAGACTGTGATGACGAACCGGTTGCAGGCACTCGGATACACCGATGCAACCGTATCCGGCAATTACGTAGTTCCCGCCGGGCGGATTCGCGGGCATGAGTTTCATTATTCAGAGACCGATTGCGCGCCTGATGTTAGATTCGCATACCGGATGAACCGGGGAAAAGGCATCAGGGACGGGATGGATGGGATGCTCGAATATGCCACGCTCGGGAGTTACATGCATGCACCGCCGAGCTTTGATGTGAGCCGGTTTATCGAGTCATGCCGACGGCATGTTCGCTGAAACCGAAAAGATCGATTTAAAAACTCTATACTCTTCGCGCCTTCTATGGTTAGATTCGGTAACTTTTGCCGATTTTGTGGGATCGATTTGAGCACAACAAAAATACCTCTTTTGCATGGATATCGTACGCGACACTGTCTAAAAATCCAGTGATTTATTCACGAATGGTGACGAATGCCACAAATCGTATGAATATACTTTCCACAAAATCATAGTGTTTTACTGAATACTTCGATTGTGCCATCGTACGGCTATCATAGTCTACGAGCAAAAGCATTCGGTAAAGCAGTACAAGACGGCAGCGACGAATCCGTTTGCACGAATTATACCGATTTTATCCACTGTTCACATGAACACGGTTCACAGGATCTTCTGAAAACCTGAAGATATAACGATTCAAACCTCCACAAAATTTATATAGGAGTACATCATAATGATACTAATGATGTGAAAAGTTCTGGGTGCCAATCTACCCAACTTGAGTAGGGCAGCACCCACGAACCAATCGCATCGACGGCACGAGGGTATCAGATCTCCGGATCGATATCAGAAGGCGTGTCGGTGGCGTAAGCCAGGGATGTAAACCAAACAAGGGGAGGAGCAAGATGAACGAACTACTGGAGTCACTGACCCGATCAATCGGGGACGGGGACTGGACGGTGCGCCGCGGTGCCGTGGAAACACTCGGGAAGATAGGGGATGAAAGATCGGTTCAACTGTTAATAGACGCGCTTGTGGATGTGGATCGGTGGGTGCGTGATGAAACCATCGAAGCATTCTACAAGATTGGCGAACCCGCAATTCTACCGTTGATTGAAGCGCTTGGAGATGAAGATGTGCGTGGCGAGGCAGTCGATGCACTCGTCAGCATTGGCGAACCCGCGGTTGTGCCGCTTATCGAAGCGCTTGAG
The DNA here is from genome assembly GCA_003194445.1 of Candidatus Methanogaster sp. Classification (GTDB taxonomy): domain Archaea; phylum Halobacteriota; class Methanosarcinia; order Methanosarcinales; family Methanogasteraceae; genus Methanogaster_A. Next base: position 9,918 of record PQXF01000054.1, read on the forward strand.
AACGAAGACGTGCGCGCTGGGGCGGTCGAAGCGCTCGGCAGGATTGGAGATGAGAAAGCGGCTCTGCCGCTGATAACCGCACTTGAGCAAGGAGACCGCTACGTGCGCTGGTATGCTGCCAATTCGCTCGGCGAGATTGGCGACGCGAGAGCGGTTCTGCCGTTGACAAAATCGCTTTTGGACATGGACGTGGACATGCGCAGGAGATCTGCCGAGGCACTCGGCGAAATCGGTGACGCGAGAGCGGTTGAGTCGCTGATGAACGCACTTTCTGATAGTGATCGCGAGGTGCGCGGGGGAGCTTCCCGGGCGCTCGGCAGGATTTGTGATCCTGCATCGGTCGAAGCGCTGGCAGATGCGCTTTTTGACGAAGATGAGGACGTACGCCGGATATCTGCCGAAGCGCTCGGCAGGATTTGTGATGCGAGAGCGGTTCTGCCGCTGATAGACGCGCTATATGATGAGAGTTGGTGGGTGCGCCGAAACGCTGCCTGTGCGCTCGGTAAGATCGGTGACGCAAGGGCGGTTCTGCCGCTGATAGACGCACTTAGTGATGATGGCGCGGGCGTACGTACTGAAGTCGACAAAGCGCTTGGTATGATAGGTGAACTCGCGGTTGTGCCGCTCATCAATGCACTCATGGAAGCTAGCGCGGCTATGCGTGACAAGATGGTTCATACGCTTGGCGGGATCGGCGAACCCGCGGTTGTGCCGCTCATCAATGCGCTTGGATATCCCGTAGACGCAAACGTGCGTGACAAGATTGCTGCGGCACTCGGCAAGATTGGTGAACCAGCCGTCGCACCGCTTATCAATGCGTTAGATGACCGTGACTCGCGTGTGCGGTGCGGGGCTGCCATCGCACTCGGTGATATCCGCGATCCAAGAGCGGTCGATCCGCTGATACGCGCGGTTGCGGATGCCGACTCTGCGGTGCGGTGCGGGGCTGCCATCGCACTCGGTAATATCCGCGATCCAAGAGCGGTTGATCCGCTGATAAGCACAGTTGCGGATGTTGACCGGAACGTGCGCGACCAGGCTGCCATCGCACTCGGCGAGATCGGTGATGCGAGAGCGGTTCTACCACTGATCAGCGCATTCACAGATGATGAGCCTGAGGTACGCTGGGATATTGCCGGTGCGCTTGGCAAGATCGGTGATGCGAGAGCGATCGACCCGCTGGTAAGTGCGCTTGGCGACGATGATAGAGATGTGCGGGACAGGGCTGCCGAAGCGCTCGGCGCGATCGGAGACTCAAGAGCGATTGAATCGCTGGTCAAAGTGCTTGTGGATGAGGACTGGTGGGTACGGCGTGGAGCTGCCGAAGCGATCGATAGGATCGGTGGTGTGAAGACGGTGGACCCACTGGTACACGCGCTTGCACATGGCTTTGGCGGATGCGCGATCCGGTTGCCGAAGCGGGGCGGACTGTAGTCACAGTAACGGCTGTGAATAGGCGTCTGGAGGTGGGGTGAAACAATTCACTCCACCCAACAGACGTAGCCCTAACATTGCAACCTTACTGGTATCGAATCTTCCTGCGAGTGCCGGACATTCAGCGATATAGCCCATAGATAGTCTCGCATGTTGGAGGTCATGGAGTTACGTATTCGGAGGGTGGGGTGGGTGATGAAGATCAGAACAGGGAGTGAATGGTGATTCACAAGCAATTCAATCAATCCACCGTATCGGATCGATTTATTCTATCTATAGTCTGTGAGAATTTTTTAAGTACGGGAGTAACCGTATTACAGTAGGCATGTTGCAGAATGTGGGCGTATGGCAGTTATTGAGGAATCAGAAATGCAAACAGATGTAAACGAACTCATAGAATCACTGACCGAATTGCTTGAAGACGGTGACCGGAATGTACGCATGAATATAGTCAGGAGACTTGACGAGATCAGTGGTGTGAAGACTGTTCCGCCATTGATAAAACTGCTTGGGGATCCTTATGAAAATATACGCCAAAGAGCGGTCGAGGCACTTGTCAGGATTGGCGAACCCACGATTGGGCCTTTGATAAGGGTGCTTGGCGATGTGGGTGTGCGTCAGGTGGCTGCCCGTGCGCTTGGTGAAATCGGCGAGCCGGCAATCGAGCCTTTGATAGAGGCACTTGATGGGGATGACAGAGAGGAGTATGTGAAAACTGTTGCCTGTGCGTTGGGTTGGATTGGTGGTGAAAGGGTTATTGAGCCTCTGATGAAGGTACTCGGTGATACAAACTGGGAGGTGCAGAATGACGCTGCCGAAGCGTTTATAGATATTGGTGAGCCTGCGGTCGAGCCGCTGATAAATGTACTTGAGAATGGAGATGCATATATGTTTCAGGGTGCGGCTTGGGCACTTGAGATGATTGGTGATGAGCGGGCGGTTCCATCATTGATAAAAGCACTTGAGGACGAAGATGAAGGTGTGCGTTATGCTGCTGCATCTGCGCTTGGCGGAACTATTGATGATCGGGCTATCAATCCCCTGATAAAAGCACTTGAGGATGAAGATGAAGGTGTGCGTCAGGTGGCGGCCCGTGCGCTTGGTGGAACTATCGACGAGAGGGCGATTGAGCATTTGATAAAAGCGCTTGGGGATGAGTGTGATGCTGTGCACTGGAATGCCACCTGCGCACTTGGAGGGAGTGGTGATGAGCTGGCAATTGAGCATTTGATAAAAGCGCTTGGGGTTGGTGAGGGGGGGTGTGTAGGGAGGCTGCCACCATACTCTGCGAGATTTTTGGTAAACCAGCAGTTGAGCCTTTGATAGATGCGCTCAAAGACAAAAATATGGTCGTGCGTGCTAATGCTGCTTATATACTTGGTGAAATTGGTGACGAGAGGGCGGTTGAACCTTGGTACGTAAAAGTCCCAAAAACAGTGGCAACAGCCGCCATTCTGAAACTGCTAATTAGATCAGACAGTTCAGCAGATCATTCAAAAAATAATGAGCATTCAATATGTACTACAAGATCACGATTGTAGTGGCCTATTCTCTTAACTGATAAGGATTCCGTAGAACTCCAGACCAATATGTCAAGTAGGGCACATAGCGCACCTCTTTCCGGGGTAATAGCCCCGAGGTTACTATGCGCCCCCTCACAGAACCGGACTTGAAGATTTCCCTCATCCGGCTTCTGAAGCACATCCTCTACGGGTTCAGGTTGTATAGTGAGTGATATATCTTCGGCTTCGGGAGTGGGTTAAATAAGATGAAACGAGTGAACTGAGCCCAGTTGTAGCTTTTCCTCTGGCTACGCCTGTTTATCCATTTAAAGGCAAGTCTCACGACCTGATGGTAAAAGTTCTTAAGCATTCGGAAGTTGCCGCTCATTCCGTAGTAACGGAAATGTCCAAGTAACTTCATCCCCAGAATCTTCCACCATATCTTCAGTTCAACAAGATTTCGGATACGCTTCAGCCAAATATTCAT
>PQXF01000055.1 GCA_003194445.1 Candidatus Methanogaster sp.
GACGGTGAGAGAGGTATCAGTAAGGATGCAGAGGAGAGATGTGATGAGGCATATTTCGGGCGAGGGGATATCGAGGTACAACAGTTGAATGTAGGGTTAGGTTGGTGATAAATGTGGTGTGGAATGGGGTGCGTGGGTTATAGTATATATACCACAAAAAAACAGAGCATGTACCCACTCTACAAACGCCCGTGGTTCAGCGTCTATCTGGACGCAGACGGCAGCATGACCATGAGCGGCGTCCTTGTGCCCGTGGTAAAGCCCTTCACATCCGACCTTCTCGATCTCTTCGAGAGTGCAAGGCCTGTCGGCGCAGATGGGGGGGAACTGATCTTCTCGACGTGGATGCCGCCGATACCAGGGCGCGCGTTTGATCGGCTTGTGAAAAGCCAGTTTAATGCCAGAATCGGAAAAAACATACCGGATCAGGTCACGATATCGATCACAGAGGAGTGCCCGAACCGATGCATCCACTGCGCACTTCCTGATACCGAAAACAAGGCATCACTGCCGCCGGAGGTGGTGAAGGATGTGATCGATCAGGTAACCGACATGGGCGCCACATTGATCATATTCGACGGTGGCGAGCCCATGATGTACCCGGAACTTGCAGAGGTGGTCAGGCATGTCGATCCTGATAAGGCGATTGCAACCGTGTTTACGTCCGGAACAGGGCTTACAATGGAGCTGGCAGAATCGCTAAAGGCTGCCGGACTCTTTGCTGTAAATGTGAGCATCGATAGCCCGTACCAGGAGGAGCATGACCGAATGAGGGGAAGAAGCGGGGTATTTGACGATGCGCTCGCTGCGATCAAAAACTCGCTTGCGGCAGGTATGTTTGTCGATATCTATGTTGTACTATCTCCGATGAACATCCATGACCTGAAGGAATTTTATTCGCTCGCGGTGGAAACTGGCGTCCACGAGCTCTCGTTTTATGAGATCGTGCCGACGGGGAGGTGGATCGATCATGGAACCGATGTTCTGAGTGATGCGGATCGTGAAATCCTTGATTCGTTTGTTAAGTGGGCATCAAACGATGGTAGGGTTCGGGTATTCTCGATACCGCATGCGATGGAAAAGATTGGCTGCTTTGCAGGGAAAAGATGGCTTCACGTAACGCCGCAAGGAGATGTGCTGCCCTGCGCATGTATCCCGATTCCTTACGGGAATATTCGGGAGGAGGGTATCGAAACGATCTGGAAACGGATCAGGAAGGACTCCGCATACAACGCGGGATCGTGCCTGATGCGAAACCCTGAGTTCAGGAGGCGGCTATGACTGCAAAGAACATGATCCCGCTCTCGACTGTGGACTGGTACGGACGCGCCGCAACTGTGGTTTTCCTGATGGGCTGCCCGTACAGATGCCCCTACTGCCAGAACCACGCGCTCCTTGAGATGGGTCAACTCAGCGCCGAACCGGCAGACATCGAAGAGATCGAGTCAGAGATTAAGAAAAACTCCTTATTCATAAGCGCTGTCGTCTTTACCGGAGGCGAGCCGTTCTACCAGTTAGATGCACTCTTGCACCTCGCAGAATTCACGCATAAGCAAGATCTTCTCGTAGGTGTTGAGACAAACGGATACTACACCGACCGGATCAGGCAGATGATCGAGGCGCATCTCGTCGATCTGATCTGCATGGATGTGAAGGCGCCGCTTACGCGTGATGCATATCTCAGAATCTGCGGCATCGATGCCGCCAAACATGTCTCGGATTCGCTTGGACTGTGTGGACTGTGCAGGGAGCGCGATATTGATTTTGAGGTAAGAACGACGGTATTTCCCAATTTTATCGGGTCACCGCAGGAGATACGTTCGATTGCCGAATCCATACGGGAAATTGCAGGAGATGTGCGGTATATCATCCAGCAAGGCATCCCGGAACACGCATGGAAGGACGTGCCTGAGAGGGCATACACCCGGGATGAACTGATCTCGCTTGCAAAGATCGCAAGACAGTTTTTATCGGACGTCAGGATCCGGACGAAGGAATCCGGCGAGGAATGTGTATGACGACTGTTGAAAGCATCATCAACGTTATAACATACTTCAGTCTCTATCTGTACTATTTCCATCGAGCATCGCTCATCGCAGTATTCCTGCTGCTGCTGGTTTTCTATATTTTGTACAGAATATACGCAAAAGATCTCAGATCGATTCCCTACGTTGTCAGCACGATTCCCGGGAGACTGCTTGTATGGGATCGGAAGAACAATGTCAGTGCAAGGATGCGCGGGTATAGGGACCTCTCTATGCGGCCACGAATCTACAAGATGCTTGTTCCGCTAATCGTTGCAGTGGCGATCGCGTGTATCCTGCTTGCACACCTGGCCCTTCCGGAGGTTGTCACATCAGGAAGTATGGAACCGACACTCGAAAAATACGACATCGTTCTTGTGCAGAGACTGCATCTGACGCCTGATGTCGGTGATATCATCGTCTTTGATGTCGAAGGAATCCAGCTCCCTGTAGTCCACAGGATCATCTCGGTATCCAGCAGTGGAATCAGAACACAAGGTGATGCAAGGGAGTTTCCAGACGGTTGGGTGCTTACAGAGGATCAGATTAATGGCGAACTGATCACTTATGAGGGGGAGCCGATCGTGATCAAGAACGTCGGAAGGTACATCCTGTTTGACCCGTCCGAAGAGGTTGTTATCAGAAGCAAATACGGCTCTGAATTCTACCGAACATCCCAGATCATCAAATACATAAAGAAGATGGGACTTACGATTGCAATAATATGCATCTGTCTGTATATTTATTTCGTGGTAACTGAGCGGCGCTAATCAGTGTCCGGTAGTGTGACATCCGCAGACCGGTGCCAGTAATACTCAAATAGCGCATTTCCCCACTCGATCGCAGCAGGGTCATCGCTAACGAGATCCGTATTATAATCATACGTACCATCAGGTCTGAAAAAGCCAAGTGATAGGATATTCTCGGTTACTGTGAAAGCGATCCCCACATCCTCCTCGATCACTCTCATACTGAAGTTTGGCATGGCTTTGAAACGCTTGAGTACGCCCCCATGCCTCTCGCGCATCAGTTCCAGTACAGGAGAGGTTACTACAAGACGTATCGCGGTTTCATGCTCCGCGAACATCCTGAACATGTCGGGCAACTCCGGATGCAGGAACGGCGAAACCCCGTTTATCACCTTACACTCCTCAATCAGTTTCAGGAAATGTCTATGCACTTCAAAAAGATCTGCTGGGGACGCCTCCACAACTTGAGATCTGACGAGAGAACCGATATTCCTGAAAAATAACTCCGGAATCACGTGTGTTTCATGGTTCTTCCAGAATTGTTCCTGTGTTTTGAACATGGAAAGCGCTTCAATGAAATCGGTCAACTTGGACGAGATGATCCTTCCAAACGGCGTCATGCCATAGCACCGATCCTCATAAGATATTAGACCTTTCGATTTTAACTCCGCGAGCACCGGCAGGATGGTGGACGTCCGATACCCAAACTCACTCCTCAACTGATCTATAGTCATTCTTCCCTTATTTAGGCTGATCAACAGTTTGACACGCACTCCCGATGTTGTGAAAAACTTCAGTTCATCCTTGATTCCATTGTATGAATTGATTTCCGGAATCATATAATAAAAATGTACACCACATTTCTTAAGTGTTCCCCACAGTGGAAAATAGGATCAGATAGAGCCAAACTCCTATACTCATACTGATCCATTCCCCGTCCAGCAGTATATCCCATGACATAGCACTATGGTGCTTTGTATTGCAGAAGTAGAGGATATATAAATATCCATATACCATACTGGTGATCAAGATCACATAGTATTTACTGAACAAATCTGAAAATAGTACAAACCATACCACAAGCAGAGACTGGATGAGCAATAGCATTTGTCTTGTCCTTTTTATCCCTATAACAACAGGGATCGTCTTTACGCCATTTAATGAGTCCCCTCCAACATCTCTCACATCAAACAGAACCGTATTTATAAAAACCTTACTGAAGAAGAAAGGGAAAATAAAGTACAGTTTAGCAGAACTGTGCAGATGAATCGCTGGCAGAAATGCTGCGCAAACCGCCAGACTGAAAGCAACAATGAGACTCTTCACAAGGAATATATCCTTTAACCTGGGAATTCCGATTATCGAAAGGGAATTTGTGCTGTAGATAACCCCTGATAGGAAGGGAACCAGCAAGATGCTCGCAGCAAACGGGCTTTCGAACAATCCGAGAAGCAATGCTGCAGTGTACGAGGCGATGGCAAGAGTTAGCAGAAACCGCTCATTGCCCGATACGAATGTAGACCGCACCGGCATATTTATTGCGTCCTCTTTCCGATCGGTCACTTTGTTAAGACTGTACACACCGTAGATCACAAGGAACATGGCGCAGAGCAGGATTGGTTTCGGCGTTACCCCGAGTACAATGAATGAAAAATAAAGCATCATCAAACTGGTGAATGCAGTAAACACTGAGCTCACCATCAAGAACGATATGATGTCACCGATCCCTATAAGATATGCTCTTATACTCTTGCTGATGATAACGGGCCCCACCGATTGCCCACCCCACAGTCAATTGGCGTCAACCGTACTTATATTTTTCTTCGGTGGAATCGCGTTACATTCGCAGATCACAACCGGTATAATCTGCCAGCCCAGACCACCTTAAGAGCGATATCCTCCGGATTCCCGTCCACATCCACCCTCTTCTCAATCACTGGAACCTTCGCGCCTGCAAGCATCTTCCTTGTGAGTGAAAGATCACCGCCAGCGATGATCGTCTCGACCGGGTCATCCATCACCGACTCGAGTTTCTCCTGCACCTTCTTTATGTGATAGTCGACATCCTGATCCCGGCCGCGCTCGAATCTCCGCTGGCTCCACCCGCCCTTGGTGTGCTTTGCCTGGACTCCGGTGCGCACGATCTCGGCGTAGACCTCAGATCCTCCGTCATCATCCCGGTCTCCGCCTACGCCTACACCTATGCCGCCACCACGAACGATTCCAATGACGGTGCGCCCCGCATGTGCGTAGAGGGTGCAGACAGTCGAGCTATGTACCAGCATCCCCTTAAGCGGAGTCAGATCAAACGCGTCAGCAGTTGTCCAGTCTGAGCTCTCGATCACGAATGGGGGCACGACTGCTACCGAAATGCAATGATCCTCGTCATAGAATAGTACTTTTCCATTGTACGATCTGATCTGGTCGAAGAGATGTATGCAATCCGCATCGATCGTGTCCCCAAACTCAAAATCGGATGTTCTTGCGTTCGTGTTGAGGTAGATCGAGTGAAAGGTTCCGGGCTTTGACCGCATCGAACCCAACTCAAACACCATATTCGTAAGCCTGCTTCTGTTTAGCGGGTACGTGCCGCTAAACGTTATATTTTTAGACGATTCTTCCCTGAGTACAGTAAGTTCGTTTTCGAGCGTTGTTATTCTCTGTTGCGCGCGATTCAGCACTTCTTCGACTTCCTGTTTCCTTGCGACTGCGGTTTTTGTTTTTTTATCCCTCTTGTCCACTCTCGTCTTTAATTTCTGATTTTCCGTATGTAGTTCCCGGATCTGCTGCTCCAGTTCACCGATCCGGGTTTTATGTTTTTTATTTCCGAATAAGTCGAAGGATTGTGCCATCATTGATCTATCAATATTTGGTAGTATATAACATATAGGTGATGTGGTTTGGAAGCTATAACCCGCGTCTGGTACACGGTATGCCGGACGATTGGCTATGGGCACTATATAAAATCTATATAGTTATTGGGAAAAATGGCATATATGTTAGCTGCGCACCTCACCGCGGTGATAGGTCAATGAGTCTAAAGTAAACGACCAGCACCGGAAAGATTTTCGTTATACGTGGTTGCGGCAACGTTTCTGATCGCAGTGATCGCTGCATCGCTGCTTGGTCGGGTTGCATCGTGGGCGGTGGTGGCGGTGGCGACGCTCAACAATCGATGAAACTACAGATCGCAGGATCGATAACGGTTCTTCCGATATCAGAGGAGTGTGCCCGCGTATTCATAGAGGGGTATCCGGGCGACAGGGTCTTTGTCTCTGGCGGCGGATCATCACATGGCGTGAAAGCTGCCTCCGACGGCACGATGGGCATCGGCACCGCATCCCGTGATCTCATGGATTCTGAGATAGAGGCGCACCCGGATCTCGCGGTGCACGCTATCGCAAGGGACGGGATTGCGATCGTGGTGCATCCGGAAAATCCGGTCGATGGTCTCACGATGGCGCAACTGCAAGGCATCTACACCGGCGAGATAACGAACTGGGGGAATGTCAGTGGTGAAGATTCAGAGATTGCAGGAGTCTCAAGCAAGGGCATCCTACGAGACATAAGCAAATTTTTTTGGCTGCGGTGAAGACCCCGGCATCATGGCGGTCTCCAGAGAGGAGGGGTCTGGAACACGGGGCTACTTTGAGAGTGCAGTCATGAAATCCACCGGAAAAGAGATTACAGACCATGCGATCATTCAGGACTCGAATGGCAAGATACGGACAACTGTTGCAGGGGATAAGCGCAGCATCGGTTTTCTCTCGCTCGGGTATGCCAGCTCTGATGTCAAGACCCTGACGCTCGATGGTGTTGCGCCCAGCACCGAGAACGTTCGAAGCGGCGAGTACGCGATTCTCACGGACACTTCTAATGATCACGAAAGGCGAGCCGGACGAGGATGAGCAGGCGTTTCTGGATTTCGTGCTTTCGGAAGACGGGCAGAAGATCGTCGCAGATGTGCACTTACCGGTGGAGTAATCCTTACCATCTTTTTGTCTCCTTCGCATCTGCAGAGGGATGTCCTGCACTGAAATTGTGGAGTAATAGCCGCGTAAGTGGGCAGGTAACAGGAACCCAGCAACAGGTGGCGCGGTCGCTAGCGAGCCAGATCGATCACACCCTCCACGAAATCCCAAAACTTTAAAAGAAACGATATCGATCTATATATAGGAGAGGAAAATGCCCATCTATACCAGATGTATACGACCACTCAGTATTGACCCCGTATTGTTCACCAATCGAGAGGGCAACTATCATAATACCAAAGAGATTTTGAAGAACATCATACTCACCAAGGACGATGAAGAGAGAAGGCTGCTTATTCATGGCGATCGTGGAACCGGAAAATCTATGCTTCTAAGGAAGGTTTTATCTCATTTGGAACAGGAGCTCGATTTTATTCCGGTCATCGTGGATGGCAAGAACAGTGAGAACGCGGAGGAGTTGTTGCGAGACATCTGTGAGGTGCTCGCTTCACAATTGAGGGGTGAATATACAGGAGATGAGAAAGCTCTCTGCGAAATAAGCTATCTTGATGAGATATCTCGGGTGAGTATGATAACCAGAGGTTGGGCAAGAAGTAGGGCATCGGAAATCGGGGCTACGACCGGAGCGGAAATAGGCATCCTCAATTTCTTCAAATTGAATTTGGGGGTCGGAGGCAAAGAGACTGAAGTAGAGGATTCGACCAGGGCGGTTGAGACAGAGATCAATCTTGGATTTTTGAGGCGATTGATCAACCAGGTCATCGGGATTGTGTCTTCTGACCGGGGCAAGGAGGTTGTCATCGCAATAGACAATCTTGACCAGATCCATGATAAGGATCAGATCGCCGAGTTTGTCCGTGAGATATTCAAACATAGAGGATCACCGATAATTGCTACACTCAGAAGCGAAGCTATAACTCTCGAATTTCGCCGCAGTTTTCCTAATCCAATTGTAATCGAGGGTTTATCCGGGCAGTCACTTATGGATATTTTAGCTAAACGAATAGAGAAATGCTCTGCTGAGCGTGACATCTTGGAACAGAAATTGCCCCCCATCGGTGATAAACTGAAGACGATAACAGATAATCCCCTTTCTTTCCTCACGTGGATAGACTTCCTCTGTACCAACAGCGAACTAAATCCGGAAAACCTGATGAACGACCTTGAAAGCTTTGCATTGAAGTCTTATGGCTTTGATCCTGAAGAAGCATCCCTTATCAGCAAGTTCTTACTGAATAAAGGAAATCCATTCTTGAAAATAGACGAAATCGTCGATCAAACAGAAATCTCAGAAGGAACTTGTGATACGATGATCGAAAGAGGTATTCTTGTCCCTAAAGACCTCTATACCAATACGCCGCAGAATAAGTATCGGCTTTCGCCAGACCTCGCTTTTTTCAAGCTTGACCTATAAGAAAAGGTGCTGGCAATGAAGGTATTCCAAACACCGCTATTGAGGAACTTTCAGATAAACCCTGCTTTATTAGAGAAGCCCCAGACGTTGCCTTTCGATATACCCGCGGATAAGAAGGAGAATATAATAAGCCTCCTGCTATGGGGCATGAACGTTTACCATCCCGATTTCTTAGCTCTGGATTATAAAGAGATCGAGAGTGCAGCCGGAAATCGACACGTAGAGCGAATAAAAGGAGTAACAGTGGATAAGAGCACTCTTCTCTCCATTTCGGTCAGAAGTGAGAAGGAACTGAGAATTGCATTGAAAGCCGGAAGGCGGATCCCATCGTTGATGACGGTGATAGACATACTGGATCCGGAAGTGCCAGCATCGCGGAGATGGCTTTTTCAATTGAAGAATGAGGCGGTGGACGCCATCAGAAAGACCATCTATGAAGACAAACGGATCGATGAGATGCTTCTGGATGGGGGTGCTTTTGACTTCGCTCTCAAGAACTTCGAAGACCCGATCGACACGGTTGAATTTCTGGATCTGGTAATTTCAGCCAGATCAGAGGACAAGGAGATGGAGGAGGCTATCGATGTGGCGTTTATTTCGATGGTTAGCGATAAGATGTCCGTATTGAAAACCAATCAAGTCAAAACCCTTCTTTCGCTCGTTGTTACAGACAGCATGCCTGATATCCAGAGACTGACGGCACTCTCCGAAGAAACGATCAGCAGAGCGATCGATGGCTTGCAGCTACAGGGTCTGGTCCATCTCCGTGGCGAGACTCCCGTTTTGCCGCTTTATCTGAAGAATCTTAAGAAGCCGGGCTTGCTTATTGGGGTGGTGGAGCGGATGGCTGGCAAAATGGAAAGAGGGGAATTTGACGAGGTGGATGAATTTTATTTCGGGATACTAAAGGAGATCAAACCGAAGGGGGAGATGATTGAGCAGCCTGTGATGAGGGCAGAAACGATGCGGGCGATCAGTTATCCATTTCTGGAGATAGAGGAGCTATATACTCTGGTAATTTCACTTAAGGCTCCATTTATGGGGGATGTAGCAAAGGAGATCGAAAATTCCGATAGACTGATTGAGATCGTGGATGAAGTGCTGTTTAAAGCTATCGACGATCGGATTCGCGGCATCGCTCTCTCTGTTCGGGCACTGGCGTATATGAAGAAAGGCTGTTTGGAAAAGTCGAGGAGAGACATTGATGCGGCTTATAAATCCAATCCTGAGGTTTTAAATCTTTTAGTACCGTTTTATCTCAGTTATGGTAACCTCTACCGGGAACGGGCGAAGTATAAGGGAGCCGCGGAATGCTACGACCATGCTCTGAAATTGACAGAGAGATCGGGGGATGAATTGGGGGTTGCTCGGGCATTGATCGGCGTTGCAGAGGTTCGTTTAGGGCAGGCTAATTACAAGGAAGCTGATGAATTGGTTAAAGACGGACTGAAGATCGCTGAAGGGTTGGGGAAATCCGGCAAAAGTGTAGTTGCCCGAGCTCTTAATACGCGGGGTGGTATCCAGCAGATGATTGGAGATACCAGCTTGGCAATAGCGTATTACGAGCAGGCACTCTCTGTTAGCAGAGTGGTGTACGGTGACAGACATCCCGTCGTGGCAACATACCTCAACAACATTGGCTTGGCATGGGGTGACCTTGGCGATCCAAGAAAAGCGATTGAATACTTCGAGCGGGCTCTCTCGATCGACAGGCATCTGTACGGTGACAGACATCCTGACGTGGAAACATACCTCAACAACATAGGCTCAGCATGGCATGCACTGGGCGAGCATAAGGAAGCGATTGAGTATTATGAGCAGGCCCTCTCGATTGATGCTGAGGTGTACGGCGAGAGGCATCCTGCGGTGGCAACATACCTCAACAACATTGGCTTGGCATGGGGTGACCTTGGCGATCCAAGAAAAGCGATTGAATACTTCGAGCGGGCTCTCTCGATTGATGCTGAGGTGTACGGCGAGAGGCACCCTGACGTGGCAACACGACTCAACAACATTAGTGGGGCATGGTATGCACTCGGTGATTCGCGACGTGCGAAAACATGCCTTCAGCAGGCGTACAACATATTCCGAGAGTTTTATGGCGATAAGCATCTCAGTACCCGAAAGGTAAAGAAGTCGCTGGATGCCTTGAACGAGTGAGAATCGCCCGATCAGGCACCACAGAGAATCACCCTCGCCCCAAAGTGTTGCACGAAACGATTGCGCCAACGCGCCTTGCGGTATAGCCACTACAGAAGCATTAATACGCCGGAAAATCTTCGCTACAACCAGTTAGATCTCGACCGTCCGGAATCATATCATTACTTGTCTGCCAGTTCAGGATGCGCCTTTAACCACTCTGCAAACTCCTTTCTTGCAATCAAACCTCTCTCCCTGTAACTCGTGGTATCCTTCACCCGTTTCCCTATATCATTCATCAACTCTCGGATAAAGTGAATTTCCCTCAACATGAGGTCGGACGGGAATTCTTTCACCACATCTTGCCATATCTTCTCCTTTTCTTCAAGTGTTATCATTTGTACCTCCTCAATCAAAGAAATCCTTCGGTGTTACGATATAGAGTCTGGAAAGCTCGCACAGGAAATTGATATTGTCCACGATTCTCCGTGTGCGCTCTTTTGCCATGTGTTCCATATTCCATGTCAAAGATAGTCAACGCCTTCCACGGTTGAGATCGCTATATGGATCGCGTCTGCTTTAGGGATTTTTATGTACTTTAGATACTCGTCTGCCAATTTTTCCGCTTCAGCGCTCACAGGCAGAACAGAGAGGTTTTTCACGGAATTTAATAACCGGGTTCTATGAGCATCGTCCGGGGTGGCTTCGATCTCGCCCACCACAAGTTCTGATATAAACACTTCGTGTTTGGGCGCGGTCTCTTGAAAAAATAGCGAGGTCGCTTCTTTCCTATCTTCTGGCATTCTGAATAGCGCATTGGGCACCGACGTGTCGAGATACAATGATACTTTGTGGGGCATGGGTTTTCACATCTGTTCAGTTATATTTTGGATAAGGGCTCTCTCAAAACATGATACATCCCGTTTGCATCGGTTTTAAGACTATTCCCTAAATCGCTTATGCCTGTGATTACATAGTGTTTGTGGTCGGTTGAAAACCCATCACCACAACCGTTCATATCTCGATCGTTCGAGTTGTGGGTGACATGAACAGAAGATGCAACCGCGCATGTGCCACAGTTCGTCACCCCTCGTCCTGCCGTTCACATGAATCAATTAGCGAAGTGCCGTGTTCATGACAAACGCCTTGATTCGCACACCTTGCTGCGATAGATCAGCAGCTTGGGCATCTAATTTCTCTTGTTCTGTATAAATATTGTGGTTTGGACATTTTTTTCTCCTGCTGTCCTCACCATCCCATTGATCGCAATTGAACCATCCGACGAGGTATATGCCATGCTGACATCGGTTATCCCTCAGATATCGGTCAACAAGCTGTGTTTTCATTGCAGTATTCCGCTCTTTGTGCCAGCACCCTTTCACCTCGATGATAACAGATACCGAGTCGTGATTTTTCTCGTTTGAACCTCGCACAACGGCGTCTACGTGGATATCTGTATGCTCTCCTTTACCCGATCCTTCACCACGGCGAATTTCAACCTCGCGACTGACGGTGATACCTCTCTGCTTGAGATCCCCATCGAGATGTCTCTTCACGTAGTCTGAGAAGCCATTTTCATCGATTGGCCGGTACCTCTTTTTATCAACGCTCTCTTGGTCCCAGATATCCCTTGCAGCAGGCGTCTCGTCTTGTAGCTTCTCTTCCAACCTCTTCAATGATTCAATTAACACATCAATAAGCTGGTTACCACTCTGGACCAGACGTTTTCTTGAATCACTTGCCATCTCAAGAATGTCTGCTGGCTGAGGTGGTACCCAAGTGCAACGACGGGTATTATTCCGAGCTTCCCACAGTGCCCACTTAAGCCAGTCCAGTTCTGGCAATTCATAAGAAATCCGTTGAATGGCATCACATGCCTGATAAGTGCCACGCTCTTTGAGATACCGCAAGATAGAGTCTCTAAAATCGGCGACATCTTCTCTCGGCCCTACGAAATGGGCGATATGGGTGTCATCATGTTTTGGGTCTTCAGCGTGTGGATACTGGCGGACAAGCCAGGTGTACAGGTCTGCTAAGTGAGCCTCTGTAAGCTGCTGCCCGATGCTTGCCGCGTCCCGGTAAGAATCATGCGCTATCGCTGAAATCACTTCTCGACCAAATTCCACATCTTCTCGAATCACTGGACCAACAACTGGCCAACTAGCATCTTCGGCATGATTCATAAGTGCACAGGCTGCGGTAATCGCCCTATTTCGCTCATCTTCACTGAGGGGGAGTGGCAGATGAACAAGCGACTCTGCAAACACTTTAGCTTCACCAATCTTGTGATCGAGAAGATCGTTGAGTATACTGCCCATACACTCATGCCTCAACTTCTCGTCCTTTGCCTTACTTAACAGAGCATCTGCCAGACGAGCATCCCAACAATCTTCAACTTTACTGGTGATGAAAATGTGATCACCTTCCTTGTTCTGCTTATCGATCATAACCAGCAGGGTACGAATAATATCATCGGGGGTGTGCTCGTACGCTAACTTCGTAAGCTTACGATGCGGTTTTTCATCCCCAGCACCGCTCAATGTAGGATAAGCAAGGATGATTGGTGCCCACTTCGTCCAGACATCAATAGGAAGGGTAGAGATGAAATCAGGGGCCAATGCCACTACCTTAAGCGGATATCCCACCTCCACATAATTCGTTACGAGCTTCTTCTCGTGGTTTAGTGAGTAACGGATAAGGTTTACGCCGCCGTTTGACGGCACGCGGTTCACGGCGCCCAGGTCTATCCCCCACACGATGGCAAGAAATAGCTTCCAGAATCTGTTCATACAAACTGGGAAGGGACTCTTCGTCAGTTCGCAGAATCGCATCTTTAAATGCATTCAAATGCTGTAATGCGCCTTTAAAACTCAATGTCCGCGGTGAAATACCATAACGATGTGCTGTCTGTGCCATGACCGTTCGGATCAAATTATATGCAAGTAAATGAACATAG
>PQXF01000056.1 GCA_003194445.1 Candidatus Methanogaster sp.
GCTCTCTTCTCTTTGAAATATTGATTGATCGATAGGGGTGACTCTTCCACATCTTTCATAATCTGAAGTATCTTAGATGCCCGGCTCTGTGGATCGTGGGAAGTCACAAATAGATATGCGTGATTATAGTATATAAGTCTTCTCTAATTTAACTTGCCGACTAAATGGAAATTGCCGAAACTCATGTAATAGTGTTTCCGCACCTATCGGAAGGTGTGGTGGAAACAGAGAAGATGTCCGTTCCGGTCATTTAAATAACAGCCACCCATGCAGTAATCTATCTCGCCGGTACTGCCGATCTTTCCCATAGAACAATTTTTAGTTGTGTAAAGGTGGTTTAATTTATTATCAGCGAAAAGAAAAACTATTTATACCATCTTATATATTACGCATAAAGATGTGTGTAATTGGTTTGTGCAACCCGGAACTTCGGAAAAAGTGCATATCCCATGATGTGGATATCTATCTGATTCGTCTCAATTATTGAACCACCATGCCCCACAAAACATCGACACTCCGTGATGGTGGAAGGTAAGTCTATTTTGATTCACCGAAATTCGGGATATATTCTATAAGCACGCAATCGCCTTCCATATCACTTTTTAGCTATGCTATAACTTTGAGTGGTAATCAATCTTTTGCATGGCGTTAAAATCCTTTTTTGAACCTGCACACAAACCGACACAAATAGAAGCACATCCGCAACCGGAGTTCCGATCAAACTCGTGATACCATCCACCAACTCGCACCGCAGGGCGAGCCTCTGATGACTCGACGACGGATAGGACCCTGTGCTGAACAGATAAACTCCATTCATAGATTTCACCCGTATCTCATCACCATGACCGGTCCGCAAAACCAAAACCCGAGCGATCGCAAACCCCTTACAGACTCCACCGATCATCGAGCGGGAACATCTCATTGATCCAGATCAGGGTCTTTTTATCGTGGATGATCCGGTATATCCTCGAGATCACCATACAGTCCTTGCCAAATGCGCTGTTCTCGAGATTCAGAACTCCGACCTCCACAATCTCCCTCCTTGACTCGAGGTTATGATTCTGCATGATGCGCCCGATAGGAATGTCCGCACGCATCAAGTCCTCTTCCATGCCCTCTGGCATCTGCTTGATCGAGGCGAGCGAGCGTGCATAGACGTACGCTACACCACCGGCGCGGAGCAGGACAGTGCGCTCATTGACCTGCTCGCCCACAGGTATATCGAGCAGCCTGGCGATCTCGTCATCTGCACTGGTGATGTGCTGCTGCTCTGTCTCGACGCTGACACGCTTCTTCGTCATCAGTTCAAGCAGGTGGGTAACCGAGCCGTCGGTGCCTGCACAGATGCGAAGGCAGGTCGGAAGATCGAGCTTGTATAAGCGGTCAGTGATGTCCATTATGTCCTCACGTCGTTTCCTCGTAACGATTCTTACGGCTTGTAGATGTTGAGCCACGGGGCTCGCTCAAAGTCCCTGTCGTTAGTTGCGATGTTTGTGATACAGTGTTTTTTCATCGTTACCGGATGCACGGCATCGTTTGATAATAAACCATATTTTTCAGAACACTCCAAAGCAATGCCATATACCTCTCGGTTGATCTCAACAATCTCCAGATTTTCAATTGCATCGATGTTTAACATAGCATCTCGTGCTTTGTTTAATTCTCTCACAACCCCCCAATTCTTCTTCAAATAATTCACAGCAGATTTTGGCTCTATTTCATATCTCTCGACGACTTCAGCGATCATAACCCTGTGAAAAACTTCATTGCATACCAAAACAGATACAACAGCGTGATATTTGCCCATATTAATATGCTCTAAGAAACTGTTGCATGATTCAGCGTATCTCCAATGATCAAGAATTTCATATAGGAAAATATTGGCGTCGATAAAGATAGTAGTCCCGGTTTCTATCTCATCCAGCATCTAAACCGGCTCCAAATCAGGACTTTCTATAATCTCTTCAACCCATTTCCTATTCGAAATTTTTACAAGTCCCCCTAACTTTTCGATAGGTGTTGTCTTTAATGCAATCTCAACTACTTCGCCATCCCTCAAATCCAACTTCGTGAGTGGCTTTAAAACTTCGTCCTTGTATATCGCTTTCGTTCGTATGACCATCGCTATAATTAAATTAGTCTTCGGGCTTAAAAATCTTCGCCCGAACCTCAATCCCTGCCACAAACCGCTCCGCTTCCGAAAGCCTCCGCCCCCGCCGATATGTGATCTGTACTATGTAACCGGGCACCCATTACCGACGGCACAGCCGGACCCCAAAATGGTATGCAATTCAATATGCCAGCGTCTTGTGTATGCAGTAGTTACGTTTCTTCTGCCCCCTCTACAAAGATTGTCTGCGATGGGTACGCGATCTCGACATCCAGTTCTTCGAGCAGTTGCATGATCTGAAGATTGAACTGCTCACGAACCGTAAGAAAATCATCCCATACTGTCGTCTTTGTGAAACAGTAGATGAAGATATCAAGCGAATACGCGCCGAATTCGGTGAAATGAACCATGTAGAAGTTATGCTCGAAACCGGAGTCCTTTTTTATGATATCTTTGATCCCCTCGACCACCTCTTCCATCTGTTTCCTGCTTGTTTTATAAGAGACCCCGAGATTGAATTTTATCCTCCGTTTCTTCATCCTGGTGAAGTTCACGATCTCGGATTTGATGAACCTGCTATTCGGCACGGTCACAAGTGCCTGATCGAACCTGCGTACCCGTGTGGACCGGAGTCCCACATCCTCAACAGTCCCCTCCACGCCATTGACACGTATCCAGTCGCCGATATGAAACGATCGATCCGAGAAGACCGTGACCGATCCGAAGATGTTGCTCATAGTGTCCTGCGCTGCCAGAGCAAGTGCAAGTCCGCCGATGCCAAGACCAGCCAGGAGCGATGTGACATTCCAGCCGAGATTCTGTATCAGGAAGAGGACCGTAAGCGTCACCACAACGACTCTGAGACTCTTTATAACAAGCGGCACCAGTTGTTCATCAAGTTTCGTCTCTGTCTTCATCGTCACCAGATACATGTAATGGGCAACGATGTCGATCAGTTTGAGCACGAGCAGGAGCGCAACGAATGTGAATGCGAGCGTGAAGAAAAAGTGATGTGCCCATACGATATCGAAGATTCCAATCTGCTCTGGCAGATGCAGCGAAGCTACGGCAACATAGATTCCACAGACCACGATAAAGTAACCGAGAGGGGATTTGAATGCGGCTACGAGCAGATCATCGATCTCGGTCTTTGTCTTTTTGGCAAGCTCCACCAGTTTCTTCTCGAAGAGGTACAATGTGAGTTTGCGCAAGACAAGGGTGAAAAATATGATTAAGAAGAACGTGATCAGCTCGGCTGTCGAGATACCGAGAGAATACTGATCAAACATGTTCTTAATGTCTTCAAGCATGATAGCTCCTCTGTTGTTGATAGATCATATATTTTTTTATATGTCTGTGAGTATGATCACGTTTCCCCTACCCTTCTTCACCTTCTTGACCAATCCCCGATCCTCAAGATCTGTTATCATCAGACTCGCTTTCGCCTCCGAGCAATTGAGCCGCAGCCGCAGGTCTTTCTGTGTGATCCTACCGTCATGCCCCCTGATGATCGAGAGTACCTCCTGCAGATCGGAAGGGATCGCTGATTCCGCATCCTCCGGTTCTAACTCACCCCGGTCCCCCGGTTCTTCCGATTCTTCTGGTGCTTCCGGTTCTGGCTCCAGTGGTTCGTATCCATAATCTTCCTTTCCGTCCGTTTCGTCTATTCCCTCCGTTCCGCGCTTCCCGTCGCCCTTTTTACTCCTCTTCCACAAGAACAGGGCGGATGTGATTGCCAGAACCGAGAGGATGCCGGTTGCATAGAGTAGTACCGTAGAGTCCTCTTCATCCTCGAGGAGTTCTTCGTAATCGAAGATATCCTCGCTTAAATTTATGTCTTCACACAAGTACACGTCTTCAATCGGTGGAAACATCAGGAGATCGAGTACAAAGTCCCCATCCCCGACGATCGTGATATTTTCTTCGGCACAATACTCGAGCAGATTGCCTCTGTAGTATTCGGCATGGATCGCGTACGATCCTTCCGGCAGATCGAATGCATAACTGCCGGAAGGCGAGACCAGCTTCTGTGGCGGCGTTGAATTCACCAGAACGATCGTATTCTCGAGTGCTTCGAATGTCGACCACTCATACGTGGTTCCGTGCACCACAGCAGCGGATGTCGATGGTGCACAGGCCACGAATATTGCGATAAGTAGCAGACATCTTCGAAGCATCAGAACGTGGCAAGTTTCCCTTCTGCGACCAGTCTGGTGATGTCTGTTATGTCTGCAAGCGACCTGTCGATGATCGCCTTAATCTCCTGCTGTAACGCATCCATGTCCGCGCCCTCTGCAGAAACGATTCCGGCATCCGCAACAAGCGGCTGGTCGATCGGCTTACCGATCTCGGATAACATGCGGATATGGATCTCCTCGACCCCGTCCACAGTCTCTGCCACCTCGGATGCGATCTTGTTGGCGAGCAGGTTGTATATCTTCCCGACATGGTTGACCGGGTTCTTACCGCTCGTCGCCTCCATGCTCATCGGTCTGTATGGCGTTATCAAGCCATTGCACCGGTTGCCGCGCCCGACAGACCCGTCATCACCCATCTCTGCCGAGGTTCCGGTCACAGTCAGGAAGAGCGATTCGTTTTTGAGGTCGTCTGCGGCATTGATCAGAACCTCGATGTCGCGATCTGTGTATTTGGCTGCCATGTCTCGGATGCGATCGCGCAAATCAGCTGTTACGCTAATATAATGCTCCAGATCGTTAAGATGGCGCCCGACCATTGCGCAGGCAACAACGAGTGTGATCTTATCCTTTTCACGAAGCCCCATGATCTTGGTGTCCTCCCCGATCGCAGGAATCTTCTTCCTGAGATTCATCAGTTCCTGTTCGGCGTGGTACGTGATCTGCTCGGTCTCTGACAGCGGCGCAAACCCGACGCCGAAGGACGTGTCGTTCGCACCCGGAATCGTTCGGTGGAAGACGTCTCTCAGATCGGACGAGCCCTCCCCGAGTTTGCAGTCGAGAATGATATCGCGCTCCACATTTAGATTCAGGATGTTCTCCCTGAGGTAGTCCCGGGCTGCCTGTAGTGCTGTGGTATCGGTCGGGATGTGTATGCCATCGAACTCCTTCGTGGCTCTGCCAACCAGCAATATGTAAATCGGAGAGATGACCTCTCCACCACCAAACGCTGGGTATGATCTGCCGGCAACGATCTGCGTCTCATCGGTGTTGTGGTGCAGCACTGCCCCGCAGCGGTCTATGTACTCGGCGCAGAGTGCCTGACTGACCGCTTCGGCAAGTCCGTCTGCGATGCTGTCCGGATGTCCGATGCCCTTTCGCTCGACGAGTTCGATCTCCTGCTTCTCAATCGGAGTCTGCCTGAGCGGTTCCACCTTGATATTTCGTGTCATTGGAAGTACCTCTTTGATGAAGTGTATCTATGCGCGTCCGATATAAGATATTCTGGTCGGCTATATGACCACCGGAAGAGTTAATATATCCCACACGATAACATACAATGGATGTTTATCAGATGACAACAAAATCAGAAGGAATGATGATACTGGGCAAACTGAAATGGTATACCATACTCGCACTTGCACTGTGGCTCGCGTTCTCTGGCATGGCGGCTGCCGAGCAACTGTACGTCAATGAGAGCGGCTGGTGGCGGGTGGATGGCGCGTTCAATGCGAGCGGGGCGCCGATACAGGCTGCGGTCGATAACGCGACCGCGGGCGAGATGATCTGTGTTGCGGCTGGCAGCTACACCGAGAACGTGAATGTGGACAAGCCGCGGCTCACGCTGGAAGGCGAGGGCGGGGATGTGGTGACTGTAACCGCGGCGAATTCGGGCGATCACGTTTTTGAGGTGACCGCTGACTACGTGAACATTTCTATGTTTACGGTGACAGGGGCAGCGAGTTTCATGTATGCTGGGATTTATCTCGACGGTGTAGATCACTGCAACATCTATGAGAACAACTGCTCGAACAATGGACGCGGCATCTGCTTGGAGTCTTCGAGCGACAACACGCTTGCAAACAACACCGCAAACTCGAACAACATATGCGGCATTTGCCTGTTCTGTTCGAGCTACAACACGCTTGAGAGCAACACGATGTCAGGAAATGCATGGAATTTCGGTGTGTTCGGCTACAGTCTCTCCGAATACACTCAGAACATAGACACGAGCAACACAGTGGATGGAAAATCGATCTACTACTGGGTCGATCAGAAGGATTGGCAGATTCCAAGCAATGCCGGCTTTGTAGGAGTTGTGAACGGAACAAACATCACAGTCAGAGACCTGACACTGACGGACAATTGGAAAGGGGTGTTATTCGCATACACCGAGAATTCGAGGATAGAGAACGTCACCGTATCGAGCAACTACGACGGCATCTGCCTACACTCTTCGAGCAACAACACGCTTGCGAGCAACACCGCATTGGACAACTACGACGGCGTCGCCCTGGACGATTCGAGCAACAACACGCTTGTGAGCAATACCGCAAACTCGAACAACGACGATGGCATCCAGCTGGACGATTCGAGCAACAACACGCTTGTGAGCAACACCGCAAACTCGAACAAAGAGGAGGGGATACAGCTGTCTTTTTCGAGCAACAACACGCTTGTGAGCAACACCGCAAACTCGAACAACGACCGCGGCATTCGCCTGTACAAATCGAGCAGCAACCTAATCTACAACAACTACTTCAACAACACGAGGAACGCCTACGATGACGGTAGCAACCACTGGGACTCCGGATCCGTTGGCAACTACTACTCCGACTACAACGGCGCCGACCTGGACGGAGATGGCATCGGCGAAGACTCCTACTCGATCCCCGGCGGCGAAAGCATCGACCGCTTCCCACTCATGCACCCATGGACTGGCGACACGCCGCAGAAAGGCGACCTCAATGGCGACGGCAAACTCACTCCCGCCGACGTCGCAATCGCACTCCAGATCGCGGTCGGCAGCCGCCCGTGCGACCCCACGACGCTCGCCGCCGCCGATGTCAGCGGCGACAACCGCATCACATCGCTCGACGCACTCATGATCCTCCAAGCAGCGGATCACGCGATAGACCTGTAGCCCAAGTCTCAGGGACCGCCACGCAAAAACCGTTGCTCCCCCTTCTTTTTTCGGCTGATCGCACACCCCACATCACCAGAAATTATCTCTACGCGTCCGACAACCCTTCGTCAAAGTATTTCATGGCATACCTGTAGATCGCTCTCCCCAGCCAATCCCTCTTCCGAGCGATCTCATCAAGTTTGGCAAGTGCGCAGCTCTTCCCGATTGTCCCTCTCATGACCAGTACTTTGAGAATGATCGGTGAGAGAACCACTGCATCACCAATCTGTTTTTCGCTTCTCTCCGAGAGCCCTGAAATCATCGGTCAGCAGATAGTCGCATCCGCCACCATCGATGATCTCAAGGCAGGATGCTTCTCCGCAATCGATCTTGCTCGTCATGAATCTCTGGTGATCAGATGTATTCACAACCCTCATCGAATCAATCTTTTCCAAAACCAGGGTTTCCGCCCTGCCATGGGCGTCGTCAAATGTGCTCATCGCTTTGAGTTCGCCGACAACGATACCCGTCACAACAACGTCAAATTCGCTCAAAACCAGCGGTAGCAGAGATACCGATGCCAGCGAAACGAGAGCAGACGCATCAGCCACGAGCGATAATATCTTCCGCAATTCTGTAGCTCCTCTCAAGCAGTCTCTTACTAACTTTTACCGACTCTGCATTCTGCCGTCCGATTACCACTGCAAGTTCGTTGTACGATAGTTTATCGTCCAGATACGACTCCACAGCTTTCTCCTTCAACTGCGTAGCGGCAACTCCTCCGAGATACTTGGTCAGTGCACTCTTTATCACGTCAGTACGATTCGTATATTCGAGTTTGGCAAGAATGTCGGCCTTTTCGACCAATCAATCGAGAAGCCGGAGGTCGATCCTCGTAAGTCCACCCATCACCTATCACCCGTACATCCGTGCACTCGGGATAACCTCTTTTCGTGAGAGGGTATGAAGCCAGACATCGGAGGGGATGATATCTGCATGCAAATGCCGCAGACAGCAACACTTAAACGTCAGGTGACCACCACATAGAATTGATGAAGGATCGAAGCAGCCACGACACCAGCAGCGAGACGAGTCGCGAGAAGAAAGCGTCCGCCCTATCAGCAGCAACGCTTATTGCTGACGGGATGATTGTCGGCATCGGCACGGGTTCGACCGCGGCGTATGCGATAGCAGAACTCGGGAGACAGGTTGCCGGCGGGCTTGATATCCTGTGCGTGCCGACCTCGCACCAGTCAGAGATGCTTGCAGCGCAGCAGAAGATACCGATCACGACGCTTTCAGAGCATCCCAAGCTCGACATCGTGCTCGATGGTGCGGACCAGATCGACCGGAATCTCGTTGCGATCAAGGGAGGGGGCGCTGCACACACCCGGGAGAAGGTGATCGCGCACGCTGCATCGAGAGTGGTGCTGATGGCAGATCACGAAAAAGTCGTCCCCGAACTCGATCACGAGGTTCCGATCGAGGTTCTGCCGTACGCAAGAACGCTTGTCGAACGCGGGGTGCGGGAACTCGGCGGGATACCTGCGCTTCGGATGGCAGCCCGGAAGGACGGTCCCGTGGTCACCGACAACGGAAACTTCGTAATCGACGCCGACTTTGGCACGATCGATAATCCCGCACGATTGAGTGCTGAGTTAAGTACACTCGTTGGTGCAATCGAGCACGGGATATTCTTAAATGTGGACGAGGTACATATCGGCACCTCGGATGGAGTCGAAGTGCTGAAGCGATCGGGTCTGTGACAATATGGAAGAAACTATAAAGGCACAGGTGAAATCAACAGTTCGCCGGATATTTTATAGATATAATAGAGGAATCTTGAGATGAGCACTCCTGAATTGACAACCATAATACGCGAAGGAAGTAGCCTTTACAGATGTAAGATACCTATTGATCACCAGAGAACTTGCCAGTGTGGACGTACCAACATCAACTGTATGACTGCAAAAGAATGGCTTAAGAGCCAGATTGGTGTATGGCAGTTCAACTATGAGGCAAGAGACATCCGCGACAAGAGTATGCATCCTGCAACGTTCCCTATATCTCTGGCAAAGAAGGTCGTCCAGTTGTTTACACACGAGGGAGAACTTGTTATCGACCCTTTCGTGGGGAGCGGCACGACGCTTGTTGCTGCCAGAGATTGCAATCGAAATGCTGTTGGTTTTGACCTTCAGGAACAGTATATAGATCTGTGCGAAGAGCGCCTTTCACAAGGGAGTCTCTTCAATCAAGTGAAGCAGATCGCTATTCAGGACGATGCCAGATATATACCACCTTATTTCGAACCTGAAACAGTCAGCTTGATATGGACGTCGCCGCCTTATGCAAATCTGCTCAACAGAGAACGAAAGAACAAGTCCAGAAGATCTAGAAATAATGAGCAGCTTGGAAAAGTAGAGCAATATTCACAGGATCCAAGAGACTTGGGGACGATGAAACTTGATGAATATACTCGTGCAATGGGGGATATCTATGAGGCGTTGTTGCCATTACTCAGGCCAAAGGCACACTGTGTTATAAATGTTCCAGATATGTGGTGGGAAAATAAACGAATTACGATTCACGTCTCGTTGATCGAAGAATTGCGAAAACGGGGATATGAACTAAGAAATATAATAATCTGGGATAGGACAAACATTGTTAATCGGGTTGGAATTTTCGGTTGGCCGAGTAATTACATTACTATGGGTGTAACTTTCGAGTATTTGTTAGATTTTTGGCGACCACCCACGGCAACGAAAGGATCCGAAGGATGAGGGGGTATTTTATGGAACTTTACTCAAAAGAAGAACTGATAAAGAAGTTGGAAGAAATTAGAAGGCAGGAATGGATTGCTAATAATCGTCCTGGAAATGTTGGTGGGGTAGGAAACACCTTGGAGGATCTGCTTGGTATTGAGGAAAATAATCTTCCAATTCCCAATGCGGCAGAATGGGAGTTAAAATGCCAGCGAATCGGCACATCCTCCTTGACAACTCTTTTTCACATGGAACCGTCTCCACGTGCCGTTAGATTCGTGCCTAAAGTATTGTTGCCGCTGTATGGTTGGGGGCATCAAACCATTCCTGATGAAATGAGCTTTCGACAGACGATTAATGGTCTATCAAGGACAGATCGTGGTTTCAAAGTCATTGTCGATCGTAAGGCTCGGAAGATACTGATCTCTTTTGATGCAGATGCTGTGGCAGAAAGGCATTCGAAGTGGCTCGAATCTGTTGAAGAGCGAGTTGGTTTGGGTGAATCGGATCCTCAACCGTACTGGGGATTTGATGACCTGTTTCACAAAGCAGGAACAAAGCTTTTGAATTGTTTTTACATACGCGCAGAAGTAAAGCGAGAAAACGGTAATGAGTACTTTTGGTACAGAAAAATCATGGTATTACAAGGATTTAGGTTGGAAAACTTCTTAAAGGCGATTGAAGAGGGTTTTATGCTTGTGGATTTTGACGCCCGAAGCGGACATAATCACGGTACCAAATTTAGACTCAGACAAGACAGGCTGCCAGATCTCTATGAGACTGCCAAGAGTATCGACTGAATCGACGCCGACTTCGGCGCAATCGAGCACGGAATATTCCTAAATGTGGATGAGGTGCATATCGGCACCTCGGATGGGGTTAAAGTGCTGAAGCGGCAAGGGTTACACAAGTAATCTTGCTGGAATCTTCTGTTTCGCAATCAGGTCGCCGTAATGTTCCTGCTCGCGTATCACGTCCACAGAGCCGTCAGAGACCATAATCTCTGTGCACCGGCACCGCCCATTGTACTGGGAACTCATGCTGAATCCGTACGCTCCGACATCGAAGACCGCTATCACGTCACCGGGCTCTATCAGGGGCAGTTTCCTGTCCCTCGCAATGATGTCGCCTGATTCGCAGATCGGTCCCACAATATCGTACGTCTCCGCCCTTGCAGAGTCTGCCTTGTTCGCAACCGCCACCTCGTGGTACGCATCGTACATCGCAGCGCGGATCATCAGGTTAAGACCTGCGTCAACGCCAACAAAGTTCCGTGCGGATCGCTTTACCGTGTTAACCCCGGCAAGGAGAAGACTGGTGTCGCCAACGATGTACCTGCCCGGTTCGAGTACGAGTCTCGGAGAGATCCCGAGGTCCTCTGACCGGCGGCGGAAGATCGGAAGGATCATGTCTGCAAGATCGCGCGGTGTGGGCGTCGCCACGTCCTTCTGGTACGGGATGCCAAGCCCGCCGCCCATATCCACAAACTCAAGTTCGATTCCAAGCCGCGTGATCTGTTCCGCGATATCCATCATCCGCTCCACCGCCTCACCGAAAGGCGAGACATCGGTGATCTGCGACCCGATATGGCAGTGGATGCCGACCGGATTTACCCCTGACAGTTTCTTTGCCTCTTCGTATGCTTTCAAGACGTCCTTACACCCTATCCCGAACTTGGAGGATGCAAGACCTGTCGCAATCTTTGGGTGCGTGTCTGGCGAGACATCGGGATTGACACGAAATGCGATATCAACCACCTTTTCGGATTTGATCGCCAGATCCGAGAGTGTGTGCAGCTCGTCCATCGAATCCACTGAAACGCGAACCCCCGAGTCGATCGCCATCTGAAGCTCGTATACTGTCTTTGAGTTGCCGTTAAAGAGGATCTTCTCTTGCGGGATGCCTGCAAGGAGCGCGGCATAGAGTTCGCCATCAGAGAAGACGTCAGCGCCTGCGCCTTCTGACGCAAGGATTCGCAGGATGGAAAGGTTCCAGTTCGCCTTTGCAGCAAAGTAGATGTCAGCGTCAGGAAACGCGCTGCCAAATGTGCGGAAGTTCTCGCGTATACGCTTCTCATCGATCACATAGAGCGGTGTGCCGTATTCCTGTGCAAGCGAGACTGTGTCAACTCCACCGATGGTGAGGTGGTGGTTCCGGATGCTGATGTGATTTGCTTTGGACATGAAAACACTTCCACACCATTCATGGCTGCATCTTAATAAAAAGTATCGGTCTGAGGGCTATCGGCTTGATGTCTATAAGTCGATGGTTATCGTGTATTGCTCACGGACCACTGGAAGTCGATCTTCGGACATTCTCGAGGATGACTTGGTATAGTCCTTGCAAAGCGCACAGCACAATCAAAAACGTCACATCCGAAACTTGCGACACAGTTCGTGGAATTTGTGATAGGCGGGGCGGGGCTGAGCGGCTAAACACGTACCAAAAGACTAAATAGAATATGGTTTAAAGTGTTCATCTGCAAACAATGTAAATACTCTCACTTTATGGGGCTGAAAAGCTTCTGAAAAGAGATATTCCGGTTTGCCGATGGAAATCAGGAGAAAAGGATGCCAGAAGAATTCATTGTTGCCGATGATCTTGATCTCGCATGGAGTAATTTCGACCCGTTTTATCCGCTGCCAGCCGGCTGCCCGTTTTATATGGAGCCAGAAGGCAAACCCTTGAATCGACTGATCAATGCTCTTCTGCGTACGCACCGGCAGCCGCCAAAATACTTTTTTTCCGGTCACAGGGGGTGCGGCAAGTCGACTGAACTCAACAGGCTTGCTGCCAACGATGCTATCAAACGAAAATTCTTTGTTGTGAAGTACTCGGTGAGGGATGTCTGCGATGTGAACAATCTCAACTATGTTGATGTGCTCTTCTCGATAGGTGCGCAGTTGTATCTCCAGTATGAGGATTCCGGACGGGAATTGAGACCGGAACTTTTGAAGGATCTCGAAGCATGGAGAAATAACATAGTGCCTGCCGAAAAATAACCTATCGAAATCAACCCCTCCCACGCACACCAGAATCTCTTGACAATATAGAATAATTCCATTTAGGATGCAATGAGTGTGGTTGTAGTTGTAGTTGCGCCATATCGTCATCCGAAAACTTGATTCCTTTCTCATATTCTCGCTCATCTATGCGTGCTGCCACGCTCAGACCTTTGTTTGTTGTCGTACCACCAATCAGTTTAATGACAGTTTCATAACT
>PQXF01000057.1 GCA_003194445.1 Candidatus Methanogaster sp.
TGTAATAACTGATGTTAAGGAATCCAAGCAGTCGGCGAGAAGGTATTTTTCCACTCATGACACGCCATTCAGTCTGCGTCAATATCAAACTTATCTGAAAGTATATAAAGAGAAAGGAATAAATGGTTTATATGATCACAGAGAAGATGGTAACGCGAGGAAGATCGCACCTGAAATAGAACATTATCTTATCGGGCTGCTTGAAAATAATAGAGAGTTATCGGTTTCTGATATTATATCACAGATCAATAAAAGGTTTGAAATAGATGTAAAACCCAGGACGATCAATAATTTCAGGAAAACGCATGGGCTCGAGCGTATCATCGAACCTGTTTCGCGCACAGAAGAAGTGCAATTTGCCGGGTTTGAGATTATTTCCGCGCTCGCATATCATACAGGGATAGTTGATGCATGGTCGGATGCACTAAAAAAACACATCGAGAGCATTAAAGATACCGATTTGTTTAAGGAAAACCAGCAACTTGGTGCTGATCACTCATCGGAACGAAACAAGGGAAGATTTACTGCGGATTACAACAAACTTAACGGGGTTCGCACAGCAAAGTTCGATTCGATCGAAGAAAAGATTCGGCACAAAGATCTGTCACGTCTACAGTTATTAGATACACAGACAAAAACAATCATAAGAAAAAATCTTGCTGTGTTATCCTTACCTCTGATAACTCTGAACGGAAGCATGCGTGATATAAATAAAAGCATCGGCAACGCTCTGAAACAGATATGTGGATACAATTATAAACACGCCACAATTGATAAATATCTGAGAGAACTCAAATATCTGAGGATATCCTCGAATTTCATCAAAGCTACAGCAGACTTTTGGATTAAGTTCTGGGCAGAACTTAACAATGAGCACCCAACGTTGTTATGCTACTACCTCGATGGCAATACAAAACCGATATGGTCAAGCAAGAGCTGTAAGAAGAGCAAAGTCACCATGCTCGGGCGTGTAATGAATTGTTTGGAGCAGGTTTTTGTTCACGATTCTTTTGGCAATCCAACCTATTTCCAAACATATTCGGGTAATGCAGACCTTGGAAATAAAGCGTTGTCGTTGATGGAAGACATAGAAGATTATCTGAAAGCGATTTCGTCGAACGGAAAAGTAAATCGTGTGATGATAATGGATAGTGCCGCGAATGGGGTATCTACATTGAGGAGCGTTGCAAACTCTAATTACTATTTCATTACCCTGCTGAACGAAAACCAGATCAATCCGCGAAAATTCAAACATATTCAACCACCGGTAAGATACGAACATGGGGATGCTGATTTAACTGAGTGTACTGTCGAGTCGATCGATTCAAAAGAACCGGATTATATCTTTGAGTGCCGGGGCATAATTATCGATTGGGATAAAGGAAAGCAAACCGTTGCAGTGACAAATTTACCGACACAAATAATTGATGGATCTGGCGTTATCAAATCATACTTTGATAGATGGCCATCACAGGAATTGCAGTTCAGGTCGATGAAGTCAGCAGTTTCGATTCATAAGGTGATGGGGTATGGTAAAAAGAAGATTCCAGATGAAAATATGCGAGAAAAACAGGAGCAGGTGAGGAAAGGTATAGATAAAATCTGTTCTGAGCTTAAGGATGTGCTCGACGAAATCGGAGGGTTGGATCAGGAACTTGCACCATTCTACAAAGAAGAGAGACTGCTCAAAGAAACAACTATCATAAAAGATGGCAAGCGTGAGGCGGATGCTGATACCTTATCTGCATTGGAAACGTGTCAAAAAGAAATAAATCGTATAAAACGCTCGATAAGCAAACTCAAAAAGCCCCATAAAGCAAAATTCGATAAGCTACAAAGATTAAGAAAGGAGTGGAAACGAATACAAGGAAAGGATCATGTATATGTTGTGGATGTCGAACTTGACCAACTGATTACGTGTTTTCGGATGAGTTTTGTAAATCTATGCAGCTTCTTTTTAGCACATTGCATCAAGGACGGAAAGATGGAACTTCAAACACTTATTCAGTCTTTTTTCATGCTGGGTGGATCAGTAACTGAAACAACGAGTGAAAGAGTTATCACATTGAATAGAAATCCAAAAGAACCGGACATGATGGGAAAACTGGCTTTAGGCTTAGACGTTTTGAATAGTTTTAATATAATGAATATTGATGGAAAAAAATATTCATTCCAGTTAATGTGATGAAGGTTAATTTGCTCAATTATTTATTTAGCCGATAGTCATGTATTTATTAAAACTAAATCTGAAAGCTATCGGTTATTTCACTATCCTTAGCACTTTGAGTATTCTTCTGGTAATTGGAGTAAATGAGCTGATACTATAAATATTTGTATATATATTAAGAACGTAAAATGCAACGGGGGCACAACATTTAGAATATGATTAATCGGGATTGGGATAAAGTTTCACTTAGCGCAAAAAACGTCCGATAGGTGAACTTCGATATCCAGCGCAGGAACCAAGCAATCGATGAAGCAACAACACATCACACAATTTCCATCCGCACCATGGTGAAGACCGGTCCCCGGATGTCAATCTTCTTGTTGCCGGACGTGATCCATCGGTTCGCATGGGGCTTTATCTCGATATTGATCTCTGACGGCACCTTGACACCCTTTGCCCGGACCTCGCACCCCGTACCGCATCGTGCCGCGTTCTCGATCTCGCATGCTGCCTCTGCTGCAAACGCATCGATGAACCTGAAACCGGCAGAGATGCCTTCTGCAAATACGGAGTCCCATTTCTCGATACGCGGCACCCCGAGAACATTGCCATCGTGAACCATGACCTCGTTCATCGCTGCAGGACCGCAGAGTTTCGTCTTCTCTTCGGGTTCGACAACCGTCACCCGAAGATGATGCCCGAACATCTCGCCCTCCCACGCCAGATGCTCGCATGGACTCGGATCGCTTCCATGCTCGCAAGCGACGCGTGTGATTGCGCGCTGTATCGCAAGTCCGGTATCGGTATCAGGAGACTCCCTGACATATACCGATGCTGCGAGTTCGTGATCGGTCATCGAGAGTTGATCGAACTGCGGGTACGAGAGCGATCTGACATCGCTGGCTCCATAGAGGATCATTGCGAGCCGCTCCACGCCAAGACCGAGGTTCATCACAGGATACGGGATCTCGTAAGCAGCGAGTGCGATCGGCGAGTACATGCCAAAAGTCGCAATCTCGATCCAGCCGTCCGCATACTTCGTATCCGAGTCCTGCAGGGCAGGATGGTACGCATAGACCTCGATCTGGGTATCAGGCACATAGTACTTGCTCCGCTTCTCATCTGGCTGGAACCTGAACTTCTCGAACCCGAATTGGGATAACAGAGCCTGGGATACTGCTTTTCCGTAATCAACGGTCACATCCTCTCCCATCGAAACACATGATGCTGAATGATACGTCATCAGCCGGGACGCGTCCTCTGACTGCTCTCTTCTGAAGCACCGGTCGATGGAGAAGAGGTTCAGCGGAAGATCCTGTTTACCTATGAGTGCTGATAGTGTGATGAACCAGCCGGAAGTCATGTGGCTGCGAAGCGTCTTTCCAGTCGGTTCCGGAACCAGTTCCCGAAACTCAGGAAAGACCTGATCAATCATTACAGCAACCTTCGGATCATCGATCTTAAGTTCCCTTGCGAGCACCGGAATCAGGTCATCGCCCTCAATTACCCCTTTCTTGTACGAGTGAAGCACCTGCTTGACCGTTGTCGCGTCATCTTCACTTACGTTCCTGCCGATGATCTCGCCGATCTTTGTGATCCGTTCATCAGATAGCCCGATATCCGGGCGCGGCAGCCCTGCGAGATAGAAACACCGATCCAGAACCGCTTGTGCCTCTGATCCAAACTGGCGGTACACCTCCCGATCCTCGACTATGAGCGGGTTCATCGTCTCGGAAAATCCCATCCTGAGATATGCATCTCTGAGATTGTGTACCGTCTCAAAGATTGGGTGTGGCTTTCCGTAATCGAATTTAAGGTGTGGGTATGCCTGATTGATTCCTGGAACCGGGATTATCTCTTTGCCGCGGTTCCATGTCCCTTCAAAGTCCTGCGCTGCTGATTTTTTGATTGCATCCGGATCGAACTTCATTATGCAGTACTTATCCCCAATCACAGTTAAACGATTTGCCGAGATGGTTGGGGTGGACGAAGAAGAGGGTGCAGAGCACGGATGCCACCCGCGCGACCTGCTAACCACCGTCCCTGCAGGTGTTACTGAAATGGGCTCGCTGCGATTCGAACGCAGGATCCCCGCCGTGTGAAGGCGATGTCATAACCGACTAGACCACGAGCCCATGACCTGGTTGTCTGAAAGTGGGTCTGTAGCGATATAAATATTGCTATTGGTGGGGTGGTCTCAAGTCACTATAGCCTGCACTTAAATACAAGGCTTATACATAGCGATTTTGTGTCTATCTTGTCATGTGCTTCGACAAGTTCGTTATGGCAAGTCAACACCGATACTGTAAGTCCGTCATTGTTGTGCTTTCTGCTCACAGCCATTTGGGGTGCGATAGCTGTATCTGCTGTGGTAACCTGGCGCCATCACGTCGCCGCAAAGTTAATATACGATTACAACTCATTATGATAATAATAATGTAAAAAGATTCTATACCGGTTCGAAAACCGAATCCGATCATATTAGAAGTTGACATATCGGCTCCGAGGGATGTCGATGACACAGCTGAAATCACCAAAAGGGGATGAACAACATGTATTACAAAGAATTCGGGAGTGAAATCGCAGATACTGGGAGTAGTATATAAGAGATTTGGGTGAACATTATGAAACAAATAATTATATTTACATTAGTATTAATAGTAATTGCAACCACTGGTTGCATGGAATATACTCCATCAAAGACTGTTGAACCCGAACCGATACCTACACCCATCTGGACACCTGCTCGGATCGTCACTCCTGTACCGGTTGCACCAACTCCAGTGCCTACAACAGAACTTTTGGGGCACGCTGACGGTGACCCAAAGAAATGTGGAACTTGCCACACATACCCATCATACGATGAAGATAACACTCCTCATAGAACGGTATCGAGACCAACCCCAACACCACAGAGGACCAAGCAGTACGACCCACCATCTTACATAATACCGTATAACAGACCAATACCAAACGATTATTACTCGCAAGATTGTGAACTTCCGACAGACCAGTCAATGCAAGAATATTTGGCAAATAGTGAATGGGTAGATGATTATGATGCTGGTGGATGGGACTGTTCGCAGATGGCTGCTTACATGGAATTTATGCTTGAAAACTGCGGGTATCATACAATTATTCAAGAGGCGGACATGGAAGGTAAGCAATATGGACATGCATGGATTCTTGTGGAATTTAGGCAAGGATGGCTTGCTTATGAATGTACTGGAAGATATTGGGTTTACTCAGATGAGGTGACTGCAAGAAGTTATGAGCCATACGGAACGGTTCACTGGAATCCGGGATTTTATACTGCTGGAGTACGATATGAAAGCATCTATGACATCTGGGGGGATTACGAACAATATAGCAACGGTGAAGAAGTTTTTCTAAAAGAATACGGATGGTGGACAAATTGAAAGTCATTATACTCTGCACTTAAGTACAAGGCTTGTACCTCGCGTTTTCGCATTCGGTTTGGCTGCACCAGCGTTTTGTATGTGAACAGTCTGCACCAAAACCGTATGTTGGTCACTGTGAAATTCTCTCTGTTTCATACAGTAAATCAGAACTTATCCTACATAACCAGCCATCGTCAGGGACTGCACAACATCACATGACACAACGATCCCTGTTAACAGCATCCACATTCACCTGAAGCACTTAACGCACGATATGATCGTATCGCCTGTTTCTGTCAGATCCATAGCCATTGTAATCCCTGAATCCAGGTCATCCGCTTCGCAGTCGCTCTCTATGCCAACCGTGATGAAGCGATCGATAAAGTCTTGGTTCCGCCCGATCAGCCTTACCACCTCATCCGTGTCAAGCCCCTCGCAGACGTTGTACTCCTCAATCCCGATGATCATGACGACCCTCCCGTCACCTGCGATACGTCTGACATGGTCGATCGCAGATTCCGCAGACGATATATTCATGCCTGAGTTTGAGTTATCAATGACAGTCCTGCCATCGATCTCCATGATCTTCATTCTCCCGCTTACACCGCGGAAACCGTCGAGAAAAGACTCTATGCAGTCCGGATCAGTGTTCATCGATATTGCAGCGGAGACCGCGGCAAGAATTGCGGTTCTGTACGAGAAGATATCATAGTCCTCGACTATAAACTCGATGCGCCGGTTCATCGCTGTAACGACGGCATGTTCATGGTCGATCTCCTCGAAACGCACGTCCACCCCATCCCCTTCAGCTCCGCCGTCCCCGAATATGAGGACGTTTGCAGCCGGGTTAGTGGTTAAACCGACATCGCGGTTTAAGATCAGCGTTGATCCGGGTTTTGCGCGCTTTACCATCTGCATCTTCGCGCTGGACGCTGTTCCGGTCTTGTTTGCGATTTGGTAATCACCTGTTAGCGTGGTAATGATTCCAGTGTCTGCAAGCCCTGTGCCGCCGAGCGAGACCTCGAAGATGAAGATATCCGGTTCCACTCCCGGCTCGGCTTTGACCGATTGCACCGCCCTGATGATGCTTGCCGGCGCAATGCTCCACTTTGCGATCGTTCTTGCACTGATGCCGCCACTCCCAGCCCCATCTCCATCCCCACCTCCGCCATCCCAGTACTCAACACCTGCGCTGGTATGCGAGACGATCTTCTTGCCAGTACATTCCGCCAACATTCCTGCGAGCATCCGCACGGTGCTCGTCTTTGCGGTCGTGCCGGTCACCTCGACGACGTGGTACCGCTCGAGACGCTGTTTCAGTATCTCGTAGACCGCGGCATGGTGCGTGATCACCGGCACCGACACGTCCGCGGCGCGCGCATCATGAAGCGTCCTGTACGCAGAATCGAGATGTACAGGCGCGACGATCAGATCGAAACTGCCTGCATCCGGTGGTTCTGTCAGAACCGGGATGCCTGACGATTCAAGATCGCGGCGCGCTTCGTCACTGACAGTGGCATACACATCGACAGCGATGACCCCATCAGTCTCTGCGAAAGACTGTGCGATCAGATCGCCGCCATGCGTCAGATCGAGCACCGCGATATCCATATTCAGCGTGAAAGCGCTTCTTCCGCCCTCTTGTATGCAAGTTCAGCGATACACGCATCTGCGCCGAGCGGAGCGGCATAAACGATATCAACCGACTTCCCATCGATCTCTGTTACCGCTCTCTTATCCTCATCCAGATTCAGTTCCTTTGGTATGTCCTCAAGCGTGTGGACGCCGTGTGCAAGGAAGATTGGGAGCGCAACGATCCGGTCAACGCCGGTTCCAGCGAAACTCTCCAGCCCCTGCTTCAGAGTCGGTTTGTCCATATTCAAAAACGCTGTCCGTACGACGACATCGTCCTGATCGGCGATCATTCCGGATATCGTCTCAACGAGTTCCTTGTTGTATGGAAGTGTGCTTCCGTGTCCGAGTACCAGTATACCTGTGTTCATAGATTTGTCTCCTGTGTTACGTAGAATGTTGCATGGCAATTATCATTGTTAAACCCATCGACGCGCGACCTGATCGACCGCTGCATTTATATACCGGAACAACAGATGTATAGTTATCATCATTATCATAATAATGAAGTGGTTATCATGACATGGGTAAAAACAGAAGATGTATGGGGAGATATGGGCGAGGTGCTCTGCGGTGCAGTGTGCCTCATCTTTGGGTGGGGTTCAGCCACGCTTGGTCACGAATGCTTTCACTTAGTGGTTGCACGAACGCTAGGACTTACAGCAACGCTTGGCGAGGTTACCCTCACCACAGGATCGGTGTTCGTACAGGGGGATATGACATCGATCGAGACGATGCTCGTGGCGGTCGCGGGCAGTCTCGGGTTGGTCATAGCCGGGGTGCTACTGATCTACTCGTTTGAAAACAAGATGATACGCATGATCGGCGCGGTTTTCCTGTGCAGGGCATGGATCGATGCCCTTCCGCTCTGCGATCTGGATGGCGGGATCTTTATGCAGTCCGCGTGTACTGCTCTTGGAACTGCGGGATTGCTTGCAGCATGGCTCTTCGTTATCATCGAGATTCTTGTAAGCGGCGGTGCAATCGCACACGTGATCAAGAGTGGGTCTATTTAACGCTCCTTTGTGTTATACGTTAGCACAGTGTCGGGTGTGCCTTCTCCGGCACATCTGGCATCTGTGACGACTTTTTTTAGATACTGGTGCTTTTCTTTTTTACCACTCCGACGGATCAATGGAAGAGTGAAGAACGTTTAATATACGGGGGTTTATAAACGTAATTTGAAATTTCAGTTATGGTGGTATGCAAACATGAAACGATCATTTGCCAGCGGGATCATCCTCCTGATCATTGTAGTCTCTCTCATGCTCACACTCAGTCTCACAGGGTGCATCACAAAGCAGGAGCCGGAGTGGGACGTGACCAACGATGGGTTGTTGAGGTACCGGATGCCCGCACTGGATCCGGGTACAGAGCCCGTGCGAGAACTGCTCGAAAAAACGGATAATTACACACTCTCTGAGGTTGTTTACAAGAGCAGAGGGGACGATATCGAAGGACTCATCCGGATACCAGAGGATAGTTCCGGAAGACAAGTTCCAGGAATCGTGCTGCTCCCTGGTGCAACCGTGACAAAGGAGGGTGAACAGGGGCTTGCCAGATACCTCTGCGATATCGGGTATGCGAGCGTCGCTATCGACCAGCGCAATCTCGGCGGCATCAACATGGAAGGCGATCTCCGGATGTTTCTAAACGGAGAGGAGCCTGTGCAGCACAAGATGGTATCTGATGCCCTCTCAGCAGCAGAGGTGCTGCGGCGACAGCCAGAGATCGATCCTGACCGGATCCTGTATCTCGGCGAGAGCAACGGCGGCAGGTTTGCGATCATCGGATGCGCTCTTGACGAGAGGGCGCGGGGCGTTGTTGCGATCAGTACGTGCGGCTACGGGATCGATGCGCTGGTTGCTTCAGGCAGAATGAAAGACCCTGATGTGATCCGGTTTTATCGATCGGTTGATCCTGACACGTATCTGGATGAGATCAGCCCGAGAACGTTTGTGATGATCCATTCCTCAAACGATCCGATCATCCCATATAGTAGCGCACAGCAGACCTACATAAAGATCGGCGAGCCAAAATCGCTGCATGTAATCGAGGCAGAGGGGCACGGGTATAACGCTTCCATGAATCCTTTTCTGGAAGCGGAACTTGCGAAGGTCTTCTCTTAAAACCCGTATCTGGCAAGAAATCACTCACGCCAGAGCCATCCAGATCGCGCCAGCCACGATGCCACCGATAGCGGTTGAGACCGCGTTCACGCCGTTATTTGAGAGGATGCCTCGCTGCTGCAGGGTTGCGCCGAGAAGACTGTCGATGTTCGTGCCGAGAAATCCGCTTAAGGTAACGATCGATATCCCGAGGATGCATGCGGAGTCGGTCCCGATCACGCCAAATAGGAGCGCGAGAAGCGCGATCGCAAGAGACCCAAACAACGCAGCAGCCTCGCCGAGTGAAGATACCCCTCCATCGACGCCGGGGTCAACTTTCTTTAAGGTGGTGATCATGCGAGGGCTTCCCTCGTACGTTGTCCCGATCTCGCTTGCAAGCGTGTCACCAGTTGCTGTTGCAACCGAACCAAGGTACACGTAAAGAATCATATTCGCTGCCTCCGGAAATATCGGATAGCAGATGCTTGCAGCGATCGCAACGATGCTGTTGCTGAAGACATTCTTGTACCCCCTCGCGCCTCCTTTTCCTTGCGCAATCCCGAGCGACTGCTTATACTTATATTTGTACTTTGTAAATCCGCCTCCGAGCAAATAAAATGCCAGAAGAAGCAGGAACCACCAGACATCTGTGAATGCGATGATCAGAACTCCGACAAGGGTTGCGCTGAGCAGTCCTGATATGTCAGCAATCCTTGCCCTGTATGCCAGATACCCAAGTATCAGTGCGAAAGCAAG
The DNA here is from genome assembly GCA_003194445.1 of Candidatus Methanogaster sp. Lineage (GTDB taxonomy): Archaea > Halobacteriota > Methanosarcinia > Methanosarcinales > Methanogasteraceae > Methanogaster_A. The sequence continues at coordinate 10,065 of PQXF01000057.1, forward strand.
CGCAAGCACCATCGATACGTACGAGACTGAATATCCGAAACTGAAGAAGAGCCACATCGCCATCGCAGAGCCGATCGGAACTGTGATGTTGTCATGGATCCTTGTCGAGATACATTCGAGAAGCGCGCCTGTTACGGCTCCTATGACCGAGATGAAGAAGATTAGCTGGAACGGGACCGAAAATGATGTGGGCTCTGTCCAGTGCAGGATCCAGCATCCGATCAGGAATGAAAAGACGGTTCCCATGAAGAGGAGCGTCAAACTGACCTTGATAGACTCAGGTTTTGTTCTCCCCTCATAGTACCCGCGTTCGGGGTACTTGATGTTACCAAGTACTTCATACCTTGCCTGGTCGGCAACACGCAGGATCGTCGCGATGCCGTCGCCGAAGGTGGTGATCGCTATTGCACCTCCGATGATGAAGACCGGAAACTCGTACTCGGTGAATGTGAGTATCCATGCGATCAGAAGCAGGAGCAACATGCTCCCACTAAGGCAGATCGCGCCCAGGGGTCTTTTGATGGCTACACCGGACCCGCGATACGATAGGATTCCAAAGAGTCCACCTGACCGCGGCAGTAACAGGACAAAGAGGAATAAGAGAAGCGATAGCAATACGAGATATTGCAGAGGCAGGAACGGAAACGCAAGGACAATCATTCCGATCAGGACATGGATCGTCTGTCTCTTATACTCATGTTTGATGTCTATCTGCATTGCAGTCACCTGTTGGGTGTGTTCTGTTGTACTTGCTCAATTAAGTTGTGGTTACTCTTCCACCATGAGATCGTGGATTTCTTTCGCATTTGCAAGGATCATCTGTAGATTCCAGTGCTTTCCATTGCCACCGATAGGGCGTCGTTCTCTTTAAGCCAGTTTCGCAATTCAAGCAGTCCCTTACCATCCGTTGAGAATTTCTTGATTATTGGCTCTTCCACGTCACTGATCCGGATTGCGGCGAAGACATAAGAGTTTGTGGACTCGATGCCACAAACTTTATTTATCTTCTGATCCATTGTGGTACCTCTGGTAATCGCTTGAAAGCCCGCTATCCGATGAAATTCGAAATTTCAGCTTGGTACTCGTGGTTTAGACCACAACAGCATTAATCTGTGGCTAAAACAGTATTTTTAGATCGATGATTCTCCATTATGGCAGTTGTGGTTGCGTAAGACAATCCGACGTTCCCAGAAAATAATAAAAAGACTCTCCTCACTCCACCACCCTCACCGTGATCAGGTTGGTGGTCCCGGAAACGAAGATCGGCACTCCGGTCGTGAGTACCACCCGGTCCCCCGGCTTTACAAAACCAGCATCCATCGCGGATTGCACCGATGCATCCATCGCCTCATCAATCGTCTCCACCACAGGGATTATAAGCGGAGTAACACCCCATATAAGTGCAAGTCTGTGAAATGTCACCTTGTCCGGCGTTATCGCGATGATCGGAGTTTTCGGGCGGTACATCGAGACGACGGTTGCCGTGCTTCCCGAGTACGTGGTGGTGATGATCGCTGCGGCATTCAGATTGCATGCAAGCTGGCAGACGGCATGCCCGATGCTGCGTTCGATCGAGAGTTCGGTCGCATCGGCGTCTGCTTCCGTGCGCACCCGCCATCCAACAGACTCGGTCGTTCTTGCGATCCGGTCCATCATGATAAGGCTCTCGATCGGATAGTTCCCGACCGTGGTCTCCCCTGAGAGCATAATCGCATCAGTCCCGTCCAGTATGGCGTTTGCGACATCTGTCGCCTCGGCGCGGGTCGGGATCGCATCATGGATCATCGATTCAAGCATCTGGGTGGCTGTGATGACAGGCTTGCCAGACGCATTGGACTCCGCGATGAGCCTCTTCTGCGTAACCGGCACCTCTTCGATCGGAATCTCGACTCCGAGATCTCCTCTCGCCACCATGATCCCATCCGCCACCTTCAGTATCTCCGGAAAATTGTCAAGCCCCTTCTTCGTCTCGATTTTGGCGATGACCGGGATATCTGCCCCCTGCTCATGGATCATCTGCTTGACGCCGGAGATATCGGACGCTCTCCTCACGAATGAAACTGCAATGTAATCGACATTATGTTCTATTCCGAATGAGAGATCCTTTTTATCCTTTTCAGTGACGCTTGGTACTGAAAAATGTGCCTCTGGAACGCTTACCCCCCTCTTATCGGTGAGAACGCCTCCGACAACGACCTTAGCCTCAACACACACCCCATCAGTCCCCACGACCACCATTCGGATCCTGCCGTCATCGATCATGATCGTCTGACCCTTTGACACCTCTTTAGCAAATAGTGGATACCTCACACCGATATGACGCGCATCCCCGATTATATCGCTGGAATTGATGGTAAGATCATCTCCAGCACGTAGAACGACGCTTCCGCCCTGCACACGGGAGGTCCTGATCTTCGGACCCTGGATATCCAGCATTATAGCGACAGCACGGTTCTGCTCATTCGAAAGTGTTCTTACCACGCGTATCTGCCTCGCGTGCCACTCATGCATGCCGTGCGACATGTTGAGCCGACAGATATCCATGCCGTGTCTGGTCAGCTGGCGCAGGGATTCTTCGGATTCAGTGGCTGGTCCGGTGGTGCAGACGATCTTTGTTCTCCTAATGGTCATGGTTGTGCAGTGTAACAGTCCGGATTCCAGTCGGTCAGGACTTGTATATCATCCCCCAACCCAAGTCCGGTTTACTCTTTTGAGGGGGGGGGCATATAAGGGTTTTGAGGCTGTAAGTGTCGCGATAATTTAATTTGCAGGCATGACAAAAAATCTTCATATCCTACTATATATCGTTGTCGCGCGACGGTTGATGGGACTCGTAACATTCTTCGACTTCTCAAGAGTGCGTTCTCAAGAAGACTTTATTAAGGTGGGTTCTAATTCCACTTTGTCAGATTAGCCGATACCAGACATCCTATTCTGAACAGCAATCCTAAAATAAGTGAAATATAATTTATAAATAATATTATCTATACAGCTATTCGCGTTAATTGTGATATAAATAATA
>PQXF01000058.1:0-7493 GCA_003194445.1 Candidatus Methanogaster sp.
ACTGTAATTGTTACTGATTTCCTTGCTTTGGTTTTTCTATACACACAACATAAAACGAAAGCTAAGGAAATCAACCTTCTCATTTCAGCAGCAAGATACACAAATACGTTTATACTTTCCTATACGTTAAAAAAAACAAAAAAACGTGGACGAAGGAGCAACAGATACAGATTTCGAAGGCGATGCATGGATTTATGTCGAAATAAAGCGAGATACAAAGTTCATCGTGGGTTTTGCGGTAGGGAAAAGAACTCAGGATACATGCAACCGTTTTCTGATGCGTATAATGGATGGGATGGAACTGCCTACCCTGTCTAATCCGATCGAGTTCTATAGCGATGGGAATGACCAATATCGCGAAGGGTTAGAGAAGATATACGATTCTACATGCTATCGTTATGGTCAATTGTCAAAAACAAAGAGTGCTGGCAGATTAACGAAAATAAATCGGCAGTGGGTCGTAGGCGAAGGAAATCTTTGCGATATCCGGACATCGCAGATAGAAATATGCTGATTCTGACGGATTCTGTGGTTTTCAAAAGATGTCGGAAGATGAGACTTCTCATTCTTTGCGACTTTGTGCCCTCGCGTCCCTGCGTTCCTCTGATTTAACGCAAGGTCGCAAGGTCGCAAAGACAAGCGAGTGACGCCCGCGATCTCTACACACGTGACGGCTACTGCTATCGACCACAGAAAACATCAGAACTAGGAAATATGAATGGAGTTGCGAGAGGCTGCCAGAGCAATCTGGTGAGAAAGACAAAATGCTTCGCAAAGAAGGTCGAACGAGTCGATAAAATGTATGAGATGTTTCAGATGTATAGAAACTTCATGAAACACTATAAAAATAAGATGACTCCTGCTATGAAAGAGTATCTTCAAGACGCGCCTCTGGATTGGGTTGATTTTTTGAATTTGAGTTATCAGATATAAAGTAGTACACTACCCTTTAGTGGGGGGTCTGTGACAAAGTATATATCCCTTGATCCTCCAGATGTTACAAAATCGAACACGATAACATAGGTGAATTGCTTGGATGAAGAAAACAACGGACAAAATGAGATAGAGTACGAGCCAATTGTGCCGCTCGATGAGTATCTTGCTGCTGGAATCCATATCGGCACCCAGCAGAAGACCGGGGACATGCACCGGTTCATCTACCGGGTTCGCACCGATGGGCTGTATGTGCTTGACGTGGAGACGACCGATAAGCGCATCCGGCAAGCGTCCCAACTGCTTGCGCGATACCCGCCACAGAAGATTCTTGTCATATCGGCGCGTCAGTATGGGCAGCGCCCTTCAGGCATATTTGCAAAAATTGCCGGCGCTGTTGCAATCACTGGCAGGTTCGTGCCTGGCACGCTGACCAATCCGCAGTATGCCCGCTATATCGAACCCCAGATCGTTGTGGCGACCGATCCGACCGGCGATGCACAGGCAATCACAGAGGCGGTCAGCATCGGCATTCCGGTGATCGGGTTGTGCGATACCAACAACTCGACAGCGAATGTGGATCTGGTGATCCCGACCAATAACAAGGGAAGAAAATCGCTTGCAATGATATACTGGCTTCTGACAAAGGAGATGTTCACTATAAACGGCAGAGCGAACTTCAATTATACTATAGAGGACTTTGAATCCGAGTTATGACAAAGGGATCTACACGCTGATCCTGCAGTTGCGCGAAAGTACTTCTCAGGAGGTGGGAAGACTTGGGATTTTACATCTTACGAGTGGGTATTATGCGTACACCGGGTCAGCCCGCGGGTCTGGCGGCTTCAAACGGATATACCGCCACTTGAGTGTGTTATGCGGCAGGAATATGACCCGAAAGTGGCATATCGATCATCTGCTTCCGCTCACATCGTTCCGGTGCGCAGTGGCATCGTCAACCGATCAGGATCTCGAATGTGCAGTCGCTAAGGGGATTGGTCTTGCATGCGAATCAGTCCCGGGATTCGGATGCACCGACTGCTCGTGCATATCACATCTGCATTTCGCTTCCGGGTGCGAGGATCTGTTGGACGCGGCCATGCAGGCACATCTCGGTGCAGGGCTATCTCCAAAGCGCCTGGGACCCTCGCGGCTGGCTGTGACTGACACCGTCTAATGATCCGGATGCGGTTCTGTCGATTATCAGATTCGTGACTGTGAGCGCAAGCGAAGCAAAGCCGTTGGCATAAACTCGAGCACCAGGAGATGGCGGCTCCGATGCGACTAATTCCGGCTCACCCCTTTAAGAATGCTGTTTGACTCCGCGACACATCGGCTGAGCACTACTTCGGAAGTCCCGACTACTTCCATCCCGGCAGCGCCGGCATGTCCGCCACCAGAGCCGTGATACTCGAGGCCAATGTCACGCATCATCTCCCCAAGATTGATGCCGCATCTGATCGCATCCCGCTTTGCGCGTCCGCTCACCTTCGTTATCCCGTCCCTCGCCGTCCCCACGAATGAGATGTCCGCACCGATGTTTGTAAGCGCAGTGGCAACGGCAGCCCCGAACGAATCCGACTCAGAGATCGCGAAGATCCAGTCATCGACCTTCAGGATATTGGCGCGATTTGCTGATTCGAGTACAGTGGTGCGCATCGAGATGTCCTGTGGCGTGCTTGCGAGCAGATCGAGAGCCTCGCTGTAACTGACTCCACCTAATTCGATGAGGTCGGCAATCGCTCGAAACGAACCTGTTGTGGCATGTTTGAAATGTCCCGTATCTGTGATGATACCAGTCATGAGCGCAAGCGCTGTGCGCTCCCTGATCGGAGCGTTCATACATTTCAGGATATTGACGACGATCTCCGCAGTCGAGCCGACAAGCCTGTGCAGATAGAAGCTTGCACCATCGATCAACTGAGAGACTGAATGGTGATCGATCACGCAGTAATCGCCGAGCACCAGATCGTTTAATTGCGACTGGGTCGACGTGTCCACAACCACCGTAAAATCGTAGTCAGACGGATCTGGCACATACACAACCTCGATCTCCAGTTGATCGACCAGCATGGAAGCCACCCTGCCACAATGATCCGCAACACCCACCGTGCCGCCGAAAGACTCGGCAAGCGCGAACGCACTCGATACCGCATCCGGGTCGGCATTGCGATGACCGAGAAAGAGGACGTTTTGGTAGTTTAACATCTGGTCATAGAATGTTATTTCATCAATGTTCATGATATGTGGGATGCGGTCAGAGTTAAAAAGTGTGATGTGGCTACATGAGAGCCTGAGTTTTGTGGAGTTACGTTGAGTGTTTCGGGACTGTGTTGGGCTGCATATAACTCCGCATCTTGCCCCCATCCAAAACTTAATGTGACGCGTGCACCATCTCGGTTATATGAATATAGCGATTCTTGGCGGGACCGGTGACATCGGAGAGGGTTTTGCGCTTAACTGGGCAGGAAACCACCACATCCGCATCGGCTCGCGCAAAGCAGACAAGGCAGAGATAGCAGCCGAAAGCTACAGAGATGCGCTTGCAGGTCAAGGAATGAAAGGCGACATTTTAGGATTTGATAACCGGACCGCATCCGAGGGCGCGGACGTGATCATACTCACAGTACCTCACAAACACGTCGCAGGAGTGATCGATATCGTGCGCCCTGTGCTCGATTGCCAGATCATCATCTCCCCTGTCGTTCCGATGACAAAAGCCGAATATTTCGAGTACACCCCCCCAACGCAAGGGAGTGTGGCAGAAGAGATTCTGGAGATGCTGCCAGAAGGCACCTCTGTGGTTGCGGCATATCACACAATCGCGTCCGGGCGGCTGTGTAGTCTCGATCCCACATTCAAGTGCGATGTGATGATCTGCGGCGACGATCATCATTCAAAGGAGGTCGTGATCGATCTCACCGATGAAATCGAGTGCCTGCGTCCGCTGGATGCCGGTCCGCTCGCAGCAGCAAGAACGATCGAGTCATTAACGCCAATGCTGCTCAATCTCGCCATGCTAAATAACCTGAAAGATCCAAGCATCAAGATCCTGTAAGATTACGATGTCACTTGATTCCCTGCGCCCTCATGCAAAAAGCATCTTAAAGCCGCTTGTCGGGATCATCTCCCACACGGCGATAACGCCTGATGCCCTGTCAGTCATCTCCCTTATCTTTGCGATCTCGGCAGGAATATTGTATGCGGTGTCGGGTGACAGTACAACGCCTGTACTTGCTGCCGGTGCGATGGTGCTCTTAAACGGGATCGCGGATGCGATGGATGGGGAACTTGCAAGAAGTTCAGGAACCGCTGGCAAGCGCGGCGATTTCCTGGATCATGTGATCGACCGGTATGCCGACGTCTTCATCATCTGCGGAATATTCTTCGGAGCGTATGTGGACTGGCGGATCGGAGTTGCTGCGGTCGTTGGCACGCTTATTACCAGTTATCTCGGTGTGCAGGCGCAGGCAGTCGGGGTTGGCAGGTATTACGGTGGAATACTCGGGAGGGCTGACCGTCTTGTAATTATAATGCTTGCAAGCATCCTTTACTTCCTGTATCCTAATATGATCTATGGGTTTTCATTTCTCGGGTGGTCGATAGTGTTTATCGCGATAGCGAGCAATTTAACAGCGATCCAGCGATTTGTGTATATCTGGAAGGAACTCACACGATAACCGACACCGGTAGGTTCTGCTTCGGAATGCTCACCCCGACTCCACCATCTTGCAGATATCCTCTTCCAGCCGCCTCCCAGCACCCTCTTCGTACATATCCTCTATCCTGCTCGTCCTTATTAACTCGTTTATATCGCAAAGTCGCTCGTTAAAGATCGTTTTCGCGTCATATCCGTTATCCCCCATAATCGCATAGATAATATAATACTGGGCACACAAATCCGGGTCAAGGAGCGGATATACTTCGCCCAGAAGGGTTTTCAGATCAGAGTCCACCTTCAACTCGTAATAATCGTTCTCAACCATCATATCCGCATCCAGATATGTGACGTTTATGATTGCCTCCTCTTCAGGACGCTTGAACACGAATTTTTCGATGATCTCTGCGGTATTTGCGCCCTGGTACCACTTCTCCTGCCATGCTCTGTAAACTGCAGCGCAGAGCCGCCATATCCATGACGCATGTACGAATATGCGGTAATCATAGTACAGTTTATCGACCGCCCGATTATCCAGTGCCAGAATGCCGTCGATGAGGATAACGAGGTCTTTATCCGGATTTAACTTTATCTCCGCCTCTCCTGACCATTCAGTCATCCGGTTAATATTGCGAAAAAGTTCGGTATGACTTTCAGACAACCGGCTGCCAAACAGTGTAGATTTTTCGTCCAGAAATCTCCCTAATTTGCTGTACCTCACGCGTGAGACCTGATCGAATACAGGATGGCTAACAGTATCTCCGTTATTGGCATCCACTATATCAGCCCACAGCCGGGCAAGAGAGTATTTCGCCCGGATTCCACCCCTTTCCCGCTTTTCTTTCGGTATCAGGTAATCGTCCATCGCTATGATCTCTGCGGTCGCCCGGTCCGAACCATCCCTATCGAGTTTCTCGATCCCGTTCTTCACGAGTTCGGCAAAGTACGTCTTCCCGCCACCCGATGGTCCGGCAACACCGATGATCGTGTATGTGGATAGTTTTCGCCCTGTGCAGAGTATTTCGGCTATCTCGGAGATCGCAGCCCCTTCTGCCTCATCTATCATCAATTTCGTGTCAAGCTCGATCCGCATCTTCATCTGCTTCTCCTGTAGTGCACAGAGAGCCGCGCCTGCTGCACCCTGCCACTTCCCTGAAATCCGCTCGTACCGGGTTATCTCCTCTTCGTCTTCATCTCCAGCCCTTCCCCTTGCCTCTTCGATCCCGCCGAGTATCTCTATCTTAAGCCCTGGGAATTTATCACTGATCCCCTTCGCAATTCCCTGAATGATCATCTGCCTCTCCTCCTTCTGCTGGACCATGCCGCCGCTTAGCGCCACCCAGAACCCGGTGACCTCCATCAGCCGCGCCAGCTCCCCGAATAGAACCGCGAGATTCGCCCCGTACTCCATGAACACGTCCGATGCAACCTTCTGTAGCTTCAGGTCGCGTCTTAAGAACGTGCCGACGTCTGCTGCCAGCAGGTCACGCTTCTCGCCTGCGCACGCTACCTTCTCTGCAAAATCGGGCGGAAGTTTTACACCCCTCTCCGATGTTAGGTGTATGAACCTGTCAACCACCCATTCGGATGGAAGCTCAAGGCACCCTTTCATGCCGCAATTACAGATTGTAGCATCCTCTGAGAAGTTCACCCTAAAATGAGTCTCCATCGGTGCTCCCACCCAGGACAGGAGGTAACCCTCCACGAGAATTGCAAACCCGATACCTTTTCGCAAGACAAGTGCCACAGTCGGCTGCTCGGTTGCGAGATCCCCTGCCCAGACGATCCTGTGATAGACAGCCTCTACATTGGCATCGTTGATGAACTTGATAGAGGGGCACTTCCGCTGCAAATTTTCAAGCGACTCCCTGGTCACACCCTTCATCTCTGCAATTCTTACAATATTCCCGTAAGGATCCACCGGTCCGGGAACGCCGATATATACATCCTCGTCCTTACTGATACCAACCTCGGTAGCAGCCTTTGTGAGACACTCTTCAAGCACCTCTTCAATCAGTCTTCCTTCCTCGATAGCAATCTCATTTCGGTAGACGATATTGCCACTCTCGAGAGCGACCGTCTTGATGTCGGTTCCTGTGACCACCATCCCGACAGACCTTCCGGAATCGTACCGTCCTGACCTGACCTGACCGATCCTGATCTCCCCCTGCTCGATTCTCCCTTTCCGCCACTGTATCGGCTTACCAAAGTTTGCATCGAGGAGTGTTATGAAAAACTCGCGCTCAAAGTACTCTTTCACGTCGCTTATGAGTCGATCGGTAGCAAGTTCAGGGCTGGTCTCTATCCCGATCCGCCTTATTCCAAGCGTCTCTCCCCGTATATTCAGACAGACCGCAATATACTCGAGTAGTTTGGTATATCGGTCCGTCCCCGGTTCAAAGATCTGGTTGGGCACGGTTACAATCTCGCATGAGACATTCCCGTTACCTTCTTCCGCCCAGAGTGTCACATCCACGAGATCTGCCCTCGGTGCCGTCTTTTTCAGTTCCTCCCGGAATACGATATGGTGGCTTTGCAGATCAGCCCCGATCCTGCGTAGCAGCGCGTCTATCTGTTGAGCCACAGTTTCACTGGTAGAATCGGAAACCATCAATATCAAATATATAAACGGTTCATACCTAAAGTTTTGGATTGCACGAACGGTAGAAAAAATAGAAAGGGGCGGTGGCGCAAAGTGCGCAACCACCGATAACCCCCGATAACTCCCGGATTACTCATGTATACGTATATGCATCAAACTCGGTGCACTGCCCGTACATCCGTGCAAATTTAGTCTCGTGTAGCCGGATGTATCTGGCGTTCGTCTGTGCAAATGGAATCTCCACAAAGGTACCGCCCTCTGTCACAGTGAACCCGGTAACTACAGTATTCCAGTTCGCGG
>PQXF01000058.1:7957-12793 GCA_003194445.1 Candidatus Methanogaster sp.
GGTGTGGGTTGGATTCTGCGATGTTGAACTTCCGCCATCGCCAAACGTCCATCCGTACGAGGCGATCGTACCATCGCTGTCAGTTCCTGTGCCCGTGAATGCTACGTCAAGCGGGACAGTTCCGCTTTCGGGACTTGCAGATGCTCCTGCAACCGGTGGTTGGTTCGTCCCCTCATGGACTATGCCGGTAACAGCATACGCATAATTATACTTCTCTAGATTTCCGTACTTCACTCTTGCATAGCCCTGCTCACCCCAGCCTGAGCCCCAACTGTTCTTGATGATCCAGCAACCATCGGAATCATCCCAGCCGACCAGTACGACCGCATGGTTTGCCCACCCGACTCCGTCAGTGGCTAACCATGACGGTTCATAGACACCGCTTCTGTAATAATACCAGTCGTCTGGTACCGACAGCAAGACCGACAGTGGACCATACTCCTGAAGAGCGGACTTAAATGCGTCTTTCGATGATGATACATATATATAATTTTCAATCTTCCATGGATTCACTTCCCAGCCAGAGCATGGCGTACATGCGCCGTTAGATCTGGTGTATGGGAAACAACTCTCATCTGACACTCCTGTGTCCCTCACATACTTAAGTGCCCAGTCGGGCCATCCGCCGCCGCAATCTCCGGCACTGCAACAATTAGATACGAGATGCTGCTCTGATAGATCAATATCAATGTCCGGATCGTTTGCCTGGATGTTGACTGCTGCCTCGACGACACCAAGCGTGCTAAACGCCCAGCAACTTCCACACGAACTCTGGCTCTTGACCGATGTCATCCAGTCCTTGCCATCCTTGTTGCGCCAGTCGAATGATTCCGTATAAGTGACGCCTGCCCGCAGAGGCAGTTGCGCAAATTGCGCATCGTCCGGAATCGGACCTACTCTTGCACCGCATAATTGCAGCTTCTCTTCTACCGTAAGTTCGGATACAGACGTTTCGCCTGCAGTCCAGTTACCCCCGTTTGCGTCTATTGCCTTCTGTATGGCGTTTATTCCCTCAAGTTCAACTTGCGATACGGACATACTAACCGGACCTGCCGAAACCGTGCAGATCATAGCCGATAGTATAACCGATATCGCCAAGATGTTTGTTACCCCGTTTTTATCCATTATGTTTGTCCCCCTTTTGCTGATTTTGGCTGCACCATCGACAGCCTCCACAGAGCCGATGTGCCAACCTCCAATGTGATCGGATTCTGTTGGTTTGAACCGGTACGGATCTTTCCACATTGTTATTATCATAATGAGTTACAATCGTATATAAACTTTACGGCGGCGTGGTGGCACAGTGTAGTCCAGACCCTCATGAGGAAAAGAGATATAGTCAGTCGGATGAATGAAAACTCTACTTTGCGTGATAGCGAGGCGACGGTATGAAGACCACCCACATCACCGTAACCGGCAGAGTACAAGGCGTAGGATTCAGATACTTCACAGTGAGATGCGCAAACGATCTTGGCCTCTGTGGCTGGGTCAGAAACCTGCCGGACGGCAGCGTCGAGACCGCGATCCAGGGACAAGGCGAGAAGATCGAAGAGATGATCAGGCGGCTCAGGCAAGGTCCCGTGGCTGCAAACGTCTCGGGTCTGGAGATTGAAGAGATTGAGTCGGAGTCTGGGTCTGCTGAACTGTCCGGATTTGCCATGAGGTTTTAAATGGATGCCAACCTGACCGGAAAATTGGAAAATATACGGGGATTTTCAATCATCAAGAGCGAGGAGAGTCAGATACTGGTAGATATCAGTGATTTCGGGATGGACGCGTCAGAACTGATCTGCCGCCTCTCCGAGCACGGGATTGAGGTGCATGAGTGCGGCAAAGACTGCATCCGGATCGATACGGAGTTCATGAACCAGAAACTGATCGATGTGATCAGCAGTGTGATATCCGAGTGGGGGAGGAATCTCGCCAGAAGAAACATTGAGGATGTGCTTAAGGGAGGAAGACGCGTGGGCAGAAGAGATTGTGAATATTATCCATGTCATTTTGAGGGGCAGGACTGTACGTTCTGTTTCTGCCCGTTTTATCCGTGCAACGACGAGCGCACAGGCGGCAAGTATGTCGAAAGTTCAACTGGTGGTATGGTCTGGAGCTGCGTTGACTGCACAATCATCCACGAGCCTGCGGTTGCAGAGGAGATACTTGTTGCGCTGATGGCGCTCAAACCCGGGGAAGATATGCGATCCGTGTTTGAGAGTGTGGTCGTAAAACACCTGCTATAGCCATGTCAGTGCGAAATAGCGTGGCTGGTAGACCCAAAACCCAAAAGTACCCGCTGCACCAATAACCCTTGCAACCATGACCCCCATAGAAGCAGAAGCAAGATACATCCAGCCCACATACACCCGCCAGCCCATCACCCTAACCCGCGGCAGCGGTGCCCGGGTCTGGGACTTGGAAGACAACGAGTACATCGACTGCATCGCAGGAGTTGCTGTGAACGTCTGCGGGCACTGCCACCCGAAAGTTGTTGAAGCGATCCGGACGCAGGCAGAGACGCTTATACACACCTCGAACCTCTATTACACCGAGCCGCAGATAAAACTCGCAGAGGAACTCAACTATCTGACCGGACTCGACCGCATCTTCTTCTGTAACTCTGGCACTGAAGCTGTCGAGGCTGCCATGAAACTTGCGCGCCGTAGCACAGGAAGAACCGATTTCATCGCAAGCGAAAACTCGTTTCACGGAAGGACGCTTGGGGCGCTCAGTCTCACGCACACAGAGAAGTACCGAAAACCCTTCGAGCCGCTCATCCCGGGCGTCACATTCGTGAAATACGACGATGCGGCAGCGGTCGCTGAGGCAATCACGCCGGATACGGCAGCCGTAGTCCTCGAAGCGGTCCAGGGGGAGGGCGGAATCCACATAGCGTCCACGGATTATCTCCGCGAGGTGCGGGAGATCTGCGACTCAAACGATATCCTGCTGATCCTCGATGAGGTCCAGACCGGGTTTGGGAGAACTGGCGCATGGTTTGCTTACGAACGTTACGGGATTGTGCCTGACATCATGACCATGGCAAAGGCACTCGGCAGCGGATTTCCGATCGGTGCGATGGCGTCGCGCGAGGATCTGACATTTGGGCGCGGCGAACATGGTGCAACATTCGCGGGAAGTCCGCTCGCATGTGCAGCCGCTCTTGCAACGATTGGCGTGATCAGGGACGAGGGGCTTGTGGAGCGGTCAAGGACGCTTGGTATCCGTCTGCGCGAGGGGTTGCAATCGCTCGAATCGCTCGCCGGAAACAGGGTGCGCGAGGTGCGCGGTATCGGGCTTATGGTCGGGATCGACTTCGAGGCCGGGTGTGGCGATCTGGTGAATATGGCAAGAGAACGCGGTATACTTCTTAACTGCACTGCTGATACCGTGCTCCGGTTCCTACCGCCGCTTGTGATCACGGAAAGCGAGATCGATAGGGTTATGGCTGTGGTTAAGCAGCTTTGAGTTTCGCCCCCGAATAAACTCGAGGGGTATCCGCGGAAGGGGGGTCGCGTGTTAGTGTAAGCATGATAGAGGTGGGTGGTTGAGGTATATGGATTTTTCATCCTCTTTCCTCAGCTATAAGCGCTTCAATCATTACATATAACCTGAACAGCTCATTTGAAAACCTATACTCACCTCTAACTTCTTCCTTTGCCAAAACTCCAAGCTCTTCCATTCTTCGACGAAAATTATCAAAATTCCTGCGCTCTGACTCGTTCATTTCTTTTACAAGTTCTTTTCTCCTGAATTTTGCTTCTAAAGGTAATTTGCCCATTCTTCGCAGAATAGAATGATATGTTTCACTGCGAAGCGTTTGACACACTTGCCGGTCAAGATACTTCCGCCCCACAGTCTCTGCAGCATGAAAGATGCCTTTGATAGCATCATCTCTATTAATACAACTATCAGAATCCTCCCAATAGACGGCATCTCCAACTTCGTGAAGAAGCACGGGCAGACCACCAGAGTAACGAGTTAAAATAGGCAAGGCGTCTTGTTCAATAGTTATATCAGCGCTTTCAAAGGCTTTTTTAAAAAACTCTTCCGATTCATTGTTATTCATCGAATTAAGCTCTATTACATTAAAAATCCTGCTTATTGAAGGCTGATTCTTTGCAAGATCGCTCATCCTATCCGGGATCCCCACAAGTATTAATAAAATCGGTAAAAGTTTCTGAGAAGATGCTATTTCATCCACAAAACTTGTAAGAAAATATGAGAACTCCGGAACATTTGACATCCCATTAAGATCGTCTAATATCAGGAGTAAACCTGTTTTATCTTCTTTAATTGTTTCAAAGATGCCACGTATGATGGATAAAAAATTCAAAGGTAAATCTTCGAGTAGTTTTTGATTATCAGTAAACTCAACATTCATACCTACGCCAAAAACTCCAAGCTGGATCCCTTTTATATATTTTCCAACTACATCTCTTGCTTTATCAAAAAGACCTTTATCAGGCATCGCTTGCAGCATCTTCGTAAGCACAATCCGACAAACATCACTGATGTTCCTTGCAGCCCCCACGTAACAGTGAGCTCTAACAAACTGATATTTTTCTTCTGCGATGTAACGCGTGATGACAGCCAATGAGCTCTTTCCAATTCCACGCTCACCGGTTATGAAAAGATTTTCATTTTTACCCCCTGAGGTCTGTACAATAGCTCGATTGATCCGCTCAATCTCGCGTGTACGGCCAATGAAATAATTTGGGACCAGTATCAATTTGGGGCACTGGGGGTCCGACCGAAAAATCCAGTAACACTGACCGGGATCCGGGATGCCCAATAGCGCATGTTCCAAACCATCGCCTACGAGATTATCTGCCAGATAGT
>PQXF01000059.1:0-6756 GCA_003194445.1 Candidatus Methanogaster sp.
CGATATTTGTGAAACACGCCGTATTCAGCACGCTATTTATCCATTGTCTATTGCGGACGGGGTGACAAAAAGGAACAAAAATGGGATCAATCTAACGGGCTGGATGAACGTCTTTTCATCAGCCCAGTGTGAGCCTTTCCATTTAGTCTTTTCCGGGCGATCATTCTCTGCCAAATATCCGGATATGCGCTGGATAAGGACGCTCTTCACCTACGATACACGTCCTCGATCGCGAGTATCTCCTGCTGCGACCTCCCGACCTTCGCGGATGCCGGACCTGCCCCAAGAACATTCGCCCACGCACCTTCCGGCATATACCCGATCCCGGGATGCTCTTTCTCAGACTCCTTTACCCGGACGACGACAACACCCTCTTCGCCCAGAACCTCCACAAGATCGCCATCCTTAACCTCGATCTTCGCCATATCCGCCGGGTCAAGCACGATCACCGCCGATAGCTCCCGGTACTCACTGCTAAACTTCCCGTGCCTGAGCCACGCCTCTGTCCGGAAGAGATCGGGATACGTAACGATCACGACCTTACACTCTGGCGCCGCAAGAAACTCGCCAAACTCCATCTTCATCATACCACCTCGAGAAGTCGTTTCAGGATTGCGACGTCAGACAGACGCCCACTCTCGCGGGTCAGCGGGACCTCCACGGTCTCACCGTCCATGCGCACCGCACTGCCAGCAGCATCGATGCCGCCTGCCGCGCACGGGATCACAACGTCAGCATACCTCGATGTCAAGGTCTCATTCGGATCGATCACGATCATCTTCCCGTTGATGCCGTGCGCCGGAAGCGAGTTCATGAGATCGAATCCAAGACAGAGGATGCAGTCTGCTTCGTGGAGATCCGTGCCGTCGCCACTGCTGCCACGACCACCACCGCTACTGCCACTACCTACACCGTCACCAACACCGCCAGGACGATTGTGCAACCGGTGCAACTGCTCCGCAATCGAGCGCAGGTTGTATCCGGGCGCAAGCGAAAGAAGACGGAAATCAGAAGATTCGTTCAGTCGGTCCATCAGCCGGACGATCGCATCTCGCGGCGGTGTCGATGCACCGGTTCCTGCGAAGACCACGCCGAACTCGGCCTTCTTAAGCGTGCCTGCAAGTTTCAGTATCCGCTTCTTGTCGTATGTAGTCTTTGGAACTTTACTTAAAAGCGCATCCATCAGTGCGTCCATAAACTCGATCTGGCGATGCGGATCGATTGTATATACATCCTTGCAGATGCTTGCGGTGTGCGAGAAGCGGGGGTCAATCGTGATTGCGGTCCGATCCTCATCCCAGCCGTGCTGCCGTTTCTCGCCGCGCGGGTAGTATGCGTACCTGGAGAGAAGGCGCGGATGTGTATTCATGGGATCGCACCCTAAAAAGATGATGACGTCGGCATAGTCCCGCACCTCCGGAAGCGTGCAGGTTTTGACCCTTCCGTCGAGTATATCATCAAAAATGCCTGTGTGAAACGTTTTAATCTCTGCACCCACCTTCTTTGCAAGTTCGATGCCGGTCGCTTGCGCTTCTGTGACCGAATTGCCAAATCCGACGAAGACTAACTTTTCTGCGGACACAAGAATCTCGGCGGCACTCTTGATCGCAGTATCCATATCCACAGGACTCCGGTTCACCACCGGATCGATCTGGTTGGTGCTTGTGATGTGAGCATCCCCGATCCTGCATGCGTGTCTGCAATCATTCTCCCCGACCTCGATGTCATCACAGAGAAGCGCACAGCCTGTGCAGACCATCATCCCACCTCGGTCTGCTTGTTTTGATCGATCTGTCTTATCTGCCCCATTTGCTCTGTTTGCTCAATCCGCTGCACAGACATCATCGGATAATCCATCTCTGCATCATATCTCATGCCGACGTGTACAACCGCAGTGCCATACCTGATGACCGCTTCCACCCCGAGCATCCTGCCCTCGAGTTCGCAGTATCCGAAATCGTTTATGCGTTCCCTGATCATTTCACGGTCGATTGCGACCGTTATCGACTGCACATACGGCTGCAATGATATGCTGTCCCTGATCGCCGCTTCCAAGCTGCCTGCCGTGCTTAAATTGACAGGAGAGCCAACGAACTGGTGATACAGGGCACCAAGTTTGATTCCCGACTCAAAGAGGGCGGTGTCCCGGTCTGTTATCTCAGCCATCATGGTGACTGGTGTCTGCGATGCTATTAATATTACGCAGCCAGACTCCGCACGAACTCCTTCACTCCGTCCCCATAAGGTTCACTGCACACAACGTCTGCCTCATCTTTTAGTGTGTCAAGTGCATTTGCAACCGCCACCTTGACACCGGCGACTCCGAACATCTTGAGATCGTTCTCGGCATCCCCGATACATGCGAGGTTCTCTCGATTGATCCCGTATATCTCGGCTGCCTTTGCAATCCCGCTGCCCTTATCAACGCCTTTCGGCATGATCATCACATCGTCCCGGTTAAGCTCGATATCGACAGACAGATCGTATCTCCTGATGATCTCCTTCACATCTTCGAGATGCGGACGCGTGGTTGCAACGATCACCTCCTCGACCTCGACAAAATCCACTCCTGCAAATGCGGATTTCAGTTCTTCCAGTCCTTCGCCGAGCAGGACCTTTGTACCGTCTGCCGGATCATAGATTACAGCACCGTTCTCTGCGATTATGGCATCCACAAAGCCGCGTCCCGCGGTCACATCCACCAGGAACGGAAGTCGCCTCCCGGATGCAATGAATACTTTTACCCCTCCCTCCTTTGCGCTTTTCAGGCTGGTTACCGCATTTTCAGAGAGGACCAGCGACTCATCAGTCAATGTCCGGTCGTAATCACATACAATTGCTCCTATTTTACCTGCCATTCTATAACAAACCCCTTATCAATCTGTTCAAGCGATATTAATTCGAGCTGGCACGCATCATCGATACCGGAAAACCCGGTACCGTCGACAAGCGTTGGCGACGATTCCCCGCCGAGAATCATGTTCCCGACGTAGACATAGACCTTATCCACCAGCCCCTGGCTAAGAAGGCTCCAGTTCAAGCTGCCGCCGCCCTCCACCATCAGTCTGCGGACGCCCATCTCGTACAGGCGCCCGAGCGCGGATGCAAGATCGACCCGATGCTCGCCCGCAACAACGATCTCAGCGCCTGCCTCCGAAAGCCTCTCAAGACGCATGCCCGGCGCAGATTCGGATGCCAGTATGATCCGCCTGCCAGTCCCTTTCATGAGAATGTCAGAATCCACAGGCGTGCGTGCAAGACTGTCTGCAACGATCCGGATAGGATTTTCATCTGTTCCCAGATCCTGCCGTTCCTTCCTAAGTTCTTCTGATTTGACAGTCAAACTCGGATCATCAGAAAGAACCGTGCCTATCCCAACCATAATAGCATCCACCCCGTATTTTAGTCGGTCCACGCGCCGGAAGTCCACCTCTCCTGAAATTGGTATCTGCTTTCGGGTGTATGATGAAATCTTTCCATCAGCGCTCATGGCAGCATTTATAAATAGGTATGGGCGCATCTCGTTACTCTTATAATAGTTAGGGAATCCGGAACAGATGTTTTTGAGGGGATGGATGGTTGCAAGAACGCAATATCTAAATCTATCCCGAATTCCATACTCACTATTGGAACTCGTAGTATATTAATGATGCGGTTCATGGGTCAGGGATTTTTATTATTTTCCGGTCACATGATCATTGGCAGCACTTCGGGTCATAAGATGCAGGCGAACTTGACTTTTTACCCCATGAATCACACCGCATAAGGGGGGAGTTAGGGTTGCTTAGTCCAGGCAAACTCTTTGCGCTCCTGACGGTACATAAATACAACCGGACTGAATGAAGGCATCGTCACAAACAGCATCCAAAACGTTATGCTGGCAGATGTTGAATTCCTGGTTCATGGGCACCACCAGATATGAGGAAATAAGGAATGCGGCAGAGATCATCGGTCTTCCTGAAAAGGCAACGATGGAAACCATAAAAAGATCATATAGGGTGTTGATGATGAAATGACATCCTGATCGGTGCGGAGAGGATCGGCAAAAATGCAAGGAGATGACACAGAAGATAATCAAAGCATATCAGGTAATACTGGATTACTGCAACAACTACGAGTACTCGTTTGGAAAGGAAGCTGTTGAGAGGACGCGCTCCCTCGAGGAACGGTTGTTTGCGCAGTTTGGGGATGATCCACTATGGGGAAGTGGCAAACGTGCCGGTAATTGAACCGTTTGAGGAGTACTGTTCCGAATATGACCAGTGGTTCGATGAGAACCGTTTTATCTATCTGTCCGAACTTGCGGCACTGCGGCATTTTATACGGGCGGATGAGTGGGGTGTGGGGATCGGTATGGAAATCGGTGTAGGGACTGGTCGGTTTGCAGCCCCTCTGGGAATTGGAGTTGGGGTTGATCCATCCCCGAGGATGGGTGAGGTTGCCAGCGAAAGGGGGATATCCTTTGTCAGTGGCGTTGCCGAGAGTCTGCCTTTCCGTGGCGAAGAGTTCGATTTTGTGCTGATGATGGTGACTATCTGTTTTGTGGATGATGTAAAGAAAGCATTTGATGAAGTTTACAGGGTATTAAAGGTTAACGGATATTTAATTGTTGGTTTTATTGATAAATACAGTTTTCTGGGTAGGACGTACCTTCATAAAAAGGAAAAGAGTAAATTTTATAGATATGCAAGATTTTATTCGGTCGACGAGGTGATAGCTGGTCTGAGATATACCGGATTTAATGATTTCAAGATGATTCAGACAATATTCGGCGGTTTGGAAGGCATTACCGCGGTGCAGCCGTTCAGAGCGGGTCATGGAGATGGGAGTTTTGTGGTGATACAGGCTCTGAAGTAAGTGAAACATCCTGAAGTCAGGCATCCTCAACATCCGGGTAACTTGACAACCCCGGTTGCAGCAATATTTATATGTCAGACCGCTCCAGCATGTTATACATGGGAAATATCAGACCAACATACATAAAAAAAATTGCAAAAGAATTGATCGAAACACGCGGTTACGCATTCGGAACCGACTTCGAGGCCAATAAGGTGCAGGTCGCCAAGCATACGGACATCACCAGCAAGACGATACGCAATAAGGTCGCTGGTTATATCGTACGCAGAAACGTGATCGCAAAGCGCGAAAAGATCCTGTAAGGTGGTGCTTATGGACCTCAAAGGCGCTATGCCTGCGCTGATGACTCCGTTCACATCCGATCGAAAGATCGATGAGGCTGGGTTTAAGGATAACATCGGGTATACGATCGAGCATGGGGTCTCTGGTATCGTTCCCTGTGGAACGACTGGCGAATCGGCAACGATAACGCTTGAAGAACACAAACAACTGATCGATATTGCGGTTGACTCTTCCGATGTTCCCGTGATCGCGGGAACCGGATCAAACAACACCAGTGAGGCGATCGAACTCACCAGACATGCAGCAGACGCGGGTGCCGATGCATCGCTGCTGATCACGCCGTACTACAACAAGCCGAACCAGAACGGGATTATCGCGCACTTTGATGCGATCGCGTCCGCTGTTGACATCCCGATCATACTCTACAACATCAAATCGAGAACCGGTATTAATCTCGAACCTGCGTTGATAGCAAAACTCGCAGAGATCCCAAACGTCATCGGAGTCAAGGAGGCAAGCGGCAATCTGGGGCAGGTATCGCGCATCATCGAACTGACCAGGGACTCTGATTTTATGGTGATCTCGGGCGATGATGCCCTGACGCTACCGATCATGTCACTTGGAGGCGTTGGCGTGATATCGGTTATTGCAAACATCGTTCCCGCGCAGACGGTTGCTTTCACAAACGCGATACTCGAAAACGACCGCGATGAAGCGAGACGTCTGCACTACCAGCTCGCTCCGCTTGTGCGGGCGATGTTTATTGAGACGAACCCGATCCCTGTGAAGACCGCTGCCGGCATGATCGGCCGCGCAGCCGGACCCTTACGGCTTCCGCTTGCACCGATGGACTCGCAGAACGAGCAGGAACTGCGGAGCGCGCTTGTGGCGGCTGGACTGCTCGAGGGATGACTGGCGTGTTTGCTTAAGATCGCATCGCCAGAAGAGGCGGTGATGGAATGCCTCAAGACACGAGGCGAAGGGTCCGATAGATGTTTGTCGGTATGGATGGCATCCGAGACCGGGATGCTGCCGGCCACGGTGCTCGAGATGATTGACGAGCTAATTGGATCAGAATGAAACGGAATGCAGAGATGATTAAAAATGGATGGAATAAATGTGATTGTAGGAATATTGATTGCGTTTGCGGGACTGTCGGTAAATAGAATGATTAAATATAGTTGCGAGGAATTATAATGATTAAAAATAATATAATAGGAAATACCTTTTTATCTTTAATTTACTTATGTACTTTTTTCATTTTAATTGTATCGATTACGGATGTAGCTCGCGCAGCAGATACACCCGATCTCATCATTCAGGATATCACTTGGACTCCTACAACCCCATCTCTCGGAGATACTGTAACTTTTACTGTTGCAATAATGAACCAAGGCAATGGTAGTTCAAGCAGTGGCTATGCTCATTTTTATCTTGACGGCTCTACGAGTCCTTTAACATACAAATCTTTTACTGCTATAGACGCGGGCGGCTCAACCACCACAGTTTCGTTCACATGGAATGCACAAGCAGGGTCACATACATTCAAAGCAGTAGTGGATAAAGATAATAAAATAACTGAAAGTGATGAAACAAACAATGAAAAAACCATCACAT
>PQXF01000059.1:6834-12551 GCA_003194445.1 Candidatus Methanogaster sp.
AATAAAATAACTGAAAGTGATGAAACAAACAATGAAAAAACCATCACATTTTCTGCCACTTCATTATCCGACCTTGTTGTTCAGGATATTACTTGGACGCCAACAAATCCTTCGATTGGAGAGACTGCAACTTTTACTGCCACAATAAAGAATCAGGGTAACGGTAGTTCAAGTAGTAGTAGGGTTTATTTTTATTTAGACGGCTCGACTAGCTACTTAACATACAAAAATTTTGGAGGTATGTTTGCTAGCGCAACCACCACAGTTTCGTTCACATGGAAGGCTCAATCCGGATCACACACATTCAAAGTAGTAGTGGATAAAGACAATACAGTGGCCGAAAGTGACGAAACAAACAACGAAAAAACCATAGCATTCTCTGCCACATCACTATCTGACCTTATTGTCCAGAACATCAATTGGACACCTACAAGTTCTTCTATAGGGGATGCGATTACTTTTACTGCCACAATAAAGAATCAGGGTAATGGCAGTTCAAGTAACGGCTATGTTCATTTTTATTTTGACAATTCAAATACCCACTATACGTATCAGTCTTTTGCTGGAATTACTGCAGGATCCACTACTGCAGTTCCGTTCACATGGAAAGCGCAAGGAGGGTACCACATTTTAAAAGCAGTTGTGGATAAAACTAATGCAGTAATCGAAAGTGACGAATCAAATAATGAGAAGAATATAACATTTTCTACCGTAGCATTACCAGACTTTATTATCCAAAACATCACATGGGCGCCTAAAAGTTGTACTGTAGGAGATACAATTACTTTTACTGCAACAATTAAGAATCAAGGCACAGGCAAGTCAAACAATGGTAACATATATTTTTATTTTGACAATTCAAATACCCACTATACGTATCAGTCTTTTGCTGGAATTACTGCAGGATCCACTACTGCAGTTCCGTTCACATGGAAAGCGCAAAAAGGATCGCACACATTAAAGGCTCTTGTAGACAAAGACAGCACTATAGCTGAAATCGATGAAAAAAATAATGAGAATACTGTAACATTTTCGGTTGTATCATTATCTGATCTTGTTGTTCAAGATGTCACCTGGGCACCCATAAAACCATCTATTGGAGATACAGTAACTTTTTTACTAACGATCAAGAATCAAGGCACAGGAGAATCAAGTAATGGCAATGTTTATTTATATCTCGATAATTTGAATAATGTCTTTGCTACTGTACCTTTTATTAAAATTCCTTCAGGTGAAACTACTGAAGTATCTTTCGATTGGATTGCTCAAACAGGATCGCATACAATTAGAATGTCCGTAAGCGAAGGGACTACTAAAACTGAAAGCGATCAAACGAACAATGAAAAAGTAATTACGATTTTGGCACGTGATACTAAGCCGCCTCAAATATCCCTTAATAGTCAGATTAAAGAATATAATAAAAATAATGTATTAGAAGAGGGCGAAAAACTTGACATATCGTATGGTGCATATGATGATTCCAGCGGAATAAATTCTATTAAAATTTTTATTAATGATAAATTAATCGACCTAAAAAATATGGATGGGACTTATACAAAAATGACAGATTCGTTACCGATGGGGGAATATGTTATTAAAGTGATAGCAGTTGACAAAGCATCAAATAAAGCGGAAGAAACCATCTCCGTCACCGTTCAAAGAACTGGACCCAGCGTATATTTTGGAAGTACAAAGACCGAAATAAAAGAAGGAGAAAATGCAATAATTATATTATCTGCTGTCAATCCGATTGGAAATCCTCCGATGAATGTACAATTGATTTTAAAGCCACCCTCAGGTGTATCTATATACAAAACTGATTGGATAAAAGGCGGTGTGGGCTCTTATGAAGGTGAGTTCGTACTTGAACCAGGTGATATTAAAGGCATAAGCATTGGAATGTGTGTAAATCAGCCAGGCACTCATTATATTGATAGTGAAATTTACTATGAAGTCGAAGGGAAAAGAATTGTTCAACGTGACCGAATTGAACTAATTCTCACCCCTACACCTACGCCAAAACAGCCACCTGGATTTGAAGCGGCGTTTGCGTTGGCGGGATTGTTGTTTGTAGCATTATTGATCAAAAGAAGAAAAAGGTAGATTAGGACAATGAATTTGCTTGATGAAAGTGAGAAAACAGAGATGGTATACGGTGCAAACAACCCCAGCGGAGTCGCTTCAATAAAGATACTGCTCGATGGAACGATGCTCGAATCCCCAAAACCAGGCTGGAACGTACAGCATAACAACAAACTCCCTCACAACAGGCAAGCATGTGATCAGTGTTGTTGCAACCGATTCAGAATCAAACACAGGTTTTGAAGAACTCATGATAACAGTCAAGCGAACTGGACCAAGTGTCTATTTCTGGACCACAAGAACCATGATCAAGAAAGGCGAGGACGCGATCTTCACGCTATCAGCAGTCAACCCGATCGGAAAACCCCCGATGACGGTCCAGTTGATCTTAAAGCCGCCGTCTGGTGTCTCGGTCACCAGCAGTTCATTCGCGAAAGCCGGGTCTGGAATCTACACATGCACCCAGACCATTGAATCCGGTGACAATGTGCGGTCGATCGAGGTCCACCTCACAGGTAATGAGGTCGGAACGCATGAGATTGCAAGCGAGGTGTGCTACCAGTTCGATGGCAGTCTGAAGTCCCCGACACGGTACGAGACGCCCACGCTGATCGTTGAGCCGGATACTCGTTCCTCGGATTCTGAATTCAAAACACGGGAACTCGTGGTGCCTGGCTTTGGGGTGATGGTCGCAGTTATGGGGCTGTTGGCAGTATATCTATGGAGGAAACGAAGATGAAACGAATCGCATTTCACGACCGCGAGAAGGAGACGATGGAGCTTGCAAGGATACTCAGCACAGACCCGACATTAATCACCTTCATCTACGGACCGATAAACAGCGGTAAGACCGAACTTATCAATAATCTGATAAAAAACCTACCCAAAAGTCAGAAAGTGTTTTACATAAATCTGAGGGGGCGGTTCATCAGCAACTACGACGAATTTATAAAAGTTCTCTTTGACGTAGAACACGCTGCAAGATATAAAAGAATAAAAGAGTTTCTCAAACCCGTAGCGAATGTTCTGCCAGAGAGCTATTCCGGAATTCCAATACCAAAGGACATGTTCTTAAAGTTATTCAAGGAAAAGGAGGTAGAAGATGCTTTTGTTTACATAGAAACAGTTCTAAGAGCTTTTTACAAAGATGATTACCCTCCTGTACTATTGATTGACGAGTTGCAGGTGATAGGTGACCTAAAAGTAGACGATTTTCTGATTTACAAACTCTTTAATTTCTTTGTACGATTGACAAAGGAGTTGCATTTAGCGCACGTATTCGTGGCAACATCCGACTCGCTTTTCATGGAGGGTGTTTACAGTGAGGCGATGCTCGAAGGCAGATGCAGGTATCTGCTGGTGGATGATTTTGATTATGAGACGACGGCCGCGTTTCTTAAGATGCATGGTTTCACTGATGATGAGAATGCGATTGCGTGGGAGTACTGTGGTGGCAAGCCGGTATATCTAATCGAACTTATGAACTACGAAAACCGGGAAGAGAAAGCGAGGGAGATGCTTGTACTCAGAACTGGCGAGATCGAAACGATACTCAAAAGGATCAATGAGCTGGGCGGCGAGATAATAATAGAAGATACTAAATACAGTGTAAATTATGATAAATTGGTTGAATCATTGAAGAAGTTTATTGATCGTGAAACTATCGATATGAACGAAGTGGATGAGATATCCAAGGAATTTCTGGTCAAGAAGAACATACTCTTCGTTGACCCGCTCAGGAAGACGATACTGCCGCAGTCGCGGCTGGAGTTGCTTGCGATACGAGAAATAATTGATGAAGGTGATCAAAAATGGATAAACCGGAAGTAGTTGCAGGGCTCTCGCATCTCACTGGTTCACGGTCCGGACCGTATCGCCACAATCGGACAATCATGCCATAACCCGCACAAACTCTTCCTCCCTACCAAGCGGCATCGTCGCATCGATGCCAATCTTCGTGGTCGTGCCATCCGGAGCAGAGATCGGATCGAGTGAACTGCCGCGCACATTTGTGATCATCAGCACGTCCCGGTCACCAAGTACCCTTGTTGCGATCGCAAACTCGACATCATGAGGGTCATAGATGTTGATGTCGGGATCGACCACCACCACGTTCTTGAGACTCGGATGCGCTGCAAACGCTGCAAGCATCGCATTCTTCGCGTCACCCTCTGTCTGCTTCTTAATCTGCACCACCGCATCGAAATAGCAGCATCCGCCCTCTGTCAGCACGACATTTCTTGCATCGGAAACCCCGTTTACCGCGCTTAATATTCTCGGCTCATACGGAACTCCCATCAGCAGTTTATGCTCGCCGCCTGACGGAATGATTGCATGGTAGACCGGATCCGCCCGGTGGATCATCCCTGTTAAGTGGATCAATGGTTCACTTCGCACCCGGTCGTACGTTCCTGTGATGTCAACAAACGGACCTTCATCTGCAGTCTCTTCCCCGATGTATCCCTCAAGCACGATCTCGCAGTGCGGCACCCGGACGCCGTTGTCACACTCGAAGACCTCAAGCGGCATCCCAAGGAGTGCTGACGCGTAACGAAACTCTGTACCCTCTGGTACGCGTGTGCAGATTGCGAAGAGGACTGCAGGATCGAGCCCGATCGCTATTGCGACAGGGAGCTTCTCTCCGCGCTCCAGTGCCTTCTTGCGCATGAGGTAAGTGTGCCGCGGCGCAACAAGGCGTGCTGCGAGTTTATCTTTCCCGATAACCATCATCCGGTGGATCGATGCGTTCATTATCCCGTCCATCTCGGTCACGAGGACGCCTGCTGTGATATAAGGCGCGGGATCGTTCTTGAAGTAGGTGAAAACAGGCAGTTTTGACAGATCCGGCTTGCTCCTGATCTCTTTTGTTGGGGAGTCTGCAACGAGTCTTATCTCTCCGTCCGGTTCGACGGATGCGAGATGTCCCGCCATATCTTCCCTGTCGATCCCGAGTGCCGTGCAGAGGGCGACCCTTGATGAGAGGAGATTCACAGCGACACGGCAACCGCTGATGTTGTGGAATAGGTGTGGTTTCTCGTTTCCCGCGATCCTTGCGGCACCATATTCCGGGGATACTGGCTCCTGAACCTCGATTAAGTTGCCGTCGGTCTTCAACTGGTCTATAAAACTTCTGAAAGACATTGTTCCACCTGATGTTTGGTTAGTATTGCGTATAGGGGGATAATCCTTTCTATGAAGGCGGTCACGCCATCTGGTGTTGGCAGTCCTGTTCACACGGGCCTTTTATATGGGGTGGGGTCTGATTTGTTACACATAGGGCGGAAAGAGTATGATATCATCATAATCGAGAATATAACATTAGGTGACATAGTAGAATAAAGGAGTGGGGAAAATGGCACAGATATTCATATCTCATAGTGGAAAGGATAAAGATTTGAGGGATTTCTTTTCAAATGCTTTTGCGGGTACTAAAGTAAAAGTCATCTTTGAGGAGTTTGAGAAGATATTTAGAGATAAAGTAACTTCAGAACAAATAGCAAAAGATATAGGGCAAGCCACAATAAATAGCTTACCCGAATGCAGGCTCGATGGTGACATCCCACTTTGGCAAATTTCCTGATCTTTCAATTCTCTCTTCGCAGATTTTCATTGCCTCTTTTGTCAATTTCACTCCG
>PQXF01000005.1:0-15021 GCA_003194445.1 Candidatus Methanogaster sp.
AATTTCGCCAAAAAATATCCACTAATCGACATCGGTCGAGACATAGCCCGACTAAAATCAACTGTTATTTGTAGGTATAACTTCCTTCACATCAAATGTCGGCACCTCGATCTTCAGTTTGAACATCCTAACTAATGGCAAATAGTTGGTATGCAGATATAAATACTTTTTGGTTTGACTGCTACGTATTTATCTATAAAACTTGTATACCTACAAGTTTGTGAGATAGTGAAATCGGTCATGGAAAAATCAGTAACAGTAGAGATGGTGTTCGCGGCTGAAAATCAGTAGGTTAGTGAAAAATGAGATGGAATTTCGTGAAAGTGTGGCTACTGCCATCGGTTTTTGTGGGGAGTTGAGTTCTCAAACTTCGGTTGCACCCTATTCTCACAAATACTTCAAAAATTCGTCTTCATCCACTTTTGCCAATTTCAGAACTCCTTTCAGCGTCCCTATTTTTAGCTCTCTGTGCATGGGGACGACAGTTCCCACTTTGCCCCCGGAAGTCGTTTTTGATAGCCTAACGTGGCTGTCAGTTCTACTACTGATCTCAAACCCAATCTTGTTACAAAGAATTCTGACTACTTTTTCTCCTGAGACTTTCCTAAGCTTTGGCACTGACTGCCACCTCAAATGTGGTCATCAACGTTTTTCTCACTTCTTTCAACGGAAATTCATCCAGATAAAGCTCAGTAGCCCCTTTAAGATTGTTTACAGCCGCCTCTATCGTATCCCCTTGGCTGGCGGTACCAACTTCCGGGCACTCTGCCACATACATATCCTCTTCTTTATGCAATACCGCTGTAAACATCCGCATCGTTATCCACCTACTGTGAAAGTAGTGTCTCCACTGCTTAAATACTCTTCACCTGTGATCGCCACCCAGCCGGCTGCTTCTGCTCTGGCAGCACCGGCGTCTCAATCTCCTTTGCCTGCTCGATTACGCGTTCCTTCCCTACTTCTGTCAGCGCAAATAATGGAATCGTCGTGATCACGTGGTGAAGGGACCGGGAGCGGGGGTTTGCGGATAAAGGGACGAAACTCAGATGCCAGAGCCTATTACGCATACCGCGGATCGGGCGTACCATAGGGTGGAGTTATCACCTCCGTCTCGGCGACGGCGGTAATCGCATACTGCGCGGCAACCGGATCAATAAGAACGACTGCTGGGCTGTGTGGATATTCGATGGATGGGGCAGCACAATCGAGGACAACAACTTGAGTGACAATGCAGGGGGTGCGTGGAACATCTCTCCCGACAGCGCGCCGAATATCAGACGCGCTCGCAACAAGGAGTGATGCGATCCCGATCACGGTGGCGAGAGCCGTCAGGACGCCGTTCTCATCTCATGCCTCCGCACACACGATCCGGCGGTTCGCCTGCGCGGGAGCCCAGGTTCGATCCGCGAGTCTGCACACCGTGGCGGGCAATGCATCACGCGATCGACTTGCTGTTCGGTACTCAGTCGCTTCTGGTCTTTTTAGGATGCGAAGTGAAAAAGTACGTACACTCGCGAGGTACCAGAGAGCCAGAACAATCTCGAGGACATGGGTTCACCTAAAGAATTGTATCCCGGATCCGGGTAAGCGCATCATATATCCGTTCTCTCGACGCCGCATACGATATCCGGATGAAGCCTGAACTTTCAGGACCGAATGCAGATCCGGGGGTGACTGCGATATACGCTTCCTCAAGCAAGCGTCCTGCGACAGCGTCACCGCCTCCGTAGTCCGCAACATTTAGGAAGAGATAGAACGCACCGGCAGGCGTCGTGCAGTTAAACCCGAGCGATTTCAGCCCATCGACCAGAATATCCCGCCGTGCTCTGAACTCGGCTACCATCGAATCAACCGATCCGTGATCGATCCGTAGCGCGGTAACGCCTGCGTGCTGGACAAAGGATACGGCATGGCTCACCGAATGCGACTGTAGTTTGAGCGCAGCTCTGATGATGTCCGGAGGCGCTGCCATGTATCCAAGACGCCAGCCCGTCATCGCGTATGATTTCGAGAAGCCGTTTATCGTGATCACACGGTCGTGCATCTCGTCAAAAGACCCGATGCTGTAGTGTTTCTTGTCGTAGATGATCTTCTCATAGATTTCATCGGAGAGTACTGTGATGTCGTTATCGATTGCGATCTCTGCAATCTCCTCGAGGTGTTTTTTTCCGAATACGGCACCACTCGGGTTTCCAGGACTATTTATGATGATGAGCTTTGTTTTATCTGTGACGTAGTCCCCAATGTCAGGCGGCATGAACTCCTGGTCTGTTGGGACCCATACAGTGCGGGCGCCTGCATACCTGATGCACGCATCGTAACTGACCCACGCCGGATCGAGCAGTATTGCCTCGTCCCCTTCGTCAAGCACCGCCTGCACCGACTGGAAGATCGCTTGCTTTGCGCCAGGGGTCACAAGGATCTGATCGGGCGTGGCATCGAGTTTGTTCTCGGTACGAAGTTTCTCCGCGATCGCATTCTTAAGTTCAGGGATTCCGGCAGCAGGCGTGTAATGAGTCTCTCCGCGGCGGATCGACTGGAAAGCCGATTTGCAGATGTATTCGGGCGTATCAAAGTCCGGCTCGCCAAGACTCATGGTTATCACGTCATTTCCCATTCCCTCAAGTCCAGATGCGAGTTTTGCTATCGCAAGCGTTGCGGATTCCTCTATGAGATCTAACCGTGTGGATGTCATATTGTGGACTCTGATTCGCTTATCGCCTCATAAAACTATGTTCGAACGATGTCAGAAGGGAAAAAACAATCCCGGATACCAGAATAACCATCGACCTTGCCGGCAAACCGTGAATAGGGCAGCAAAAGTGATTGAAACAGCCGCCTTATGCGAGAGACTCCAAATATTTAAATGATAGTAGTATCATTATGATTGAAGGATGGCAGAGATGATCGGACAGATATCAGATGAACTCAAAGAGCATGCCCCTTTCACGTTTTTTGGGGCGCTCACAGGTATCGCTATCATGCTTGCGATCGTCTATGGCGGTTTCCTCCCACAGGTTGCCTCGATCTCGGAGAACATTTTTTATGTCCTACATCCGGCGCATGTCCTATTGAGTGCATCTGTAACTACGGCTTTATATGTGCGATACGGGAATAAGAAGCTGTGGTTCGCACTCCTGATCGGCTATACCGGTTCGATCGGCATAGCAACGCTGAGCGACTCGATCATCCCACATCTATGCGAAGTTCTGCTTGATCTACCAAATAGAGGACTCCACATCGGTGTCATCGAGAAACCGCTGCTGACAAACCTTGCAGCTCTGCTCGGCATCGCGATCGGTTACAGATACTGGAAGGGCGCGACCGAGTTCCCTCACGCAGGACACGTCCTGCTAAGTACATGGGCATCGCTGTTCCATGTTATCACGGCACTTGGCGCAACTGTGGACTTGGTCCGGATTATCGGCATCCTGCTATTTTTGTTCCTCGCGGTCTGGATCCCGTGCTGTACGAGCGATATAGTGTATCCTTTGCTATTCACAGAAAAAACCGAGCCATAATACAGATGGTATCCCAAAGTCTGCGAAAACAAAAGATATAATAGTGGAGGTGATAACCATGAGAAAGGAAATCGGAAACATAGATATACCACAACGACAAAGTGTAATGATCATGATATCAAAACAACCAAGAAAGCAGAGAAAAGCGCAGTATCAAGCGCCTCTGCATAAAAAACAGAAGTTTATGGGTGCTCACTTAAGCGAATCGCTGCGGGAGAAGTACGGACGAAGAACGTTTGGCGTCCGGTCCGGAGATACCGTAAAAATTATGCGCGGCGAGTATGCTGGCACAGAAGGCAAAGTAGAGCGGGTCAATCTGAAGAAGGGCACACTCGCGATCGATGGCGCAACGTTATTCAGGGCGGATGGGGAAGAGGTTCCAAGACCGATATATCCGTCGAATGTAATGATAACCAAACTGGATCTTGATGATGAAATTAGAGAACAACTACTTAGCATGGGTGATTGAGTGAGCAGACATCAGAAAAGACTCTCGATGCCGAAAACCTGGAATATACAGAGGAAGACTCATAAGTGGGCTGTTAAAGCTTCACCGGGTCCGCATTCCGGGTTAAAAAGCATCCCTTTGTTATTGGTCATGCGGGACATAATGAAACTTGCAAATTCGAGTAGGGAGGCGAAGAAGATCCTGCATGATGGGAATATACTGGTAGATGGCGTCGTCAGACGGGATTCCAAGTTTCCGGTAGGGGTTTTCGATGTTATATCCATACCGAAGATCGATCTGTCGTACAGGGTGTTTCTGGATGAGAAACAGCGACTCAGTCTGAGAAAAATCAGCGACCCCGAGGTTAAATTGTGCAAGATCACCGATAAAACGATTGTCAAGGGTGGAAATACCCAGTTGAACCTCCACGATGGTTCGAATATCATTTCTGACAAGTATTCTTACCACTCCTCTGATTCAGTCATTCTATCACTTCCTGAGCGGAAGGTTGTAAAGCACATCACCTACAAACCGGGCAGCCTTGCTCTCGTTATCGGTGGCGCTCATTCAGGAGAACTCGCGACGATCGAGGGTGTAAGAAAGACGCAGGGTGCAATGCCAAACATGACATCCCTGCATAGCAGTTATGATTTCGAGACGATTGAGGATTACATATTTGTGGTCGGCAAAGGCACGCCTGAGATCGAGACGCCGGGAGGTGATGTAGTTGACTGAACCGATGCGCGCAATCGAGGTCGATAAGGTGACCGTGCATATCGGCGTGGGCGAGAGCGGAGAGCGCCTCGTCAATGCCGAGAATATCCTTGAAGCGATCACAGATCAGAAGTGCGTGAGAACGCTCTCGAAATCCCGCATCCCCGCATTCGGGATCAAGATGGGGGAGCCGATCGGTTGCAAGGTCACACTCAGGAGGGACAAGGCACACAAGTTCATCGATACGGCGCTTGCTATAATCGAGCGTAAACTGTATACATCCCAGTTCGATGACACCGGCAACGTATCTTTTGGGATCGAGGAACACACCGATTTCCCGGATATGGCTTACGATCCGAACATCGGGATTTTTGGGATGGATGTCTCTTTAAGTTTGAAGCGACCCGGATACAGGGTCAGCAGGCGCCGCATCCAGCAGAACAAAACCTCGCACAAACACCGGCTGGTTGCTGAGGATGTGCGGTCATGGATGCAGGATCGCTACCAGATAGAGGTGATGGAATGAGTGAAGATATTCAAATTGGAAAGGGCGCAAACGTCTGCAAACGATGTGGCAGGAAACAGGGGCTGGTTCGTAGATACCGCATATACCTCTGTCGTCAGTGTTTCAGGGAGATTGCGAAAGACATGGGTTTTGAAAAATATACTTGAGGCGATTATAATGGTACTACTTGACCCACTTGCTGATGCACTTTCAGCTATCAGGAATGCAGAAAAAACAGGAAAGCCGGAGTGCACCATACGCCCCGCTTCAAAACTTATCGGTAATGTGCTCTCGGTGATGCAGAGCCAGGGCTACATCAATGAATATGAGTTTATTGAGGATGGGAGGGCAGGCGTCTTTGAGGTGAGTCTGCACGGAAGGATCAACGACTGCAAGGTCGTAAAGCCAAGATTCTCTACCAGACTTACCGATCTTGAGAAATGGGAGAAACGGTTCCTACCTGCAAGAAACTTCGGCGCTCTGGTATTGACGACACCTCATGGCGTGTTATCGCACTACGAGGCACGAGAGAAGAAAATTGGAGGACAACTCCTCGCTTACGTGTATTAGCGTATCAGGTGGAAAATGGCAAAAGAGATCAAAAAAACGGTTGCAATACCGGACGATGTGGCTGTTTCGATCGATGGAAGAATGGTTACGGTATCAGGTCCGAAGGGCGAGGCATCTCGTGAACTATGGTATCCACACATCACGATCCAGCAGATCGAGGATGTGATAAGCGTGGATGTCGATGCTGCGATGATACGGAAGAAACAGAAAGCAATGGTCGGCACACTTGCATCCCATATCAAGAATATGATTGATGGGGTCGCGCACGGATACAGATACCAGATGAAGATGGTGTATTCCCATTTTCCGGTTCAATTGCGCATCGATGGCGGCAAATTCATAATAGGCAACTTTCTTGGCGAGAAGAAAGATCGGGTGGCACAGATACTGGATGGGGTTAATGTGGAGATAAGCGGCGACGAGGTGAATGTCACCGGTATCAACAAGGAGTCGGTCGGGCAGACAGCGGCGAACATCGAGCAGGCAACGAAGATCAAAGCACGCGATCCAAGGGTATTCCAGGATGGAATATACGTGATCGGGAAAGAGATGATGTTGTAGGTGATGATTTATGGATTCGGCAACCAAGCGATTATTAAATACTAGAAAACAGCAGAAGAGCAAGAAGCCCACATTCAAGCGTACCGACTCTCATAAGAAGAAGAAACTGGATGATAACTGGCGGCGCCCGAGAGGGCTGCAGAGCAAGATTAGAAAGAGGATCGCAGCAAAAGGTGCGGTCGTACAGATTGGATACGGCAGTCCAAAGGCAGTCAGGGGACTACACCCGTCTGGTTTTGAGGAGGTGCTGGTGCGAAATACGGCTGATCTACAGCCGATCGACCCATCATATCAGGCTGCACGGATCGCGCGCACAGTCGGTGTTAGAAAACGGCAGATGATCGAGGAGATCGCGAAAAGCCGCGATATAAAAATCTTAAACCCACTTCCTGTGGAAATAGTAGGGGTAGAGGAAGTAGAAACGGAAGAGGAGGCTGCGTAAATGGCTGACCGTTACGATTTATCGAATCAACGTCGTATTGCTGCAAATGTGCTTAAAATAGGAGTTAACAGAATCTGGCTCGATCCCAAAGAGAAGGAAAGCATCGCTGATGCAACCACGCGGAATGATATCAGGGATCTACTCGAGTCGGGCGCGATTCGGGCGAAACCGAAGAAAGGCGTCAGCCGCGCACGCGCACGGCAGAGGGATGAGAAACGGAAATATGGGCACGGGACCGGACACGGCTCACGCAAAGGACGAAAGGGCGCGAGAACTCCCAGAAAGCGGGAATGGATCACCAAGATCCGTGCGCTACGCAGCCGTCTCAAGGAACTGCGTGCCGATGGTACGCTTCCCCAGAATGTTTACTGCAAGGTATACCGAAAGGCGAAAGGCGGCGAGTACAAGAGCGTGGCGCACATGAACGCATATCTTATGGCGCAGGGACATCTCAAATGAATGTAGAGGTTGTTGAACTGGATGACCGCAAAGCAAAGTTCGTGCTTTCCGGTGTGACTCATGCGTTTGCAAACAGTCTGAGGCGCGGCATGCTCGCAGAGATTCCGACGCTTGCAATCGATTATGTGAACATCTATGACAACACGTCGGTGCTCTTCGATGAACAACTCGCACTCCGTCTTGGATTGATTCCGCTTGCAACAGACCTTGATTCTTATGTGCTCCCCGCTGACTGCGGGTGCGGCGGAGAAGGTTGTCCTCAATGTCAGGTTTCGCTTACACTGTCTGTGGAGGGTCCGAAGATGGCATATTCTACAGAACTGGTCTCTGCCGACCCATCGGTCATGCCGGCAGAGGTGGTTCCGATCGTCAAACTGGCAGAAGGGCAAAGGATCTCGCTCGAAGCGGTTGCACGGCTCGGCACAGGGCACGACCATGCGAAATGGCAGGCAGGGATTGCGTGTGGATACAAGAACGTGCCGCGCATCACCGTATTAGAGGAGTGTGATGCCTGTGGGATGTGTGTGGATGTATGTCCGCGCGGCGTACTCGTGATCGCGGATGAAACTGTGAAAGCGGTCGATGAACGTGCATGTTCACTCTGCAGATTATGCGAAAGCGTCTGCAAACTCGACTGGATCAAGGTTGAGACATATCCGGACTCTGTCATATTTACAGCTGAGAGTGATGGTTCGATGCCGGTCACCGAACTGATTATAAGGTCTGCTGATAACATCAAAGAGAGGGCAACGGCACTGGACGAATACCTCGGCATCATCGATGCCTGATCCATAATGTGCGGGGGTTGCCCAGCCAGGTCAAAGGCGCTAGGTTGAGGGCCTAGTCTCGTAGGAGTCCGTGGGTTCGAATCCCACCCCCCGCATCACCTAAGTATTTTTGAGACTATAATGCGCGCATACCCGGTATACGGCACGCGGAAACACGCGACGCCATCTATCCACTCCTCGCGTATGGGCTCGGTGCAGAGATTATGTTGATCGATGACATAGTTATTGTCACCTTTCGTGATATATCCTGCGTGTGGCGCAACCGGACCGCCGTCCCACATAGGCTCGCCTGCCTCAACATAATACATTGCGCGGTGGATGATCGGAGTTACATCGGTGCGCCCGTACTTACGGTATAATATCACGTTACCATAGTCGCCAAACGTTCTGTAGCCGCTGGTCGCACCGTCTTCGCGTGTGACGATGCCGGTGCTTGGCACGTTCCGGATGAAGACGAGATCGCCGATATGCATGTTCGGCCCCATACTCTCTGATCCAATCGTCCGCGCCGAGATCCCGAGCAGATGCACTGATATGACTGTGAACAGTACAACAACCACTGCCGCCCGCTTGCAGTAGCGCAAAATCCTTGCCTGATCCATGGTTATATTGTTCATGCAGTCAAGCCACCTACTAACTCGTTGGTCTACTATGTGTGCCTGTTCTGGTCCTGGGACTTGCCAGTAAGTATCTCGATCACCTTCGAGAACGCAAGACGCACATATCCTGCATAAGGTATGCGGTAACGCGCAACGCCGATCACCCACTCCTCGCGTATGGGTACGGTGCAGAGGCTATATTGATCATACTGCCGGTTCGTTATTTTGTTGTCACCTTTAGTGATGTATCCAGCATGTGTTGCAACCGGACCGCCTTTCCACATTGGCTCGCCTGCCTCCACATAGTACATTGCGCGATGGATGATCGGAGTCTCCGCGGTACTCCCGTACTTCCGGTATAGGATCACGTTACCATAGTCGCCAAACGTTTCATAGCCACTGGTCATACCATCCTCCTGTGTAATGACACTGGTGCGCGATAGGTCCTGAATAAAGACGATATCCCCGATCTTCATGTGCGGTTCCATGCTTCCGGACTCGATCGCCCGCATCGGTGCCCATGTCCCGAATATGATCTGGGACAGGATCATAAACACGATAAGTATCTTTGCAACCGATATGAGGTCGCGCAAGACTCCCGCCAACGTGCTATCACTCTGGTAAAATTCTTTTATTTGATCGAGACGTTCAGACATTAATAAAATAACAGTCCCACATGATACATAAAACTTATTCAATGCCGGTGCGCTATGTTAAAATATCGTGGGTGCGAATGGTAACGACATAGAGCACCAAGGAGGCATTCATCGGCTATGAAGCGCATAACATATCTGGTCCTGGTTATCGGCATGATTGTATGCGCAACCGCTCTTAACGGCTGCATCCACCATGATGGCACACAGCGGATGTCTCCACCCGATCGCGGCGCATATCTCAACTCGACAAATATCGACTGCGTGGACTGCCATGCAGCACAGTATATTACCATAGAGGACGGGAGCGGCAGACACGCGCTTCTGTTCTGCACCTTCTGCCACATCCAGCACGGATACCAGCCAGACTGCCTGACCTGCCATCCTGATACGCATGGCACAGGCATTCAGGGGTGCGAGATCTGCCATCCGGACCCACACGCTCCGGAGTTGCGGATCAACGATTCACACATAAACGACAGTATATGCCAGCCATGCCACCTACCGCAGTACGATGCAATCGATAAGGGCACAGGCAGGCACTCGAAGCTGAAGTGCGATCTATGCCATGTCCAGCATGGCTACCTGCCCTCGTGTGAAGACTGCCACGGACTATTTCACGGAGACGATGTTACAGACTGCGACGACTGCCATGATCCGCATGTTCCGGAGTCGATCGAGTTTGATTACGGCAACAACAGCGAATGCGCGCGATGTCACAACACAGTCATCGAAGAGACGTTTGCGAGAGAGCATACGAAACACGCCGACTTGTCGTGCTATATGTGTCATCCGCTACATGCTGAGACGCTGATGTGCATCGACTGCCATCCAGGACACAGCACCGGGATGAGTATGCGCGACTGCCGCAACTGCCACCGGATCGGGCATGTGCCAACCGAGATCCTGTACTCGCCAGACGCCGCTGAAACGAAGTCAGGACTATGTGTGAACTGCCATGCAAAGCCGTTTAACACGATGTACGAGAGCGAAAGTGAGCACCGGTACATCGAATGCGTGGAGTGCCATCCCGTGCATGACACAACCATCGTGTGTGAGGTGTGCCATATTATGGATCCGTCTCATGGGACTGAGTGCGTAGCATGCCACAATTCTGCGCACGACACGACCTCATAACCACATGGACCGAGATCATAGTTTCAAGAACCTGACGATTGTGGGCATAATAGCCATCAAGATTATATCTACACGCTCAATTAGAAGCCAACAAACAGTGCTTGACCCATCTTTTGCGCTTGGATATGTCACTCATCGCCCACTTCCCGCGCGTCCATAACCTCGACCACATCCAGTTCTGTGACCACGACATCTGCTCCGACCACTCCTGCTAAACTTGGCACAGTCCTGCCAGAGTCCCCAGAGATCAGTTCCTTTACATACAGCCCTGCTTCACACTCGATTCTGACAACCGCAAAGTCCCCTGTGAACGATTCAAGCAGGGCAGAGCGCACCGTTCGCTTCCGCGCCAGATCAGCTCTCCTGTGGATGACCCGGGTCGGAGTCCGCTGCCGGATCACACCGGTTATCTCGCCCAGTCCCGAGACCATTGTATCACGATCAACGCCCGCGCACGAGATCGTTGCAAGATACACCTTGTCGTGCCGCGCGCCTTTGAGATTCCTGACCGTCTGATGATCGACGAAACGTAGACCCGAGACAGTAACCTTTCCTTCGCAGTAAACGTTAATCTCCTGCTCGAGCTGCTCAAGATCGGTCGTCCGTTTTCCGGGTTCGTTTACCTCGAGAACGAATGGCCTTCCGTCCCCGAGCATGAGTGCATCGATGTCCTCCCTGCCTGCGCCATGAAACGTGGTGTCCGCGGCATCCATCGCCTCGATGACCGCAACCGAGATCAGTTCATCCACAGACTCCGGATACATCTTGCCTGTAAAACCGCACCTCTCGCATCCCGCGCCCCTACACTCCCGACAGTACCATCTGGTCTGCGGGATGCCGCGCACCAGTTTCCGGTACCGCCCGCAGATGTATTCTGACCTGATCTGTAGCTCTACTCTGCCCTCCGAAATCTCAAGCAGGCAGACGATGTCAGGTTCTGTGAAATTAACTTCTTTTCCTGTGGTGCTCGCTATCAGCTTGCCGACCTCGCGGTTGATCTCTGATTTAAGCGGCTCGGCATGATAGGTTCCGACCTCCTCCCACAGAAGTTCCTCATTCTCAGACAAGAGCCCGCTAAGCCTGGTACCGACGAGAAACGTCTCGTACTCGCGCCCACCTATGGCGTCTATCGCTCTCGATGCCCATCTATCGAGTTCCTCAAAGATGCCGTTGCAGACCCAGCACCGCTCCGGAATCCGAAGGTCGGGATGCATCGGTTCGTCATCGTCACCCGTTCCCGCCATCTCCGCGGTCATCGCAAGCACCAGCCGGATCGCAGCCCCCCGCTCCCTGTTTGTAAGACCGGTTGACAGTTTTGCAAACTGCCTTCCAAGGCAGTGATCGCAGATCAGACCCTCACCGAGGATAGCGCATGCGATATCCAAAATCGTTTTGTCGTCACCACTCATCAGGTATCTCGATCTCGCCGCTACCTATCGCCTGCTGCGCAGCCACTGGCGTCATCCCTTCTACGGTCACGCCCATAGGCACGCAGGTACCGATGATCTCCTTTGCTGCGGTCTTCGGCGTGTATGAAAGAATACTGTCCTTTTTCATGCGTGCGACCCGCAGCACCTGCTCAATGGTCAGATCTCCAACAATCTCATCCTCTGAAGACCCTTTCTCGATCCCGATTTCTTTCAGGATCAGTGCTGAAGTCGGAGGTATTCCGACCTCGAGTGTCACGGTCTTGTCGGCGTCAACGATCACCATGACCGGCACCTGCATGCCATCGAATTCCTTTGTCGCCTCATTGATATCATCTACGACCTGCTTGATGTTGATGCCAAGCGGTCCGAGCGATGGACCAAGTGGCGGTCCTGCAGTCGCTTTCCCGCCGGAAACCAGTGCTTCTACGATATCTGCCATTTTTTGATCACCTTTGTGTTTTACATGCAATTCGAGCGATTGGGTGATAATAGTTTCGGAGGTTTCGGCGAGACTTTCTAATACAGTGAAAACACTTCTGATTTTCAGATAGTGTCTCTGAAATGTATGCTCGAGTAACTCGTGGATAAAACCGGTGGAATTCGTATCCATCTGTGGCTAAAAACCTTTATCAGCCACTGACTGCGACAGCAGCGGCGCAGCCATTTACACAGATTACACCGACTGAAGGGTTATCTGTTTGCCACATGTTACTCGAGCATATTCTCTGAATATTCAAATTCGCCCCAATCAGCCCCACGCTCCTGTGATGTACTCCACCCTCTGCGGTGCCTCCACGACCGGGACATGCCCGTACATCCCAACGTATCCATCAAGGAGGACCAGACCACCTGTGATTGGCTTAACTCCTTTTAGAATCGAGAACGCGTCTTTTATCGATGTAATATCGATTGCCGCATTCCCGACAGCAGTGGCTGCCGCATCCGCAAGCGACACGTCGTCCGAGAGAATCGTTGCAGCATCCGCGTTTCCGAAACTGATCGAATGCCCGATCTTCCCGGATGAGGTGCATATTCCGAGAATTGGCTCACGCGGCTCTATCTCAAGCCCGATGCTAACTTCATCCATTCTTCCGGTGTATATCCCGACGATGACGGTCTCATCATTGACGATGGCGATATCGCCGCCATTATCCACGATCGCATAAGTAGCACCGGCATCCACCATCGCTTCCACTGCGATTGCCGCAATCGTGCCTGCAACCGCGCTCATCGGTCCGATGCCGACCGCACTGCCCGCATCCGCCATCCGTACCGCGATATCAGGAGCGTTTTTTTGGCAGCGGTATTCGTCGAGGGTGGATGCGAAGAACGGGTCTAACCGGACGAATCGTTCCAGATCGCGTCTGCATGATTCGATCGCACGCTTTGCGACCGGGATGTACTGCTCCTCCGAACTAATGGTTACGATGGTCTCTTTGAGCTGGAAACGCTCTCTTGCGTGCTTGCTTTGTGGTGCACAATAATTATGCAATCTATTAATCTCCTTTCAACTTCCCCCGCGCCTTGATACATTCATCGATCTGTTTTCTTGGAAACATTTGAACTGACCCTCTCTTCAAGTGCTATCCCGCGTAGAGACCTCACACGATCCACACCCCTGGGAACAACCAAAACACCTTTATATCGATTAAACTCAACCTCTGCATCATCATCTTTCATATCTTCAAAATATTCGGCTGAACCATGGGTAGCCCAGAATTCCTGCATTTCTTGTTCCATCCTTAAGTTTTCAAGGGTGCAGCTCCCGTCATCGATGAACTCATTCCTCTGCCGCCGCTTTCAATGCATGCCAATATATTTCATCCCCTATCCAGAAACCCGCTTCGCTACGCAGTTTATCCAATTCCTCGCGAAGTGATATCACCTCTCCTTCTAACTTCGCACGGATCAAAATTCCGATCACTCCCGTTTTTCGTAACCCGTACACATTCGCC
This sequence comes from Candidatus Methanogaster sp., assembly GCA_003194445.1. Taxonomy (GTDB): domain Archaea; phylum Halobacteriota; class Methanosarcinia; order Methanosarcinales; family Methanogasteraceae; genus Methanogaster_A. Next base: position 13,783 of record PQXF01000005.1, read on the forward strand.
ACTCTTCTTGCCTCCGACTCATCCGAAAAGATCACCTCCGGATGCCGCCCTACCGCCAATGCGATAGTCTCAGCTTCTCCTGTATGCAATTCCCGCTCCAACAACCTGACCACTGATTCGTTCGTTGGCGTGATTACTTCAATCCAACCTGCGTTGCTGGCTCCGTTAACCTCATCGGCGCCTGCCCTACTCTGTCCCGCCACCACCACCTCATCCCAGACCGCAGGTGTAATAAGAATCTTTCCATAAAATTCTTTTAATAGTTTTAGGCGTCCAATTCCTGCCAGATGAATCAGGGTGGACGAATCACTGATGGCTTCGGGCATATTCAATATCTTCCTCTAAGTTCCTTTCCGTGTAGTGGTGCCGGATATGTCGCTGTCCCAGAAGTTCCTCAAACTCCATCCGCCCCATCCCTGCAAGTACACTTGCTTTACCTGATGAAAGCACGCCACGCTGATACAGTGCCAGTGCCGGTTCTTTGTGCAATGTTTCCTCCACTTCATCAGGGGGCAGACGGAGCGCATCCACAATATCTCCAGGTATCTTCAAGATGAGATTCGAAACTCCTTCGGCATGCACCGTCTTTATCATCGTTTCCATATCTCCTTGTTTTGGATTTCTATCTATATATTACCATCTACCTTAAAACAGGTCACGCGGATCGCAAATCTCCCCTCTTATCGCGCTCATCGCCGCGGTCTCGACCGACGACATGCACATCTCCGCGATGTTGTCCCTCATCCTACCCTTGAAGTTCCTGTTCTGCGCGGATAGTGCTTTCTCCTCATCACCAAGCGCAACCGTCCGTCTGATACAGAATCTACATCCCAACACACAGATCTTTCGATGATGCATACTCTCGGTCAAGAGCGTCTTTAAACGCGATAGTAATATCGATTGGTACATCACCCATGACCGTTGGCTTCATATGAATAGGTATTCTTTCGGTCTTGGTTCTGTCGAGTTGTGTGGGGATTTCATATCTCGTGAACTCGATGTCACCTACTGGCTCGATCTTGATCTTCTTTGCATGCATGGATCCTGTGTTTGTTATCGTTATCTCTGTTTGCTTCCATGCATTTAGTTTGAATATCCCTTCAGGGAATTTTGGCACTGTCCAGTTTTCTAGTGATAAGCGGATCATCTTATTCCAAAAGCTTTTTAATCTTGAAAGAGAGATATGATTATAGTGATAATTGATGATTGCTTTAAGCCACACCATACTAGAACTACCAT
>PQXF01000005.1:18100-31235 GCA_003194445.1 Candidatus Methanogaster sp.
TAGACAGAACTATAGCACATATTTAGTATGCGGGTAACTACCTTTTAGTTTGAGATATAAATCTCAACTGGTGATCCGCATGATTAAGATTGAGTTCACAGAGGAAGAGATGAAAGCATTGGATTACGAACGATACCATCACATCCACCCACGTGTTCAGCGTAGAATGGAAGCTCTTTGGTTGAAGAGTCAGAATATAAGCCATAAACAGATATGCCAGTTTACAGGGATATCTTCGAACACTCTAACTAAGTATCTTCGAAAATACCAGGAATATGGCATTGAAGGGTTGAAAGAAGTAAATTTTTACCAGCCTCAAAGCGAATTAAGGCAGTATGCAACAACTATCGAAGCTTACTTTCGTGAGCATCCTCCTGCAAGCGTTAAAGAAGCTATGGCTAAGATCGAAGAGCTAACTGGAATTAAACGTAGTGAAAATAGGGTTAGAGTGTTTCTCAAGTCCATTGGGATGGCTCCTCGCAAAGTAGGCATGATTCCTGCTAAAGCAGACCTGGAAGAGCAGGAACGTTTCATAAAAGAAGAGCTGGAACCCCGTCTCAAAGAAGCCAAGTCCGGCAAGAGAGTTGTCTTTTTTGTGGATGCTGCACACTTTGTTCTGGCTCCATTTCTCGGAATATTGTGGTCATTTAAGAGATTGTTTATTAAAGCCCCTGCTGGCAGAAAGCGGTTCAATGTTTTGGGTGCGTTAAATGCTATAACTCATGAATTGATCACTGTTACCAACGATACGTACATCAATGCTCAGAGCTTTTGTGATTTATTGTGGCGCATTTCGCGCCTTGATATCAGAGTTCCAATCACCCTTGTTTTAGATAATGCCAGATATCAGAAGTGTAAACTTGTTTGGGAGTTAGCGGAATCCCTTGATATCGAATTACTTTACATTCCTCCGTATTCACCAAATTTGAATCTTATTGAACGGTTATGGAAATTCGTTAAGAAACAGTGTTTGTATTCGAAATATTATTCCGAGTTTAAGGATTTCAAAAACGCCATCACCAACTGCCTGAACCAGACGGACACCACCTACAAAGAAGAACTTGACTCTTTGCTCACATTACGGTTTCAGAGGTTTGAAAAAGCTCAAGTTGTGGCGGTGTGAAGTATAGTAGATAAGTAGATAGGAAGAACAAGATCATTACGTCCCAGTTCCTTCTCACGTTCAAGGAACCGCTGCAATTCATCACGGCAATACGGGCTCCTGAAGAAACTCGGAGTAATAATCGGAATAAGGAATGTGACCTCATCGATCGACTCCTCGATTCGCTTCTTCCAGTTCTGTCCCCAGCGGATATCTTCGCGATCCTGAAAGATCGAAAACTCTTCTCCGATCTGCCTCTGAACTTCCGCGCTCAAATCTTTACGGAACTGTGTCAAACGTCCAAGTCTATCGTCGTCCGAGTGGACATAACTCATGAACGCCGCAGGTTTTTTGTTTATCTACCATCCGCAAGCCCCCCTCCCCTCCCCTCTTCACCGCGTGATCACAACGATCGCACCCCCTGCCTCGAACACATCCACAGCCCGCCCGCCAAGAACGACCTCGCGTTCGATTGCAACAGCGTCTGCAGGAATCTCGAAGACATCTGCACCAATCTCAAGTTTCACCACTCCGCCTGCCGCCTGCTCCGCAATTACGCCCGGATCGATCCCGGATAGCGCTCCGATGATCTTTCCAGCCTCTTTCCGGAAGATCGGTCCGAGCACCTTCATATCCGGCTTAACTCCGACTGCTCGATGCTCGAAATCCGGTGTTCCGGCAATCACGCTTACAGGCGTATTTGCAGCACCAGCGATGACAGCTCTGCCGTCGACGATTGCGTCACCGGAAGAGCCTGATTTCGCATCCGCATAGATCTCGATGCCCTCCAATTGAGCATTCAGTGCGATCCCGTGCTCTGATTTGTATCGCCGGATCGCATGAGCAATATCCCGGATCCTCTCGCCTTCCTGCTCGACATCGGGATCGATCAGGGATGCATCTGCGAGCGGCCATGCATCTGCATGTACGCTGCCGGACAAGGGGAGGTATGAGTGGACTTCCTCGGAAAAGAACGGTATGGTCGGGGCAAGGAGCCGCGTCAGCGTCTCTATTACCGTTCCAAGCGTCTGCCGTGCCGCCTGCTGCTCGGGAGATGGCTCGCCGTAGAGCCGGTACTTGGCAAGTTCGATGTAATGATCTGCAAGAGTGTCCCATGCAAACGATTTCACCATCTTTAATGCGATATCGAACTGGTACCTATCCATCGCATCGGTAACGTCCCTAATAAGCGTGTTTAATCTGCTTAAGATCCATCGATCGACAATCGTGAGCGGATCCTTATCGACCGCCCCATGATCTTTGATATGCGGGAGCGCGAACCTGACGATGCTCCACATCTTCTGCTGGAAGCGGGATGCCGCAACGACATCCTTCCACCGGAACATAATATCAGACCCTGTAGAGCCCCCGATCGCTGCCCACTGCCTGAATGCGTCAGCACCGTACCGTTTGGTCACTTCCTCGGGAGCAATGATGTTATCCAGGGATTTACTCATCTTATGCCCGTCTTCCCCGGATACCATCCCGTTTATCAGGATGCTGTCCCACGGACGCTTTCCAGTGAGCGCCTGCGTCCGAAGAATCGTGTAAAACGCCCACGTACGGATGATGTCGTGTCCCTGCGGTCTAAGTTGCGCAGGCACCTTCAGTTCCTTTCCAAATACCCATCCGGAGACCGCCATCGCTGAAAGCGACGAGTCCATCCATGTATCGAGTACATCCGCCTCAGGTACGAACTCCTCCGAACCGCACTCGCACGGGCTACGGGGCTTTGATTCGGTCGGATCGAGTGGCAGCCACTCTTCTTTCGCCACAATCGTCTTCCCGCATCCTTTGCAGTACCAGACCGGGATCGGGGTTGCAAATAGCCGCTGCCGTGATATGCACCAGTCCCATTCCATACTTTTTGTCCAGTTCTCGAGCCGTATCAACATGTGAGATGGTATCCACTCGATCTCATCAGCGGTGCGCAGGATCTCGTCCTGATCGACCCGGACGTACCACTGCTTCTCTGATAGTATCTCAATAGGTGTTCCGCACCGCCAGCACGCTCCGACGCTCTGGTCAAGGGGTTCTTCTTTGTACAGCAGCCCGGCTGACTTGAGATCCGCTATGATCGCGTCCCGGCAGTCGCCAAGACTCATTCCCTCGTACTTGCCGGCAACACCGGTCATCTTTCCGTCGCGGTCGATCGCCATTCGAAGCGGGAGTTCGTGCTCGATCCACCACCTGACATCCTGCTTATCCCCAAAAGTGCAGATCATGACGACACCTGTACCGAATTCCGGATCGACCTCCGGATCAGCGATCACAGGAACATCATAATCGAAGAGTGGTACGCTGACCGTGCCTCCGATAAATCCCCCGAACCGCTCGTCATCCGGGTGCACGGCAACCGCAACACATGCAGGTAGTAATTCAGGTCTGGTGGTCGCAATCTCCATCGCCTGCTCCCCGGTCCCAACCTTAAAGTAAAGATAGTGGAAGTGAGTCTTGCGGTCCTCGTACTCGACCTCTGCGAATGCGATCGCTGTTCCGCATCTCGGACACCAGTTCACAGGACCCTCGCGCTGGTATATCCGCTCGGCAGCATACATTCGCACGAACGACTTCTGGGTCATGCTGTAATATCGCGGATCCATCGTCACGTACTCACAGTTCCAGTCGATGGAAAAGCCGAGCTGGTTCATGGTATCCTTCATTTTCGATATGTTCTTCGAGGTCAGCTCCCTGCACAGGTCTCGAAACTCGGACCTAGGTATTTGATGCCTGGTGATCCCATGCGTCTCCTCCACCTTGACCTCGGTCGGCAAGCCATGACAGTCCCACCCCTGTGGGAACATCACATTATAACCTCGCATCCTCTTGTATCTTGCCACAAAATCGATGTAACACCAGTTTAGTGAATTTCCGATGTGAAGATTACCTGTGGGATACGGAGGTGGCGTGTCAATGATGTACTGCGGTTTCTCTGATTCCCAGTCGAATCGGTATATATCGTCATAAGTCTTCGACCTCCATCTCTCTTCCACTGCCTGGTGGTCATATTCCTTTGGAAGTGTGTCCTGCATAGTCCTCTTCTGCACTTTTAAAACGATGATTGATAAAACTTTCTCGATCTGCAATGTTCGTACTCCTGGGATTCTCGCGAAGCAGTAGAACCTGCCATTCGTTGACCGAAAGTATAATGCAGAGTGCAGAGTCAGTTTGTAACACTTACACAACTTATCAGGAGGAACAGAAATGGGACGGTACTCAATCGACGAATTCGTAGAGACAACAGGACAGCGCGATCTTGGGAAAGGCATGTTCGAACTGGAACGTGACCGCCTGCTCGAGGTAAATCTTGACGGCAGAGTCTGGACGAAGAAAGGATCGATGGTGGCATACCTTGGCGACGTTAAATTCACACGCGAAGGTGTGATGGAGCACGGACTTGGAAAGATGGTCAAAAAAGCCGTCACCGGGGAAGGCATGAGCCTGACAAAGATGGAAGGTACTGGAAAAGTGTATCTGGCTGATGAGGGTAAGAAGATCTCCATAATCAATCTGGACGATCAGTCTATCTACGTTAACAGTAACGACCTGCTCGCGTTCGAGGATTAGATCCAGTGGGACATCAAGATGCTCAGAAAGGTTGCCGGAATTATGGCAGGCGGACTCTTCAATGTGAAACTTGGAGGAACCGGCATGGTCGCCATCACCACATACTACGATCCACTGACACTCAAAGTGACACCGGAGCAGCCCGTGTTCACAGACCCAAATGCCACCGTGGCATTGTCAGGAAGCTTAAGCCCCGACATGAAGACAGACATCTCACTAAAGACGCTTGTTGGACGGGGAAGCGGCGAGTCGCTGCAGATGGCATTTAGGGGAGTAGGTTTCGTGGTCATCCAGCCTTATGAGGAAGTGTATTTCCAGGCAGGCCAGTAGCAGTAGCCTTCGCCCTGGGCTGATGAAAAGACGTTCATCCAGCCCGTTAGATTGATCCCATTTTTGTTCCTTTTTGTCACCCCGTCTGCAATAGACAATGGATAAATGGCGTGCTGAATACGGCGTGTTTCACAAATATCGATGAGTGATCACATACTGTAAGATCTTTGGATCAAGTACTGAAGAAACAAAAATGGGATCAGTTTGGTATAGTAGTTTCATTAGTCCAATTATGAACCTCAAATATCAGTCCAATTCTTTCACGGTGCAAGAAAAACCAGTGGCAATCAGTTCAATCTACCTGGAGCGATGCTTTTGTCCCAGTACCGGAACGGAACAAAAATGGGACCGATTCAGTTTGGGGTAGACACATCTTTTCATCACCCTACCTTCGCCCTATATGCCATAGAAGCATGCGCCAGCACCAAGCGAGATCACCTGCCCGTGAACCCGGTCACCCTCGATTGTCAATTCTATGACGCTTTTGTCCGCAAGTCTCGGCACGGTCGGGCTTCCCGGGCACATAATCAGCACATCTGTCTGCTCGATAAACGGGGTGTGTATGTGCCCGACGATCAGCACATCGCAATCAAGTTCCTTTGCAAGATACCAGAGACCGCACGAGCCGTTTGTAGATAACTGCCCCTCGTGAACCACTCCGATCCTGACTTCTTCCACATCAAATACGGTTCGCTCCGGCAGACGCTTCCTAAGTTCTGCGCAGTCCGAATTGCCATGAACTGCTACGAGCTCGTTAGTGCCCAACAAATAGTCGTAGCATGCAACCGTTGTGAAATCCCCTGCATGTACGATCAGGTCTGCGCTTTGAAGCATCGGGATTAAGGCATCTGGCAGCTTGTGGTCGTGCGTATCCGAGATTACGATGATGCGGGTCATTATTATATCCTATTGCAATCGATATTCTTAAGTCGATTCCGCAGAAGAATCGCCATATATACAGACCGAACAAGAGGGATTCGCATTACAGACACCACCGGCACTATCAGATTCCTGGATACCACACTGCGCGACGGCGAGCAGACCCCTGGCGTGTCGCTGACACCAGAGGAGAAGGTATGGATCGCACGGAGGCTCGATGCTCTGGGCGTAGACGTGATCGAGGCAGGAAGTGCGATCACATCAACGGGCGAGCAGGATAGTATCCGGGCGGTCGTTCGCGAGAATTTGGATGCCGAGATCTGTAGTTACTGCCGGATCCGTGAGCTTGATGTTGAGAAAGCCCTCGAATGCGATGCAGACTCGATCCATCTCGTTGTCCCGGTCTCTGATCTACATATCGAAAAAAAACTTAAGAAAGACCGCGAAACCGTTAGAAATGATGCGATCCGTACCTGCGAGTTTGCAAAGGATCACGGGCTTATCGTCGAACTCAGTGGCGAGGATGCCTCACGGGCGGATCTCGATTTCTTAAGGTCGCTCTACGCTGATGGCATCGAGGCTGGCGCGGATCGGCTCTGCTTCTGTGATACCGTTGGAATCCTCACACCTGAGCACACCACCCGGATATTTAAGGATTTAAGCGATCTTAGTGCTCCTGCAAGCATTCACTGCCACGATGACTTCGGACTTGCGACATCGAACACGGTAGCTGCGATCCTTGCGGGTGCAGCGCAGGCGCACGTGACCATAAACGGCATCGGTGAACGTGCCGGGAACACACCGCTTGAGGAGGTAGCGATGGTACTTCGGTCGCTATACCACAAAGAGACGAGGATCAACTGCAAGGAACTCTACACCACCTCTCGTCTCGTCAGCAGGCTTACAGGAGTTCCAGTAGCTCCGAACAAGTCAATAATCGGCGGAAATGCTTTTACGCACGAGGCAGGTATCCATGTGCACGGACTCCTAGCAGACCCATTCACATACCAGCCAATCTCGCCAGAGGTCGTCGGCAGAGAACAGCGGATCGTTCTCGGAAAGCACACCGGCAGGGCGTCGATCGATGCATCGCTTCACGAACTCGGGATTGCGGCGAGTGATGCGCAATTAAACGATATATTCGCGCGTGTAAAGGAACTCGGGGACAAGGGACTGCGGGTTACCGATGCGGATCTACAGGCGATCACAGAGACCGTGCTTGGGATATACAAGGAGGCGAAGGTGAAACTCGAGGAACTGACTGTGGTCTCAGGAAACCGGGTCACTCCGACCGCATCCATCAAGCTGACAGTGGACGGCAATCACGTCGTCGAGGCTGGCGTCGGAACTGGTCCTGTGGACGCTGCTATCGATGCGCTTAAGAAGGCGATTGCAAACATGCAGGACATAGAGCTTGAGGAGTACCACGTCGATTCGATCACCGGTGGCACCGATGCCCTCGTGGAGGTGTTCGTCACGATGCGCTCTGATAAGAGAGTGGTCATGGCAAAGGGCGCCAGAACCGACATCATCATGGCATCTGTGGAGGCAGTGCTTGAGGGGATTAACCGGCTGATGGAGTAAATCCGGTTGCCGTGCGTCCCATATATTATGGTGAAGAGTTATGCATTACGGAATTTGCCGGTCCGGCAGGTCTTCGTACCTTTACTCGATGAATCGAAGGCAAAGTTGATTGAGATGGTTCCGGATGTCGGGATGCATGTTACGGACGAGATAACAGAGATACATCCGAAGGTGGTCGTACTGATGGGTGGTCTTACCATGCCGGAGGTCTCGATATCACCGGAGATGGCGCTGGATCACGTTTCCAGGTACGATCCGAAGATAGTCGGAGCCTGCTATATGAGCGCATTTTTCAAGGAGAAATGGCATGACGTGATCCCATTTGACCTCCTGGTCGATGGCATCATTGACCCTGTGCATATCTGGAGAAAGACCGACTGATGCAGGGATCGGGGGTCTAACTGATCTCGATGTTCCTGCCTGTCGCCTGCAGGATCGTAAGCGCGTCGACGACTCCATTGATATCTGAATACCGGACCAGCGAGAAGTTTGTCTGGATTCCGTCTTCCATATCTCTGATAGTACCGCTGAACTCCCGTGGCTTGCTTACAAATGTATATTGCCGCATTCAACCAAACGGCTTATGAGTCAGTACATGCAAACGCACCATAAAAATAAGGTTGGCCAGTCATGAGAATCAGATTTACAAGGCATGCACGGTTCAAAATCTCGCTTATCAACGATTATCGGATTTCTGATCACAACCAACCATGTCAAGGACGCAATAGAGCAACCCTGAGTTTATCACCGAGGAGAAGTCCGGCAGGAAGGGGGCGTACCGGTCGCTGGATAAGATACATGCGACAAGAGTCATATATGAAGAGCACGAAGGTATCTTTACTGTGATCACCGTAATGGTGGTTAGGAGGATGATATATAAAAGGTAAAATCAGATACGATAAGGATGTGGACATTGCAATGGTTATACTGTCGGATAAGAAACTTGCTTATGAAACTGAGATGGATGATGTGATTGTTGGTTTTTCGGAGGATAACGAACCCATCTGGTTGGAGATTCTCAATGTGAGTGGTGGATTTCTGCCACGACTCAACCATATAGTAAAGCGCGCCATTGCGACGGAAGTATCTGTTGTGTAAATCCCACAACACGAATCGCTCGCTATTTCTCCGCTGATCTTCTCGAATTGATCAAAGGAACTCCAGCCAGCGAGATCAGAGCAATTGATACAAGAATGATACTCGGAAGTTCCGGGACGGAGTAGGCAGGGGTATCATCAGATACTGTGATGTGGCTGTGTGTGCCGCCGGAACAGTTTGACTCTCTGGTAACATGATAAATCATACATACAAAGAGTACCCCTCGAGGTCAAGATATATACGCTGGAACAGATGTTTGACGTTTATAATGCCATAACACCGTCGTTTGATCACTTTGATCTTATTATTCAATCCCTCTGCAAATCCACTTGTTTGCCGGTTGATAAAGTAGTTTGTTATCTTATCCATAAATTTATCTAATGTCGATATAAATTTATTAAAACACTTCAAACCACTTTCTTCAACATTCTTCTTCCAAATCGTTGATCCTACAAGTTGCAACGCTCTTGGAAATAGCGTCTTCAAAGATATCAGTCAAATCATTGCAAAGTTTATATGCTAATTCTAACTCCAGGTACTTCAGAGAGTTGTATAAAACAAGCGGCTCTTTGGTAATTCCCGTGAAATGTATCTGGACTATATCACACTACAAAACAAAACCACTACCAGACGCTTCGATAGGTGGTAAATCCGAAGAAGTTAAGAGTCGATCTGAAAAATTGTGGATTGGGCGAAGGAAAAGCTTTTTATACAGGGTTACAATGTAACCATCTATGAAACGGGAAAATGTGTTGTTAGTCCGAGTAGATGATCATGTTTATGATAGAGTGGAAGAAATAGTAGATGATTCAAGAGATTTAGGTATGACGAAGTCGGAATGCATATATACAATACTTAAAGTGTTCTTTGGAGTAAACAATCCCCCAAAAGACTTTGAAAAGGTCAGAGAACTTACCATAAAGATGAGGAAAGATTTGTTCTGACTTTTATAAGAAGCAGTTATTTAGATGGTTACACTGTAACTAACCATAAAATGCTTCCGATTTTTTCTAGATGAGTTATAAATTCACTGTCACGGAAGATACTAGAGAGCCAAACAAGCGACATTTGATGATTTTCTTAAGAATCCAAGCAAATGGGCGACAACATGTCCAAATTGCGGCGAGAAAATGACATTCGTGTACTATGAGAAGGGACCACCAAAGGAAAGCGAAGTTTTTGGATGTAAATTACCTGATTGGAACCATCCGATGCTTAGCCAGAGCTACAACTGATTTGTACCCGTAGGGTGCTTTCTTGCAACGCCCTACCAGCGACTGCCGCCTACGGGATCATCAGCGCATCAAGCGATGTGCCCTGACCACCACTGGCTACAAGCTGGAGCGCGATCGACGCGTCTGCGACGGTGATCTGTCCGTCGCGGTTGAGGTCGCCCATCAATTTCAATCCGGTATGATCCCTTCTCCGCTGAATATCTTCGCAGCCTCTGAAAGCGTGAGATCCTCCGGCGGAACGATCAGATCAGATTCTACGATGACATCCGTGTCAAGCGGCGTCCCGTTCTCCCGTATCATCGATATGAATTCCTTAAGCACATCCCGAAACCTCGTTTCATCGCCGGATTTGAGCAACTCCACGATCTCGTTATCGAGTTCGTTCAACTCATCCAGCAGGGAATTGCTCACCTCGTACTGACCCTCAGTAACGACTCTTGTGATCATTTCTTCATCTCCGCTTTCAGTTTTTCAAGTTCATCATCCACCCCTGTGGTGGTCTTCATCTTCCTGAGTTCCCGTTCGATCTCATCATCTCCTCCAATCTCATCAAGAGCACCTAATTCGACCATCTCATCAAGAGCGGTGGACTTCGCACGCATATTCTCGGTCTTCTCTTCCGCACGATCGATTGCAAATCCCACATCTGCCATCTCCTCAGAGATCCCTGTGACCGCCTCTTTCACCTTCACCTGTGCTTCAGCAGCGGTGTACTGTGCTTTTATCGTCTCTTTTTTCGTCCGAAACGCATTTATCTTTGCAGAAAGTTTCTTTTCAGTTTTAATCAGTTTCTGCTGCTCTATCTCCTGATCTTGTATCTGTACGGTGAGACTTTCGATTTCTATCACATTGTTCGCCTTCCGTTCTAGCACGAGGCGTGCAAGATCATCCCTACCAGCATTAACTGAGTCTTTTGCCTGAGAATCGAGTTTCTGGATGTTCTGTTGCAGCTTCACTCTCTGAAGTTCGAGCCGCTTCTTTGCTGTGATGACTGTGGCTGTGCTGCGCTTCACCTGCTGAAGGAGTTCCAATTGTTTCTGATACGAGTAGTCAAGCGTCTCTCTCGGATCTTCGTATCGATCAAGAAGTTTATTTGTCTTGGATTTTACAACAAGTTCCATCCGTTTGAATAATCCCATAATCTCATAACAGGGATCGGATCATATAAAGATGTCGTCACAGAATCGCTTTAATAATTTTGTAGATAATATATATTAATATCACAACAATTATCGTCTGTGCGATGTCGAATAGGAATCGCAGGAAGCTATAGGCCAGCATAACTATGATTACAGCGAATACGATCCGGATGATGTCACCAAGTTGTATGCCGAAATTGTTTCGCATCAAGAAGATGGGGCTTACAGCGGTTAAAAAGTTTTCTGATGCAACAGCTCTGGGACAAAATTCATGAACCTGTAGATCTGCGCCAGTGCAGCACCACGACACCCATGATCTCAAGGTACCAGAACTCTCCCGAATATTATGCCCCACAAGCTTCGAGCCGCTCTCAGTCCCCTTCCGCGATTCAAGCCGTTTCCTCGAGCGGCTGCACCAAACCGGCATTTAACCATCGAATTAACTGTTTCCGAATGCGAAGCATCGCCAAAAGCAGATTGACCAATAAATATATAAACATAGCAATACATACGTTTATCCGGTGATTGACTTAACCACTACTTTTGTAGTGCCTATTAGCGAAGACAATGCTCGGCTTAGCATATTTGTGGCTGAGCATATTTGTCAAAGTGTTCTGCGGTATCGAGTGGGTAAGTGGTAAGCTCACAGCGAGGTTGCGAGTGGGTCGGTCGAGTAATATCGTCCCAAAGCCGCAGGTCAGGAAAAAGAGTTGTACCAGAAGAACAAATACTATTAGCAACGATGAAGATCAGACAGCAGAAACTGAAGAGACGCGAGGGCACAATCGAACTTGTTCCTGAGACGCTTGATGATCTCTGGCACCTGAAATACATAATCGAGAATAGAGATCTCGTATCAGCGTTTACGAAACGGCGGGTGGAGGGGGCAACTGACAAGATACGCCCGGAGGCGGCTGAAAAGAAGTCGGTTCACCTCACGATCGAGGTTTCCGGGATGGAGTTTCACAGGTTCTCAAACCGGCTGCGTGTACGCGGCATCATCAGGAGCGGGGTCGATACCGGCGAGTATCACACCATCAACGTCGAGCTCGGCTCGATGGTCGGCATCACAAAGCACTGGAAGCCGGATCAGCTCGAACGGATCGAGGATGCGAAAGCCACCTCTGATCGCCCACGCGTGACGATCATCACAGTAGAGTCGGGAGAAGTAGAGATCGGGCGTGTCCGTCAGTTCGGCGTGGATCGGGTATCGCAGGTCACCAAGCCATCCGGGAAACAGGGCGGAGATTTCACGCACGAATTCTTTTCGTCGGCAGCGGATGCGCTCAGCAAATCTGTTGCAGGCGGCGAAGACCACTCAATCATCATCGCAGGACCCGGATTCATAAAAGAAGATTTCATGGAGTATCTGCGCTCCTCAAATCCGGATATCGCGGCACGCGCTGTACTTGAGGATACCGTGGCGACAGGAATGCCAGGGTTTATCGAGGTTCTGCGGCGGGGCGCGGTTGACAGGATCGTACAGGAATCAAGGATCGGGCGGGAGACTGAGATGATGGATGCGCTGATGCGCGAGATCGCCACCGATGGCAAGTGCGCTTATGGGACTTCTGAGGTTATGGCTGCGCTCGAACTTGGTGCGATCGAGACGCTGCTGATCGTTGATGAGACGCTGCGGAACTTCCGGGAGGCAGGAGCCGGAAGCGGAAGCGGATATGGGGGCGGTGAAGAGTCAGGAGCAAAATCCAGCATCGATGCCGATGATCTCATGCGGCGGGTCGAGCAGATGCAGGGGCGGGTCGTCGTCTTGAGTTCAGAGTTTGAGCCAGGAAACAGGCTCGATGCGCTTGGCGGGATGGCTGCTCTCCTCAGGTTCAAGATCGAGTAGGGTGCAGGTTGCAAGCGTGCGATCCCGCCGCCGGCACCATTGAAACATGTACGGGGGGCGGATGATCAGGGGCATACACGAGCTTTCGGGGTCATTGCAAGAGCCAGTTCCACAGTGGTATAAACGTTATCCGCTTACCATCGATCTCCTCTTCTGCCGCCGTATCCTTTGTTACAACACAGCCCGCATCAAGAGAGAACTCCTTGAGAAATTTCAAGAGTCCTTTGTAACTACTCACCCCCCACCACCACAAAATTTATTATTAATGAAATTATATGTACTATCGCAATGGTTGTGAATAAAACATTTCGTTTGATGGATGGAGAACATGGTGTATAGACTTACTCACGAT
>PQXF01000005.1:31352-44851 GCA_003194445.1 Candidatus Methanogaster sp.
CACCACCACAAAATTTATTATTAATGAAATTATATGTACTATCGCAATGGTTGTGAATAAAACATTTCGTTTGATGGATGGAGAACATGGTGTATAGACTTACTCACGATGAGATTCGTGCCGCTTACCAGCAAGGGGAAGAGGCTATCATCCAACTATTCGATTACCTCATCTGGGAATTACAGACCATGCAGGATCAGCTACAAGCCCTGCAAGATCAGCTGAACAAGAACAGCAAAAACAGCAGCAAGCCCCCATCCAGTGATGGACTCAAAAAGACGCCCCGTACCAAAAGCTCTGAGATTGCGGGGCAACAAGAAGAACGGTGGACAGGAGGGGCATGTTGGTCGCACACTGGAACCTGTGGAAGAACCGGATCACATAGAAGTGCACGTCGCAGATCGGTGCACAGTGTGTGGCGCAACTCTCGAAGATGTCGAAGCGGATGACTATCAGAAGCGGCAGGTCTTTTGACATTCCTCCCGTAAAAATCGAGGTTACAGAACATCAAGCAGAGATCAAGACGTGTCCTCATTGCAACTCACACAACATGGCTTTATTTCCACCAGACGTCACTGCACCGGTGCAATATGGTAACCGGGTCAGAGCGATGGCAGTCTACCAGACCAACTACCAGTTTGTCCCGTTAGAACGCGTCGGAGACTTTTTTGAGGATATCTTTGGTCACCGCCCAACGGAGGCATTCATCCTCCAGGCGAATGCAAGATGTGCAGAGAACGTTAAACCAGCTAATGAGGTGATTAAAGAGCTGTTGATAAACGCTCATATGGTTAATTTCGATGAAACTGGCTTGCAAGTGGAAGGTAAGCTAAAGCTGGCTCCATGTTGCCAGCACTCCGGAATTAACATATTATATTGTGCATCCGAAGCGCGGAAAGGATGCGATGGACGCGATGGGAATTTTACCAGAATTCGATGGAGTTGCTATGCATGATCACTGGGCGCCATATTTCAATTACACTGACGTAACACATGCCCTTTGCAACGCCCACCACTTAAGAGACCTTACATTTGAACACGTTCAGTATGAACAGGACTGGGCAGAAGAAATGAGCCAATGTTTGCTTGATATCAAGAAAGAGGTGGATCAAGCCAGACCGTACAAAGATGAGCTCGATCCTGATACAATCAAGGAGTTTGAAGATCGATTTGATAAGATCATTGAGGAGGGACTGGAATTAAACCCACCACCTCAAAAAGAACCAGGAAAGAGGGGTAGGGTTAAACAATCTCCACCCAAAAATCTGCTTGATAGGTTAAAGGGGCACAAACAGAAAGTGCTAGCATTTATGTACGACAACGATTAAGCCGTTTGACAATAACCAGGCTGAACGGGACGTACGCATGATGAAACTGAGGCAGAAGATATCAGGCACATTTCGGACTGCTATAGGGGCAGATGTGTTCTGTGGTATTCGTGGGTATATATCTACCGTGCGAAAGAACGGGTGTCATGTGCTCGATGCGACTGTCGGATGCGATTAGAGAGGATCCGTTTATCCCGCCGGCTGTGTAGGTGAGTAGTTACGATAAAACATGGAGAATAAAACCACATAGAAACACAGAGGATCATAGAGAAATGTAATCTGTTTAAGCTGGAAGTTGTTAGTAATCTCGGGTAAAAAAACTCTGTGCCCCCTTGTAACCTCTGTAGTTAATTATCTATAATAACTAATAAAAGATTTCATCACCATGCATCCCCTGGTTGGGTCGCATTGAATTCCAACCACTCACACGGAATAGCGAAGAGCCAAAGTATCCGTACAAAACAGAGAAGAGCCACCCAAGCGTCTCCGTTTGATAATGTGGAAGCGTAGCGTAGCATCGCCGAAGGCATAAAATCAGCACCAGGAGATGGCTATGCCGATGCTTGCGCATTCACGAATAGAAACGAATGGCGCTAATTACGCGAATTTGGTTGCCACGAAATCAGAGTGTTTTCACCAAATATTCCAATTCTGTCTCTTTGGTGTTTGGGGCTGCCAACTCGGCGGAAAATCCGACACTCGATAACCCGGACCACATTCTACAAGGATTAATAATATATGCAATCCCACACAGTCATATTATCGGAGGAAAATTACATGTTTAAGGCAATCATCAGCGCAGAGGCATTGCAGGATGCGATCAAAGCGGTGTCCTCAGTTGTCGACGAGGCACGATTCGAGATCGCTCCGGAGGGTTTGTCGGCCCGTGCAGTCGATCCTGCAAACGCGGCAATGGTCTCACTCGAATTATCCAACGATGCGTTCACACTCTTTGAGGGGACAGAGGGCGAAATTGGTATCGACTTGAGTAGATTTGTTGAAATTCTTGGAATGGCGGACAGAAGCGGGGAGGTCGAACTTGAGCTGGACCCTGATACGCATAAACTCGATATCAGCATGAGCGGACTTTCGTACACCTTATCCCTGCTTGACCCGTCCACAATGCGAAAGTCGCCATCGGTGCCTGCGCTTGATCTTCCTGCAGAGATTGCGGTTTCGGGTAGCGTCTTTAAGCGGATGATCAAGGCGGCAGAGATGGTGAGCGACCACATGAGCATGGGCGTGCACGATGGTGTCTTCTTCATGGAAGCGACTGGCGACACCGATCATGTCAGACTCGATCTGACCGGCTCGGACCTGATCCGTATCACTCCCGCTGAGGTCAGGTCGCTCTACTCACTGGATTATCTGACTGATATCAGCAAGGGCGTTGGTGGTGCAGGCGAGATTGTCATCGACCTGGGGCGCGATCTCCCGGTTGTCATCAAATTTGAACCCACAAGTGGCGACTGCAAGGTTAAGTACGTCCTCGCACCGAGAATCGAATCCGATTGATCAACAATGACACCCCCCACCATAACGAGAATAGAGGGCGATCAGGCGCTGACATTCACAAGTGACATCACTATCCACGTCTTGCAGGATGTCAAACTGGACTCCCCTATCTTAATCGAGGGGCTGCCCGGCGTTGGGCATGTCGGCAAACTGGTTGCCGAGCACCTGATCGACGAACTCCAGGCAGAGCGGATCCTTGATATCTACTCCACCCATCTGCCGCCGCAGGTGATTGCGCTTGAGGATAGCACGGTCAGACTGTCCCGGAATGAGTTATATGCGCACCACACAGAGGACGGGGACGATCTGCTAATTCTGGTTGGAGATTACCAGAGCGTGACAAACGAAGGGCACTACATCCTTTGCGATGCGTTTCTGGATATCGCGCAGCAGCTTGACGTATCCCGGATATACACGCTCGGCGGTTATGCGACCTACCAACTGGAGGATGCCGACAGCGTGGTCGGTGCGGTCAACAATCCTGAACTGATCGAAGAATTGTCCGGATACGGCGTCGAATTCCAGGAGAACGAGCCGTGGGGCGGGATCGTCGGTATTTCAGGGATTATGCTTGCGATGAGTGAAGCAAGAGGTATCGATGCGGCATGTCTGATGGGCATCACCTCCGGGTATCTCGTCGATCCGAAGAGTTCGCAGGCGGTGTTGCGTGTACTCAGTCAGGCGCTCGGCATCGAGGTGGACACGCAGGCACTCGATGAACACGCCGCAGAGATGGAGAAGGTCGTTGCGAAACTGCAGGAGATGCAGCAGATGCAGGAATCAATGAACAGGGGCGACGAAGACCTGCGGTATATTGGGTGATGTGATTCGATCAGCCGCTGTCCCGCCAGCCGATATGGGGGTTATGCGTTAAAAGAGGGATAGAAGAATGCCCGGAATCGTAAAAGCAGAAATCTATTTCGATGGTGGGCATTACTGTGCTTGAACATCGGATATCGATGTCTTTGCACAGTGAGTGCAGGACGATGACCCACTGTCAACACCGGCAGAGGCACGGAATTGATCTCACTCCACATCCTTCGCATGTCCCTGATGTGGTTCGCACAACTTAGAGCAGAACATGGGCAGATAGCAAGCATCCAGTCGAAATCGAGACGTACGAATGAAATCATCGCACCGGTGGTGGCTGTCAACTTGCCCGCCCGGATCACCGATCGCCACCCATGTCTACGCGCCGCCGCCCAGACTCCCGACCACGAACGCTGCAAGTGCCACCATCATCGCCCGCTTAAACAATCTCGACGAACCCGCGGCATCGCCACTCCTCAATCGCAGTATCGCAATCATGAAACAGAGATCCGCGAACACCACCACCGCGAGATACCAGACCGAGAATCCTAGCGAGAGGTACGGGACCGGGCTTAACAGTACTGCGATCACGCCGAATGCGGATGCGGCATATCCGGCACGTCTCGATCCGATGCGGATCGGAAGCGTATCAAGCCCCATCGCGGAGTCTCCATCGATGTCCTCAATGTCCTTTGCGATCTCACGTGCAAGCGTTGCAAGCGTTGCAAGCGCAAACAGTCCGGACATCCGGACAAGACCCGGGATTCCGAAGAGCGCACCTCCGTACAGGAACGTGGAGCCGGTCAGGTATCCGACAGAGATGTTCCCGGCAAGTGCTGTGCGTTTCAGATTGCGGGCATAGACGATAAGCATCAGGGAGTTTGTGAGAGCGATTGCGAAGCATATGACGTTGATGGTGTATGCTAATGCGATGCCGAGTCCGAAGAGCAGGAGTGAGAGATACAGTGCCGCATTCCTGCTCACCCGCCCTGACGGTATCGGGCGCATCGGCTTGTTGATCGCATCGATGTCCGCATCGAAGTAATCATTGATCGCATTTCCTGCGCCTGTTATCAGAAAGACAGAAGAGAATAAAGAGAATAGAAGCGCCGCCCCCGGAATCGGAAGCTCTGTTATGCCGCAGACGATTCCTGCACCGATGACGGCTGCAACGCCAGCCATCGCGCAGTTGCCGATGCGGAGCAGACCGAGCAATCTAACGTCTCCTCTTGACCCCAATCATCCGGTCGAGTGCATCCTTTGCCTTCTTCTGCACATCGCCGGGTATGGCAACCACGTATTCAAGATTCTCAAGCGAACGGACCACTTCTGAAAGCGTGACCATCTTCATGGCAGGGCAGATCGCGTAATCAGAGACTGCATAGAACCGTTTCGATGGAAATTCTTTCTCCAGCCGGTGCAACATCCCCGACTCGGTACCGATGATGAACTCATCAGAATGTGAAGCCCCTACATACCGGACCATCCCTTCGGTACCGTACGCATCATCTGCAAGATCGATCACCTCTGGTCTGCATTCGGGATGTACGAGTACTTCCGCATCCGGATGCCTCTGTTTCGCATCCATGATGTCGTACGGCAGTATCTGGTGGTGTGTGTGGCAGTACCCGTCCCACGGTATGATCTTCTTCTCCGTGAACCTGGCAGCATAGCGTGCAAGATTCTTATCCGGCACAAAGATGATCTCATCGCAGTCGAGCGACTCCACGACCTCGACAGCGTTTGCTGACGTACAGCAGATGTCGCTCTCTGCCTTCACTGCCGCGCTCGTGTTCACATAGCAGACCACACCAGCAGCCGGATGCCTCTGCTTCATCTCGATCAGTTCCTGCCCTGTTATCATCGCAGCCATCGGGCATTTGGCATCCGTATCAGGGATCAGGACGGTCTTGCCAGGGCTCAGGATTGCCGCGGATTCTGCCATGAAATCGACACCGCAGAAGAGGATCACGTCAGCGTCGGTCAGGGACGCTTCAATGCTTAACGCGAGCGAATCGCCAACGAAGTCAGCGATATCCTGAATCTCAGGACGCTCATAGTTATGAGCAAGGATAACTGCGTTTCTTTCCTGTTTCAGCTTCAGGATTTTTTCGATCATGCCGCTATTCTGGCGTATATCTTTATAGCCTTCGCGGCAGAAGACCCAATCCTGTAACGCCTCCGGCATCGATGCTTGCGTTAGCGGGGGTGTCACAAATCGATACGGGCATCACTCTCCAAAAATTCCCCTTCATGCAAGATATACTTTATCCCCTCTCGCGCCCCAGAGTAAGATATGCCACGCAAGAAACTCCAGCTCGCACTTGACCTGCTGGAGATCGACCGTGCGATCCGGATTGCAGAGGAAGCCGCCGAGTATACAGACTTAATCGAGGCAGGAACTCCGCTTGTCAAGAGCGAGGGCATGGCTGCGGTGCGTGCGCTTAGGAAAGCGTTTCCGGATCACGACATCGTCGCTGATATGAAGACGATGGATACAGGAGCGATCGAGGTCGAGATGGCTGCAAAATCAGGTGCTGACATCGTCGCCATCCTCGGGGGTGCTGATGACTCAACGATTGAGGACGCGGTGCGTTCTGCGAGAAAGTATGGCGTAACGCTGATGGCCGACCTCTTATCTGTGAATGATCCGCTAAATCGCGCAAAGAAACTCAAAGAGATCGGGATCGAGTGCATCTGTGTCCATATCGGGATCGATCAGCAGATGAAGGGTATGGATGCGCTCACAGTCCTCGAAACGGTAGTAGGTGCGGTGGGAAATGAGGTCAAGGTTGCGGTTGCCGGCGGTCTCGATTCAGAGGATGCTGCCAAAGCCGCGTCTCTCGGTGCCGATGTCATCATCGTTGGCGGTGCGATCACGCGTTCAGGTAATGTCGCTTCCTCGGCAGAGGCGATCCGCCGCGCCATCGATCGTATCTCAATGCAGGCAGAGTCTACAGAATCCGCAGAGCCTGCCGGAAAACAGCCGTATGATGGGACAGTGATCGAACTGTTAAGAGATGTATCGGCGCCGAACATATCGGATGCGATGCATCGCAAAGGCGCGATGAAAGAGATACTACCGATATGTAGCGGCCACAAGATCGTTGGGAGGGCGATCACGGTCCGGACGCTTCCAGGGGACTGGGCAAAGCCTGTCGAGGCGATCGACCGCGCAGGTAGCGGCGATGTGCTCGTAATCGACAACGGACGCGCGGATGTTGCGCCATGGGGCGGACTTGCGACGCTCAGTTGCATGAACCGGAAGATCGCGGGTGTTGTGATCGATGGCGCGGTAAGGGATGTGGACGAGATAAGGAAGTTCGACTATCCTCTGTTTGCACGTGCGATCGTCCCGAACGCGGGCGAACCGAAGGGATATGGGGAGATCGGCGTGGAGATTGTATGTGGCGGGCAAGTTGTGCGGGATGGGGACTATATTGTTGGTGATGACAGTGGTGTGGTCGTGATCCCGAAGGAGCGGGCTTACGAGATTGCAAGGCGCGCAAAAGAGGTTTACAAGACTGAACTTCGGATAAGATCTGAGATAGAGCGAGGGAAGTCACTTTCAGAGGTTCTGGATCTTGCGAAGTGGGAGAAGGCTTAAATCCACACTCAAACTTTCTTAGCCCGCACGCCTAACCGCTTCATATCTTCAAAGAATCCCGGATATGAGACCGCGACCGACTCCGCGGTATCGATCTCTGCGCCTCCGGCCACCATCTCTGCGACCGTTAGCGCCATCGCGATCATATAGTCGTCCCAACAGTGCATCACAATAATACCAATATTACGGCTCTGAACTGGCGGTTTGTCATCGTTCCTCGAGATGCTCCGAACTAAGCGAAACTTTTATCTACTCTACACTCTATGCGCATACTGTAATACTATGGAGGTGTGATATGGTTCTCATCAAAGATGCAGATTGCAGATTGCAGATCGGTGATGTCTGTTGCTCACTCCGGTTCGATGACCCTGCGTATGGCGTGTATTCAAGGAAATACTTCAATGAATTCATATCAGATGATGAGCCCGAACTTATATTAGACATATCCATAAATCTAACTGAAAATGATCTTGAAGAGACCGATATACCGGATTCTGTTCTTCTCTCAAAGACTGTGAATGGCAATAGTTTCGATTTTCATTCCGGTTTGATAAAAGGGATATTGGACATGGAAGAGAGACGATGCACGGTAACTTTTTCAGGAAAAGGTATACACAGTTTTAAGCAATTTTTGTTTTCAGTGTATTATACTTTAGTAAGACATAATCATCCGGGCGAGAGTAATTTTCTGATACATGCATGTGCCGTTTCAAGGGATGGTTGTGGTTATGTATTTTCAGGTCCATCAGAGAGTGGAAAGTCTACGATAGCCAGATTCTCTTCCGATCATACGATATTGAATGATGAAACAGTGATCATCAGGAAGGAAAATGGATCTTACATGGTGAGCAGTACGCCGTTTCGGGGAGACTATATGGATAATGAGAATGTAAGCACTGCTTTGAATGCGATATTTCTGATCAGACATGGTGAGAAGAATATCATCAAAGAGATCAGCAAAAAAGAATTTGTAATCCGATTCATAAAGGAGGTCATCTATTCGGATTCTTTACTCTCAACGAAGAGAGCAGATACGTTCTCAGAGATGGTGAACTTTTGCAGCATGGTTGCAGATGAGGTACCATTCTACGAACTGCAGTTTCTGCCTGATAGTAGCTTCTGGAATGTAATTGATGATTTTAATGGATTAAAAACTGAAAAGGAGGTGTAAACATGGTTTCCTTACATAGTTACCCGGCGCGTTCCGATGGTCTGGTCTGGAGGATGGTTGATGGCGAGGTCGTCATCCTAACCACAGATGGTAATGAGATTCATACACTGAACAGGGTCGGAAGTGCGATCTGGGAGCTCTCGGATGGTATGAAGAACCTTGAAGAGATTGCATCGTTGATTTGTGATCGTTTTGAGGTGAGTTCTGAAGAATCATACGCAGATGTGCTCGAATTTGCTGAAGAACTCTCTCTTAAGAACATCTTACAGGTTAAGGAAGGCAGCAGTGATGATTAGATCTCCTCCGAGACTGGTTGAAGAGGTGGTGAACAGGTACGTGGAACGCTGCATTCCTTATGCAGTGATGTTTGAACTTACTTACGAGTGTAATTTGAAATGCAGACACTGTTATGTGACCGGAGATGGTGGTGTTGAGTTATCATCAGATGAGATCAAGGGCATACTCGACCAACTGGCAGAGATGGGCGCGATCTTTCTCGCTTTTACCGGTGGCGAGATCTTTACGAGGGAGGATATATTCGAGATCGCATGGTATGCGAAAAGAAAAGGCTTTCTGCTCACGTTTATGAGCAATGGTACATTGATCACACCTGAAACGATTCGAGAGATCAAGAAACTGAAACCTGTAAAATTTGAGTTCAGTCTGTATGGGGCACGTGCAGAGACACATGATTATATCACCCGGGTGGATGGTTCTTTCAAACGCACGATAGAAGCCATCAGGGGGTTGACCGGAGACGGGATAGAGGTTACCGTAAAGACGATACTCACGAATTCAAATATCAGGGAGTACAACGAGATGGAAACTCTTGCTCGAGAACTGGGCATTCATCCGAGGATGAATCCCGGGCTTTCGCCGAGAAGGGATGGTTCGTCAGAGCCACTACAGTACGACTTATCCTTCGAGGAGATGGTTGAGTACCTGCCCGAAGACGATGGCGATCTCATGCTCGGTTATCTATCAGAGAAGAAAACTTCAGAGAGATTCATCTGCAAAGCAGGAAAGGCAGGCTGCTGCATCTCGCCCAGTGGAATCGTATATCCCTGTGTGATGATGCCAATTCCGGTTGGAGATCTGCGCGAGAAGAGTTTTAAGGAGATCTGGCATACCAATCCAGCGCGCGAGCTGAAACGGCTGCGAAACCTGAGATCTGATGATCTGACCACATGTAACACCTGCGATCTTGCACCATACTGCATCAGGTGTCCGGGAGTGGTCTATCTCGAGACCGGAGATTTGACCGGCGCATCGTCGAGCGCATGCAGGTATGCTGAGTGGAGGAGATACTCCGGAGATCAGAGAGACATGGTACTGCAGAGTACTGGCTCAGCACTTCTGGGTCAGACTGTGTTATGAATAAAAGAAAAGGAGGTAACACAATGCCAAGAGAAGAATACCACAAACCAGAGATCAGATCGGAAGCGATCGGAATAGGAGTATATGGAGACTATCCTGTTGCACAGTTGCAGCCGTTCTTTGGCTTGTGCCCGCCATGCCCGTAAGCAGGGCATTGCCCGCAGAGGTGACCGGGATTATCTGGCGTTCATGGGTTGCCAGACCAACAATCCCGAACGAATAGAACAACCAAACAGAAAGAGGTGATACGGAAGATAAGAGGCTATTTGCATGGATCAAACATGTAATGTGGCTCGAAAGCGAAAGAGCGCCCGAGGAGGGGGGGCGTGGTGACATAAATACCTCAAAAACAAACAAGGAGAGAATATGACATGGAAAAAAAGAAAGAGCAAAGATGCATCACAACGACACTCCTCGTTGCGATGATGGTTGCAAGCGTACTGGCAGTGGTACCGGCGGCGCAAGCGAATGGAGGTCTTGTGACGGCTGATCTGGATTCGGGGCTGACTCCTGAAGACCTCGTGAACACGTTGCTGGGTGGCGGAGTCGCTGTTTCTGGCGTTAATTATTCAGGGGTTAATATCGCTGCGGGTACATTTAGCGGTGGTACTGGAATCATCGGATTTGAGGACGGTATCCTCCTGAGTACCGGTAATATCGCTGACGTGATCGGTCCTAACACCGCTGATGACACAACAACGGACAATGGCATGCCAGGGGATGCAGACCTGGACACTCTGCTTCCGGGCTATACCACCTTTGATGCTGCCGTGCTGGAATTTGACTTCGTCCCGACCAGCGATGTCGTGACCTTTGAATACGTATTTGGCTCTGAAGAGTACAACGAGTTTGTGTTTAGCATGTACAACAATGTATTTGGGTTCTTCGTCAACGGAGTCAACGTCGCATTGATTCCTGGTACCAGCACCCCGGTCGCCATCAATAACGTCAACGGAGGGAATCCCTATGGCACAGGTGCTGTTAATCCGGAGTATTTCCGTAACAACGATCTGGATGATGGCGGTGGCTTGATCAATACCGAGCTGGATGGTTTGACGGTGGTCCTGACCGTAACGGCCAATGTTAATGCCGGCGAGATGAACCATATCAAGTTAGCCGTCGCTGACGCAGGTGATGCCATTCTCGACTCTGATGTGTTCATCAGGGCGGCGAGTTTCACTGCTCCCAAACTCACTCTATCGCCTTTAACTGACACCAACCCGGTAGGCGCAAGCCATGAGTTGACGGCTACGCTCGTCGATGAGGAAGGGGCTCCAATGCCAGAGGAGACAATCACTTTCACCGTGACCACTGGTCCTAATGTTGGGCTCACAGGCACTGGCATGACTGGTTTTGATGGAACAGCTACTTGGAACTACATCGGAGCAGCCCCTGGTACAGATACCATCGTGGCTACTGGTGCAGGTGAGACTTCAAATAAAGCCTATAAGACATGGGAAGCAGCTCCAGCATACCTTTGCCCTGATGAATATCGCTGGTCTGCATACCACACACCGGGATATGAATGGGATCCGTTCCCGACTCTATTCAGAAGCTGGAATGACGTCCACTTCGTAAACAGCGGACCTGGTGACGCTTTCGGCGTAACTGCGAGCATCAGCTATGCTCCTGCTAATATAAATATCGTTGATGGAGACGTGACGCTGGGAGATATTTCTGCAGGCAGCGGTGCTTGGAGTTCGGACTTCCACAACCTTGAGGTCGATATGACCAACCTGCAGGATCCGAACGAAGGAATCAAATGGACCGTGGAATACGATGATGCTGGTGGCACACACCATGTGATCGAGGGTGTTCCACAGTTCTGTGCGCCCGGGTAAACTGCATACTAAATGTTTGGGGCGAGCCTCAACTCGCCCCGGCTTTATTTTTTAAAGATCGGATGGTATCACCAAACACAATAATCGACCTCTGGGCTGATCTGCACCACCAGAAACAAGAGTCGTGGCTTCCGGTTCTTTCAGGAAGCATGATACCCCTTCTACAAATCGGTGATGACGTACTGGTCCAATCGGTAAGTCCGAATAGCATCAGACCCGGCAATATCATCGTATTCAAAAGTAGGGATAAATTGATCGTGCACAGAGTTATTCGCAGATACGACAACGGTAGTCCGGCATTTCTTCAAAAAGGCGACAGCACAACGACTGCTGAAATAATAAGAGGCGAAGATGTCATTGGCAAGGTTATTGCTGTTCGCAAGGGAAGTAGGATAATCCGCTTAAACGATGGAATCTGGAAGGTGATCAACTGTGCCCTCACGCTCTTTTCCTCTTCGGTTTATCACCTCAATCCAGAAAATCCATTCTTAAAGAAGATCGCAAAATTCTTCTTCCAGAGAACAAGATCGCTCTTCAACCATCTGACCCAAAAACTCTCCTGACTTTAGAACCTGCGATTGTCAGAAGACGCCTGACACCCTTAACCCCCAGATGCAGCGGATGAACGATATAATACAGATAAACCCTTGCAGATGACTCCGAAACCGAATAACTGCGCGCCAGTACCCCAACCGGCGGGAAGAAGTACTCCCACAAATACCCCAATTGATCAAAGGTTCTATCGATCAGGAACATCTTCAGCATCGGATTGATCTGCAAGACGTTCTTTTTATCCGGGAGCAGATCACGAGGGATCGACTCAAACACCTTTCTCTCAAAGCAAGAAGGCTTCAGTTCATCCAGAACACGCGCTGGTACACCACAGCCCAGCAGATCGTCTGTGAAGTGTAAGCCATAGTACATGTAAGCCATAGCCCGGCACGCATTAGCAGTCTCCACGAGACGATCCCAATCGACATCCCCCTGCCTTACTACTTCTGCAATGTCGCAGAACCAGATCAATCGGTTGTAGCGGTGTCTTGGCAGATGTATACAGAGATGCAGCAACAGATCTTCAGGCGAGAGCACGAGCGTATCGACATCCGCAATCCTTGCAGGTAGAGCGCGTTTCCAAAGCTCATCAATTAAAATCCTGGTATACCGATCATTCCCTGTTTTGCGCGCTATATGCCAGTGAATCTCCAGGACGTGCCCTTCGTTGATGACATAATGCAGATCGCAGCCAAACTCCTCGTTATGCGCCTCAGGAGAGATGCGTTCATCAAGAACATAACCGCTCTCTACCATAACCTCTTTTGCACACTTTAGATCGTCTTCCCTGACTAGAATATCAACATCACTAAACGGGCGAAGCCCAATATCATGATAGACCATCTCTGCAAGCGCCCCCCCTTTTAGAATGATCACATCGATTCCGGCATCAGCAAACATGTGAAGAGCCGTGCCCAATTCATCATAATGTATCATGTTTCTGGCAAGGGTGATATAGTACCGCTCGCGCAAGACCGCAATAACGCGTTCTGGCACGAGACCAGCATCACTGATCCGGCTCAGACTGCGATACAACAACGGAGCTACGCCGTGGTACAGCGCAGTCCTTGTGAGGTACTCCCAGTCCGGTTCACTGCCCAGCGCAGCCCTGATCTCATGTAGGTCTGCATCATCGGTCCGTGCACCGTGCAGCAAGACCAGCTCTTCCTTTGACATAAGGCAACTCACAAATAATAATTTACCTGCCACCAGTTTTACATATTGATCTCTTGATCGAGTGACAACTAATAGAACTACATATATCCCATACGTCTGAGTTTCAGTAAAATTAAAGAACA
>PQXF01000005.1:45612-102391 GCA_003194445.1 Candidatus Methanogaster sp.
AAGCCACTTAAGAAGATTCCTGAGACCAATGCAATTTTTGAGAATGTTAATAAAGTCAATCACCAGTCAGACGAGGATCCAGAGACTTTGAGGATCTCAATTGACGCTAAAGCTAAAGTGAACATCGGAGAGTTTTCCAGAGGTGGAAAATCCAGAGAAGAAGAACCAGAAGAGGCTTTAGATCATGATATGAATCCTGATATAAAAATGGTTCCTTTTGGTATATTTGAACCAACAACGGATCATCTATCTATCGTATTCAGCACCTCGGTGGAGACCAGCGACTTTGTTGTGGATTGCTTGGAACTGTGGTGGGAAGAAAATAAAGAACGGCATGCGGATATTCGAAAGTTGGTCATAAATCTGGACAATGGGCCGCACGTAAGTAGCCGTAGAACACAATTTATCAAAAGAATGATCGAATTTGCTGATAACACGGGATTGAAAATCCAGCTGGCTTATTATCCTCCTTATCACAGCAAATACAACCCTGTTGAACGATGTTGGGGGGTTTTAGAGATGCATTGGAACGGCACACTCTTGTCTTCAGTCAATAAAGCTATCAAATGGGCTGAAACCATGACGTGGAACAGTGTACATCCTGCAGTTCATCTTATCGATAAAGTTTACCAGAACGGAGTGAAATTGACAAAAGAGGCAATGAAAATCTGCGAAGAGAGAATTGAAAGATCGGGAAATTTGCCAAAGTGGGATGTCACCATCGAGCCTGCATTCGGGTAAGTTATTTATTGGGGCTTGCCTAAACTGTGTGCCGATTTGTGTGCACATCGATTCGATTTATATGGAATATCTCTTAAATAGCTGGTGTTTAAGTATCAGATGAGGAAGGCATGAACTACGCCATCGAGACATTCGGTCTGACAAAGAGATTTGCCAGAACAAAAGGATTCATTGATCTCATACACCCACTCAAAAGAAAAGAGATAACTGCAATAGAGGATGTGAACCTCAAAATTAAGAAGGGGGAACTTTTCGGAGTTCTCGGACCGAATGGAGCCGGTAAAACAACGCTCATAAAGATGCTGTGTACGCTGATTCTGCCGACCAGTGGAACTGCTTCCGTGAATGGATATGACATCGTGGACGAGGGGGATAATGTCAGGGCATCTATAGGTCTTGTTACGGGAGAAGAGCGCAGTTTTTACTGGAGACTCAGCGGGAGGCAGAATCTCAAGTTTTTCGCATCTCTTCACGGTTTTTCTTCATCTGACGCACACAGAAAGGTGGGTGAGTTACTTGACATTGTTGATATGGCAGATAAGGCAGATGATAGATTCCACAATTATTCCACTGGTATGAAACAACGGATGGCTATCGCAAGAGGACTTCTGAATGACCCTGATATGCTATTCATGGATGAGCCAACCAAAAGTCTGGATCCTGACGCTGCCCGGCATCTGCAAGAGTTTAGCAGGCGGCTTGTAAAGGATCAGAAGAAGACAGTGTTTCTCTCAACGCATCATCTGGACGAGGCAGAACACCTGTGTGATCGGATTATGATCATCGACAGAGCAAAGGTCAGGACATGCGGGAGTTTAAGCGAAATAAGGGAGAAGATGGGGAATGAAGTCGGATATATTCTCGAAGTGAGAAGATTATCAGGCGAGATGCAGGATAAACTTTCGAATATGGATGGTGTGATCGATCTTTCGACGCATGTTAGATATGATGTCACATCTCTTGAGATCAGGATTTCGGACGGTGAGATCGTTCTGCCGCAGATCATCGATGCAATCGTTGAAGGGGGTGGCAGGATACAGAGATGCGAGATCGATGAGACATCCCTCGATTCGGTCTTCGCACGAATCATAGACGGAGGTGATGATAAGAGATGATCTGCCAGAAGGCATGGGTTTTCATCAAGAGAGATTTTACACTTGCAACGAGTTATAAATTCTCATTCTTCCTCCAGATATTCGGAATCTTCTTCTCGGTATTGACATTTTATTTCATCGCCAGGATGTTTGGAGCTGCTACAGTCCCATATCTTGAGCCTTATGGCGGCGATTATTTCTCCTTTGTTCTGATCGGCATCGCCTTTTCAAATTATCTATGGGCGGGACTTGGAAGTTTCTCCGGAAGCATCCGAAATGAGCAGATGATGGGCACACTGGAAGCGATGCTTGTAACCCCGACCAGAATTTCTCTAATAATCACAGCATCCGCTCTGTGGAACTTCATATTCACATCCTTCAAGGTTCTGATCTATCTGTTGATGGGCGTGTCTCTCTTCGGTGTTGACATGGGAAATGCAAATCTGTTTGCAACCCTTATCATCCTTGTTTTGACGATACTATGCTTCAGCAGTCTTGGTATCATCTCTGCAAGTTTCATCATGGTGCTTAAACAGGGCGATCCTGTGAACTGGGTTTTCAACACCATGTCCGGACTCCTCGGTGGTGTTTTTTATCCGATTACGGTTCTACCTTCGTGGCTTCAAAACTTCTCCCATGTCCTACCGATTACGTACTCGCTCCGGGCGATGAGACACGCGCTGCTGCAAGGATACCCGCTTTCTGATCTGCTTCCGGATATACTCGCCCTGGTTCTGTTCTCTGCCGTGATGCTGCCGTTTTCCATCATGACTTTTAGATATGCGGTTTCGCGGGCGAAGATCGATGGGAGTCTGACCCAGTATTAGGTCCATCTATTCATGCTCAAAAACCCTTCCGTATTCCCGCGCCTAACTTCTCCAACTCCTCAAAGAATCCCGGATATGAGACCGCGACCGACTCCGCGGTATCGATCTCTGTATCTCCAGCCATCATCCCTGCGACCGTTAGCGCCATCACGATCCTGTGATCGTCCCAGCCATGAAGCGTCGCGCCATGAATCCCGCCGCCGCGGACGTGCAGTTCATCCTCTGTCTCTGTGATATCAACACCCATCTTCGTAAGTGTGGCAGCCATCGCATGGAGCCGGTCGGTCTCCTTGTACCTGACATGGCTCGCATTCACGATCCGCATCTCGCCTGATGCGCACGCTCCGAGCACCGCAAGCGTCGGCACGAGGTCAGGCGTCTTACCGACATCGACGGTGACGCCGTGCAGATCGCTTCTTGTAATCGTTACCTCGCCCTTCTCCTGATCCCATGCGATCTCCGCGCCCATCTCTGCCAGGATCGGGATGATTGCGGAATCTCCCTGTGCAGATCGGTACAGATTCCGGATTGTGACGTGCTCGCCAACAAGAGCGCCTGCAGCAAGCAGGTAAGAGGACGAGGAGAAATCTCCGGGTACGGTGTATCTCGTAAGATCGAATCGCTGACTGCCCTTTATCAGGAACCCTGAATCACTCTCCCTGATAACGATTCCTGCTTCATGTAGCACCTCAAGCGTGACATCGACGTACGGTCTCGACTTCAGTTCGCCCTCGATCTCGATTGTGGAATCCTCCTCTGCAAGCGGACATGCGATCAGGAGTGCTGATACGAACTGCGAACTGATGGAGCCGCTGATCCGGGTTCTTCCTCCTCCAAGTGGTCCCTGCACGACAATCGGAGCAGTACCATCCCCCTTTGTCGAGAACGCGTCCGCACCGAGATCTGAAAGCGCACGTAAAAGCGGGGTATTCGGGCGCGTCCTGATGGATGCGTCGCCTGTCAGCACGCTTGTGCCTGGTGCAAGCGATGTTATCGCTGTGAAGAACCGAAGCGTCGTTCCTGAGTTTAAGACGTCGATCACGTTATCAGGCACTACCGGGCGCGGAACACCTCGCACGAGAAGCCGGTTATCAGAGATGGTCACATCGGCGCCGATAGCCCTTGCTGCTGCTATCGTTGCTTTCGTGTCTGCCGATAACAGCGGGTATGCGATCTCGGACTCGGTGGACAACGAGGCGATCGCGATCGCCCGGTGGGTGTAGCTCTTTGATGGCGGCGCAGGGATCGTGCCTGCGATCTCTGATTTGTCGATCAGGATGTTCATGGGGTATCTTAAGCTGTAAATGGTGATAAGCGTTTCATACCGCGAGGATTGTGACTTTCAGGAGTGCTTTTGCTACCGAGTAGGAACTCCCCACAAGCCAGATGATGGGTAAGTCTCAGCTAATAATTCAAGTGTTTTTTTGCGCAGGCGGGCTCTAAACAGGCATCATGCAGGCAGAATCGCTCGATCTTTGCGGGTGTGCGAGCTGGAGCGCAAACCTGTTGCGAGGACGTGTTCGAATTGTTTGCGCTGCCAGAAGGCGAGATTCCGGTGTGTATATTAGACTTGTTGCGATATAAAATTCTATGAAATGCTGCCTTCTAAGGCGTCCATTACTCCACGCAAATCGCTCCTTTTCACGGATATCCGTTCTCCGGGCTTTTCCAAGTTATTCCGCAACAAGTCTATTACCGGTCAGTGCGGTGTGAGGAGACCTTGTGGCAGAAGGTTGGTCGACCGCGGGTCTGTCAGAGCGGCTGGCTGCGAGCTGGAGCGCAAAGCCCGGGGCGTGATTCAGACCGCCGTCTGGGGAGCTCTTGCCACATACTTCTCGAAAACCCAGCTCCTCAGCCAGGTTTATGGAACTTCTTTGCCACATCCAGCACTTCGATACTCAGTATCTCTCCTTCCTGGCTTATGTCGAAGATTGCCCCATCAGCAATTTCTTCGCTGTATCCAAACTCGCCTTTGTGGAGCTCTATATACAGTATATCGATGTCTTTGAAGTATTTTATCATCATCTGTACGCCCCCGGATACCGCGCTGGTTTCGATGGGTATGCGGTCACAATTGAGTAAATGATCTTCATGCTCCTCGAAAATGACTCTGACAAGGTGATCTCCGTGCAGCAATTCCCGTTGCACCTATAAACGCATACGGACGAAGGGTCGATTGTTCATACTTTCGTAAACATTTACGTACAATGTTGAGACACAAAAAGGATAATTCCAAATAGTGCTTAGTAAATTTGGAACTCAAAAGAGGGTAGTTCACATGAGTAAAACAGAAACAAAACTTCGGGAGCGTCTGAACGTGACGCGCTATTCAGTCTCGTTCACTCAGGTTTTAAGAGAATAAAAGACCATCGGTCAAAAAACATCAAAATATTCAAGCAATTCACGCCACCTCACATTCACCTCACTCCAACTGTTTGAGATTATACTATCGCCTGTGGCTGGTTTATATTATGAAGAGATGATGTAGATGTTTACGAAACGGCAAAGAAACAGTCCCTCGCTTGTATGCGTTTACAATCATAGCGGGAATTGCTGATCTCCGTGTACCTTCTGCGCGATTCGCCGCCCATACTTTCTGTCTATGACTGAATAAGGATGTGTTACTGTTTCTAACACCGTGGATCTGCTTATATTTCTCATATTCATCTTGTACAGCGCATAAGGGTGGAATACAATGTTTTTTCAAGCCAACACCATTCTGACCGATATATCTTTCTTTCGGGTCATGGTTATAATTCTGTCGCCGCTGCACATCTAATATGCCGGATCACGGGATGGAATGAAGTGCTCTGAATCTCTTTAGCTCCTTCGCACAGGTTACATCAGCGACCTTCGACCCTCTCCAGCGGCTTTCGCACCCTGCCAAAAGGTTCACCCAACGACCCGCCCCCGAAACATCGAATACGTATAAAACGCGTAGTAATCCGGAAGATCCAGTATAAACTCCGGCGACTCAGCCAAACAGAGCCGCCGATACTCCACCCAGCCCTCTTCCGACAACTCAGCCTCCACATCCACCCACCGCATCCCAAGAAGCGCGGTAAGAGCGTCACGAATCTCCCCGGATAGCGGAGCGAAAACATCGCCTGCGAATGTCCGGGCAGTGACCTCATCCATGCCCGCACGACGAAACCACCCCATCATGCGCGGGAAGTGTCGCTCAGGCGCCACCCCCTCTGCGAAAGGAGCGATCCCGGATGATGTCGCATTCAGCCGTGCCTCAAGCACTGGGCAGCCCGGGAGCAGTTGTTGGGACGACCATGCGAGGATGATCACGCTTCCGCCGGGCTTTACCACCCGTGCAAGCTCCTTTAGTAGCGGCAAAGGATCTCCGGGCGCGTATCCTGCGCAGTTCGCACTCCACACCCAGTCAAAGGCATCGTCGTCGAACTGGAGGTTGTTCATGTCCCCCTCCTGAAAGGAGACCTGCTCAGAGATGCCTGCCTTCTCTGCAATGCTTCGCGCACAATCCAGAAACTCCGGAGACCGATCAACGCCTGTAACGTGCCCTGCCGCCCCCACTGCCTCTGCAAGCATGATGGCTTGCAAGCCGATCCCGCATCCCACGTCAAGCCCTTGGCTTCCCGGCGGGAGATTGAGCGCACGGATCGCACGGCGCATTATGGGTTCTTGCAGGGGGTTTGTCGCCATCAAGCTCTGCAGGTAGCGGTCCGTGTCATGTACTAAACTTTTAGTGCTATTCTTTCTGTTTCTCATTCCTGCACTCTCCTTTTTGTTTTTTATGGTATATACACTTCAGTAGCTAACATTTTTAAAATACCACCAAATAGTTTAATGGTGGTAACCAAATGCAAACATACACCAATCTTCAAGAAACCATATTGCAACTATTTGTAGAGATAGATCTACATCTATCGAAACCATTGAGAACGATGCTTGCATCGTTGATCGTCTGCCTGCTGGAGAATAACGAGGCACACATTTCGAGGCTGGGCGAATGCTTAGAGATCAACAGTAAGGCGAACGTTATGGGATGCATACAGCGTATTCGCAGGTTTTTATCCAGCAAAAATATATCGCCAGCGAGGACGGTTCTGCCGCTGATACGTCTAATGCTACCGCTCCTAATCAGTCTTCCTGAAATCGTGCTATCGATGGACCGCACAGACTGGGAAAAGCGCAAAAAGCACGTAAACATCCTGACCGTGGCGATATGCTACAAAGGGCGCGCTATTCCGGTATACTGGAAAGTCTTCGATCGAAAGGGAAACAGTTCTTTCGAAGACTGGAAAGATGTCCTAACACCAGTTATCAAAGGATTGCAGCAGATGGATTGGCTTTCTGGCATACCAATCCATGTTGTTGCTGACAGGGAGTTTGCAAGCCCGAAATTGGCTGAATGGCTCAAAAATACCTGCGAGGTAGACGCGACACTGCGGATGAAAGCAAGTATGTACCTGAAAGGGGTGGGCGATGAGATGCCGGAGGTGAAAATCGCCACATTACTTGCGAAAATGACTAAAGGATCACGTCAAGTCCTATATAATCAAGTTGTGACACGAAAGAGAAAAATTGCGATGAATATCCTGATTAAATGGGATAAAGGATATGAAGAATCAATGGTTGTGGCAACAACGCTTGATAACCCCAACATAGCTGATGAATTCTATGGAAAACGATTTGGAATCGAGGCAATGCATAAAGACTGGAAAAGCAATGCATTCGAGCTTGAAAAGACTAGAGTAACCGATCCAAAGAGGATAAAGACACTCCTGATTCCGATTGCTTTCGCTTACATCCTGTGCGTGCTTGAAGGCAAAAAACTAGAGGAGACGGGCGATGTCCGCAGTCCCCCAAAGGGTAAAACACGTACGACGGGACTCTTCCTGAATAGTCTCAGGAGCATCTCCAATCATATTAGACGTGCTACCATCTAAAAATTTGTGATCTTCGTCCGGAACCTGGCTCCAACCATTCTTTGATGCGTGGAAGATCCCGGCATTCACATAAGCTCTGGCACCGGGATAATTTGAGAAAAGGAGGAAGTTTCGCAGGTTAGATGAGCGTGGTCGCTCTTATTTGATACGATATCACGGATATTTTGAGGTGGAATGCTCTGATATTTGTTCGAAACTTCGCGAAATGTCCGTTTGGTGTGGCGGTGTGGTGACTGCAATCGCGGAGTTGATTTTTATATTGGATTCTGAATTATTTTTGTGAAGTGTGTTGTGCAAATGTGTTAGCTACTGAAACCAGAAGGTAATAAAAAAAGTCCCGGTTGCCCGAGCAAAATGTATTTATGTGATTAGATTGGTGTGATGAATAGCGTTCCGGAGATACCCACCATGAAGCAATATACCGAAATATCAGAATCCTGTGCCGCTTTTCGAGCAACGTCCTGTATCATGTGCTTTTGCTTGCCCCGGAGTGCGGGCGAGTAGATGATGACAAGAAGCATAGAAATATCAGGTGATTGAGATGAATAAAGTGATAACGAAGTCCGGATTTATCCTCATAATAAGCATGTTGAT
Organism: Candidatus Methanogaster sp.; assembly: GCA_003194445.1. Lineage (GTDB taxonomy): Archaea > Halobacteriota > Methanosarcinia > Methanosarcinales > Methanogasteraceae > Methanogaster_A. The sequence continues at coordinate 53,788 of PQXF01000005.1, forward strand.
GATATGCGCACTTGACGGTGCCGGCGATAGCCATGAACACTACCGGCGCAGAATCTGAAGCTTGCTTTGGAGCTATGCCGCCGGAAATTACCGAAATACAAACTCATGGTTTGAATGGGGTAAGCAACTATTCAGGGAAAGTTGATGAGGTGGTGATATGGGAAGACAACTTCGACACCGATCCGTTTGACAGGAGGTGGCAACTCCGGTATGGTCAATGGGCTATGGGGTGGGATGAAGATAGCGTCTATTTACCATATGCATGGTGGTCTATTGAGGAATCTTACCTGTATACCTGCGCACAAGAGATGTACCACAGCTTCTCTAACAACCCGTTTTATGGCTATTATAATCCAAAACTAAAATACAGATTCAAATCATATTCTGATGACGGTGACGATGCGGGGATAGAGGTCGGCTTCAGTTATGAACATGATGGGGAATGGTATGGGACTTGGGAGTTCTATCATTCACCTGAAGAATACTCCTCATGGACGACAAAATCTTTCGACCTTGGCGATTTCTGGACAGACCTGGACTGTAGCGACGAATATCGTGTTTGGATATACGAAGATGCTGATTACAGCAGTCATCCACATGACGGCTCATGTGATCCATGGCCTGATATAAACGGACATATTAACACCACTTATATAAAGCTGATCGGTACCCCAAACAAACCACCGTACAAGCCTTCGTATCCCTCACCGGCAGCATATGGTGCCGCTGGGGTGAATACAACTACTGACGTATCATGGGCATGTGGCGATCCAAACGGGGATGATACTGTGAAATACAACGTTTACATGGGAACTTCGCCATCCTCGCTAAACCTGGTATGCGAAAACGTATCAGACACAACAGGTTATACTGGCACGTTAGATGCATACAAAACATACCACTGGAAAGTGGTTGCACTGGATGAGTTTGGATTAACTAATGAAGGTGATATCTGGTCCTTCTATATGTACGGGACAAGACTCACCATCGATAATCCTGCTGACGGGGGCACACCAGTAATACATAAAGATGACAAAGGGGATAGTTATATCTTCTTTAGCGGTATTGTTATTCCGGAAGAAGATAGATGCCCTGGATGCCCCATTAAAGTTTATGGTCCTTCTGATCAATTCTTGGGCGAGTGGTGTACTCATCAGACGCTTTCCGCAGGCGAGCTTTATGCGTTTAGTATTCGAGTGTATGTTCATAATGCCACTATAAACCTTACAGGAGAGAATACACTTACTGCTTGCTGGCTGCGTGGTGACCTTCGTGAAGTTTCTGCTAATGTTACCGTGAATCTCCCGTCTGACTATACCAAGGTTGTATGTTGTTATGTGGGAAATGTGCCAGTGTGTTTATCGCCTGAACAGATAGAAATGTTGAAGGAGATGGGGGCAGAAGCGGAGAGGCAGATGAAACGAGATGGCATCGATGACGAATCATTGAGCACTCTACGTGATGTTACGACTTCTACCGACCTTCTTCTCAAGCTTGAAGAAGATCCGGGTGCAAAGATTAGTACGAGAGCTTTGAAGATTTTAACCATCTTTCAAGTAGCGCACCAAACTAAAGAAACAGGTGGGGGTCGTTATGATTTTATAAGAAGGTGCACCAACGAGCTTTCAACAGCTGTCAGTCCCTTTCTTATGCCGGTGATGGAGTTGTGTTGGGACTGGGACATTGCTCAAACCTCGCGCCCTGGACCCTTGGACACATGGGGATCCGTCCCAGCATGGGGCTTTATGGAAGCTGGTGTGGGGGCAACCGGCGAATACCTCCCTGTTAACTATTACAAAAATTGGCGAATCGGCCCTTATGATGACATATTCGGGAACCCAATATCAGGCATAATGGTAAAATTAGACTACGTTTACATGGGTCATGGAGACCATTTTATAATATATAAGGGCGATACTCATTCGATTCCAGAGTGGGAGAGCACACCCGAGTTCTGGCATAAGAAGGTGAACAAGCCCATCCCTGACACAGTAGGTCGCATCATAGTGGACTGCGACGATTCTGGTGCAGACTCCTATGGCTTTAAATTTGATCCGGAATGCTGGATATTTCTGATGTGCCACCATGCCGAATATTACAATTACAATGGAACTGGCACGCATCTGGTAAAACTCGGAACTGAGACTACAGAATTGAACTTCAGTTGGGGCATGAGCTCTCCATATCCCGAGGTAAACATGGATAACTGGATGGTGGTATGGAGTGGACAGATGTACATACCAGGCAACGACACCTACGCGTTCTACGTTGCGAGCGAAAAGGGAACTGTTGGTATGAAGATCAACCGCACCGACATATTTTCCAACCGTATATTCAGCGACCCTACAGAAGCAAACAGCAGCACCCACCTGTGCAAAGGCTGGCACAATTTTGCGATATGGTATCATCATACCACAGGCAATGCATCCTTTGCCCTGTCCTGGGCGAATTCTACCATGAGTAAACAGGTAGTTCCTGACAAGAATATGCGAACATCAAGAACTGAACTTGCGAGTCTTTCGCTGAACGCTTTCTTCTCTCACAAGCTTGAGTTCAGTACCAATGCATCCTTTACAGACCTGTCTCTCGGCGATAATATCACCGAATGGCGGTGGAACTTTGGCGATGGGACGCCGGATGAAATATATAATGCGTCAACAAATCCGACTTATATGTATGACCAGGCAGGCGTCTATAATGCAACTTTGACCGTCGTCAACGGCACCGGCGGGATGAATACGTATAGCGAGTTGGTAGATGTGCCTATAAAGGGTGATGCCAATCACGACGGAAGACTCTCGGCTGCGGATGCAGTACTCATTCTGCAAATGGCTGCCTGCGGCATCAATACTGATCCTGCAGCGGATGTAAATTCAGATGGAGCGATTACATCGCTTGATGCACTGATGGTTTCGCAATCTTTGATGAAAGGGGTGAACGATGAATAAAATTACAAAAGCATCACTGGCACTGGTTGTGATTTTTATCGTCATCCTGCTGGCTATATTTGTGCAGAGTCTGGCGGATGAAAAGAAGGAGTATGTGACCGACCCGGTAATAGCTCACATTCCAATCAGAGCTGATCTTGATTTCCCCTCGCCTTTCCCTACTCCAGATGACCCAACAGCAATAAATATCATATATATCTTGACTCCGACGGTAGATGTAAAGGTAAATGTTTCAGAAGGTATTGTTCTTCCGGAAGGAATTGTATTCGTGCAGAGTAATCTACCAACCGGTCAGACCACACTTTCAAAAGGTAAGAAATATAGGTATGATGCACAGATAAGAGTAGTTAAGCCAGGTAGGTGGATATTCTATGTTTCACCTGGTGTATATGGTGATGTGAGTTTATTTGAAGACTGGGTAACAGCAGGCGCACAGGGGGTTTTTGACGCAACAGAACCCCTCACTATATATCGTCTCAGAGATGAAGTATCAACAGAAAAGCAGGGTATTTTGATGAATATTACAAAAAGTTGGTTGCGAGAATCTGGCGTGCAAGAATACGAAAGAGAAGAATTTGATTGCACGATAATCTCGGCAAACCCAGATATTCGGTGTTGTGGGTGTGAACTGTTGAGTTATTCAAATTCGAAATTGTATGACAAGTACTATATTGTCATCGAAGAAGATCAGCATACCAACAAAACCAAGGTCAGAAACGTGTACCGCTGGGCATACCAGACCTCTTCCGGATACCAGCAGAAACCGGTATGCGAAGAGATCACGATGAAAGGTGGCAGAAATGGTGAATAGAAGTATAAAAGATATTGTTAGCACTGCTCCCTGTTTTGGTTGCATTGGCATCGGCTGTAGTCGTGCTGGAGTTGACGAGTGACGACAGAATTGAACTTCAGTTGGGGCATGGGCTCTCCATATCCCGATGTGAACGTGGATAACTGGATGGCGGTATGGAGCGGACAGATGTACATACCAGGCAACGACACATACACGTTCTACGTTGCGAGCGAAGATGGAACTGTTGATATGAAGATCAACCGCACCGACATATTTTCCAACCGCATATTCAGCGACCATGCAGAAGCAAACAGCAGCACCCACCTGTGCAAAGGCTGGCACAATTTTGCGATATGGTATCATCATACCACAGGCAATGCATCCTTTGTCCTATCCTGGGCGAATTCTACCATGAGTAAACAGGTAGTTCCTGACAAAAATATGCGAACATCAAGAACTGAACTTGCGAGTCTTCCGCTGAACGCTTTCTTCTCTTACAAGCTTGGGTTCGGCACCGAGGTATCCTTTACAGACCTGTCTCTTGGTGATAATATCACCGAATGGCGATGGAACTTTGGTGATGGGACGCCGGATGAGATTTGTAATGCATCAACAAATCCGACTTATATGTATGACCGGGCAGATGTCTGTAATGTAACTCTGACCGTCGTCAACGGTACCGGCGGGATGAATACACACAGCGAGTTGGTAGACGTGCCTATACCGGGTGATGCCAATCATGACGGAAAACTCTCGGCTGCGGATGCGGTGCTTATTCTGCAGATGGCTGCCTGCGGCATCAATACTGATCCTGCAGCAGATGTAAATTCGGATAGCACGATTACCTCGCTTGATGCGCTAATGGTCTCGCAAGCGGTGACGAAAGGGGTGAATGATGAATAAAATCACAAAAGCATCATTGGCACTGGCTGTAATTTTCATCGCCATCCTGCTTGTCATATTTGCACAGAGTTTGGCGGATGAAAAGAAAGAGTATGCGACCGATCCGGTAATAGCTCACATCCCACTCAGAGCCGATCTTGGTTTTCCTGAGGAACCAATACTAAATCGGACTGTAGATGTCATATATACCTTAAATCCGTTGGTAGATATGAAAGTAAACGTTTCAGAAAGTCTCATTCTTCCAGAAGGGATCGAGTTTGTCGAGAATAATCTACCAATTGGTCAGATCACGCTTAAAAAAGGCAAGAGATATAGGTATAGTGCAAAGATAAAAACAGTTGAGATCGGAAATTGGATGATCTATGCAGCTCCCGGCGTGTATGCGGATGTGAGTATATTCGAAGACCGAGCATCAGTGGGTATTCGGAAGGTTTTCAAAGCTACTGTGCCCCTCACTCGATTCCATCTTAGAGGGAATGTATCAGATGGACAGCGGGATATTTTGATGAATACTACGAAAAATTGGCTGCAAAAGTGTGGCGTGCGAGAATATGTAAGAGAATTGTTTAATTGTTCAAGAATAGGTGGAAGTCATATTATTCCATGTTATGGATGTGAACTGAAATGCTATTCAAATTCGACACTTTGTGACAGGTACTATTTCGTTATCGAAGAAGATCAACACACCAACAAAACCAAAATCAGAAACGTGTACCGCTGGGCATACCAGACCCCTTCAGGATATCAGCAGAAACCAGTATGTGAAGAGGTCATGGCGAATGCAATTGGGTGAGTAATGAATAAAATCACAAAAGCATCACTGGAACTGGCGGTGATTTTTATCGCCATCCTGCTTGCCATATTTGTGCAGACCGGATGGCGGTATGGAGCGGACAGATATACGTACCAGGCAACGACACATACACGTTCTACGTCGCAAGCGAAGAGGGAACCGTTGATATGAAGATCAACCGCACCGACATATTTTCCAACCGTATATTCAGCGACCCTGCAGAAGCAAACAGCAGCACCTATCTGTGCAAAGGCTGGAATAATTTTGCTATATGGTATCATCATACCACAGGCAATGCATCCTTTGTCCTATCCTGGGAGAATTCCACCATGAGTAAACAGGTAGTTCCTGACAAAAATATGCGAACACCGAGAACCGAACTTGCAAGTCTTCCGCTGAACGCTTTCTTTTCTTACACTGTTCATGGGTCCGGCACCAATGTATCCTTTACAGACCTATCTCTCGGCGATAATATCACCGAATGGCGATGGAACTTTGGAGATGGGATGCCGGATGAGTCCTATAATGCGTCAACAAATCCTGATCATACGTATAACCGGGTAGGTGTCTATAATGCAACTTTGACCGTCGTCAACGGCACCGGTGGGATGAATACGCACAGCGAGTGGGTAGACGTGCCTATACCGGGTGATGTCAATCACGACGGAAGACTCTCGGCTGCGGATGCAGTACTCATTCTGCAAATGGCTGCCTGCGGCATCAATATTGATCATGCAGCGGATGTAAATTCGGATGGGGCGATTACCTCGCTTGATGCGCTGATGGTTTCGCAAGCTGTGATGAAAGGGGTGAACGATGAATAAAATTACAAAAGCATCACTGGCACTGGTTGTAATCTTTATCACCATCCTGCTGGCTATATTTGTGCAGAGTCTGTCGGATGAAAAGGAAGAGTACGTAACCGACCAAGTAATAGCCGATATCCCGATCAGATCCGATCTTGATATCTCTTTCCTTGGTCCGGGTAAATCGATGTCTGTAAATATGGTGTATACCCTGATCCCCTCGGTGGATGTGAAGATGGATGTTTCAAAGGGCATCGTTCTTCCTGCGACGGTGGTATTCGTGGAGAGTGATCTGCCAACTGGTCAGATTACACTTAAAAAAGGCAGGAAATATAAGTATAAAACAAAGATAAAGGCACTTGTGAACGGGGATTGGGTGATCTATGCATCTCCTGGCGTGTATGCGGATCTGCGTGTTGTTGGAGGTGATGTAACATCAGCAGGGGTATACGGAATTTCTGATGCGGCAAAGACGATCATACAGTACCGTCACAGAGAGAAAATATCAGAGGAACAACGAAACGTTCTGATAAACATCACAAACGACTGGCTGCAACGGTATAACTCAACCGAATATGAAAAACAAGATTTCAATTGCACGGTACTCTCAGTAGCTGGTTCAGGACTTTCCGGTATCGATATCAGGTGCTATGGATGTGAACTATGGGGCTATTCGAATTCGACGTTATCCGACAGGTACTACTTTGTCCTAGGCGAAGATGTGAATACCGGCATAATAAAGATCAAAAACGTGTACCGCTGGGCATACCAGATCCCTTCTGGATACCAGCAGAAACCGGTATGTGAAGAGGTTATGACGAATGCAATTGGGTGAGCAATGAATAAAACCGCAAAAGCATCACTGGCACTGGCTGTAATCTTTATTGCCATCCTGCTGGCTATATTTGTGCAGACCGGATGGCGGTATGGGGCGGACAGATGTACATACCAGGCAACGACACATACACGTTCTACGTCGCAAGCGAAGATGGAACTGTTGATATGAAGATCAACCGCACCGAGTTATTCTCCAATTGCATATTCAGCGACCCTGTAGAAGCAAACAGCAGCACCCATCTGTGCAAAGGCTGGCACAATTTTACGATATGGTATCATCATACCGCAGGCAATGCATCCTTTGTCCTATCCTGGGCGAATTCTACCATGAGTAAACAGGTAGTTCCTGACAAAAATATGCGAACATCAAGAACCGAACTTGCAAGTCTTCCGCTGAACGCTTTCTTCTCTTACAAGCTTGGGTCCGGCACCAATGCATACTTTACAGACATGTCTCTCGGCGATAATATCACCGAATGGCGATGGAACTTTGGCGAGGGGCTGCCGGATGAAATCTACAATGCATCAACAAATCCGACTTATATGTATGACCGGGCAGATGTCTATAATGTAACTCTGACCGTCGTCAACGGTACCGGCGGGATGAATACACACAGCGAGTTGGTAGACGTGCCTATACCGGGTGATGCCAATCATGACGGAAAACTCTCGGCTGCGGATGCGGTGCTTATTCTGCAGATGGCTGCCTGCGGCATCAATACTGATCCTGCAGCAGATGTAAATTCGGATAGCACGATTACCTCGCTTGATGCGCTAATGGTCTCGCAAGCGGTGACGAAAGGGGTGAATGATGAATAAAATCACAAAAGCATCATTGGCACTGGCTGTAATTTTCATCGCCATCCTGCTTGTCATATTTGCACAGAGTTTGGCGGATGAAAAGAAAGAGTATGCGACCGATCCGGTAATAGCTCACATCCCACTCAGAGCCGATCTTGGTTTTCCTGAGGAACCAATACTAAATCGGACTGTAGATGTCATATATACCTTAAATCCGTTGGTAGATATGAAAGTAAACGTTTCAGAAAGTCTCATTCTTCCAGAAGGGATCGAGTTTGTCGAGAATAATCTACCAATTGGTCAGATCACGCTTAAAAAAGGCAAGAGATATAGGTATAGTGCAAAGATAAAAACAGTTGAGATCGGAAATTGGATGATCTATGCAGCTCCCGGCGTGTATGCGGATGTGAGTATATTCGAAGACCGAGCATCAGTGGGTATTCGGAAGGTTTTCAAAGCTACTGTGCCCCTCACTCGATTCCATCTTAGAGGGAATGTATCAGATGGACAGCGGGATATTTTGATGAATACTACGAAAAATTGGCTGCAAAAGTGTGGCGTGCGAGAATATGTAAGAGAATTGTTTAATTGTTCAAGAATAGGTGGAAGTCATATTATTCCATGTTATGGATGTGAACTGAAATGCTATTCAAATTCGACACTTTGTGACAGGTACTATTTCGTTATCGAAGAAGATCAACACACCAACAAAACCAAAATCAGAAACGTGTACCGCTGGGCATACCAGACCCCTTCAGGATATCAGCAGAAACCAGTATGTGAAGAGGTCATGGCGAATGCAATTGGGTGAGTGATGAATAAAATCACAAAAGCATCACTGGAACTGGCGGTGATTTTTATCGCCATCCTGCTTGCCATATTTGTGCAGACCGGATGGCGGTATGGAGTGGACAGATGTACATACCAGGCAACGACACATACACGTTCTACGTCGCAAGCGAAGATGGAACTGTTGATATGAAGATCAACCGCACCGAGTTATTCTCCAATTGCATATTCAGCGACCCTGTAGAAGCAAACAGCAGCACCCATCTGTGCAAAGGCTGGCACAATTTTACGATATGGTATCATCATACCGCAGGCAATGCATCCTTTGTCCTATCCTGGGCGAATTCTACCATGAGTAAACAGGTAGTTCCTGACAAAAATATGCGAACACCGAGAACCGAACTTGCAACTCTTCCACTGAACGCTTTCTTCTCTTACAAGCTTGGGTTCGGCACCGATGTATCCTTTACAGACCTGTCTCTTGGTGATAATATCACCGAATGGCGATGGAACTTTGGTGATGGGACGCCGGATGAGATTTGTAATGCATCAACAAATCCGACTTGTATGTATGACCGGGCAGGTGTCTATAATGCAACTTTGACTGTCGTCAACGGCACAGGTGGGATGAGTACGCACAGCGAGTTGATAGGCGTGCCTATACCGGGTGATGTCAATCACGATGGAAAACTCTCGGCTGCGGATGCGGTGCTTATTCTGCAAATGGCTGCCTGCGACATCGATATTGATCCTGCAGCGGATGTAAATTTGGATAGAGCGATTACCTCGCTTGATGCGCTGATGGTTTCGCAAGCTGTGATGAAAGGGGTGAACGATGAATAAAATCACAAAAGCATCACTGGCGCTGGCTGTGATTTTCATCATCATCCTGCTGGCTATATTTGTGCAGAGTCTGGCGGATGAAAAGAGGGAGTATGTGACCGACCCGGTAATAGCTCATATCCCTCTCGAAGCTCACCTCCGTTTCTCCTTTGATCCAGATGACCCAGCATCAATGAACATGGAATATACCCTAACCCCCTCAGTAGATGTGAAGACAGATATTTCAGAGGGTATCGTTCTTCCAGAAGAAATTGTATTCGTGGAGGGTGATATACCAACTGGTCAGATTACACTTTCAAAAAACAAGAAATATAAGTACAATACAAAGATAAAAGCAGTTGATACAGGTATTTGGACAATCTATGCAACTCCTGGCGTATATGCAATTGTAAATGTATTTGAAGGTGAGGTGTCATCAGTAATTGGACAGGAAGTTTTTGATGCAACAGAACCCGTCACCATGTACCGTCTTAGAGAGGAAATATCAAATGAACAACGGGATGTTTTGATGAATATTACAAAGAATTGGCTGCGGGAATATGGCATGCAAGAATACAAAAAAGAAGAATTTAACTGTACGATAATATCAAGCCATGTATCAAGAATCCACGATATTGATATTAAGTGCTACGGATGTGAAATGTTGGGTTATTCAAACTCGAAACTATATGACAAGTATTATTTTGTCATCGAAGAAGATCAGCACACCAACAAAACCAAAATCAGAAACGTGTACCGCTGGGCATACCAGACCCCCGCAGGATACCATCTGAAACCGGTATGTGAAGATATTACGATGAAAAGTGGCGGAAATGGTGATCTGAAGGGATGACGATCCGAACCGGAAAGTTCTACGACTTTAGCATCCACACCGCGCCCGAATGCGGCAACTCACCAGAAGCGATGGCAGAGATCGCATCCGGATACGGCTACGCGGGAATCGCAATCACGAGTCACACACCGCACCAGCCGCAGAAACCGGAGATGACAAATCATCCCAAAATCGCGGTCTATCAGGGAATCGAGATCGTCGCAGAGAACCCGCACCACCCGATGCAGATGATCCGGAAGCATCGCGCAAAGGTGCGCATGCTTTCTGTGCATGGCGGAAACGAGAAGATCAACCACACCGACATATTTTCCAACCGTATATTCAAGCGACCATGCAGAAGCAAACAGGAGCACCAATCTGTGCAAAGGCTGGCACAATTTTGCGATATGGTATCATCATACCACAGGCAATGCATCCTTTGTCCTATCATGGGAGAATTCCACCATAAGTAAACAGGCAGTTCCTGACAAAAATATGAGAACACCAAGAACCGAACTTGCAACTCTTCCACTGAACGCTTTCTTCTCTTACAAGCTTGGGTTCGGCACCGATGTATCCTTTACAGACCTGTCTCTTGGTGATAATATCACCGAATGGCGATGGAACTTTGGTGATGGGACGCCGGATGAGATTTGTAATGCATCAACAAATCCGACTTGTATGTATGACCGGGCAGGTGTCTATAATGCAACTTTGACTGTCGTCAACGGCACAGGTGGGATGAGTACGCACAGCGAGTTGATAGACGTGCCTATAAAGGGTGATGCCAATCATGATGGAAAACTCTCGGCTGCGGATGCGGTGCTTATTCTGCAAATGGCTGCCTGTGGCATCAATAGCGATCCTGCAGCGGATGTAAATTCGGATAGAGCGGTTACATCGCTTGATGCGCTGATGGTTTCGCAAGCTGTGATGAAAGGGGCGAACGATGAATAAAATTACAAAAGCATCACTGGCACTGGTTGTAATATTTATCGCCATCCTGCTGGCTATATTTGTGCAGAGTCTGGCGGATGAAAAGAAGGAGTATGTGACCGATCCGGTAATAGCTCATATCCCACTCAGAGCTGATCTTGATTTCCCATCGCCTTTCCCCAATCCGGATGACCCAACAGCAATAAATATTATATATATCTTGACTCCGACGGTAGATGTGAAGGCAAATGTTTCAGAAGGTATTGTTCTTCCAGAAGGTATTATATTCGTGCAGAGTAATCTACCAACCGGTCAGACTACACTTTCAAAAGGTAAGAAATATAGGTATGATGCAAAGATACGGGTAGTTAATCCAGGTAGGTGGACATTCTATGTTTCACCTGGTGTATATGGTGATGTGAGTTTATTTGAGGACTGGGTAACAGCAGGCGTACAGGGAGTTTTCGACATTTCGAAGCTACCGGTTGAATTCCATGACATAATAGATGTATCTGAGGAACAGCAGGACATTTTGATGGGTGTAGGAAAAAAATGGCTGATAGACTATAGCGCACAAGAATATGGGAGCGAGGAATTCGATTGTTTGCAGATATCAGGAAACCCTGATGTTTCGTGTTGTGGTTGTGAACTGTTGGGTTATTCAAATTCAACATTGCATGATAAGTACTACTTTGTGATCGATGAGGATTTGCACACTAATGAAACCCGGGTCAGAAACGTGTACCGTTGGGCATACCAGACCCCATCAGGATATCAGCCGAAACCGGTATGTGAAGAGATCACGATGAAAGGTGGCGGAAATGGTGAATAGAAGTATAAAAAATATTGTTAGTACTGCTCCTTGTTTTAGTTGCATTAGCATCGGTTGTAGTCGTGCTGGAGTTGACGAGTGACGACAGAATTAAACTTCAGTTGGGGTACGGGTTCCCCATATCCCGATGTGAACGTGGATAACTGGATGGCAGTATGGGGCGGACAGATATACATACCAGGCAACGACACATACACGTTCTACGTTGCGAGCGAAGAGGGAACTGTTGGTATGAAGATCAACCACACCGACACATTTTCCAACCGTATATTCAAGCGACCATGCAGAAGCAAACAGCAGCACCAATCTGTGCAAAGGCTGGCATGATTTTGCGATATGGTATCATCATGCCATGGGTAATGCATCCTTTGTTCTATCCTGGGCGAATTCCACCATGAGTAAACAGGTAGTTCCTGACAAAAATATGCGAACACCGAGAACCGAACTTGTAACTCTTCCACTGAACGCTTTATTCTCTTACTCAACTTTCAAACATGTAGTGAAAAACACCATCGGTCAACCCAATTAATGTATGACCTATCAAAACATAAACCTCCTTGCCACCAACTTCCCCAATTTGACCTAAACTTCCCGTATGTATTTAGTTTACTAGACTTGTTGCTAATTAGCATTCACTTCCATCAAAAACCTTTAAATTAAATGAGGTATATCTCATAAACTATGCTGAACATCGATCGAGCGTTAGGCGACGATAGACTGATGAAAGCCATTATCGGACTCTCCGCATCTGAATTTAACAAACTGGTAGAGAGCTTCAGGGAAGAATTTCAAAATGAAGAGCAGAATAGGTATGAAACAGGAGTTGAACAAAGTACTAGTGTCATGTCAACCCTGTAATGTCGCAAAAAACATAACACATGTTCTTTATAATCAATATGAGATGATTGAATATGAAGAAATACATCGTGACACTTGCCAAAGAGGAGCGCGAAACTCTTGACGCACTTACTTCCAAAGGTAAACACCAATCACAGAAAATCCTCAACGCTCTGATTCTACTCGGGTGCGATGAGGGGGCGCATCAGATGCGACGTTCGACCAACGAAGTAATGGCATCTGCCCTGAACATAAGTATGAGAAAGATTGACCGCGTGAAGAAGCGATTTGTCGAGGAAGGTATTGAAATTGCCCTTAATGGGAGGAAAGGAAGTCGCATCTATGCTAAAAAAGTCGACGGTGATTTTGAAGCCCATTTGGTTGCATTGAGTTGCAGTGAGCCACCCGAAGGCTTTGCGAGATGGTCTCTGAGGTTATTAGCCGACAAGGTTGTCGAGCTTGAGTATATCGATAGCATTTCTCATGAAACGATACGCCGCATCCTAAAAAAAACGAAATCAAGCCTTGGAAACGAAAAGGGTGGGTAATTCCACCGGAGCAAAACGGCAACAATGTTTGCAAATATGGAAATGGTGTTGGATGTTTACAAGCGTCCGTTTGATCCACGATATCCTGTCGTGTGCATGGACGAATCACCTAAGCAGCTGATTGCAGAGACCAGAACTCCTATTCCTGTAACGCCAGGGCATCCGAACATGTGTGATTACGAATACCGGCGTTGTGGTGTGTGCAACGTTTTTCTCGCCGGTGAGCCATTAGCAGGAACGCGCATGGTGAAGATTACCGAAAGGAAAACCAAGCGAGACTGGGCTCGTTTTATAGAAGAAATCGCGAATCAATACAAAACAGCGGAAAAAATAACGCTGGTGATGGACAATCTGAACACACACGTCCCCGGATCGCTCTATGAAACGTTTCAGCCAGATAAGGCAAAGGCGATATTAGGTAGATTCGAATTTGTATACACCCCGAAGCATGGGAGCTGGTTGAATATGGCCGAGATACTTTCAACTCGAATTACCAGAGAGCCCTTATCAATCGGATGTTTGGTATGATACAACAGGCGACATTGTCTATATGTCCAGGTGTTTTCTACAGGTTCACCCAAACGAATGATGATGAATAACGCGAATTGCACGAACGTGTCGTGACCAATCACCCCAGGCACTAACAACTTTGCAACTCTTGTACGTCACAAAATATTAAAGTACCCCGCGATCATTATGTATGAGAATACAAGAGTGATACCATGTCGATCAGATACCCATTCATCACAGAAAAAGCAACCATACAACTGGAAGAGCAGAACAAACTCCAGTTGATTGTGGACATAAACGCAACCAAGAACCATATCAAGAGAGATGTCAAGGATATCTATGGGTTTGACGTTGCTACAATCAGGACACTTATCACGCCGAAGGGCAAAAAAAAGGCAATCGTAACGTTTGTGGATGACGATGCAGCAACTGAGATTGCCACTCGAATAGGATTATTCTAGGTGAGTGAAGATGGGAAAACGAATCATATCGCAGAACAGAGGGCGAGGAGGTCCGACATATACGGCACCTTCCCATAAATACAAAGCAAAACTGTCACACCCAAACATTAGTGACACAACCACCCGAGCAGAGGTTATTGAAATCCTGCACGATCCTGCCAGATCTGCACCGATCGCACGAATCTCCTTTGGGAATGGCGAAGAGCGACTAATCCTTGTATGTGAGGGGATGTCCGTTGGTCAGGAGGTTGATTGCGGCATAGGGGCTGAGATCAAAGTCGGAAACATTCTGCCGCTATCTGACATCCCGGAGGGCACCCCTATCTGCAACATCGAATCTCACCCAGGCGATGGTGGGCATTTTGCAAGGGCGTCTGGGGCGTACGGACTTCTGGTCACCCACGATGTCGGCAAGACACTGGTACAGATGCCTTCTGGTACGATGAAATGGATATCTCCACGATGCAGGGCAGCAATTGGTCTGGTCGCTGGCGGTGGGCGCACAGATAGACCGTTTATGAAGGCAGGAAAGAAATATCATAAATTAAAGACTCGCGCGGCGAAATACCCGCGTGTGAGCGGGGTTGCAATGAACGTGATCGACCATCCGTTCGGTGGCGGTAACCGGAAGCATCCGGGACGGCCAAAGAGTGTGAGTAGAAACACGTCGCCTGGTCGGAAGGTCGGAAGCATTGCATCGAGACGGACAGGAAAACGATAATCATGGCACGCTTAATATCGCGCGTAACAATTCACAGGTGAAACAATGGCAAAGAAGACAAAGAAGAAACTACCACGAAGGAAGGGAGAGATTACATACCGGGGGTACACCATCCCGGATCTGAAGAAGATGTCCCTTCAGGAGTTTACAGAACTGCTTCCCGCATCACAGCGCAGGAAGATCAATAGAGGTTTTACTGAAGATCACAAGAAACTGATCCAGCGCGTCAAGGACGGGCGCACCATGGTCAGGACACATCTTCGGGACATGATCATTCTACCGGAGATGATTGGGATCGATCTTGAGATTCATGATGGCAAGAAATTTAACAGGGTGACGGTGCAACCGGAGATGCTTGGTCATTATGTCGGCGAGTATTCGCTCACCCGAAATGTAGTGAGGCACGGTAGTGCAGGCGTCGGTGCAACCAGGTCCAGTAAGTTCGTGCCGCTCAAGTGATGCAAAATAGTACGAATAGTATATCAGAATAATATGTCAGCAAGGAGATACCAATGGCAAGGGTAAATTATTCACGCGAATCAGATCCGAACACATCATCAAAAGCGATGGGCTATGAACTGCACGTCTCACCAAAACACACACGTGAGATATGCGTTGCGATCAAAAATATGCGCATACCGGCTGCAAAGCAGTACCTTACAGATGTAATAGCGCTTAAGCGCGCAATTCCGTTCAACCGCTATACCGACGGCGTCGGGCATCGGCGCGGCAAGATGGCTGCAGGCAGGTATCCGGTGCGGGCGTCCACAGAGGTTCTCAAGGTACTTGTCAATGCCGAGAACAGTGCTATGGATAAAGGTCTGGAACCTGACCGCATGAGAATATCACATGCTGCAACCAAACAGGGCAGGACCATCCGCGGGATCATACCGCGTGCCATGGGTCGTGCAACTGCGAAGAATACCGAGACCGTAACGGTCGAGATTATTTTGGAGGAGTTATAGATGACAGTCGAGAGAAAATTTGTGCAGCAAGGGCTCAACAGGGCAAGAATGGATGAGTATTTTTCTGGAGAACTCGAACGCGCTGGTTACGCCGGTATGGAGATAAACAGGACCCCAATGGGAACCCAGATCACTATTTTTGCAGAGAAACCTGGAATGGTCATTGGAAAGGGTGGAAAAGTGGTTCGCAAGCTGACAAAGGATATGGATCAGTATTATGATCTCGACAATCCTCAGATCGATGTGCAGAGCGTGGGAGTCCCTGAATTGAATGCGCAGTTGATGGCATCACGAATCGCAAGTGCGCTCGAGCGCGGCTGGTACTTCCGAAAGGCAGCACATTCGACGCTCCGAAGGATCATTGGCGCAGGCGCAATCGGGTGCAGGATCGTACTCTCCGGAAAACTCACAGGTCCCAGATCACGGATCGAGAAGGTCGTGGAGGGCTACATCGTACATGCTGGTAAGCCGGCAGAGGAGATCGTAAACCATGGGTTTGCGACCGCAGTTCGGAAACTGGGCACGATCGGGTGCAGCGTTCAGATCGTACTGCCTGGCACCGTGCTGCCGGATGTGTTCAGTCTGGTGGAGGTCGAACCGCCTGAACCTGTGATTGTGGAAGAGACCGAAATCGCGACTGCTGAAGAGATAATCGGAGCGGAAGTCGAGATCACAGAAGTTGAGGTGGCGACCGAAGCGGAAATGACCATCACAGAGGTTGAAATTACTGATGAGTCCACCACCGAAGTGGTGGGAGCGGGTTTGCCTACTTCGGACATTACCCAAACCCCATCTCCAGTTGAAACAGAGGGCATCCCCGCCGAGATTCCATCCAAACCCGAAACCCGTAATGCGGATGGTATCTGGGAGCACAGGCATGATGATCTTGACTGGCATGCGATGGCGATCGCGCACAAACAGGTAAAGCCGGGCAAGCCGGAAGAAGCGATCGCGATAGAGGAGGAGACCCGGATGAAGGACGGGGTCACCGAGCACAAGCACACAGGTTTTGATTACTGGCATCCGGCATCAAGGATACACAAAGGGGCTTAAAGTAGATGACGAAACTTAAATCAGAAGAGATCAGGAATATGAGTCCACCTGAGCTGCTTGATGAACTTGAATCGCTGCGACTGGATCTAATCAGGGAGCGTGCACTTTCGTCTGCAGGAGGTGCGCCAGAGAACCCCGGATTGATCGGAGAACTAAGGCGTAGCATTGCGCGGATCAAGACGATCCGGAAAGAGAGAGGGTTATGACCTACGAGATCACCCCAGGAAATCTGGTGCACCACACCCTGATCGGTCTTGAAACCGTGGTTTCCGGGAGTACAAATCCTGATATGGTCGGCATCAGCGGCGTGGTGGTTGACGAAACAAGAAACACGCTACTCATTACCACACGCCACCCCGATTTTTTCGCCATGAACGAAGCAACGGCTGCTGTTTCGTTGGAAACCGGGAGTACAGCTCCACATAGTGGTGAACCGAATGAGTCGGGTGACTACTTTCTCGATAAAATCATCCCAAAAGCGCATTCCACATTTATCTTCAGTCTGCCGGATGACCGGAAGGTCCGGGTCGATGGGGACTTGCTTGTTGCACGTCCGGAAGACAGAATCTCAAAGAAGCACAAGAACTAAAGAAGAATTAGAAAGGAACTAAAAAGGAAGAGGAATAACCGATGGCAAGAAATATTGGATTGAATGTACCCATCCCGCTAACAGAATGCGAGGATCCAAACTGCCCGTTTCATGGCACGCTCCCTGTCAGGGGACAGGTGCTTGATGGAGTTGTTGTCAGTTCCAAGATGGACAAAACCGTAGTGGTCGAGCGCACTTACGAGAAGAGAATATTCAAATACGAGCGGTATGAAAAGCGCAGATCACGGATCCATGCCCACAACCCGCCATGTATCAATGCAAAGGAGGGTGATGTTGTCAAGATCGCGGAGTGCCGTCCTCTTGGCAAAACCAAGTCATTTGTGGTGGTGGCGCTGACATGAAAGGCATTCGTTCAGCGATGACGCGCCCGTTAAACGCGGGAGCGAAATTAAATTGTGTGGACAACACCGGCGCACGGGTTGTCGGGGTCATCTCTGTGGTGGGCTACCGCGGCGTAAAGAACCGGTATCCGAAAGCAGGGATCGGCGATATGCTGGTCGTTTCTGTGAAGAAGGGAACTCCTGAGATGCGAAAGCAGATCATGCGTGCTGTGGTGATCAGGCAGAAGAAGGAATACAGACGCCCTGACGGGATGCGCGTATCCTTTGAGGACAATGCAGTGGTGATCACCGATGACGATGGCATTCCAAAGGGCACCGAGATCAAGGGACCGATTGCACGGGAAGTAGCGGAACGGTATCCAAAGATCGCATCGGCAGCGACGATTGTTGTGTGAGGGATCACACGATCTTCGCTAAGCCCTATACTTTTTATTTTTAAGAGCTCTCACTTCATAACGACAGTCATGGCGGCAGCGGTGCAACCAACTAACTCTTCTTCATCTTTTTTACACGTTGCTTTGCTGTGAATCCGGTGGCAGATTCGAGGAATCTCCGAAAACATCTGTTTGCATCGGATACGTCTCCAAGATCTGCATCCATGTCCGATTCCGTATGCACACAGAGTTGTTTCCCGTCCATCCACACCTCCATCCGCTTTAATGATTTGTAACCGATAACGAACTTACCGTCTTCCATCTCAGCATCGCATCCGAAGCATTCCTTCATCATCTCTCGAATCAAGTCATTATCGAGTTTGTGCCCGCGTTTAATAGGATATTCTGTGATAGTTCCACCTCAACCAAGTATTCTTTCAAATAATCCGCCGTAACCATCCGGTCTTACGAGATACTCCAGCATATCGAGTTGTTTCACAAGCCCGTACATCTCCTTGTTTTTCCAAAGTCCAACCTCACTGTAATTTGTCGGATTTAAAAAACGTATCTCCGGGAGATTCTCATATTTTGGATTCGGAATGAAACCTTCTTCTAGCATGAAGTACGAAGCCCCGCCTTTCTCTCTGAAGAAGTCGTAAATAGAGGAGAAATCCCTGCAAACCCAGTTAGCCATCTTAAGCGTCTTATTAGATGAGTTTATCGTCACATGCCCATATCCCGGTGGTATGATCACCTTATCGCCGGCACCAGCGTGTACCACGATCACATCAGATACGGTATCTCCTGCTCTCTTCTGCAGCAGATACTCTGCCTCACCCTCAAGTACCTCGTATATCTCCCCATAGTCACCAGGGTGGTCGTGTCCTGCCGTCTTCACGTACTCCGTTCCAAGCATCCCTGGCGGGATCACAGTGATATCATACCGTAGATGATGCTTAAGAATCCTCTGGTGATCCGCCTTGCTCAGTGAGAGATCACGATACATGTAATACAACTCGGCGTCAGGAGAGTTTAGCTGCGAACTGTCGTACAGCACATCATCCATGTCGTGAAGCATCCTGATGTCCGGTTTTACCCCGCTTAATACATCTGAAACCATCAATTGATATGAGGGCATATTCGTATAAAAATGCATCGCACCGAGGGTACGCCATAAAACCGAGACTGTTCATTTTCTTTGAAGTATCCTACTCCATCAGGTTCTTCATTTGTTTTGATAACAAGTTGGAAATCCTGTTAAAGAGACGCAAGTAGTCACTGAACCCGGGCCGAAGCGCAATCTATGCGCAAGACATCACGCCTACTTGACAGAAGGGTTTTTTGGAGGTGCAGAGTATGTCCACGAAGAAGTTAATTTTGTGTAACCACTCAGGTATGTTGATTGGTCGCCCGATTGTGATTCTGCACTTTCTGGCAAGAACGACAACCGTGGAGGGCGCAGAGGAACGATAGAAGCATTTAACGTTTATTTCCCCTCTGCGTCACTCTGCGGTTAAGTTCCCGGTTTGGTTACAGTACCCTCTCATTCTGGGTAGTTCCTGCACAGTGAAGTCCCCCGATAGTGGTTTTAGGTACCTGAGTAGTTACAATTTTGTTTAGGTTATACTCAGCACCGGCATAAACTGCGCTTTTTGTATTGGCGGAACCAAACTGATAAAACCCACAAATAAGGACTCATAGCCTTACTTACACTACGATTTCGGAGATTTGAAAAAGCTCAAGTTGTGGCGGTGTGAAGTATAATTATGCGCGGTTACTAATACTACTTTGTCAGATTAACCACCCATTCAGGTGCTTGATGTTGGTTTGTCTGTGATGTGACAAAGTAGGACTAGGCTGATAACCCCTTGCGACGCGGCAAGGCTCACCCCGCAAACTCCACGAACTCACGCAGCTTGCCAAGCGCAGCACCACTGTCGATGACCTCTTCCGCCTTCCGAACCCCTGCTTCCAGATCAGACACCATCCCGGAAACATAGATCGCAGCGCCGGAATTAAGCACCACAACATCCCGCTTCGCCCCTTCCTCCCCCTCAAATATCGATACGATATCGGAAGCATTCTCTTCAGGAGTTCCGCCTGCAATATCCCCGATCACAGCTCTCGCAATCCCGAAATCCTCTGGCTTAACAGTGTAAGTCGAGACCTCTCCGCCTTCGAGCGATGCGATCGTTGTCTCGCTGATATTCGAGATCTCGTCCATACCATCGCCGTGCACGACCATGGCACGCTCGCTTCCAAGGAGAGCAAGCACCTCTGCAATCGTCTCGCAGAGCGCGGGATCAAAGACACCGATCACCTGCGCAGATGCGCCTGCCGGGTTGGTGAGTGGTCCTAATATGTTAAAGACGGTGCGCACGCCAAGCTCCCGTCTGGGACCTGCGACACGCTTCATCGCCGGGTGGAAGACCGGTGCCAGAAGAAAGCCGATCCCGACCTTCTCGATGCATTCTTTCACCTGTTCCGGCGGGAGATCGATCCGTATGCCGAGAGCTTTCAGCACATCCGCACTTCCGGACTGTGATGTGATCGCGTAGTTTCCGTGCTTTGCGACAGGAATTCCTGCGGCGGCTGTGAGGATTGCAGCGGCTGTGCTCACGTTTATCGTGTTGTGAACATCGCCGCCCGTGCCGCATGTGTCGATAAGCGTCCCTGCCACATCCGGCGCGATGGTGCGTGCTGCCCCGCGCATGCCGCGTGCAAATCCAGCGATCTCATCGATCGACTCTCCTTTCATCTTAATCCCGATAAGGAACGCTCCGATCTGAGCGTCGGTCGCATCCGTAAAGATGCTTGTAATGGCGCGCTCCGCCTCTTCTATGCTCAGGTCTCTTCCTTCGCTTACGATCTGTATGTATTCATTCATCATGTATCACCTCTGTCAAGGCTGCCGCGCATGTAAGCGTTGTGCAGTCCTCCTGCTGCCAAGGGAGGTTTTGTGTAGGATGCGCTGTAGTTTATTATGTATGTATCGCAGAAAACCAGTGCTGCCACAATGCATAATAATAGGATAATCAAACCAGTGATACCATGAACCGATCAATCCCGCGCACCATTTTCGCAACACTTGCAATATTTTTGATCATCCCGATCTGCGCAGGAAATGTGCATGAAGTTGCTATCTGCTACCTCGATGACAGCGTCGAGACCGGAGATATTATTGAGCTGGAACAGGGGTATCGGCTAACGATCGGGGACATCAGGAAGAATGATGCGGCGATCAGCATATTTAACGGCAGCGAAGAGATCCTGAACACCAGCATATCCGGAGATTACATCTTTGAGAAGGAGATCGATGGCATCAATTACGATATTATACGGATATCAATGAACTTGAACGACGGCGATCCGGCTCCGATGGTGCTTGAACAGTACCGTGATCCTGGCAAGCCGTTTGATTACCCGCTGATCGATGCAGTGTCTATAACCATCAAAAAAGGCGAGCGAGAACCGTTGAAAGCAGGATACGGACTCGAAGCAACCTCCATCATCGATAACAATGTTGTTCTTACGCTGTATAAAGGCGATGACGTAGTCAAACAGGAGAAACTGAGTGGAAGCGACAAACGGTTCATTCATACAATAAAGGTCGACGGGCAACGCCGCACCATCCTGATCGCAAAACTGGATCGGATATCTAACAACGATTCGGTGCAGGTAAGTGGGTTATCGCAGTTTGAAGTGCCAGAATCCACAGACGAGGGTGATGACGATGACGACGATGGTAATTGGAATCTCCAACTCGTAGAATCAACGATCTTTCAGTATCTGCTGAGCATCTTTGTATTTGCCTGCGTCTTCGTGATGATCCTCGGTATCGCAAGGCGGGTGCGCAAGTGAGCGGGTGGCATGGTGTTGATGGGCGATGTGATACGTGATCAGGAGGGAAATCTTATGGAGTATCTGATCCGGAAGGCTGTGGTGCAGGATGTCCCGCATATGCAGGGACTGATCAATGGATATGCCAGGGACGGGGTAATGCTCCCGAGATCGCTTGCCGAATTATACGACAATATCCGGGATTTCACGGTGTGTGTGAGCAGCGACCAACTGCTCGGATGCTCTGCCCTCCATGTATGCTGGATCGGTCTTGCAGAGATCGCATCCTTTGCTGTGAGGCAGGATGCGCACCATCAGGGGATCGGGGCGCAACTGCTACATGCATCGATGGATGAGGCAGCGGGACTTGGAATCGACACGATCTTCACACTTACCCGCGTGCCTGACTACTTCCGGAGGCACGGGTTTGCTGAGGTGGATAAAGGGACGCTTCCGCACAAGGTATGGAGCGGCTGCATAAAATGCCCGAAGTTTCCTGATTGCGATGAGATTGCAATGACGAAGCGGCTGTAGGTGTGGCGGGATGTGGGTGGGCTGGCCCGCGCCGATCATGCGTCTTATTTATATCGATACAGGTCAACAAGTATCTGCATGGAAGAACCATCTCAAACCGAGCTCTCCGAGATGTACCACAACACCGAAAGTATCATAAACTCGATAGTGGGTGAGGTTGGCAAGGTCATCGTCGGTCAGAAGGACGCTCTGGAACATCTGATTATATCGATGCTCTCAAACGGACATGCGCTTATCGAGAGTTATCCGGGTCTTGGAAAGACGCTCATGATCAACACCCTGTCAAGGGCGATGGATCTCTCATTTAACCGGGTCCAGTGCACGCCTGACCTGATGCCGTCTGATATCACAGGTACCATGATCGTGGAGGAACATGCCGGAGAGAAGCGGTTCCGATTCGAACGTGGTCCGGTCTTCTCAAATATCGTGCTTGCAGACGAGATCAACCGCGCATCCCCAAAGACTCAGAGCGCGTTTCTCGAGTCGATGCAGGAGAAGCAGATCACCGCTGGAAACGAGACCTACAAACTGGATGCTCCGTTTTTCATTCTTGCAACCCAGAACCCAATCGAGATGGAAGGAACGTTTCCGCTGCCAGAAGCCCAGCTCGACAGATTTCTGATGAAGATTCTGATGGATTATCCGTCTTTGGAGGAGGAGCGCATCATCGTGGATCGGTACACATCCGTATCCGAACCGAGTGTGAACCGTGTCATCGGTGGGGACGAGCTCATTGTGCTTCAGCACCTGACCAGGGAGGTTCCGATCTCTGAAGAATTAACGGCACATGCGATCAACATCGTGACCGCGACCAGGAATTGGGAGAACCTCGAATACGGCGCATCCCCGCGTGCATCGATCGCGCTTACACTGACCGCGAAGGCGAGAGCGTTGATTCATGGGCGCAACTACGTATCCAACGAGGATATCCATGCGATGGCATGTCCGATCCTGCGGCACAGGATCATCCTGTCATTTGAGGCAGAGCGGACCGGAATTACTCAGGACAAGGTGATCCACGAGATCACAAAGAGCGTGAAATAGACCGGTAATGCGGGTTACAACCACTTTGGGTTGTTACTGCACCAATGCCAACATTAGCGATTTTGGTCAAGTGTCACAAACCTGCAAACGCCTCACCAACCAATCCCAAAAGAATATGTAACATCGTAACAACATGGAGTCTATGCTTCCAATACTCACGAAGTCGCTTAAAGACGCGCCGATCACGCTTCGTGGCGAATATTATTACTTCATTCACCCGATAACGGATGGCGTACCCGAACTCACTCCCGCACTCCTGTCAGAGGTTGCGGATCGCATCATCGAACTAGCGGATACCAGTGTGGACAAGATCGTGACGATCGAGGCGATGGGGATCCCGATCGGGACCGTGCTTTCCATGAAAACAGGCATCCCGCTTGTAGTCATCCGGAAAAGGCAGTACAACCTTCCAAATGAGATTGCTGTGCATCAGCGCACAGGATACTCGAAAGGCGAACTATACTTGAATGGAATTAATAAGGGGGACCGCGTGCTGGTCGTGGACGACGTGATCAGTACAGGGGGTACGATGAAAGCGGTCAGTCTTGTGCTCGAACTTGCTGGCGCCGAGGTAGCTGATATCGTCGCGGTCATCGAGCGCGGCGAAGGCGCAGAGGTACTGCGTGCCGCGGGACGTGATGTGAAGACGCTGGTCACAGTGGAGGCGGGCGCGGAGGGCGTCACGATCAAATCGGCTCAGTGATGTCTGATACGGTTCTTGTCTCGGATATCGTCACTTATTTGCGATGTCCGCGCCTTGTATACTTTGCAAACCTGTTAAACAACCGCGAACCGGTGGAGCGGGATGTGAATGCGAGATACTTAGCTCATCTCCTCTCGAAGGAGCTTGCGCTCACGTATCA
Source organism: Candidatus Methanogaster sp. (assembly GCA_003194445.1). Lineage (GTDB taxonomy): Archaea > Halobacteriota > Methanosarcinia > Methanosarcinales > Methanogasteraceae > Methanogaster_A. The sequence goes on from PQXF01000005.1 coordinate 78,581, forward strand.
CCGCGCCGCTGCAAGTACAAGTGAAGATGTAGCAGAAGTGCTGCAGACCGAGCTTGACCGCATCGTAAACGAACTTCCGATGATCTACCGTGCCGAACTTGCGGGTGTGGATCACTCCGTGATCAGGGACGCAGCAGAGAGCATCGATACCGGCGCAATCGGACTACAGATCATAGATGTCATCAGGAAGACCGGTAGGGACGAACTTCTTGCAAGGATAACTCCGTGTGCGGTCGAGTACGCAATCTATTCGGACGCTCTCGGGCTTGCCGGATCTCCTGACAAACTGGTGCGGGTGGGCGACTGTGTGCTGCCATATATGATCAGGACAGGCAATACGCCTGAAAACGGGGTATGGAAACCCGACCGGATGCAGATCACAGCTTATGCGATGCTTGTGGAAGAGCGGTTCGAACAGGTTGTGGAGTATGGTTTTGTAGAGTATGCACGGTTCTTTGAGATACGGAAGGTGGTTATCAGATCGGGAGACCGGCGCAGGGTTCTTGAGTTGCGAAACCGTGTTCGGATGATCAAAGGCGGCAGGATGCCTGACCGCGCGCAAGGTGCGCCGTGCGAGCTCTGTGTATTCGAGGAGGATTGCGTCGCGAAGCGGTCGCTTGCATCGAAGTTCTGGTAGCGTTTCCAAGCCCTGTGATTTGTATCGAATATTTAAAATATATCGGTAACCGAAAAGCATATATACGAGCGATCTCACCAGAATAGAATTGGTAATCACTCCGGGAGACGTTGCAATGAATGCATTAATACTTGCGATTATGTCGCTTGGTGGTTTTCTTCTGGCATATAAGTTCTATGCGACCTTTCTTTCCGAAAAGATATTTGCGTTAAATCCGGGTGCGAGAACACCCGCTCATGAATTCGAGGATGGTGTCGATCACGTGCCGACCCTGAAATCCATCCTCTTTGGACATCACTTCGCGTCGATTGCCGGTGCAGCACCGATCGTCGGTCCTGCTATCGGTGTGATCTGGGGCTGGCTTCCAGCGTTCCTCTGGGTTGTGTTCGGGACAATATTCTTAGGCGCGGTTCATGACTTCGGCGCGCTGGTCGTCTCTTTGAGACATCAGGGAAAGTCCATCGGTGAACTTACCGAGAACATCATAGGGACTCGTGCAAGGAACCTGTTTCTATTGATCATGTTCTTCCTGCTCCTGGTCGTGATTGCGGTCTTTGCTCTCGTGATTGCTCTGATGTTTAACTGGTATCCACAGACGGTCTTCCCGGTAGCATGTGAGATGATCATCGCGGTTGTTGTCGGATACATGGTCTATCGGATGAAGACCGGCATCCTGATACCGACCATCATCGCGGTGATCGTTATGTATGCCACGATATACATCGGGACACTGTACCCTATCGAACTTGGTGATACGTTCCTCGGTTCCGGTTTGACTACATGGATATACATCATACTGCTCTACTCGTTCATCGCAGCGGTGCTCCCTGTCTGGTTGCTCTTACAGCCGAGGGATCATATCAACGCACATGAACTCTTCATCGGCATGGCTCTCATGTATCTCGGGCTGTTGATCATACGTCCCGACGTGGTTGCGCCTGCAGTTCAGTTACACCCGGAAGGTGCTCCACCGATCTACCCGTTCCTCTTTGTGACGATCGCATGCGGCGCGATATCAGGATTCCACAGTCTCGTGTCGTCGGGAACCACGGTCAAGCAACTGGACAATGAGGCTCACGCAAAGATGATCGGTTATGGCGGCATGCTTGCAGAAGGCACCCTATCTACGATGGCTATTATTGCATGCACAGCAGGATTTGCCACTGCAACGCTCTGGAACGAACATTACGCCAATTGGGGCGCGGCAGCAGGACTCGGAACAAAACTCTCTGCCTTCGTGGATGGCGCGGGAAATTTCGTTGCAGCCTGTGGAATACCGCTTGAATTCGCTATTGCGATCGTTGGCGTCGTCGTTGTCAGTTTTGCACTGACCACCATAGACACTGCAACGAGATTGCAGCGATACGTGATCGGAGAGATTGGCAGCAACTACAACATAACCATCCTCAGAAACCGGTATGTTGGAGGTGCGATCGCCATACTCACCGCACTTGTGCTTGCGCTTGCAAAGGATGCAGGCAAAGGCGGGATGATTCTCTGGCCCGTCTTCGGAACGACCAACCAACTACTCGCAGCACTTGCTCTGCTCATGATCACTATGTACCTCATGCAGACGAAGAAGCCTGTCATCTATACGCTGATCCCGATGATCTTCATGATGATTACCGCAATGGCTGCCATGGTATTGAATATCCAGACATATTACAATGCAGGAAACTGGATGCTGACCGGAATAGGCATCGCGATCTTCGTGCTTGCGTTGTGGCTTCTCTTTGAGGCATGGGATGCGTACCGGAAGAGGGATGTTCATCGGTGACATGGCTTCAGATGGGCGAATGCGTGTAACCTAGGGTGATGAAAGGATGTATATACCCCACACTGAATCGGTCCCATTTTTGTTTTATTTTAGTACTGGAGCGAAAGCATCTTTCCAATTAGATTGAACCGATTGTTACTGGTTTTTCTTGCACCGTGAAAGAATTGGACTGATAAGTGGGGTTCATAATCTGACTAATGAAGCCACTACACTGAACTGATCCCGTTTTTGTTTCGTTCAGTATTTGATGCAAAGATCTTACAGAAGGTGATCACCTATCGATATTTGCGAAACACGCCGTACTCAGCACGCCACATACCTATTGTCCATTGAGGACGGGGTGACAAAAAAGGAACAAAAATGGTAAGGTTTTGAGATGTGGAACTCACCCGAATATGGAGAGTTTTCATCACCCCACGTGTAACCTAAAAGAGTATGTAACATATGTGAACTATCTCTCCTTTCGGAGGGACTTCTCGCCAGAAGAGTTAAAGCAGAGTCCAATAGATAATCACTGATGAAGGCGGTTATTCTTGCTGCGGGTGAAGGAGTACGGTGCAGACCACTGACACTTACGAGATCGAAGGTGATGCTTCCGGTCGCAAACAAGCCAACGGTTGAGTATGTGGTGCAAGCACTACACGACAGTGGTATCAAGGACATTATAATGGTTGTTGGGTATGCAAAAGAGCGCATCATGAATTATTTCGGGAACGGGAAGGATTTTGATGTAAATATCGAATATGCAGAGCAAAAACAGCAACTCGGTACGGCACATACGATAAAACAAGTAAAGGATCTCGTGGAGGGCGAATTTCTTGTACTCAATGGAGACAATCTCGTGAGCGAAGAGACGATTGCCGATCTCACAGAGAAACACACGGGAGGCGTATCGGTTCTGACGGCAGCAAGAGCGGATGCCACCGGATATGCGCTTGTCGAGGAGAGGGACGGGAAGGTTCTACAGGTCACTGAGGGTCTGGCACTGAAGGGCATCTGCAATGTCAACACAGGCATCTACATATTTGGGCAGGATATCTTTGACGCGATCGAGGAGACGCTTGGGTCAGATCTCGGTGAATTCGGGATCACCGATTCGATACAGCGGATGATCGATTCCGGATACGGAGTACATGCGTACAGAACAGACCACACGTGGATGGATGTGATACATTCGTGGAACCTGCTCGGTGTGAATGCAAAGGTTCTTGAGGATATTCATGAATCGGTACACGAAACCGCGGAGGTGGATGGCAAGATCAAGGGTATAGTGGTTGTTGGAAGCGATTCGATCATCGGAGCAGGTTCCTACATCAAAGGTCCTGTGATCATCGGAAGGGACTGCGAGATCGGACCGAATGTGGTCATCGCGCCGTCAACATCCATCGGAGACAATGTCACGATCGAGCCGTTCACGTACGTCAGAAACAGCGTAATCCTTGATAATACGTACATCGGCTCGGGAAGTACCATAAAAAACTCCATCATAGGTGAAAACAACCTCATCAAGAGCCATTTCATCACAGAGAGTGGAAAGAACCCGATAGTAGAACTGGAAGGGATGCTGAATCATGCAGACGAACTCGGCACCGTACTCGGCGATGGTAACAGGGTCGGATGCAACATCTCGACTGCGGCTGGCACACTAATCGGAACAGAGTGCAGGATCGAGACTGGTGCGGTCATCAGGAAGCAGATACCACCCCATGCGCTGGTGATGTGATATGTGCGGCATCGTCGGTTATATCGGCACATCCGAAGCCATGCCAGTTCTCTTTGATCTCTTGAAGAAGCTGGAGTACCGCGGATACGACTCTGCCGGAATCGCCATCCTGAACAATGGAAATGATGAGATCCGGACATCCAAGACTGAAGGAAGTGTCGATGACCTGGTATCGATCACGCCTGATCTTGGAGGTCACATCGGAATCGGGCATACGCGGTGGGCAACACATGGAAAGCCATCGACCAGGAACGCGCATCCACACTCTGATAGTACGGGCAGGATCGCTTTTGTCCACAATGGGATCATCGAGAACTATACGGAGATCAAAGATAAATTGATTAAATCAGGTCACGAATTCAAATCAGAGACCGACACAGAAGTACTTCCGCACCTGATTGAGGAATATTATGACGGCGATCTCGAATCAGCAGTGCGAAGCTCACTATCGATGGTTCGCGGGTCGTATGCGCTTGCGGGGATAAGTGTTGACGATCCTGGCAAGATCGTTGTCGCACGGAAGGATAGCCCCCTCGTCATTGGGCTTGGGGATGGTGATTTTTTTGTGGCGTCCGACGTATCAGGGATCCTTAAGTATACGAGAGATGTCATATTCATGAATGATGGGGAGATCGGCGTAATAACCGATTCCGGAATCAATATCACGACGCTTGATGGGGTTTCTGTTGAGAAGAAGATCGAAACGATAGAATGGGATCCTGAGGCGGCGGAGAAGAGTGGTTATGAGCATTTTATGCTGAAAGAGATATTCGAACAGCCAGACACCATCAGGGATACGTTTTCAGGAAGAATATCAGCAGACGGGATCGATCTCGGTGCGGCGCTGCCGAATGTGAGGAGGGTCGTGATCATCGCATGTGGAACCTCGTACCATGCCGGGCTCTTTGGGAGGTATGTGCTCGAGCGGTTTGCCAGAATCCCTGTCGATGTCGAGATCGCATCCGAGTTCAGGTACATCGATCCGATCGTCGATTGCGGCGATCTCGTGATAGCGATCACGCAGTCGGGAGAGACCGCTGACACTCTTGCAGCGATCAGGGAAGCAGGATCGAAGGGCAGCCAGAAACTCGGGATCGTCAATGCACTCGGAAGCAGCATTACAAGGGAGTGCCAGTGCCTCTTCACGAGAGCGGGTCCTGAGATCGGTGTTGCTGCCACCAAATCATTCACATCGCAACTGGCATGTCTGCTTCTGCTTTCAGTAGAGCTTGGTAAAGCGAGAAAGATGTTATCGACTGCTGATGTGAACGACTTCGTCTACGAATTAAAGCAGATGAGCGGGAACATCCAGCGTGTGCTTAATAGTGCACCTGACATCAGGGAGTGCGCGAAGATGTTTGCTGATGCTGAGCAGTTCCTGTTCATGGGCAGGGGCGCAAACTACCCAGCCGCGCTTGAAGGCGCGCTAAAATTAAAAGAGATCTCCTACATCCCGGCAGAAGGATTTCCAGCAGGCGAACTGAAGCACGGTCCGCTTGCCCTGATCTATGATGGGGTCCCGGTGGTTGCGATAGCGACAAGGGATGCGGTGTACGAGAAGACGCTTGGGAACATCAAGGAGGTGAAGGCAAGAGGCGCAACCGTCATCGGCATCGCAAACGAAAGCGACACTGAGATTGCGAAATACGTGGACTATGTGCTCAGGATACCTGATACCGATCCGTGGATCGCACCCGTCCTCTCTTCGGTCGTGCTCCAGTTGTTCGCATACTATGTCGCGTATCACAGGGGTTGCGAGATCGATAAACCGAGAAATCTTGCAAAGAGCGTTACCGTGGAGTGAGAGTGTGGGCGGTGGCGGTCATGCCACCCGATGTTGCTTATCTACGCGACTTCAGCGCAGCCAGATCGGATGTGAAAACACGATGTGCAGGCTCTGTACGCAAGTGTGGGATTTGGAGACTTCGGGAGACTGGCATGATGGATGCGGGGGTCGGGTTGGTAGTGTGGTTAAAATGAGTTTGATGGGCGGTCGAAGACTTAATGCAGAAGAATAATGAAGAGAGGTATGCGATGATTGAAGTTTGTTCAAAAGGATGCGCGCATGGACTACGTTTGCATATAACACTGAATAGGCAGGATACGCGAAGTAAGTTTGGATACATAAAGTTAGCCAATATCAGTTTAAGGAGGATTGTATGGAAGTAATACTTCAAAGCATCACACTCTTTGTCATTACAATTGGGGGAATGGTTGGGATTTTGCAATTGTATCTTATACAACAGCAGGTGAAAGCACAACATGATTGGAATCGGCGGGTTACTGCACTACATCATTCTTTCAGCGATAATAGCCATATTAGGGAGATTCGTAGTAAGCTAGATAAACACTTGAAAATAGCAAGTCGCCAGCCAGGTGAAATTAGCTTGGAAGAAATCCAAAAGCTATCCAAAGGCCAATATTCCTCTATTCGAACTGACCTTCAATATCTGCTTGGACATTTAGAAAATATGTGTGTCGCCATGAATAATTCCATTATAGATGAGCAGACATGCGAGGATATGTTAAGAGGGATTGTAATTCTTTATTATCGATTCTTTAGCCAATATATTGACGATGTTAGAAAGATCAGGAATAATCCAAGAATCTATGAGCATTTTGAGGCTTACGCTCGTAAGTGGGACGAAGGGAAGGAGCTAAAAACACGCCCCCCTACTGGGTGAGGTTTCGTCTCTTCGCAAATAAGTAAGCCGACAACCAACCCCCGTACCACCCCCACCACATACACGCCCACCCAGCATCTGCCGTGGCTCATCCCACCACGTGACCTTCAGCGAGTTACGATGCTCCGCTCTTTGGAGCGGGGTTCGTGACGTATATAAAACACGCAAATCATAACCAAAGTACCAGATAAATTGGCAGCATAGGATAGAGTGATACCATGAAATTCGGATCGAGCGGGATACGAGGAATCGCTAATCAGGCGGTTACGTCAGAATTAGCCCTCCGGATCGGGCGTGCGGTTGGCATGGACTGTGGTGGCGGGGGCAGTGTCGTCGTTGGGCACGACACGAGAAGGGCGGCAGAGATGATCGAGTACACAGCAATATCAGGCCTTCTCTCGGTGGGATGCAGGGTTACACGGGTTGGAATGGTTGCAACACCGACGCTTGCTTATGCCGCGAAGGAATACGACTGCGGCATCATGGTGACAGCCTCTCACAATCCGCCTGAGTACATCGGTGTGAAACTATTCAATCCTGATGGGATGGCGTTTGACTCAAAGCAGCAGAAGACGATCGAACGGTTGATCGGAGAGCCCATGGACGCAGATATCAAACTTGCATCGTGGGATCGGATGCACCCGGTCAGAACGGACGGAAACGCTGTCTCAAACCATATGTCACGGATCCTTGCAAGTGCCAAGATCGAAAGGCGGATGCGGGTGGTGGTGGACTGTGGCTGCGGTGCGGCATCGCTCACAACGCCGTACCTGTTAAGGACGATGGGTTGCGATGTGGTGACGCTTAATAGCCAGCCAGACGGGTTTTTTCCGGGACGTAATCCAGAACCGAAGAGTGAAACGCTCACTGCACTTCAGTCAGTGGTCCTCAGTACGAATGCCGATCTCGGGATTGCGCATGACGGTGATGCAGACCGGATGGTTGCTGTCGACGATCAAGGAAGGTTTGTCAGCAATGATAAACTCCTCGCGTTCTTTGGAATGCACGAAGCAAGGAAGAAGATGGTCATTCCTATGGACACTTCCATGTTAATCGATGCAGTGCTCCCTGACATCGAGATAATCAGAACGCGGGTCGGGGACGTCTTTATTGCAGAGGAGATGAAGCGATCTGGTGCTGATTTCGGAGGCGAGCCAAGTGGTACGTGGATATTTCCGCGAGTATCATACTGCCCGGAGGGTATCTATTCCGCAGCAAGACTCGTTGAGCTACTGAGCAGAGAGGACGCGAGATTCAGCGATCATCTCTCGCCGATGCCAGGGTATGAGATAAAGCGCGGATCGATCGCATATCGCGGAGATCTCGATGGCGGGAGGATCGAAGAAGAACTGCGCACGCTCCCCTCTTCCGATATCATCACGATCGATGGCATCCGGCTCGGATTCGACGATGCATGGGCGCTCGTCCGCGCTTCAGGAACAGAACCCCTGATCCGGATCACGGTTGAGGGTGCGACCGGGGATGCGGTCGAGAAATTATACCGTGAGATACAAAAAAGCGTAAAAGGAGTAATCGATGAAAGCAGTGATCCTCGCAGCAGGTGAAGGGACAAGAATGCGTCCGCTGACGGCATCGTGCCCGAAGGTGATGTTATCGGTTGCGAACAGACCGATACTTGGGCATATCATCGTTGCTGCCCGGGACGCAGGTATCGACGAGTTTGTCTGTGTGATCGGGTACATGGGCGATGTGGTCCGGGATTACTTTGGGGACGGAAGCCGCTTTGGCGTTCGTATCGATTACGTGGAGCAGAGAGAGCAACTCGGTACTGCACACGCGATAGGGACGGCTTCCCAATCTGTGGAGGGTCGATTCCTCGTCTTAAACGGCGATGCGATCATTACGCCGCCTGATCTTCGCACTCTCATCGGGCGGAAGGAGGATATCGTCCTTGCAACGAAGGAACTGGAGAATCCAGCAGGATACGGCGTTCTAAAGGCCGATGGCGGCAGGGTCGCCCGGCTCATCGAGAAGCCAGACCATGCCGCCGGGAATTTGGTGAATGCGGGGATTTATCTCTTTCCGGACACCATCTTTGATGCCATCAGGGAGACCGGGGAATCGGTACGCGGGGAATACGAGATCACGGATTCTATAAACGCGCTTGCAAGCGTTCTCGATATCGGCTACTCGATGCTCGATACATGGATCGATATCGGGAGACCGTGGAACCTGCTTGATGCAAACGAATATCTGCTTGCTGACATCGATTCAGAGATTGCAGGCGTAGTCGAGCCTTATGCCACATTAAACGGTAATATTCGGGTCGGGAAGGGCAGCATCATCAGAAACGGTTCTTACATTACAGGACCCGCGATCATTGGGGAGAACTGCGATATCGGTCCGAACTGCTTTATCAGACCGGGTACGGCTATAGGCGATAACGTGCGCATCGGCAATGCCGTTGAGGTCAAAAACAGCATCGTGATGGATGGAACAAACATCGGCCATCTCAGTTATGTCGGGGATAGCGTCATCGGGCGTGGCTGCAACCTCGGCGCCGGAACGAAGATCGCAAACCTGAGGCATGACGGCAGGAACATCAGTGTGGTCGTGAAGCGCGAGTCTGTCGACACCGGCAGGAGGAAACTTGGCGTTGTCATGGGGGATGGTGTGCATACCGGGATTAATACGAGCATCAACGTCGGCGTGATGATGGGGGCTTGCATGAGCACGCGTCCCGGGGAGGTTGTGATGCGGTGATTAGTGGGATTGATGCACTGGCGGATGCTGATAAGATTGGCAAACTCGGATGGAAACCGAGCGTCGGAATCGAGGACGGGGTCAAAAGATTTGTTAAGTGGTATGAATGCGTGAGTTTGAAACTATGGGGTTAAAATGAGGTTGGATTTTTACGTCACTAAAATCCACCCACATGCCCCAATTCTACTTTTATGTATTGGATATTGGTTCCCTACTGCAAATCGGTAGTGGTATAGTGTAGTGGAACGTTACACTACAATATGAGCGACAGAATGGAATCCATAAGGGTTGGAAAATGGTTATTTTGTGATATAATCATTCATAGGGACCGATTTGAACTTGCAGAATCCAACCTCAAAATGACGCCATAGGTTTGAAAGGTTAAGAAGCTCCTAAAAACGCAAGGGTTCCCACACCCATCGACACAACAAGGTATATTTATTACTGGTGCAAATATGGAGCCTATGCGCATACTGGTAACTGGCGGGGCAGGTTTTATCGGATCCAATATAGTATCTGCCATAGTCGAAGAACATGAAGTTACGGTGCTGGACAATCTCCATACCGGAAACGTGGACAACCTGAAGGACGTGAAAAGCGAGATAGACTTGATCGAGGATTCATGCGGCAATATCCGCAGCCGGATGCCGGACTCTGGTGTTGACGCCATCGTTCACCTCGGCATCCCGTCTTCATCGCCGATGTACAAAGAGAATCCGCTACTTGTGGGCTCAGCAATCAATGATGCGATCAGTGTATTCGAGTTTGCAAGGGATGCGGGCGCGAAGGTCGTATTTGCGTCGTCTTCCTCGCTGTACAATGGAGTGCCCACCCCACATAGAGAAGATGCGAAGATCGGGGTCACTGACTACTACACAGAGGCGAGACTGTGTATTGAGCGGATTGCAGAGTTGTACCATGAGTTACATGATGTGAATTCGATCGGATTGCGTTTTTTCTCGGTTTATGGTCACAATGAGCGAGCAAAGGGAATATATGCAAATATTGTCTCGCAATTCCTCTGGGAGATGCAGAAAGGCGAAATTCCGGTTATATATGGCGATGGCGAACAGACACGGGATTTTGTGTTTGTTAAGGACGTGGTTCAGGCATGTACGCTCGCCATGAAAAAAGACATATTCGGCGTGTTCAACGTCGGAACAGGTGAGTCGCACAGTTTCAATGATGTTGTGCGCATCCTCAACAGCGAACTTGGTACAGAGATCGAGCCACAGCACATCGAGAACCCTTTGAAGAATTATGTGGGGCATACGCTTGCGGATCTAACGAGGGCGGGGGACGTTCTTGGTTACAATCCCGAATATTCGCTGGAACGGGGAATCAAAGAACTGATCGGTTGATAAAATGAGGGCATTGATAACAGGCGGCGCGGGGTTTATGGAAACCATGACATGAATGAGGTGATAATGTGTACGATTTACAAACTGCTGAAGTCTTAGAAATCCTTTGATCGGAAAGTGTTTGTTCTTGATCAAGTTCATTGAGCACTGGGGAACGGGAACCAATAGGATCATAGACTCATGTGTGAACCATGGTTTGCATGAGCCCATCTTCGAGGAACTTTCCGGAGGTCTGGTAGTGACGTTAAGGAAAATGATTACGACGGAAACTTTAAAGGAAATGAATTTGAATGAACTACCGGTAAAAGCAGTATGATATATTAAAGATAAAGGCAGTATAATAAATATGGAATATCAAGTATTGTTTGATGTTTCGAGGAGTACGGCAACAAAAGATTTGAACTTGGCTTGAAGGAAAGGGTATACTTAAAGCGCATTGGTAAGGGAAAGAGGTATTTGAAGTACGTGTTCAGATGAACGTAATGATGCAAAAATGATGCACAAAGAATTGAGGCGGTTGAAAATCAGATCAGAAAATCTTAATGGGTGGTGGGTGCGAGGTTTAAGCGAATGATTAAGAAAGCGATAATTCCTGCTGCGGGGCTTGGAACAAGATTCCTTCCGGTTACGAAATCGATGCCGAAGGAGATGTTGCCGATCATCGATAAACCGATCATCCAGTTCGTTGTGGAAGAGGCAGTAGCTTCCGGCATCGATGATATTCTGATCATCACGGGTAGGGGCAAACGGGCTCTCGAAGACTATTTCGACACATCTCCGGAACTCGAAAACCATCTCCTTAAAAATGGGAAGGATAATCGGTTACAAGAGGTACGAAATGTCTCTTCAATGGCGGACATCCATTACATACGGCAGAAAGAACCAAAGGGGTTAGGGGATGCAATTTTGAGGGCGGAAAGGCACGTCGGCGACGAACCGTTCGCAGTGTTGCTTGGCGACGATCTCATCAGAGGCGAGTCCTGCATAAAGCAGTTGATGGACGTTTATACGGCGCATAAACGTACTGTGCTGGCGGTGGAAGAGGTCAGTGACGTGAGCAAATACGGGATCATAAAAGGCAGCAAGATCGGTGAGTCGGTCTACCATGTCGAGGACATCGTCGAAAAACCAGACGCGCGCGATGCACCATCAAATATAGGCGCGATCGGGAGATATATCCTCACGCCAGCGATATTCTCATGCATCAAGGAGGTAGAACCCGGGGTTGGTGGCGAGATACAACTGACCGATGCCATACGGATGCTTGTTGACCTGGAGGGTGTTTGCGCTTATGCGTTCAGAGGAAAGCGATACGATGCAGGGGATAAAGCCGATTACATAAGGGCAATCATCGATTTTGCGCTGGAACGGGAGGATTTAAGAGATACGATTAAGAATTACTTACAGGTGATGAAATGAAAGCACTGGTAACCGGCTGCGCGTGGTTTGTCGGTTTGCACATTATGGATACGCCTGTCGGAACGCACGGAGTTGAGATGTGCGAATAAATATAAGTTCCTGAAAGAGAATGGGAATAAGGTGAAGAAGATGAAAATAGAGAAGAGATTCTGGAAAGATGAGCGGTGGGCAGAAATGCATTTTCCTGAATTGCAGAAGCGATATTTGGGAAAATGGATAGCAATCGTAAATGAAAAGGTTGTAGCTGTTGCTGAAGGTCCCGAAACTGCAAGAAAGGTGGCGAAAGAAAAAACAGGTGTAATACAGATCCCGGTAATCTTTGTGGAGAGTGGTCAGAATCTCTACTGATATAAGTTTATGGATAGATCGGGAAACAAGGGATCTTGAGTTAGAGAAGAAGATTCCCGATTTAAAACCAATGATAAGGTTGAAAAGTGCCATACTGTTTACCGGGAAAGATGTACCGGATATAGCGATCATCGATACTGGTGCACATATTTCACTCATACCATTCCAGACATGGGAGGGGCTGGGTGCTGACGTGATAGCAGATCATCATACCGGCGGAGTGGTGCCCGGTGAAACGATGCCTGTGAAGGTGGGTTACGTAAAAGCCATGTTATTGGACGAATTTGGGAATGAATCTCAAGAAATAAGATTTTTGGCTTATTTGGCGTTAACAAATAGTGTTAATTTGCTTTTGGGAGTTAAAGATATGTTAGAGCGGTTTACATTGCACATTGATTTTGCTAATGATGACGCATATCTGCAGGAGATTCGATGAGCTATGGTGAACAAAATGATGGGTGAGTTTAAATGAAGGCACTGGTAACCGGATGTGCTGGGTTCATAGGCTCTCATCTGACAGAACGACTGCTGATAGACGGTTTTGATGTGATCGGGATCGATTGCTTCACTGACTACTATCCGCGGGAATATAAAGATAGGAATATCAAAAACGCTCTGGAAGATGATGCATTCACTCTGATAGAGGAGGATATACGATCCATGGATGTATTTCCTGATGTGGATTATGTCTTCCACCAGGCAGCACAGGCAGGGGTGCGGAAGAGCTGGGGCAGGGACTTTGAGATATATACACGGGATAATATTCTGGCGACTCAACAATTGCTGGAATATTACAAGGATTGCGAGATACGGAAATTTGTCTATGCCTCATCGTCATCGGTCTATGGCGACTCTGAACTTCCGATGAAGGAAACCCGGATGTTAAAGCCAGTCTCACCTTATGGTGTTACAAAACTGGCAGCAGAGAATCTATGTTATCTTTATTATAAAAATTATGGCGTGCCGACCGCCTCGCTCAGGTATTTCACAGTATACGGGCCAAGACAGCGACCTGATATGGCGACGCACCTCTTTGTCAGGGCGATCCTCGAAAGTGTTGAGATAACGGTCTACGGGGACGGCGAGCAGACAAGGGACTTTACGTTCGTGGATGATATCGTCGAGGCGAACGTACTTGCAGCGATGAGCGGCTCGCAAGGCGAGGTATTCAATGTCGGCGGCGGCACAAGGATCAGTGTCAATGAATTGCTCGAGATCATGGAGAAGGTCACAGGGAGGCGAGCTGTTGTCAGATACATCGAGAAGCAGAAGGGGGATGTCAAGGATACGCTGGCAGATGCCGGTAAGATTGGCAGACTCGGATGGAAACCGAGAGTCGAAATCGAGGAAGGGGTCAGAAGGTTTGTCGAATGGTATGGGGAACTGGCGAATCAATAATGAAAATAGTTATAACAGGTGGAGCGGGGTTTATAGGTTCAAATCTTGCAGAGGAACTTACAAAGAAGCATGAAGTGGTCATAATCGATGACCTGTCCACAGGAAGGGCGGAGAATGTTGAGGATCTCGATCTGGAACTTGTGCGTGGCAACATCACAGATCCGGACATGTTTAAGGAGAATTTCAGAGGCGTCGATTGCGTCTTCCATCAGGCAGCGCTTCCAAGTGTCCAGCGGAGCATAGAGGACCCTGTTCTGGCAAACGAGGTAAATATATGCGGGACCCTAAACGTGCTTGTTGCTGCAAGGGATGCTGATGTAAAGAAGGTGATTTATGCGTCTTCCTCCGCTGTTTATGGCGATATGCCCAAACTCCCGAAGAGGGAGGATATGAAGCCGGATCCAAAGTCACCTTATGCTGTGGCAAAACTTTCAGGCGAGTATTACTGTAGGGTTTTTGACGAGATCTACGGCTTGAAGACGGTTGCTCTCAGGTATTTCAATGTCTACGGTCCGAGACAGGATCCGTCGTCCGATTATGCAGCAGTGATACCGAAATTCGCGAACCTGTGTCTGGCTGGCAAGGAGCTGACCATATACGGAGACGGGGCGCAGACCCGGGATTTCACGTTTGTGCGCGATGTGGTGCAGGCGAATGTGCGTGCGATGGAGTCGGACGCGACAGGTGTGTTTAATGTGGCTACAGGGACGCGGATCAATATCAATGATCTCGCGGGGATGGTTATGGGGATCATCGGAAATCGTGTGGACTGTGTGCACGAGGTGGCGCGGGCGGGTGATGTGCGGGATTCGCTTGGAGATATCTCAAGGGCACGTGCGGGATTTGGGTATGTGCCGCGGTACGGGATGGAGGATGGGCTTAAGGAGACGGTCAAGTGGTTCATGAGAGGGGCATGAGTTTAGAGGGCGCTCATAGAAGAAGACTCGATGATGGGGTGAATATGGATCTGAAAACATGCAAAGAAGATTTTGAGGAATTTAATGATGCAGCGCTTGGTATACTTCTTTATGGATCCTGCGCACGAGGAGATTTTGGAAAAAGGTCTGATATCGATATCTGTATCGTAAATCCGGATAATGAGGGGGTTATGAGGCGGATCAATAAAAGGCTGGGTGGAAAGTATGATGTGAAAGTCTTTGAGAAGATGCCGCTTTACATCCAGATTGAGATTATCCGAAATCACCAGATAATCTATGGGGGCGCTGCCCGGATTGGAGCGTACTTTTATAGGTTCAGAAGGCTCTGGGAAGATATGACAACTCGGATTTATGCTAACCGATTTGACAGTGTTGATAAACGAATGGCTTTGCGGAGAAGGTGGATGTATGAGAAGGGAGCGATACTTGGAGAAGTTGGAAGTCTTTGAGTGGGAACTGAATTTCATAGGGGCGCATAGTATGTGCGATGATGTCACCGAAAGGGCGCTTCTCCATTCGCTGCAGGTCTGTGTCGAGATATCCATGGATGTTGTGGCGATGCTTATGTCAGATGTGGGTCTTGTGGTCGAGGATGATTACACCAATATAGAGAAGTTAGCAAAAGAGGATGTGCTCAGTATAGATGAGGGTGAAACTCTTAAAGACTACAATGGGTTGAGAAATGCCATCGTTCACAGGTACAACCATTTAGACATGAAATACGTGGAAGAAGGATTGGTGAGTATCAATGGACTTTATGCGATTGTTGCGAAACTTGCAGAGGTGTATGAACGATTGGAGGGTGTGCAGGCGTGAATCTTCCTGCGATAGAGGTGGGTGATGTTGGTGTGTTTAATATGAATATGGGATCGCGGATCAGTGTTGATGATCTTGCTACCATGATTATGGAACTAATCAGGAAACGCGCGGGTTTTGGGTATGTATCTCGATATGGGATGCAAGCCCCCAAGGAGGTGATTAAATGGTTCAGGAGGAAGAGATGAAAACAGAAGATGAATTCGAGGGGCGCGATGTCACTGTTTGCATCGTCGGACTCGGGTATGTGGGACTGCCGTTAGCAGAGGCATTTTCCAGACACGTCCGGGTGATAGGTTACGACGTGGACGAGGCGAAGGTAGCAGAGTTGAACCGGGGCGAGGGCGGTATGGAATTTACAACAGATGCCTCTCAGATAAAACAGGCTGATTTCGTGATAATTGCAGTTCCTACACCAGTAACGAAAGCGAAAGATCCTGACCTGTCTTATGTGATGTCAGCGGCAAGAACGATCGGTCAAAACCTGAAGAATGGCGCGATAGTTGTTCTGGAGTCCACTGTTTATCCAGGCGCGACCGAAGAGGTTGTTAAGCCCACTTTGGAAGAAGAATCCAAAATGCGATGTGGCACAGACTTTAAGATCGGTTACTCTCCTGAAAGAATCAACCCTGGTGACGAGGAGCATACCACGGAAAGTATAACAAAGATCGTCGCTGGCATGGATGAAAAATCCGCTGACCGTCTTGCCGGGCTGTACGGCCTGATCACCAGTGTTTACAGAGCGAAGGATATAAAGACCGCTGAAGCTGCAAAGGTGATCGAGAACGTCCAGAGAGACCTGAATATAGCGCTTATGAATGAACTGACCCTCATCTTCCACAGGATGGGGCTTGATACCGGAGCCGTCTTAGAAGCTGCCGGGACGAAGTGGAACTTTCATCGGTACACACCCGGACTGGTGGGCGGACACTGCATCCCGGTCGATCCGTATTATCTGGTGCATAAGGCAGAGGAACTAGGGGTTCATCCGCAGGTGATTCTTGCAGGGCGTGCGATCAATGATTCGATGCCCGGGTATGTTGCTATGATGGCGCTAAAGGGCTTAAATGATGTCGGAAAGGTGATAAAAGGGTCGAAGGTTCTGATCATGGGTCTGACGTATAAGGAGAATGTACCTGATACGAGGGAATCTCCTGTGCGGGAGATTGTGAGGATGCTTGAGGAGTTTGGTGTGGTGGTGTATGGTTATGATCCACTGCTCAGTGATGCGATGGTCGAGGGGTTTGGTGTGAAGACTCTTAAAGGGTCAGGACGGGGGGTGGACTGTGTGATTGTGACGGTGGCACACGATGAGTTTAAGGAGATGGGGCTTTCCGATATGGCGCGGTTCATGGCACTGGATGAGGCACCGGTGCTGGTCGATGTGCGGGGGATGTTTGATCGGGCGGAAGCTGAGCAGAGAGGGATTTATTACAGGAGACTGTGAAGGTGCTTAAGGTACAAAGATCGCAAAAAAGTTGTGGTTGTTGGCGGGCATGGGTGGGGGGTGTATGGATTTAAATATATGTGGAACAAACTTTATGGCACATTAGGTGGTGAAACAAATGGAAGAGGAACTTGAGCTTGTTGGATTCGGAATGTGGAAAGACATATCGGAAATGAGCAATTTATCTAAAGGGGTAGAGGAATTAAGAAGGGGAGAGTGGGATAGATGGAGATAATAATTTAGTAAAATGTAATGATCAGACAGATGTGCAACAGCGCGAAGAACATGAAAACATGACGGTCGTGGCACATAGAGCGGTAATGTCTGCGTGTTCATGGTCAGATTGATCATTACAGAATAGAAAGTTTATTTAATCATCGAGCAAATTGGTGGTAAGGTGATTAAAAATGTTAGAAACGGAGTATATCGTGAAAAGGGTAAAATCGCTACCCGATGAAAGTCTCATGGAGGTTGCAAATTTCATCGAGTTTTTGGAGGTAAAGAGAACGAGATTAGTTGAAAAGGAGGAAAAGAAGGGGAAAGGTGACCTCTTTGCCAAAGCAATCGGAATCTGCGAAGGTCCCTCTGATCTGGCAGAGGGGCACGATAAATATGCCTATGGGTAGATATGTGTTTGTGGACACATGGGCGTGGCTGGCGTTGTCAAATCGAAAAGATGTATATCACGATCCTGCCACGAAGGAATATGAAGAGATAACTGGGGCGGGGTATAGCCTAGTTACCTCGGATTACGTGCTTGATGAGGTGATGACTGCCCTGTTCAGAAGTGTTGATTTTGGTAGTGCTGTTCAATTCAGTGAATCTTTATTCGCTGCAATAAAGGATAATCAAATAAAGTTAGAGTGGATAACAGAAGCAAGATTTAAATCCGCATGGTCGATGAGGAAAAGGTATCAGGATAAGACAGATATCTCTTTCACCGACTTGACCTCCTTTGTCACGATGCACGAATTGGAGATAAATAAGGTATTCACGGGTGATATTCATTTCGAGAAGGTGAATTTAGGGTTTGAAATCTTGCCAAAATAGCGATAGAGGGTTTGAATGATGTCGGAAAGGTGATAAAGGGGTCGAAGGTTCTGATCATGGGTCTGACATATAAGGAGAATGTGCCTGATACGAGAGAATCTCCTGTGCGGGAGATTGTGAGGGTGCTTAAGGAGTTTGGTGTGGTGGTGTATGGGTATGATCCGCTGCTCAGTGATGCGATGGTGATCGAGGGGTTTGGTGTGAAGGCTCTTCGAGGGATCAGGGTGGAAAGGTTGCCTGTGTGATCGTAACGGTGGCGCACGATGAGTTTAAGGAGATGGGGCTTTCCGATATGGCGCGGTTCATGGCGATGGACGAGGCATCGGTGCCGGTCGATGTGCGCGGGATGTTTGATCGGGCAGAAGCTGAGCAGAGAGGGATTTATTACAGGAGACTGTGGAGATCGGTACGGTATAAAGATCGCAAAAAAAATTGTGGTTGTTGGCGGGTATGGATGGGATAGTTACGCACGATGGTTCCATGAACATAAACGCAATCCGGATAGAAGCGTGATCAGAGACAACGCATATATAGGAACCGATGCAATGCTATTTAGTTACAATAATGGTGTCGACGGAATAAGAAGATGAAGAAGAGCAAGCGTGTTGGACGGGCAGATGTATGGATGGATGAGGCTAAATACGATTTTGATACGTGCCTTGAACTTCATACGCTTGGTAGGCACAATTGGGTTTGCACATGTTCCCAGCAAGTGGGAGAAAAAGCTATTAAGTCGTTATTCCTTCTAAATGGTGTTGATTATCCGTGGACGCACAGCATCGTTGACCTGCTGGATGAGTTAAGAACGATAGTGCCGATCGAAGATGAGGAGTTTTTTGCATTAAGGCATTGTGCAAGTGGACTTGATCCGCACTATATTGAAACCAGATATCCGGATGCGGTAACTGGGAATCAGGCGCCCTATAAATATTATGATGACAAAAGAAGTAAAGAGTGCCTGAAAAATGCCGGGAGGTTGCTTGAATGGGTGGAGAAACAGATTCAATGATGGAACAAGTAATTGAGTACTGCAGACGAGTTGATAGGGAGTTTCGATTGAAACGGGTGATACTATTTGGTTCGAGAAGCAGGGGTGACTTTTATCCACACAGCGATATCGACCTTCTTTTGATATCGGATGAGTTCCCTGATGACTGGTTCAAGAGACATGCAAGACTGTATTTCTTGAAGTTGAAACAGATCGAACCTATCGGATATACTATGGATGAGATACAAAAAATGTTGAATGAAGGTAACACGTTTATAGAGAATATCTTCCGAGAAGGGAAGGATGTTGGGATTCATCAAATCCATGTACAATAATAAATGGAAATAACAATATTAATAGCTGCATCGCTGTGCCATACTTCACGCCCTGTGTACGCGGGAAATAAATGCGGATTGGCACATCATAGCCTTGCCGGTCCGGGGAATGATGTCACGATCGTCGCATCCACGGCAAGAGCACCACGTGAGCAGATGGTTGCTGGAACAGCGCAGGGAGAACATCTTGATCTTGATGCGGAACTTGTGCGAGGTAGTATCACATATCCGGACCTGCTGAATGAACATTTCAGGGAACCCCATTACTTGAGTGGGGGTATAAAGATGAATAAGCCTTGTGATATTGATTTATCGTTGATTTAACTCATAATGCAAAATTTAGTAAAACCATCCGACATTCCGCTTCGCTCCAGCCGGAGTATCGTGCTCGCGAACGAACTGACCCTCATCTTCCACTGGATGGGGCTTGATACCGGAGCCGTCCTCGATGCTGCCGGGACGAAGTGGAACTTTCATCGGTACACACCCGGACCGGTGGGCGGACACTGCATCCCGGTTGATCCGTATTACCTGGTGCATAAGGCAGAGGAACTCGGGGTTCATCCGCAGGTGATTCTTGCAGGGCGTGCGATCAATGATTCGATGCCCGGGTATGCTGCTATGATGGCGCTAAAGGGCTTGAATGATGTCGGAAAGGTGATAAAGGGGTCGAAGGTTCTGATCATGGGTCTGACGTATAAGGAGAATGTACCTGATACGAGGGAATCTCCTGTGCGGGAGATTGTGAGGGTGCTTGAGGAGTTTGGTGTGGATGTGTATGGCTACGATCCACTGCTCAGTGATGCGATGATCGAGGGGTTTGGTGTGAAGGCTCTTGAGGGGTCAGGATGGGGGGTGGACTGTGTGATCCTGACGGTGGCGCACGATGAGTCTAAGGAGACGGGGCTTTCCGATATGGCGCGGTTCATGGCAATGGACGAGGCACCGGTGCTGGTTGATGTGCGCGGGATGTTTGATCGGGCGGAAGCCGATAGGAGCGGGATTTATTACAGAAGGCTGTGAGCGACAGATATGTGTTTTGCAATTATCAGGTGTGTGGCGATGAACCGCGTGGTCGCAGTGGTTGGGTGTGGGGATGGTATCGTGCGATTCGTTGATTGCGTCAGGGCGGGGTTTGCATGAGTGACAGAGATCGGCTGGATGAATCGCTCAGGACGATAGCGAAAGGGGCGGGAGTGAGCTTTATCGGGGCGTTTATAGGATTGGGTTTGGGTTATCTCTCCCGGATAATTATTGCGCGATGGCTTGGTGCAGAAGATTATGGATTGATCTCGCTTGGTTACGCAGCGCTGATGATAGGGGCGACGCTTTCATTGGTGGGGTTGCCAGCAGGGATACAAAGATACATTTCTTTTTACAAGGGAAAAGGAGATAAAGGTAGGATAAAAGGAACGATTTTGGGTGCTTTAAAAATAAGCGTTCCCATAAGCTTGATTGCCGGGTCTATCTTCTTTTTTTATGCAGACCGGATCTCTATTCACGTCTTTCACTCGACTGAACTAACACCAATCTTAAAAATTTTCGCGATTGCGATCCCATTCTTAGTCTTGACAGACAATGCAATATATGCAACTATTGGATTTCAAGACGCGAGGTACAGAGTCTATGTGGTCGACCTATTCCAGAACATATTCAAGTTACTGGCGATCGTAGCTCTTTTAATTCTGGGATTTGGAGTTATGGGGGCTGCTTGGGGTTGGGTTCTTGCGATCGTGCTAACTCCGTTTTTAGCTTTTTATTTTCTGGAGAAGCGAGTCTTTCCGATTTTTAGTACGGAAGTGAAGGCAATCTCCGTAAATAGAGAACTTTTCTCTTTCTCACTGCCGCTTATCTTTACCATGGTCGCAGGCATGGTGATAGGCTGGATGGATACCCTTATGCTAGGCTATTTTTTAAGTGCTTCGGCGGTAGGTATTTACAATGCTGCGCTGCCAACCGCGAGGTTAGTAATGGTGGCAACCAAATCCATATCTGTTCTTTTTGTGCCGGTGGCTTCTGAATTATATGCAAAGAACAGGGGGCAAGAGTTAAGAAGTATATATACCGCGGTGACGAAATGGATTCTTTCGCTTGCTCTTCCAGTCTTCTTGTTGATGGTTCTGTTCTCGGAATCGATTATGCGGATAATGTTTGGAGCAGAGTATGTAGGGGGGGCGACAGCATTGAGCATCTTAGCGTTTGCTTTTTTCTTTTCTTCTGTGATCAGTCCGGCTGTTTTCATTCTTCAAGTATATGGAAAGACAAAAATAATTATGGTTCTTTATTTTGTTGCGGCAGCTGTCAATTGTGCCTTAAATATTTTCCTTATCCCGAGATACGGTGTAAACGGGGCGGCAATTACTACTGCATTACAATCACTGTTGGGTATCATTTATTTATTCGTCGTCTGGCGGCTTGGTGGGGTGCAGCCGTTCCGTTTAAACCAACTTAAACCGGTATTTGCATCTATAATAGCAGTTTTGGTAGTTTATGTAGCTACAAAATATATTATAGGTGAATCACTTATAGCTCTAATCGTGATGCTTTTTGTATTTATTATACTTTATTTCTTTTTACTCTTGATTTTCAAATCGTTTGAAGAAGATGATTTGATGATTATGAGAGCGATAGACGAGAGGTTGGGAACGAAGTCTGATTGGTTGAGGAAGATTATTAGAAAGTTTGTGTGAGAATTTCCAGGCTCTTTGACAATCCGAGTTGCAAAATCTGATAGATCACCAGCAATTCCCGTTAGGCCTATAAACACATGCGGACAAGGGGTCGATCCTCTATACTTTCATAAACATTTATGTGCAACATAGAGAAATACAAAGAACAATTCCAAATAATGTTTAGCAAATTTGGAACTTAATGGATGGTCGCACGTATGAGCAAAAGAAAAGTGAAACTTCGGAAGGATTTGAATGCCGACGCATTATTTAGCCGCGTTCGCGCGGGTTTTGAGACAATAGTAGATCTTCGAATCCTTTTTATTTGATTATGTCGAGTCTACTATGAAAGATGGTTTAACTACAGAAATTGAATATAAAGATGGAGATACTGTTCATAAGTTCCGTTTTATCAATCAAGTCCCTTTGAATGCATCTAACCAAGATTTGTTGGTGAATTTTGTAGAATACTGGGAAACTACGCCCAAAAAGAAGGTGTTGCATTTCAGCTGGGTCACGAATATACAGGTAACCTAAAGCAATCTCCCTAAAATCATGCGCGGCGGCAGAGCACGCTGGAAAATCTAGAATGAGACATTTAACACGCTCAAAAACCAAGGATACCACTTTGAGCACAATTATGGGCATGGAAAGGAGAATCTGTCAGTTGTTTTCGCTACGTTGATGATGCTGGCGTTTTTGGTTGACCAGGCGCAGCAACTTTCCTGTCAGCTATTTCAATCAGTTTGGAAGAAGTTGGGAAGTAAAAGAAGTCTCTGGAAGCAGATAAGGTCTTTATTTTTTGGATTTAAATTTGGTTCGATGGAAAACATCCTTACAGCATTGCTTTATGGATTTGAAAGAGACTACCCGGTTATTCTTGAAGAACCCCCACCATCTTGATGGCGGATTAGGGCTGAACGTTTGATAGTATACTGCCGGAATGAGCCTGGTTTTTCATGGTATATACACTATAACCCACGCACCCCATTCCACACCACATTTATCACCAACCTAGCCCTACATTCAACTGTTGTACCTCGATATCCCCTCACCCGAAATATGCCTCATCACATTTCTCCTCTGCATCCTTACTGATACCTCTCTCACCGTCCGGCACATTTTCGAGAACAATCACAATTGGGGGGCATTCTACCTTGCAGAGAAAGACAACCTCAGAGATGTCGAAATCGCAGAAGTCAATAAAATGCTCTCTTGCAAGGACGAGAGTCGCGGCTTCTTCGCATACCGGTGCGAACATTGTGGAACTACACTAATAGTCCATTTCGGATGTAACAGCCGCATCTGCTCGAATTGTGGCAAGAACCATACTGACAAATGGGCGAAATCTCTCCAAAACGCGTTATTCAACGTACCTCATCGACATGCAGTACTTACGATCCCGGACGCTTTGTGGCCTATCGTAAGAAACAACCGTGTTCTCCTGAAGGTCTTGATGGATGCTGCGATTACAGCAATCAACGATACAATCTCACG
>PQXF01000005.1:103279-152011 GCA_003194445.1 Candidatus Methanogaster sp.
ATTCGTGTACTATGAGAAGGGGCCACCAAAGGAAAACGAAGTTTTTGGATGCAAATTACCTGATTGGAACCATCCGATGCTTAGCCAGAGCTACAACTGATTTGCACCCGCAGGGTGCTTTCTTGTGCAGCTACTGACAGGTGTACCCTTTTCGGATACATTTTTGCATAAGCAGTTAAAATATCAAGTCTTAGATGGATGCACTTTACATTTTTGATTTTTATGCGCATAACGTATGACTAAAAGTTAGATGAGTGTGATCGAGGGTGTATGGTGGATGACTGAGCGGGAATTGCTGTAGTATTCTATCGAATGGGGTACTGTGATAGAACCATTGGTATAGCGATTCATTGCTTGCCAGATGACAATACTAACACCATCATCAAGGATTCAATATACTTTCACTTCTTCGAGTTACCCTCTGATTTGGAGAGGATACGAAAAGTATTATGTTTGAGGAACGACGTGCGGAATGTAAGCGCTATTCAAGTTTCAATTGCTTTATTTTGTTCATGTAGCCTATGTTTTTCCAAACGGAATATATCGAATCGAATATTTTCTGAATACGAAAGCGTGCACAGAAGGAGAGATGGGGCAATTCTTCACGAATTATTACCACTGTTAATCCCTTATGGAAATCTGGCACTTCGATAATTTCTATTGAATCACCAAATATTTTTTTCCACAGTGCTAGAGCCTCTTGTTCCTTTGGTCTATTTGAATCGTCAAGCAATACAATAGAACCCGGATGTAATCTATCTTTTATTAAAAAGAGAGGGGCATCTCTCCTAAATATCCTTCCCAGTGGTCCATCGATTATTACAAGATCGAGATGGGCATTTTTGTCAAGTTTGTTAAGAAGCGATTTTGAATACGTTACAAATAAACAGGAATTGATGAGCATTGGCTCAATGGGTGCAAGAATAAAATTTACCTTGTTTGAATTGGTCTCCAGACTTGATTTGGTTTGAATCAAAAATTTTTCTATATTCTCTACTGAATGGAAATTACAATCGTTATGATCCTTGATAACGTCACAAATGAACTGTGTGGATACTCCGCATCCAAATTCGAGAATATTCTTTGGTCTCAATTTTTCAATTAAAGCATTTATTAAACACAGGCTCTCAAACGAAAGAGTGCTTCCCGAAATCACGTTGTGCCATTTATTATCGATCATATTATGAGGCGACTGTCTTATGTCTGCTACGATTTCGTTAATGAATGTATCAATTTCACTCACAACAAACCATCCCATTTGTTCGCTCTTACTGCTTCAAGGCACTGATCTAATGTTATCGCACAATTCTTTAATGAATAATCTGTGTTCATAACAACAAAGGCGTTGTGCCCTATTTTCTGATTGACCCTTTTATCACTCAGGATCTTTTGTATCTGCTCAACCCATGAATCCGGATCTGTTTCTCGTATTAAAATAAGATGCTTATTGGTAATCAAAGTATCGGGTGCCCAAAACCCCATTGTTTCGGATATCATTACTGTTTTTCCGCATGCCATTGATTGGTGACACACACTTTGGCCGGAAGGTTGATATGTTTCAATCAATGGAAGGATCACTAAAGCAGACTTCCGAATCAATTCGCGGATTTCTTCATCTGAAAGGAGCTCTTCTTTCCAATCTCCTCTGATAACTTCAACATTATCTGTTACTTCACATCGATCGATTTGTTGTGTAACGAAGATATAATGAATTTCTGGTGTAAGAAGGGCAATTCTTTTTAACAATTCAAAATTCCTTTGCCTATCATTTCCAATAAACAAAACATATTCGTCTGTATGCTCATTACTGGGTTTCCAAAACTCTGTATCGACTGGGAAAGATATGAATTCAAATTTTTTATTCTGCTCATTGAAAATGGTATTTGCTAGATTATATTCCCCCTTACCCACAAAGATGATTTTTGATGACTCATTGATTAATTCGAGATATTCTTTTTTACCAAGGAAATATCGTATGTCAAAGAAGAATTTTCCTCTCCTTTCTTTTCCAACCTGAATCTTACTCGCCATACCCATGACAAAAAAAACAAGAGAAGTACTAAAAACACCTTTTTTCTTGTAATACGCCAATCCAAACGCGACATATTCATTGTTGGCAATTACAACATCATACTGATTTAGTACCTCTAATTTTTCAGATGAAATTAGATGACTGCTCGATGACAGTCCTGTAAAATTTGCCAGAAATGCATTCCTTTTCTTTAGTATTTTTTTTACAAAGTTGTTTTTACCATCTGAAAAATCGATTAATTCAAATATATCCACCGAATGTCCCATTTCCCGCAATTCGGTTAAGCCAAATAAAAATTCACGTGGGACTGGTTCTCCATTCTCAATCTTTTCTAATCTTTTTTTACGACCGCTCGTAAAGACGTATGCAATTTTCATGGATCCTCCTTTGTTTGATTATATTATTCATCTCTTAATCCAACAGCCACAATAGACATCCCAGACCGCTGGCAAGTTAGATACATGTTCTAAAGGGATAAACTTACCCATCTTATGACTGAAAAACTCTTCTTCGCCAAGTTTCAATCTCTGACACAACGCTCTAATCATATCGTAATCATATATTCTATGGGCATTAAAGGCTATGGAAGGGGCGGTTCTCGTTATTGTGGTAGTGAATACCAATATCCCATTAGGTTTCAACACTCTGACCATCTCTTTGAATGCTTTTTTATCAGCATCTAGATCAAATTCGTCCCCATATCTCCCTAACCTGAAGTGCTCCAAGGCACACAAAGATACGACGGCATCAAATGAATTCGATGGGATGTCTAATTGTTTCGCATCAGATGTAAGAACGGTTTCGTTATCTAGAGATGACTTCCATTTTCGGACATCTATAGTGGTTACTTTATGGCTTGCTAGCAGCCCTATCACAAAATGCCTGTATGAACCTACGTCCAGAATCGTTGTTGGATTTCTTTTTGAAAGGCTTCGTGCTGCAAACTCGCACTCATAGTCGATATAAGACTTTGGATGGCTGCCGACATCATATTTAAAGTCCCGGAATACCTCAAATCCCTTGCTATCCCTGATTAGTTCGCCCAACTGACGATTGTATTCTTCTCTAAAATCCCTATGGGCATTTAAGCTTCCGATAGTACGAGATATTCTCAGTCCTATCAGGGAAAGTATTTTATTCACAGGATGCATATCACGCTTCTCCTTCCCATGCGGTGATATTGGGCCGCCCATCATCTGCATCCCATCCCTCCATGTCCATACTCACAAAATTAAACGGGGATTCTGGGAAATTATTGTCGAGCAACTCGTTTATTCCGATTATGGGTATTTCCATCTCTTCAACAATATTTATTCCATCGGATTCTGCCAATTTTTGTACCAAATCGCGGTCAAATGAACTTAATGTTATGTTCGATGGTAAATAAAATGTTAAGTTGCCCCCACCATGGGAAGAGATGCCTGCTGTAACAAGATGATCTGAAGGTCGTTTTTTTTTATATTGTTTGATATAATAAGGATTTGGTTCAACGACAACTCTTTTTCCCCCAGATTTATATAGCAAATAAGTGTTATTCAACTTTATTGGATCATTTGCACCAATGTCCAAATAAACGGGTCTTGGACAATTCATTCTGGAGACTGTTCTTCTGATAATTATATCTTCCCCAGACTGCAAATAAGAAGAAGAGGTAGCATCACTGAATTTAATTGTATTTTTTAATCTTGAAAACATTTTGAAAATCATTTTTTCACTTCCTGCAGACAATCCACATTGAGCGAGACCATATTTGTGGTGGAGCGACACTCATCATTCCCCAATATTTTATGGTAGCGTAATTTAAGAGTTTATACATTATTTTTTTTACGTATCCAGATGGTGGAATGCGATCTTCGATAATCTCAATATTTTTCTCTTCAAATCCAACCATCCGCAATACTCCTCGCTTCCATGCCGTTGATGTCAAGAACCATTTGTGTGTGATATCATTCCATGCGTGTGAGGTTCCAAAAGGTCCATCGGCAGATGGAACACGCATAATTAAAATTCCTTCTGGCTTTAGAGACTTAATACATGATTGTAAAAACATACACGCTTGATCTTTGGTAATATGTTCTAGAAAGTCAATTGATGCAATCATGTCCAATGAATTATCTTCCCTTGCTACCTCGAATGCATCCCCACTATGAGCCGGTAGGCCCAGTAGATTTGCCAGTTCTACTTGTTTTGGATCGAGATCATAACCAACAATATTCGTGTATCCTCTACTTTTCAGATAAAATAGAAAAGCTCCAAAACCGCATGGTATATCTACGATACTCGACTCTTTATTATGAGGCAAGAATCTCAAGAGTAGTTGATCATATACTGAAATTCGAGATTCAAATGATTTTATTAAATCACTTTCGGTCAGGAGGCCTCGAGCTTCCGTCTGGAAATCATAAAACAATTCTTCATGAAGCTGCATGTTATTTACGCCCTTTTCTTTGATTTATCTTAACGGATGGATTTCTTGCGACTATGTCATATGATTCGACACTTTTAGTTACGACCGGACCTGCTTCACCAATTGCTCCATTTCCAATATAAACACCATCAAGAATCACGGCATTTGCTCCAATCCATACATCATCATCTATGATAACCCATTCATTCGTACTTTTACTTTGCATAATCATTGGAGTTTCAGTATCCTCAAAAGCATGGTTTCCCCCTGCAATTATCACGTGCGGAGCGATCATCACATATTTTCCAATTGGTACCCGACCATATATGCACACAAATGGATTTATCCCTGTATAATCCCCGATTGATAGTTTATATTTTTTATGGGGTTGAAGAACCACACCTTTACGTAATTGAATATGATCTCCAATTCTTATTTGTTCTGGATATTCAATCTCGACATCAGGACTTGTTTTCACTCCTTCTCCTAATGATTTAAATCCATATTTAAATGTATAATCACCTGTAGTATATTCGATACCAAAAAAATCAGCGATTCTTTTAAAATAATAATCTCTATAACGTCCCACTTTGTCTGGAAAAATCGGTGAGCCCCAAACCACTATCCTTCACCTCTGTGGGTCTGCTCTGTATACCATGCAATTGTCCGCTTCAACCCCTCGTCAAACGGCACCTTCGCTTCAAACCCGAACTCTTCCTTTGCCAGCGAGGTATCCAGGCACCTCCGGGGCTGACCGTCCGGTTTGCTCGCATCCCAGCGGATATCGCCGGAAAAACCGGTCTCTTCCACGATCAGATCAACGAGGTCGCGGATCGAGATCTCTTTACCGGAGCCGATGTTTACGGGGTCAGGCTTGTTGTAGCGTTCTGTGGCAAGGATAATCCCGCGGGCGGCATCGTCTGTATAGATGAACTCACGGGATGCCGCCCCGGTCCCCCAGACTTCGACTTCGTCCATGCCGTCCCGTGTCCCCTCCACGAACTTCTTGATGAGAGCCGGGATCACGTGTGAGCTCCCGGGATCAAAGTTGTCGCGAGGTCCATACAGGTTCACCGGAAGGAGATAGATTGAGTTGAACCCGTACTGCTGCCGGTATGCCTGTGCCTGCACGAGGAGCATCTTCTTGGCAAGGCCATACGGGGCATTCGTCTCCTCGGGATAGCCGTTCCAGAGATTCTCTTCCTTAAACGGCACCTGTGTGAACTTCGGATAAGCACATATAGTCCCCACCGCTACGAACTTCTCAATACCTTCCTGTCTTGCAGCTTCCATCATCTGAATGCCCATAATCGCATTATCGTAAAAAAGTATAGCAGGATATTTTTGGTTATAGCCAATACCTCCTACTTTTGCAGCCAGATGGATAACAATATCAATATCTTTAACAGCCTCGACACAATTCGTCCAGCGCCTTAAATCGGTATCCTTGCTTCTCGGTATCCTTATATTCTCTTTACTTACTCCTTTCTCTTTCAGTTTCTCCACTACAAAAGAACCCAAAAATCCTGCTCCACCCGTTACCAAGACTTTTTTATTGTTCCAAAATGTCACAGTTTATATTACCTCCTTTACCGTTCCGAGTATTTCTGGAATACCATTGTTTTTAAATCTGCTATTCAAGTTATTAAATCCTTTTGTGTACTCATCCAGATGCTTTGATTCGTTTATCCAAGCACAATCCAAAAATGATTTCTCTGAAATGAACTGACCAATACATAAGTCCTCAACTTTGTTCCCTATTAACTCATCCTCTTTAAACCCATTCCTTTTAAGCAAAAACATCGGTAGCCTTGCCTTGATAGCCTCCGATACCGTTCCATATCCTGTCTTAGATACAATCAAATCACACATAGCGAGGTAATTCTGTGTCTCCGTTTCGTTATTCGGGATACTGATCACATTCCCAAACGGAAGTTCTGCGTTGGACGAAGTCAAGAATTTCACATTCGTTGCTTCTATCGGCTTCATACTACGCATAAATGATGGCTCAAATGACCTACCAACGCCGACATACACAAGCACTTCGTTATCCGATATGCCACATCTTCTTCTTATCTCACGCCTATCCACTGTTATTTCACGTGATACGAGACTTATCTCCCTTTTCCTTTTAAAAATATTCATCTCCTCGTTGAACGGAAGAACCAGCGCTATCTCTGCACGCTCATATGCCTCTTTGATTCGTTTGGTTGCAGGTGTCTCACCAAAGAGGTTGTAAAAGATGTAATGCCATGTAAAATTCGATATTGCGATACTTGTAATACCAAGGTCATCAGCAACGATAAACGGTTGTGGTGCAATATCCGATAGAATCAAATCAATTCTATGCGTTTCACAAAATCTCTTTTCCTTTTGGATATACTCATCCCAAGAAGCCAGCCATTCGTCCAGCATATTCTTTGTTCGTTCTCTATCAACAGTAACGCTATTTTCTTTGAAAACAACTCCTACATCGTTTCTGGTCTGTATAACCTCAACATTCCTGTAGGGTAGTGACTGCCTCACAAAATGAAACGGTTCGTAGGTCTTAATATATACTTTCGCATCATTGTATTCACTCAAGATTTTTCTGATGATAGCAATATCTCTCGACGCATGCCCATATCCGTAATCGCTTATGTAGAAGCAGATATTTGTCATCTAATCTACACCCCACCACCTGTTCGGGAACTTCTTCACTAAAATCTCATCCCCTTCTCCAATAGGCTCCAGCCCCACCGCTCTCATATCTGCATCCATCATTATCTTGACCAAATCCTCAAATTTAATCTTTGGGTTCCAATTTAACTTCTTCTTCGCTTTACTATAATCTGCAACCAACACTTCGACTTCTGTCGGTCTGAAATAGCTCGGATCAATTCTAACATGCGCTTCTACGTCTAATCCAGCATAGGCGAAAACCTCTTCTAAGAATTTTCTCACCGAATGAGTTTCTCCAGTTCCAACAACAAAATCCTCTGGCTCGTCATTTTGAAGCATCTTCCACATACATTCCACGTATTCGGGTGCATAACCCCAATCCCTCTTCGCATCCAAATTACCCAAATATAGATACTTCTCTTTTCCGGCAAGAATTCTTGCTATGCCTCTTGTGATCTTTCTTGTCACAAAGGTCTCACCCCTTCTTGGCGATTCGTGATTAAAAAGGATACCATTGCAGGCAAACATGTTATACCCCTCCCGGTAATTCCTCGTCATCCAGTACGCATAAACTTTCGCACATGCGTAAGGACTTTTTGATCTATATGGCGTTTCTTCGTTCTGTGGTGGCGGAGATGCCCCAAACATCTCGCTGCTTGAAGCCTGGTAGAACTTCACAGCATTGCCACTTCTTCTTATCGCTTCTAATATTCTGGTCGCTCCAAGTGCAGTGACATTCCCGGTGTATTCAGGACTATCAAAACTTACCCGCACATGACTCTGCGCACCCAGATGATATACTTCGTCAGGTTTTATGTTGTAAATTATATTTGAGATTTGCTCGGAATCCGAAAGGTCGCCGTAATGAAGAAAGAGGCGTGCATTGGGGTTATGCGGATCAACGTAGATGTGATCTATCCTGCCTGTATTGAAGGTGGATGCTCTTCTGATGATGCCGTGGACTTCATAGTCTTTGCTCACCAATAGCTCAGCTAAGTAAGAGCCGTCCTGTCCGGTTATGCCAGTTATTAATGCTTTCATTTCGTGTTTCATTTGTAGAATGCTACCGCTATCTTCTTCCGGAAGTCCCTTTGTCGTGGGTCACCGTTCGCACTTTAACACCACCACCTCAGCGCGCCATTCCGAGCTAGAAGATATAGGTCCGGGTCTTTCAGCCAATATTTCAACTGAGGCATCCATGTGAATACGCTCATTTCTTCAATTTTTCCAAGCAATTCACGAGCTTTCTTTAAGCATCTTTCAAATATTTGCATGCCTTTTGTCTCGTTTAGCTTCTCAACGAGTGATGAGAGTTTTTCTACGAGCGATGCGTTAACTATACTTCCACGGTGTTTTGCGTACCAGAGCGAAGCTCTGAAAAATGCTTTGTCTAATAAATTCAGTTCCCTCCAGTTACCTTTTCTCAGCCCCTCCCGGTAGCCAGTGGAAAGTTCTTCACAGCTTAGCATACATATCACCTTTTCTTGATATTGGGCGCATTACCTGATTCTTACAATTGGGAGTAACTCTATAAAAAGATTATGGGTTCGACGAGACCATTGTGATTTCTCTGAAGTTTATATCAGTGTTCGTCCCAGAGTTCTGGCGTTGCTTGCTTGTGGGTGAAGACAAGGCGATTGTGGGTGGAGTCGTAATATTTCATGAATCTTGGACCCCTAATGACGAAAATATCTCCTGGAAGATACTTTCTAACTTCTTTGCACTTTTTTCAGGAGAAGTATACTCGACTGCCTTTTTGTATCCCTCGGCACCCATTTTATCCAGAAGATCATGGTTATTAAAAAGAAGGTCGAAGTTTTCGGCCAAAGTATCGTCGATAGGTTCAGAAATCACAAACCCATTCATACCATGATCAACATTGTTAGAGATTCCTTCCATTTCATTAACAATTACAGGTGTTTTTGCAGCCCATGCCTCGAAGACCGGGCGAGGGAAGTGGGGTGTCTTTCCTATAAATGTCAATACATCGGATGCAATAATATATGGTGCAGGATTTTCAACGATACCTGTGAAAATAACTTTTGATTTCGTTTCACCCTGGCACATCTCTGAGATATTTTTATGATACGGATTATTGCTTTTCTGCTGGAGTTCTGGGCCAACAATAATAGCAAATACTTCTGTATCACACTTTTTTATTCCAGAGATTATTTCTGCTGTTCCTTTTCGTGGATTTACGCCACCAAGAGTGACAACAACATTTGCGTTTTCAGGGATTCCAAGTTCTCTTCTTATGCATAGTCTATTGTATTTGTCAGGGTTGAATTGAATAAAATTTACAGGATTATAGACTACAGTAACTTTTTCTCTCTTTCCCCCAAATCTTGATGCCTCAACAGGACTGATACAAACAATCCGGTCAGAGAAATAATAAATAATCGAAGCGACAGTTTTCGGTATATGGCTGGCTTCTCTGATATGCCAGACAATTTTTTTCCCGGTAATTTTTGCAGCTATGGCTGATGAAAAGAGAACTGCTGAATTCAAATGGACAATTCTTTCTTTTGATTTTTTTAAAGCAAAAACCTGCAGCATAATACTACCAGGGAAAAGAAAACAATCTCTTAACAATAAATATAGCCCTTTTAAATTATTTGCATTAGACCATCTAATCAGGACTTTTCCAAGATAATTGCATGTATATGGCCATGGTGTGGAATTAATCTCTTTTTTCGAAAAGAATTTTTGCATTTTTTCGTTGTTGCATGCAATTCTGCACTGTATATTACTCTCATTTATAATGCCTTTCACTTGAAGGGTGAGACTCACAGGAGCCCCCCCCATTATGGTCCCGTGGTGAATAAAGAGGATTGATTTTTCTGCCATGAAAGAAATCACTATATCAGAGGAATTTGAAAATCAAACTGTTTCTTCATTCCACACATATCCACCATCATTGCAAGACTATAAAGATGAAGCCATGTTCCATGGATGTCTGGTTCGGGTTTAGCATGTGCAATCTTTGCTCCATAGAGATGGTTGATAGATCTATCCTCGTAAAATGAAAATCCTCCTTCTTTGGGCCACCAGTATTTTTTGAATATATCAAATTGATTTAAGCAGAATTGCACGATGTCATCATGTTTATAATTAGTATACTTTGAACATTCATAGAGCACCAGAATCTTATCTGAATTGTTGCACCCATCACCCCCGACTTCACAAGTCAGACAAAGATCAATCATCGGGTTGACCTTCTCGGGTTTTTTATTTGCCCATTGATATGCAAGAAGCATTTTCATGCACCCATTAATTTTCTGGACTGCTGGCATTTTTTCGGGACAATGTCCCCAAGAACCATCTTCGTTTATTAGAGCATCTACAACGGAAAATGCATAATCAATTAAATCCAGGGTCTCTGATGAGGGCGATTGGTTCATTTTCTTACTTTGTATTATCAAAAAAAGGATTAACGCTGAAAAATGACTCCCTGCCCCCCAAGGCTGCGTCCAGTTAAGTTTATTAATATATCGTTCTATCTCACCCTCATTGGAGGGTATAACATCGTAAAAATGTGCTGGTGAAATGTTTAAACAATGTA
Source organism: Candidatus Methanogaster sp. (assembly GCA_003194445.1). GTDB lineage: Archaea > Halobacteriota > Methanosarcinia > Methanosarcinales > Methanogasteraceae > Methanogaster_A. The sequence goes on from PQXF01000005.1 coordinate 113,942, forward strand.
ATCCCGCATATGCACTCCTTGTAAGTCCTCTGATTGCAGATTCTTTGATAGTGTAATACGCATGAATGTCTCGTGAGGTCACAACTGCATAGAACTGGCGAAACCAATATTTTTTAAGGAAATATGGATCATACATCGCTCCATTATTGTCTTCAAATGATAGAATGTGTTTCGATATTTGATCTCGATCATCTTGTGATACACGATTCAATATATATAATATCCTTGCAGCGCACACACTATTAAAAACACCCCAATCTTCATGATGCCGAAGGTCTCCAGATAGAGTGTAATGATAAAATCCTCTATTTGATTTTCCCTGTAGTGATTCTAAGAAAAAAGGAATTTTTTCTTTTACATTATTAATCCAATCAACAACTTCATTGTGATTCATTAGTCCACTCCTTCTTTGTTATCAAATAATTACCCATAACAAGTGCATCCAGCCCTGTATCGAAAAAGCATTTAATGGCCTCGCTGGGGGTGCATATAATTGGTTCTCCTTTTACATTGAAGGATGTATTTAGTACAACATATTCACCGGTCAATTCTCCAAATTTTTTTATTAATTCGTAGTATTGTGAATTGTGTTCCCTCTTGACCATTTGTGGTCTGGCAGTCCCATCAACATGAACCACAGCAGGGATTCTTTTTTTTACTTCCTCTTTTACCTCAAAAGATGTGATCATGAACAATTCTTCTCTTGAATTTCGGAGATAATCATCTGCCTTCTCATATAGAATCGAGGGTGTAAATGGGCGGAAACCCTCTCGATATTTCACACATGCGTTGATTATGTCCTTGTTTTCTGCCCTCAATGGACTCATGAGAATAGAGCGATGACCAAGGGCTCTTGGACCTGCTTCCATCCTTCCCTGGAACCATGCAACAATTTTATTTTCGGCTAATTTTTCGGCAGTTATCAATTCGATATCTGAATAATATTTATACGGTATTTTTCGGTCTTGTAAGGTCATTTCAATTTCCGTATTACTGTATTCAGGTCCCAGATATTGAGTTTGGATCTTGTGGATTTTTTTTTCCGGATTATATGAATAATATGCAAATAATGCAGTCCCTACAGTGAGGCCAGAATCTCCCGAATTCGGATAAATCCATTGGTTATCAACTAAACCAGAGTACCAAACCCTTTGGTTAAATTTTACATTCAAAAAAAACCCTCCTGCACAACAGAGATTCCGTGTGTTTTCTTTTGCTAACCAAGGATAAATAAGATGTTCTGCTTGTTCCTCAACCACTCGTTGTACTTCAGCGGCAAAGTTTTCTCTTCCCAGATCCTCTGCGATTTTTTTTAATTCCACTGCATCATTTAAATGATAGTGGTTGCAGCCATGATCTGGAAACCGGTGCGGCGCTCCAAAACCATGTTTTTTTATCAAAATTCCATTCTCAAATTCTGGATAGAATCCATCCAATGCACCATGTTGTGGATTTCCATAAGGCGCGAGTCCCATCATCTTCCATTCATCGCTTCCGTGTCGCCAGCCTAATGCCTCTGTTGCGGCAGCATAAAACCACGCAAGGGAAGAAGAATCATCATATTTCTGGAGTATGGTAAGATGGTTCCCCTCTCCCCTCCAGAGGGAAGTCGACCAGCCATCACCTACACCATCCATCACGACAACAAGCGTGTTCTGATCAGACAACCCGGATGTATAATAAGCACTGGAAGCATGAGCAAGATGGTGATGGACGGGAATAATTTTACAATCACGCCGGAGGGGGAATATTTCATAATACACGGGTAGTTCTATCTTGTAATGATTTATTATTTTTTTTAAATATAATTTTAAGGATTGTTTACTCTGTTCTTTGATATTCCCGCCCGGGAAAAAAGTTTGAAGTGTTGAGGAAATTGATGCTGTTGGTATAGTAACAGCATCCAGATCTTGTGATGTTATTCCGCCGGCTTCGAGACAATATCGTATTGCGTTTTCAGGAAATGAACCATCATTTTTTTTCCGCGTTAACCGTTCTTCTGCAATATCGGCAACAATTTTTCCATCAACAATGAGACTTGCAGATGCATCGTGACCATGTCGCACTCCCAGTATTTTCCTCATATTTCTACCTCTTTGGGGTGTACCCCTGTTAGTATACAACTAAAAGCAATACTACTATTTAAAGCCACCTCCTTTTCGAAGTCTATTGGTGAACGGTACCATAGGGCTGAATGCAGTCTCTTTTTGATGTATACTTCTTCTATGAAGCTGGGGGGTTTTATAAGGCGTCTGAGAATTTTTCATACACGTTTGTGGTTCGCCCACCGTGTAACCACGACCATGGTTCATGAGTGCGGATGTTATCCATCTATATCTGTATGTGGGAAACTCGAGGGCGACCTTCTGGAGCCCATTTCTAACGTCGTATGTGTTTAGCGGAGGCAAAAAAACCACGAGCTTAGCACAAGAAATGGTAGTTAATAGTGGATAAAACCACTAATAGAACGCTGAAACTTGGTTGCTATTATTGTTCTCTCGTGAAAATCTGTGTAATCTTGTGGTTAGCTAATCACGTATAATAATGATTTTATTTGAGGAAGTACTTTGTGATTTTCATACACTTCCTTAATAAAAACTTTTTATGATCTCTGGACATTATGTTCAATCTATTGCCAGCATTGAGAAGTTCCAATGGCATTTTACGCGCAGGTTCTACTGCAATTTTGTGTAAAAACTCTTCGAAGGATTTGTTAAATATCCCTGCAGATGCATTGAGGAGATATTGTTCCTGTAAATTTTTTCCGATGCATGATCTCAGCTCTGCCGAACTTGCAAGTTTGTATAGTGACCTGTACCACATCCCAGCGCTTCCTCCGAGAAAACCGGTGACACCGGGTCTTATCATCGCGCATGATGATGGATACATGTCAGCTACAACCGGTATTCCAAGCCGTGCGAAGGGATATAGCCTTGCAATATTACTTGTCGTTTTGTAACGCACCAGATTATCTGTTTCATGTTCGTTGAAGTATTCAGGAAAACTCTCAATCTTCTTCTTTGCTTCACTTGGGTTTTTTATGGGGATTAAATTTGGAACAACTCCAATATCAACGTTTTTTACCATATATTCCGTGAAAACGTCCTCTTTCCACTGGATTTCCTTATAGTCAACCTTTCCCGAGGGAAATAGGTCAAATTCAACATGGCCAAGCATTTCGACGTTGTAATATGCTCGAAATTTGATGTTAAAGTCATTTGCCAATGCCTCGATCGCAGTTGTGAGATAGGGGTACATTGTTTGTAGATGTATTTTGTTGCCGTGATACCCGATAACGATCTTTTCTTTGTCAGTATGTCTTTTCAACTGACAGGGAAATGTTGGATGGAAGTCATATCTGAAGATGTCGAAATAGTAATCAGAAAGCCAGTTTTCTTCTTCAATGCCTTGGACAACTGCGAAGTCAGCGTTTAGTACCTCCCCCTCTATATGCCGTGGATCGACGACACCAATTTTGCATGCGGGATTGTTTTTCCGGATATTTCTCAAATATTTATCACAAGTGTTGTACATTAGCATAATCACATCAAATTTTTTCCAGTTGGCCTCCCCTTCACAAGATGTAAAATGGATACTGCTTGTTTTATTAAGCCCTTGTAGCATGTTTACATAAAAGGGGATTGTATATCCTTTTCCTGCGACGAAGAGAACTCTAATTTTTTTTCCTCCGGTTTCATCCATAATATCATCACGACCTTCTTATAATCAACTTTTTAATACTTTTATAGGGTAGGGTTATGTAAAGCAAGTATCATGGGAATACAATACGATATCTGAAATATGTCAACCAAATAAAACATCTAATTTTTGTGTTCTCCCATTTTGTAATTGTCACCGACTCGATTAGAGGTATTGCGGTTTTTGTGAAATCTTTATACGGATTTTTCGATGAATAACCTTCAAAATAGCCTATAAATTCTCCTATTGGCTTGCGATGCCCATATTTAATCATTTTACCTGCCCTTAGCACCGTCAAATATGTAGTCCGTTGAAATGTAAACAAGTTTAGCACCGATTTCACCAGACGTTTCCGAAACATTTCGTGCTTCAGTGACGTTTACGCTATATGCTTCGCTTCCATGGACTTCGCAATAATCCACACCGGTATGTGCGGCAGTGTGTATAGTATAATCTGGATTCAGTTCTTTAATAAGCTTGAATGTCATTGTCTGGTTAGTTATGTCTAATTGGTGGGACACAGTACTTTGCAGATCCACTGGATTTTTATTATAGGTATTAACAATCTCAAACTCCTCTGATGCCATCTCAATGATTCTGCTTCCCAGAAGACCTGTGCCGATTATCAACAGTTTATCCATAATTCACACCAACAACCGCCCATATCTCGCCAAATTGAATGCTATACTCCTCAATCCCCAATCTTGCCTCTCTTAACTCATCTTCAAATGTTTCAAGCGTGTATTCAACATAATGCTCTTTATCCAGCCTGTAATCCATTCCGAGCTCCTCCTTATATATTGTTATCCAATCCCTGTTTATCATGGGAACTCGTATCAGAAACTTGGGTGCCATCCCTCTTAAGCGTTTCAGGAATTTCACTCTCTCGTCGATATGTTCCAGAACATTCGAGAGAATGACCACATCAAACCGTTCGTCTGGCAGGTCATTTAACATGTTCCCACAGATGTACTCTACATTCTCTCTCGAATATCTCTGCCTTGCAAGAGATATGCTCTCCTCGTTCAAATCGATCCCCACAACTTGCCCGGCCTTCTTTGCAACATCATGAGTCAGCGCGCCATTCCCGCATCCGATGTCCAGAACGGTATCACCCTCGTCCACATTATCCACAAAAAACGCGTGGTAATTCATTATCCGGTGCTTTGGGTGCAGGTTCTTCTCCACCGGTGTTGCTGCAAGAAACCCTACCGCCCTATATGAAAATGAATGACCCCATAAAAGAATCTTTATAAGGCCCCTGGTCAGTTTATCACTGCAGAAGACAAGTTTTCTTGCCGGTGTCGCTATTTTTTCCATTCCCATAATCTCGAACGATCCTTAAGGTATTATCAGATTCGTCTGTCACAACGCTGCCAGCAGACTTAACTCCTTCGCAGCCAGTGATTTCACACTGTAATGTTCAACGATCGTTTTTCTTGCACATCTACCCATTCGTTCCCTCAACTCGTCATTTTCCAGCACATCTGTTATTGCCTCTTTCATCGATTCAGCCGAAGTATCACATAGATATCCATTTTTCTTATGGTTTATAACTTCTTTTATTCCTCTGACGTCTGTACCTATTACTGGCAGTCCACACGCCATAGCCTCCAGTAATGTTTTCGGATTACCCTCGTATATTGATACTATCACGAAGATTTCTGACCTGTTAAGTTCAAGCGGCAACCGTTCGTTTGGAATAACCCCCTGAAACGAGACGTTATCTATCCTTTCACTCTCCACCTTAGTTTTCAGGATATCTTCATAGGGTCCTTCGCCGATCAGTACAAGTTCGGCATCGAGGGTCTTTACCGCATCGATCAAGTTAACCAAATTCTTCTCCATATCGAGCCGTCCAATAAAGATTATCCTGTTTTTTTCCTTTCCAGTGGTTTCAGATGGCTTGAAGACATCCGTATCCACATAATTAGGGATAATCACCGCGCGCTCCGGATTTAATCCGTACTTTTCAATAACATATTCTCTGGTATGTCGAGACGTCACCACGATCTTGTCTGCGACTTTATAGGCGATAGGTTCAATCAAAGACGCTATAAGGATCTTAACCTTTCTTTCTTTCTTCTCTTGTAGGGTTAACAGCCACGGGAACCCCTGCCTCACAATCAACTTTTTTTTGAACATGATCTTTGCGATCACCGCAGTCCATGAACCCACCATCTGGTTGGTCTTGAAGAAATCCGCACCTTTAAGCGCGCGCCGGTGAATAAAAGGTGCTAAGAAACTGTACATCAGTGTGCCTATACTATTTTTATCGAACATTATCTCGATATTGTCGGCAAGAAGTTCTTTATACTGAAGTTCAGTTTCATCGCCATAGCTCAATAAATAAACTTTATTGAGGTGTCTGGCAAGTTCATTATATATGGCGATCTCTCGTGTCAGCATCCCCCCCTTGTGCCACGCATCAAGTGACATTCCCGCAGTAAGAAATAGTACAAGCGTTTTAGCCCTCATGTTGTCATCCATCTTTCGCTCCGGTATTATGGATTGAAGTATACGGATAATAAGATTTATCATCTGCGCCATTGTCATAGAGTATCATGAAATTGGTTTACAACTCGCGCAAGGGTGGGTAGCACACATTATAAGCGTGAGGAGGATAAAAAAAATGGGCTGGATAAAACAAGGCAGTCGTCTGGTTATGTACAAGCAAAAAGCAGATTCGGCTTATTGGTCTGACCACTGGCAGAATATTTCTATAGACGAGTTGGCAGCCTGGACTATGAAAGAAGATATTCTCAGCAGCACTTTCCCCATCAGCAAGGCTTTCCGTAAGTATCTTCCTATCGGTGGAAATATTATTGAGGCCGGTTGTGGTTTAGGACAATGGGTAACGGTACTGAGAGCGAGGGGATATGATATAGAGGGAGTTGACTTTAGCAGAGAAACCATTGAGAAAATAGAAGAACGCGATCCAATGCTACCGGTACGTGTGGGAGATGTCTTAGACTTGTCATACCCTGACGATTGTTTTTCTGGTTATATCTCTCTCGGGGTGGTGGAACACTTTGAAGAAGGGCCTGAAAAAGCTTTGGAAGAGGCTTACAGAGTTTTAGAAGATAAAGGTATACTTCTCATCTCTGTTCCCTATTTTAATCCTGTAAGAAAACTTAAAAGCGGGATTGGATATTATAGGGGAATGAAAGAAGGGATGTTTTATCAATATGCTTTCACTAAGCAAGAGTTTATTCGGATGTTGGAACATTTGGATTTTACCGTTGTTTCGACGGTCCCTTACGACACGGTAAAAGGATTGAAGGATGAGATCGCAATTTTCAGATGGTTTTATCGTTCTTTTGGGGAGAAAATGGCAAAAAATACGATTGAAAAATCTGTAAATGATGAAAAAGATACAGGCAAACGAAATTCCATGCCAAAAGAACTTTTTGGGTCGGTGATTCAGTCACGTCTGATGAGACACTCAACGGCACACATGGTACTTTTTGTAGCGAGAGCAAATAAAAAGTAGGGTAATGGGCGATGGTACCAAAAATAAGCATCATAATGTCCGTATACAACGGAGAGGCGCACCTCACCGACTCGATATCAGGCATCCTTGACCAGACGTTCACCGACTTTGAGTTCATCATCATCAATGACCGCTCAACAGATAGTTCACCTGCGATTATCCGAAGTTTCAGGGACGATCGGATCAGGGTGATCAATAACGAAAAAAACATGGGGCTGACCAAATCATTAAACCGCGCCCTGAAAGTTGCGCGCGCAGAGTATATCGCGCGGCAGGATGCAGATGACATATCTCTCCCTGATCGGTTCGAGCGGCAACTCAAGTACATGAAAGATCATCAGAAAGTTGCATTGCTTGGAACCAGCATCTTTGTGATAGGCAACAGCGGAGAACTACTGGAGAAAAGAACTGCTGCACCGGATCCTGGTAAAACTCTTTTGCGAGGTAACCGGTTCTGCCATGGTTCTGTAATGATTCGGAAAGAAGTTCTTGACAAAACGGGACATTATAATGAATTATTCAAATATTCTCAGGATTATGAATTATGGCTGCGCATCTCAAAACAACACGAAACAAGAAATTTGACCGAACCATTGTACAAATTAAGGTTCTACAGCAGTAGTATCGGGGCATCTAAGATTGTAGAGCAGGCGATGTTTGTCATATTAGCACAAAAGCAGGTAAAAACTGGTTTAAACCCAAAAACAATCGACCAAATAAAAAATAATGAATTTGAAAGGATATACCAGAGTTTCAGCAGATCCGAAAAGGTCAGATTCCATAATATAACAGCATACAATTATGTGCAGAATGACGATATGAAACTGGCAAAACAGGATTATATGATCGTGTTCAGGTTAGACCCGTTCTGTCTCGAGAATGATCTGCATATAGTAGCTTCACTTGCTGGAAAGAGGGGGATATGGATGATGGAAAATCTCTACCGTTCTTTCAGACATATTTTATATAAAATCATTGGATTGAAAGTATAGGACTTCAAATCTAACCTCTCAATGTTTTATAGACGTATCCAGTCCCGGTAGCAATTGTAAGCACAAATAGAAAGACAAACTGCTCGATCAGCGCGATAGACGGTGACCGCACCATCCCCCCGATCCGGTTCGGAACGCTCTTTACGATCAGTTTTTTAAGAAAACTTTTTTCCTCCCCAAGCGAATCTGTCGATAACTTTTCCATAACTCTTTTCGAATACCCCTGCCAGAACGCCCTGTTCAGTAAGAACCGGATCTTTACCCGCTCACCAACGATTTTATGCTTGACAATCGCATCCGGATTATACATAACTCCTTTTCCAAATCTCTGTTTCATCCGTATGCACAACTCAGTCTCTTCCCCCTGAAACGCGCCTTTCCTGCTCGCAGTCAACCCCAGTTCACTCTCAAATCCTCCGAGCGATCCGAGAACATCTGCCCGGAAACTGATATTGGATCCGAAGGTATTCCTGACTTCGGTTATCTCTTCTGCAAAACCTCGATGCGTCGCGCCGATCAACCAGTAGTACTCTTCAGGCAGGAAATCCATCTTCCCGCCGATCCAGAGCGGCACAAGTTTCCCGCCCGCTGCTATCGCATCGTACTCAGTATACATGCGCACAAGTTCCTTAATCCAGTCCCTGTCCGCAACCGCGTCATCATCAAAAAACACAATCACCTCACCGGATGCGACATTCACCCCCCGGTTCCTGCTTTTGGAGAGTCCCATGTTCTCATCATTCAGTATCACATCGTCCACCGGAACCTTATCTGTCATAATCTGCTCGTACAGCGCTTTATCCCCATCGACGACCACGATAAGCTCCAGATCCGTATAGGTCTGGACAACCAGACTTTCGATGGCTTCCACCAGGTCGGGATACCTATCGATTCGATGCGAACAGGTTATTACTGATACTAACATAATTGGTCATCTCGTCATCTACACGTCCAGCATATTCTTGTTTTTTTGCACAATTTTTGCACAATTTTTGCACATTATTTGAGCAGATATCTTGCACTTCTCTTTCCCTCGCCGATTCGTTTTAGTATCCCCTTTTCAACCAGACCATTTAAATCAGTAGAGGCCGTATTTCTTGAAATCCCAAACAATACCTGATATTCTTTATTTGATATTGTCTTATCCTTCTCTTTCAGATATTCAATGACACTCTTCTGCCTTTCGTTCAGTTCTTTCAGAGTTTTAGCATCAAGATAAGATTTCCTGAAGGTCACAACAAAATCGCCAGAAATCTCTTTAAATATTGGTTCCGGTAAACCGTACTCCAGACACTTATCGATCATTCGGTTCGTTCCAGTTCCCCATTGCTCAATATATTTTATTAAAAAGAAGCATTTTGCAATCAATGGATTTCTTGGGACTGATTTGTGCTCTTTTTTCAAATCATCTATTGTCAAAGGCTGCGGAAGATGACCACAGCCCCAGATTTCGATTCGGTCATCAAATATCCTTATCTGGACGTTTGAAGTGGATTCATAGTCCCGGTGGCAGATGGCATTGATAATCGCCTCCCTTATGGCATCCGGTGGATATTCCCATCTCTCCTGTCGCTCGATTTTCGTCGGCTCAATCCATGCAGACCGGGTTATATGCCTCAAAACAAAACCCTCCGCCGCATCAACCTGATCAATAATATCACCATTAAAAACTTTCATATCTATAAATTCCAACGGTTTCGTTCCTTTGAAACAAGCACACCGGACCTCTGCCTGCACGAAATGTCGCTGGGGTATCCTGCCAAATAATAGTATAGCCGAATTTGTTACTTTATATGTATCCCCTCGAAGTCCCAGTTTCTCCAGCGCTTCGCTTACAGAAATGGTTTCTTCGACATCAAAATTCCTTTCGTTTTTTGCTTTCCTCAAAAACAGTTTGACCTTTTCTTCATCCACCACATCCAATGCCGCTCCTTCACAGATTTCTGCATCCCAACGCCATTCACCCATTTTCAAAAACAATCTTCTCAGTTCACCAGGTGGGGTGACAACGTTTTCGGTTCCTGATCTTGTATAGGCAACACCATCCAAAAAATAAGGTTTGTTGACCCCCTCTTTTACTACGACTCTGATTATTTTATCCCTGTTTGTCCCATCAATTGTTATTTCAGGTACTATTCCAGGTTTTATTTTCTGTCTTATCTTACTGGAAATGTTTTTTAATGTAGCATCTGACACGTCCTGTCCGATAAGTTCTCCACGATCGTTTATTCCAAAGTATATCGTCCCACCTTTGTGATTTGAAAATGCACAAGCTGCTTTCAGCGCCCTCCCCAATTGTGCAGTAGATTTCTTGAGTTCCATTGTTTCCGATTCCGATGGCATCATCGCATCACCCAGCACACCTCTTCATCTCCACTTCTTTGCATTGTATTGTAACAGGGATCATTTTTTCACTCAGCTACTCGATTCTCGAGATTATAGCAAACAATCGAATATATATTACAGCAGTGCCCAAAGTATTTAATTCATCCGTAGCAAACATAAAACCATGAGGTGTATCGATTGGTTGCAAAGAAGAACATAGAAGACAAGCCCGTGAATAGAGGAAAAGGAAAGAAAAGCAGGATAAAGAGCCCCTCAAACCCCGCACCATCCATTTCTCAACAGATTAAAAAACCGACTGAAATCAAACAGACCTCACTTGAACGGTTGAAATCAAGCGCGCCTTATTGCGCGCTGCTCACAATCATCTTTGCAGTAGCGCTCTACATCCGTGCCGTACTCCCGCACAACAGTGTTTTTCTTTCGGACGGTACGATCAGGTTCGGTGGAAACGATCCATGGCATTATCTGCGACTGCTGGATTACCTGCTTCACAATTATCCACAGACCCTATTCTATGACGCATACACCAACTTTCCGTATGGCAGTATCATCCACTATGGTCCACTGTATCAACAGTTGATTGCATTGACCTCAATCATTCTGGGACTTGGGCATCCGAGTCCACACCTTCTCGCTACTGTAGCTGCATACGCTCCTGCACTGCTCGGCTCGCTTGCGGTCCTACCAGTGTATTTCATCGGCAAACACCTGCACAACCGCGGCACAGGGCTTCTTGCTGCACTGATCATCGCGACACTCCCAGGACAGTTCCTATCAAGATCATTGCTCGGATTCAATGACCACCATGCTGCAGAGGCGCTCTTCAGTACTGCGATGATCCTGTTCTTCATACTCGCACTCAAGAGTGCCAGAGCGCAGAATCTCGTCTTTAAGGATTTGAACCGGGACTGGCGTGCTGTCAAATATCCGGTCATATATGCTGCACTGGCCGGTGTTGCGTACGCAGCATACCAGCTCTGCTGGCCAGGTGCGCCGATGTTCGGTGCAATCGTTGTGATTGCGGCGATCATCACCTACGTCGCAGAACATATTCGCGGCAACTCCACCGAATACATAACCATCGTAGGGGTGCTGGCGTTTGGCATAGAACTGCTCCTGATACTGCCGTGGATACACACCGACATGGGATTTAACCATGGTTATTACACATGGTTCCATGTATTCGTTTCGCTGGCAGCGATTGCGGCACTGGTGACAATGCAAGCCGTATCAAAGGAGATGAACCGCAGAGATATGAACCCGTATTATTATCCGGCATCCATAGTTGTGATAGCGGCCGTTGGACTTGGGTTGGTCAGCATCGTCTTACCCACATTATTTGCCACAATCGTAGTTCTTCCAGCATCTGTTTTCGCTGTAAAAACAGGTGGTGCTGCGACCGTTGCAGAAGCATCCTCGATGCTGATGAGGGGCACCCCTCCACAACTTGACATCGGAAGGAATAGTATGGTATATAGCAACTTCGGAAATTGTTTCTATGGGGCGTTATTTGGGGTGCTTGTGCTGGGCTACTATGTGGTTAAGAGGTGGAAGCCGGAAGAGATTCTTGCTCTGGTCTGGACTCTGGTCATGCTCATTGCGATATACGGACAGAACCGATTCGGTTACTACTACGCAGTGAATGCTGCGCTGCTCAGTGCTTATTTCGGGACAAAGATCATCGAATTCTCCGGATTCAAAGGTATCCATACCACAATCGATGAACTCCCGCGATATCTGGCGAAAAACGCAGGATACATCTTGCTCGCGATCCTGCTCGTCGCTGTTCTCGTGTACCCCTGGGGTCCTGCCCCTCTTGCGCTCAAGCAGGCAAAATACCCCGGCGGACCGCCTGCGCCATGGTACAACTCGCTCGAATGGATGCGGGACAACACACCGGATCCTGCACCCGACCCTGCAGTTTTCTCATACTACGGACCTTACGTTCGACCGCCGCGTGGCGAACCCTATCCATATCCGGACACCGCTTATGGTGTGATGTCGTGGTGGGATTACGGATTCTGGATCGAGACCATAGGGCACAGGATCCCGAACGCCAACCCATTCCAGTCCGGCATCGGCGGCGGCGAAGAGCAGCGACCGGGCGCAGCGACATTCTTCACAGCAGAGAGTGAGGCTGAAGCAAACGAGATCGCGGATACGCTCGGCGTGAAATATGTGGTCAGTGATGTCGAGATGGCGACAGTCAAGTTCCATGCGATCGCGGCGTGGGACTGTGATACTGGCGGATATGGGGATTGGTTACCGCTGCCGGCTCAGATACCGATAGGCGACAAAAGGGAGATGGTTCCGACGAGCCTGTGCTTCCCTTCAACCATCTGGCAAGGTCAAACGTTCTATCAGGTACCGCTGATGAGGTACTTTAACTCGATGGAAGGGCGGCTCCATATATTCGATGGCGTCAGCCTGAAACATTATCGCCTGGTGCACGAGTCAACAGCAGCAGGAGGTCGCATAGGTTTCTCAGAACTCGGTCACAAATGGACGTATAACATGCAACCGGCGTTGTATCCCGACCTCTTCGAGAACCGTCATCAAGACATGCCGTCAGAGATCCCAGAAGCAAATACCGGCTATGTCAAGATCTTCGAGTACGTGCCAGGCGCAAAGCTCACAGGAACCGCGCCGCCAAACAGCACTGTGACGCTAAGCATCCCGATTCTCACGAATCTGGAGATTCTCCCGAATCAGAAGCGGGCGTTTGAGTACGTCCAGACTGCAACAGCAACTCCCAACGGCACGTTCACCTTAATTGCACCGTATTCCACGGATGGGCCGATCGCACCTGCTGATGGCGGGACATTGTTTGATACCGCGCCGTCTGATATGTACACCGTGACCACAGCAATGGGGTCATACCCTGTGTCTGTGAGCGAGGCCGATGTGCTTGCCGGGAATGTGATTGAGGTTACATGAACATCGGCACCTGCAAATGATCCACCAGTAGTGCAAATGTAGACCGCAATCTTTATGCCTATTGTGCGTACTACATTTGCATTGTGGATAGAGAGTTCGTAATCAACTACCTGAAAACAAGAAACTACTGGTGGCAGACCAGAGGAGTGTCACAGGCAGATAAAGGTATTATCAGAGAGGAATACCTCGAAAAAATAGAGGAGATCGAGGGTTTGGAACGGATCATAAGCCTCTCTGGAATACGGCGGAGCGGCAAGACCACAATATTGTATCAATACATCGATCGTCTCCTAAAAACCAGAGATCCGCAGAAGATCGTTTATGCGAGCATGGACGACCTTCATGGAAGGATAGATTCCATCCACGACCTCCTGAACACGTACTTTGAACTCACAGGGGTAGACCCGGTCAGGGAGGATGTGTACATAATCCTTGATGAGATACATGTCCGGAAGGAGTGGCAGACCCAATTGAAATACTACCTCGATTCCCGTGCGGCATGTAAATTCATCGTATCGGGTTCATCAAAGACTATGCTGTACAAGGATGCTTCAGAGAGCCTTGTCGGAAGAATAAGGTTCATAGACGTCTTTCCGCTGACATTCAGGGAATTCGTAGAGTTCAATGGAGTATCCTTACCAGAGGAATTGCGCGCAGGAATCGATGATTTTCAGGAACTGGAGAAGGCGTATTTCAGTGTAATTACGCAAAAACAACGTTTAGTGTACCTCATGAATCTTTATCTCGAAGTAGGCGGCTATCCTGAGTGGTTCAAGATCCGGGATATCGAGCGATGGTACAGGGTTCTTGTTGAGGATTACTTTTCGCTGATACTGTTCAGAGACATCGTCTGCGTGTTTCGGGTAAAGGACGCCATGCTTCTCGAAAGACTGGCAAGGGATATCGCAATGTTCTCTACCGAGCGATTCACATATAAAGGTTTATCTGAGCGGTTGGGCGTGGACAGAGAGACGTTGAAACTGTATCTGTATTACCTAACAAGTTCCATGCTCCTATCCATAGCTGATGTATACACCCGTGCGAGAAAAGCAGTTGAAAAACGGGAGAAAAAACTCTATTTCTGCGAAGAGGGGTTAAGAAAGGCTCTTACGCTCGATACGGATAAGGGGAGATCAGCAGAGAATGTCGTGGCGTGGCATCTCATCAAGAGGGGCTACGGTTCAAAGGTATTTTTTAAGTCGTATTACTGGAAAAACAAGCACGAGGTCGATTTTATTTACGATGACTCCGTGATCATTCTTCCGGTTGAGGTAAAGTATCGGGAGCATGTAAAATCTATTGATGCGAAAGGCATCGTTGAATTTATGCGCGCATTCGATCAGAGTACTGGAATCATCGTGAGCATGAACGAGTTCAGGAAGGATGTGATAGATGGCAGGGCTGTGCTCTTCATTCCAACATGGTTCTTTCTGCTGGTTCTGTAATCTATATTCGCCTGACGTGCGCCGACTGTATCACAGCGCAGAGGTTTGCTACGGAAGATCTCGAGACCGAGAATCGATAACCTCGATCACCCGCCGCATCACATCATCCACATCATCCCCGCCATCCCCGGTCTCTGCCGCGGCCCTGTGCTCCCATTCGCCCTGAAAATCGGCGAGATCGCACTTGTTCGCAGCAACGATTGACCGGAATTGCGAGCGTCTTCTCGATCTCGCGGAACATATTGGTCCGGGCAGTGAGCGGATACCCGCAGTGCTCGGACGGGTCAATCAAAAGCAGCACCACATCGTCGACATGGTTTAGCGCAGTTATCGCCTGCAGTTCGATCTCGTTTAGGTAACTTAGCGGGCGATCAAGGAGACCGGGCGTATCCACGACCTGATACCGCAGCCCGCCGCACAGCAATAGGGTCATACCCTGTGTCTGTGAGCGAGGCTGATGTGCTTGCCGGGAATGTGATTACCATACAATAACACTTTAGCATAATAGTAGTAACCTCTATCGGCAGTCCCTCCATCACACCCCTCTGGCATCTCTCCGCGCATGGTCGCAGCAGACCGCGCAATAGACGAGATGCCAACCTTTTTTACCCCTTGAGATATTATACACACTCGAACGATAGAATTTCTCATTGGAGGGAGTATACCAACCATGCCACTCAAGAACTACGGAGTACTGAAAGGAAAAGCGATCGACAGTAGGGAAGGAATGGGATCAAGTCCCCATTTTCAGATACTGCTCGTCGATGATGATCTGCGGCATCGCATAGCGATCAATGTCAAATCGAAGGTGGAGCCGTCAGAACTGTTGTATTATGTGGACGAGAACTTCGACCATCCGATGGTATCGGAGCTTGAGTCTCTGCCATCCGGTTTTCACGAGCTCCCGTCTGAACCCAGGGGGATGGCGCTTGACTATGTCAGAGGGAATTGCTTTGACATTACCCTGGCAAAGCCGCTGCCCCATGATATCCCTGGTCCTGACAACGACTTGAATGAACTGATCCACAAGTACGTTGCAAGAGCGATTGCGATGGAAAATAGCGCGGTGTATGCGTTTGGTGAAAAATGGGGACCAGAGACCAGGCGGGACAAGTATTTCGGGTTTAAGCCCGGAAACGGCATTCATGACATTCATGCGAATCAGGGTAATGTCGATGCGTGGAGGCGGGACGACGGCGTCTATCAGGACGGCGGGCTCATCATCCACCTGCCAGACGAGGCGCGGTGGGTCGCCATATTTCTCGCATTCCAGTCCCAGTGCTTCCACACTGATGATACCACCGGACACAGGATCCCTGAGGCATGCAATGGAGGGGGCAGCACACCACCGTCACCCGAGCCACCCGAGACCCGGGACAAGGATGTGCGCATCATTGCCGCGCTCATAAATCCGGAAGGACACGATTACGGGCTTGAAAGCGTAACACTCCTAAATACAACTCCGGATTCGATCGGTCTCGACGGCTGGGCGATGGTCGATAAGAATAAGAAGAAAGCGTACTTAAGCGGGAGCATCGGCGCAGGAGAAACCATGAGGATCACGTTATCAGGCAAAGACATTCAGCTCTCAAACAAGGGCGGGATTATCACGCTGCTCGACCGGAAAGGGCTCAAGGTGGACGGGGTAAGCTATTCGAAGAAAGAAGCTTCCAGGTCGGGATGGACTATGGTGTTTTAGTAGCCTCTGGTCTCTGGCGTGGTGTCGGATGTGCTGCTGGCGCGGGAGGTCCTGGAATCGATAACCTCGATCACCCGCTGCATCACATCATCCACGCCATCTCCGGTCTCTGCTGATACCCGGTACTCCCATTCGCCATGGAAATCGGCGAGATCGCACTTGTTCGCAGCAACGATGACCGGAATTGCGAGCGTCTTCTCGATCTCGCGGAACATATTGGTCTGGGCAGTGAGTGGATACCCGCAGTGTTCGGATGGGTCAATCAAAAGCAGCACCACATCGCCGACATGGTTTAGCGCAGTTATCGCCTGCAATTCAATCTCGTTTCGGTCACTTAGCGGGCGATCAAGAAGACCGGGCGTATCCACGACCTGATACCGCAGCCCGCCGTGTGTGAAATGCCCGATGTAGATTCCTTTCGTCGTGAACGGGTATGTGGCGATCTCGGGTTTCGCATCGGTCACGCGCCTTACAAAACTCGATTTACCGACGTTTGGGTAGCCGGCCACAACGATGGTCGGCACATCGGATATGTCCGGAAGTTTCCGAAGCTTGTTTCGCGCCTCGTTTAAGAAACGCAAGTCTCGGTCCACTTCGTGTACGATCGAGGATATTCTGGCGTAGTACGCTTTCCGCACACGAACCGGGTCGTCGCGTCTCGCGTTCTGCAGGGCTTCGCGCGCAAGCGACCTGACCATCTCGCCTGCCCAATGCACGGACGAGAGCGACATCCTGAGCTGGTCGGTACCGACGACGATCTCGGTCAGTTCGGAATAAAACGGGGAGAGTTCATCGAAATTCGGGAAATCATGCACGATCCGGTGGAGTCGATCCGATAAGACATCTGACGTTGCCTGGATCATTGCTCTCTGGATATTAACAACCCGTCCGCTCCCTGACATGGCAGAGCGCACTGCGCGCCGGAATGCCTGATCGAGGAGTTCGTCTGCGGTCTGGACGGTGCGTAATCGTTCGTAGATCATGCCATCCTCTTGCTCTCCGGATAAGTAAACTGTTCTTCCAGATATTTCAGCACCTCTTCGTGTGATCTGGCACTGAATCGCTCGTATCGCTTATGAACTCCCGGAATCAGCCGTTCTTTATAACCTCTATAATCCATGCGAATACATTCAGTAAGTGATTGCTGGTGTCGTTGTGTGTGAGTGCGCTTAACATTATACTCGGTCTGCGGTCGATGCCATCTTCCAGAAGATCGATTCCGGGAATCTCATTGAGGCGTTTCAATAATTCCATCCGCTTTTCGATCGAGTCGAAAGCAGGTCGATCTTTAAGATACTGGAATTGCATCTCCACTCTACCGGAGTTCCATAGCGCAAAGGGCCAGTAGTTCTCCCCGTTGTAGTCGAACACAGGTATGCATGATCCGTCCTTCAATCCATGACCCCATGTTGTCCGAGTCATGTTATGCAGCGACCATTCATAGATGCGTTTTGCGACGTTGTGCTCGTCCATGCCTCGTTTTTCGAGAAGCTCGACAAAGAAGGATTGCTCATCCCAATCTTGCCGCATACTATGAGAAATTGATTTTCGCCCAACTGCCTCCGCCGTTCTACCCACCAGCCTTGGAACTAAAGTCTCCATACCCTGGCCGAGAAATCTCTTGACCTCGACAGCTACAACCTCTGCAGGATCCATTTGCTCGTTTAAGAACTCTACTATCCTCTGCAGCTCGGTAGGTATCTTATCCGCCACGAACACCAGTCGGACTTTCCCTGCATGCAAATTGGTCTTGACCTGCGACCAGAAATCCTCAGGGTCCTGCCCATCCAGAAACTCATCCAGCACTTGAGCAGGATCTTGTGCTTGGGATTCACATACCTTTTCAAAACTGGTCACCAGATGTTCAATTGGCCAATAAATCACTGAATTCGCAGCATAGTCCGGCATTTGTCCCACAACTTCGCGTCGGATGCGAGAGTCTGCACTCCGTTTCACTTCCACGAGTGTGGCACAGCCTCCTGGTATAAGAAGAGATGATCGAGCGACCAGCGTCTAACATCAGAGCCGTCAGGCACAGAGAGTTCACGTGAGACAAACAGCCAACGTCTTGGTTCCTGCATGTCCAATTTCTCGCCTGCAAGTAGTTTTGGGTACTTGGCAAGCAGTTCCTGAAGCATATCTTTAGTGTCAAGGGCTTGCTCGCTTAGTTCAAGCAAGTCTTGATCCTTTCCGATAAGATAGATCCTTTCCGGCATATTACCTCATATTTTTTTAATCACCTTCCGCGCCACTTTGCCTAACGTTTCCAGCATATACGACGTTGCGGACCGAAGGGAGTGATATCCCGAAGGGCAAGGGCGTAAGTCCGAAGCGTATGCGCTGTGTTATATGAAGTTGCCAAAGCGTCTCTAATCGACATCTTCAAAACTAAAATTGACCTTATATGCTTTCAATTCCACATTGGTCAAGCCCTTAATCGCATACTTCAATCTATCCTCAAAGTCGTTGGCAATAATATATCCTCTTACTCGTTTCCCTTTGGCTATATTGTTGGAAATGAAACCCATGTATCCAAGCAACTGTCCAAGAGCCCCATCTTTAGCTTTTCCTGCTTTCAGTTCGATTACAAGTAAATCATCCTTTTTATCAATCGCCAAAATGTCTATCCTACCAACATCCGTATTAAATTCCTTCCCATTCTGAAACAACTTCAGTCCCTGCTCAATCTGTTCGAGATCATTGCAAAGAAATGTCTGAAGATCACGCTCTATACTGAGGCTCGTTTCATGGGCTGTGGTTATTTCTTCAATTACTTCATCTTCGTTCTCGTCATAAGTTCCCATCGTAAGGTGCGCTTTTATAGAACCAATTGACCTCATTGGAAACCCAAGAATCTTTGAAATTTCTTTTGAAGACATCCCCTTTCTAAGGAGATTTACTACTTGCTTCTTCTGTTCTTCATCCAATATTGTTTCTGTCATTGTCTACCCCCTATTAAGCGAAAGCAATTTCATATAAATTCGTTTTTGTCCGACGTCAAGTCGTAGATTCACCCAAATTGTGATGATACCCGACACTTATTTCACATCCCAGCCAACATAAAACATTCCTATGTGTGGCTCTGTCCGCGCTGTAGTGGCGTGACCGTCCCTTCTGACCAGCAGCATAAAATAGTAATCGAACCACATTGACACACAATGGTTGCAGTTGGCGTACACGTATCCATCGCAGGCTCGATAGACCGGGCCGTTGACCGGGCGCAGAAGCTGGGGTGCGACACGTTTCAGATCTTCACGAGAAACCCGAGGGGCTGGCGGTTTAAGGATCTCACCCCGGAACAGGTCGAGAAGTTCACAACAAAGATCGAGAGGTCTGGTATCTACCCGCCGGTCGCTCATGCTCCGTATCTGCCGAATCTGGCATCGCCGAAGGAGGATGGTTACAGCCGCTCGGTCGATGCGCTTGCAAGCGAGGTGCTGCGGTGCAGCACGCTCCACATCCCATATCTTGTGACGCATCTTGGAAGCCATCTCGGGACCGGAACGGAGGGCGGCGTGATGCGCATAATATCTGCTGTGAGTACGGCGATTGGTGCGTTTGAAGAGGCGCGCCCGGAGGGGGGCGGTTCTGTAATGATTTTGCTTGAGAACACCGCGGGCACAAAGAACAGTGTCGGGGGACGCTTCGAAGAGATCGGGCGGATCATCGACGGGGTTAAGCGCGATGATCTGGTCGGGGTCTGCTTTGACACGTGCCACGCATTCGCTGCCGGCTACGAACTCAGGACCGCTGACACGCTCGATGCGACGATGGCGCTGTTTGATGAAACGATCGGGCTTGACCGGCTGAAACTCATCCATCTGAACGACTCGAAAGGTGGACTAAACTCTCGATTGGACCGGCACGAGCATATCGGCATGGGCTACATCAGGGAGGACGGATTTAAGGTCATACTACATCACGATGCCATCAGAAAGCTCCCGATGATACTTGAAACACCGGTTGATGCTCGGAGGGATGATGTGGGGAACATCCGGATGGCGCGGATGCTTGCAGAGGGGTGAGGCGAGTGGAAATTACAGATGTACTGAATGCAGTCCAATCAGGTAGGATCCGTATCACCGATCATGCCGATGAAGAGGCGCGAAGTGATAGGGTTTCGTACGATGAGATATTTTCATCGGCACTCACAGGCACGATTATTGAGGATTATCCTGACGATAAACCATATCCAAGTTGTTTAATAGCAGGGAACACATTCAAGGGGGCGCCGGTTCATAGTGTATGGGCGTATAACAAAGAAACGAGATGGGCAGTACTGGTTACGGTATACCGACCAGACCCTGCTAGATGGATAAACTGGAAAAGGAGGATATGATGAAACAGACAAAAAAGCCGTTTGACAGGTGTCCGGTTTGTGGTGGAGAAATTGTGGAAAAAGATGTCGAAAAACTACTGCGAGGCGGTGTCAACACTGCGGTGGTGAAAGTCCATGCCGATGTTTGCCTGCACTGTGGGGAACGTCTCTATTCGCAGGAAACGGTCAGGCGCTTTGAAAGGATACGTGAAAAGTTAGAACGAAGAGAAGTAGCCGACTTTGAACTTGTGGGGCAATCCTTTCAGGTAGCCGTATCTTGTTAATGGTTTGTCGGCACAATAACACGATCGTTGAAATACCAGCATTGGTTTACGAAGAGCTATATTGACACTTCTCGAGTCTGATCGCACACATGAACCCCACCATTGATGAGATCGTCCGGATCCTGAAAGACCAGAATACAAAATTCGCGGCCTCCGCTATCACGAAAGTCGCAGGAGAACGCGACCCGTTCCTTGTCCTGATCTCGTGCCTCTTGAGTCTCAGAACGAAGGATGCCGTAACCTCTGCCGCTTCAAACCGCTTCTTCTCTCTTGCTAAAACGCCTGAAGAGATGCTACAATTAAGCACCACCGATATAGAGAACGCGATCTATCCTGTCGGATTCTACCGGAGAAAAGCCGTGCAGATCCGGGAAATATCGAAAACCCTGATCGAAGAGAATGATTCAAAGGTTCCTGACGAGATCGATGATCTTCTGAAGCTTAAGGGCGTTGGCAGGAAGACTGCGAACATCGTGGTCACCCGCGGGTTTGGCAAACCTGGAATCGCTGTGGATACGCATGTGCACCGGATCTCGAACCGGCTCG
This sequence comes from Candidatus Methanogaster sp., assembly GCA_003194445.1. GTDB lineage: Archaea > Halobacteriota > Methanosarcinia > Methanosarcinales > Methanogasteraceae > Methanogaster_A. Next base: position 135,701 of record PQXF01000005.1, read on the forward strand.
GGCTTGTCCTGACAAAGATGCCGGATAAGACCGAGTTTGAGCTGAGAAGAATCCTGCCAGAGGAGTACTGGCTGGATTTCAATGACCTGCTCGTGGTTCACGGGCAGAACGTCTGTACGCCGATCAGCCCGAGGTGTAGCGAGTGTCCGATCAGCGGGTATTGCAGGAAGGTTGGTGTTGCGAGGTCGAGGTGAGTGGCAGAATCGGACAATCCATCGATTCAAGGGGTTTCTTGCAAAAACCGATTATTCACGGATCTTGTATCCTCTTGCCGATGCTGCGCATTCACAGATTACACGTTTAAACGAATTGCACGAGTGTTAAAATGAAATAAATTCGTGTCATTTGTCCAAGCGCGCAATTCGTGATAAAAACTGTAATAATGACACAAAATCCTGATAAAACTCCTCAAAATCATTTCAGTTCCAGCTTATTCCACCAGTCCCACTCCCCCACTCCGAAGAATTCGGATGCCCCGTAGATGTCCTCAAAGAGCTGGTCGTAGACGAAGTATTCGGGTTCGTACGTGATCATCTCTGCGCCGAGATTCCCTTCGTTAACGCTAACCGTGGGCTCGATCGCCAGATATTTCCCACCCCGGAGCGAAACGATCACCCATGCATGACCGTACCCATCCTGCCAGTCGTCCCTGGTTGCGATGTATGCGGTCACGTTGTGGCATTCGAGTTTCCATTCGATGTATGCAGCCATCTCAGAGCAGTCGAAAATCGAGCACTGGTACGGCGTTATGAATCCCTTGCCAAGCAGCCGCTTCACCTCGTCATGGGTGTTCTGAAACCGGCTCTTAGGAATGTAATACGGATCAGGAATATCTGAAAGATCTGCCTTTAGAGCGGGCGCATCCTCCGGATCGGGCGGGTCTGGCACAGGGGATGCGAAGCTTCCCGATCCACTGTTGCTGACGCCGGCATTCTCGTTGAAACGTTTGATATTGGCATAGACTGCATCCACATACGCGGCAGCTCTACGGCTGTGGTACATGGCATGACCGTCGTCTCCCTGCGAGGCGTATTCGGATGCCTGATAGAGATCAGACGCTGACTCGTTGACGCTGTGATGGATCGCATGCAGAATAGGGAGTTGGGCATCATAATACGTTTCATCGGATCCGGAGCGCGAAGCGTTCGTGACCAGACGTTCGAACGACTCGATCGATGCGGCGTACTTCAGGTTCTCCTGTTTCAGTTGCTCGCATTCTGCCCTACAGCCATCGTATTCGCGGTCGTTAAAGGATGTGATAGCACCATTCAGGGACTCGGTTATGGTTTTCAGGAGTAAAAGCACCTCCGACTGGCTCTTTTCCAGATTGGCATCTTGGCAACCGGTTCCACCCTCACTCCCGCTCTCGATGTGGCTTTCAGGATGCATAGGGTTTTCGTGGATGCATCCGGCAGATAAGACCGCCAGTACCAGCGAAAATACCAGTGACGTCACCACCCAGCGCATTTTAGAATACATCATCCTTATGCATCTCTCGAACCAACACATTTTAAAGATTGGCTATAAACGTACGAGTGTAATGCTTCCCACAGACCTGATCGACCGTGCGTACAGGGGCGAATGTACGAAAGATGATGCAACATCGCTTGCGACCGCGCCGCCTGCCGAACTCTTCGGACTGGCCGATGAACTGCGCGCAGAGGTGGTCGGGGATGTAGTCTCGTACATACCCAACAGAAACATCAACTTCACAAACCGGTGCATCGGAACCTGCCGGTTCTGCGCATTTAAGGAGCCTGCTGGCTACCGGCTCGGGATTCCGGAGATCCTTAACAAGGTAGAGGAAGCGGTCAGTTTGGGCGCAACCGAGGTCTGCATCCAGGGGGGGCTTCTGCCGGACATGCACCTGACAAATTACTGCGAGATTCTCGAATCTGTCAAATCCGAATTTCCGAAGATCCATATCCATGCATACTCCCCGATGGAGGTCTGGTACGCAGCAGGCAGGGGCCGGGGCCCGGGGAGCGGGGCGGGCGGTGGTGGAAGCGAAGACCGGGAGCGGGATGGTGCCGCCGTAAGAGCTGCGCTTACCGCTCTTAAGAAGGCAGGACTTGATACAATGCCCGGAACCGCAGCAGAGATCCTTGTGGATGATGTGCGCACGAAGATATGCCCGGATAAACTGAATACCGAACAGTGGATAGATGTCGTCAGGACTGCGCACAGTCTCGGCATACGAACGACCGCAACCATCATGTACGGACACATCGAGACTATGAGGGACCGGATCTATCACCTATTCCTGATTCGCAACCTGCAGGATGAGACACACGGATTCACTGAATTTGTGCCGCTCTCGTTTATGCCGTACAACAACAAACTCGGCGAAGGGATGCTTGCAGGTGGCAATTACGGCAACACCGGAATCGATGACTTGCGGATGCATGCGCTTGCGCGAATCGTGCTACACAACCGTATCCCAAACATCCAGGCGAGCTGGGTGAAGCTCGGGAAAAAATTGGCGCAGTACACACTCCACTGCGGGGCAAACGACCTTGGAGGAACGCTCATGGAAGAAAAGATATCGAAATCGGCGGGATCGATGTCAGGTGAATATATGCCGCCGTCGGAGTTTAACTGGATCATTGAGAATGCCGGACGGATACCGATGGTGAGAGATACAATATATTCCCACCAACGACATCCCACGCAGGGGCAGGGGCGGTGATGTCATCTACCATGATCTGATGAGGTACCGGTCATTTCATACGGAGACTTCCGATGGCTGAAAATCTACCTGCAAAAAACGACTCTCAAATTCTCATTTACCAGACCGAAGGCGGCAAAACGAAGATTGAAGTCCTGCTCATGGATGAGACGGTATGGCTGACACAGAAGTTGATTGCGGAGTTGTTTCAGACAACAAAGCAGAATATTAGCCTACATATTCGGAACATTTATGACGAGGGCGAATTGACACCAGATTCAACTGTCAAGGAATACTTGATAGTTCAAAAAGAGGGAAGCAGACGAGTTTCCAGAGTGGTGGATTTTTATAATCTGGACATGATCATCTCTGTCGGTTATCGCGTAAAATCCCATGTTGCTACTCGATTCCGCCAATGGGCAACCCAGCGGCTGCGGGAATATATTGTCAAAGGTTTTGTTCTTGACGATGAGCGGCTGAAAAACCCTGATCAGCCCTTTGATTATTTTGATGAACTTCTTCGCCGTATCCAGGATATTCGTACCTCTGAACGACGTTTTTACCAGAAAATAACCGATATTTATGCGATCAGCATCGATTACGATCCTACAACCAAGACCAGCATCAATTTTTTCAAGACCGTGCAAAACAAACTTCATTGGGCAATCACCGGCAAGACCGCCGCTGAAATCGTTTATGATCGGACAAATGCCACCAAACCGAATATGGGACTTACCAGTTGGCAGGGAGAGAAAGTGCGCAAACAAGATGTCACCATCGCTAAAAATTATCTTGACGAAGACGAGCTGCGGGGGCTTAACAATCATGCCCGAACAATATCTTGTCTTTGCCGAAGGACAGGCGATGCGCCGCGTTCCCATGCACATGAACGACTGGACCGGGAAACCGGACAGCTTTTTGCAGTTGAACGACCGAAATATTCTGGAGCATGCAGGAAGAATATCGCATGAAATGGCTAAGGAGATGGCAGAAACGGAATACGAAAAATTCAGCCGGGAGCGTATACGATTGCAGCGACTCAAAAGAGAGCGATTTCGATGAGACTGTAAAACATATAGAAAATCACAAATACCAAAATGGAAAAACGATACAATGACTAATGCAGCTATAATTGGTGTTGTTGGCTACCACAACACCGGAAAGACAACCCTAATTTGTAAACTGATCGAACGATTGAGCGGGCGCGGATATTCCGTAGCCGCGATAAAGAACATCCCCAAAGACGGGTTTTCGATGGACATTGAAGGAACAGACACATGGAAACATGCCGAATCCGGTGCCGGACTCGTGGTTGCAAGTGCACCGAATGAGACATCGTTCATCTTTAAGAGCGGCATGAACTTCGATGAAATCGCAAGACTCGCCGACGTTGCAGCGTCTCCTGATCTGATACTCGTGGAGGGGCACAAGACCGAAAATATCCCCAAGATCGTGCTCGGGGGCATCGAGACGGACGGTGACGGGCGCAGATACGACCCCGATGCGGATGATCTCGAGGATATTCTCGATTACATATCAGAGACGATCGAGATTGCGAGGATGTATGCGAAGCTTCCGAAGATGGACTGCGGGAAATGCGGGTGCGACGACTGCATGAAGATGGCAGAAGCCATCGTCAGCGGGGAAAAGGCAATCTCGGACTGTGTGGTGCAGGAAGGGCTTGTGAGCGTTACCGTAGGAGGAGAAGCGATTCCAATGGGTTTCTTTGTTCAGGACATCGTTTCGAAAACGATTTTCGGAATGGTTTCATCCTTAAAAGGTGTTGATCGTGAAGACCCGGATGCAGATATAACCATTGAGATAAAACATGCCGAAAAATAGATTGAAGATCGGGATCTTCGGGTGCGGCGCGATCGGGAGTGCAATATGTGGCGCGATCGACGAGGGAATCATCGATGCAGACCTCGTCGCAATCTGCGACCGCGATCCTGCGATAGAGCAGCTCGCAAACTCGCTTGACAGCCACCCGGCGACTATGAATGTCGGCAGGATGGCAAGATCCGTGGATATCGTGGTCGAAGCTGCATCCCAGCAGGCGGTGCGCACAATCGCACCAATCGTGCTCTCCGCGGGGTGTAACCTCATGATCATGAGTGTCGGTGCTCTCGCAGATGCGGAACTCTTCGACCAACTTAAGGATCTGGCACGGCGCAACGATTGCAGGATATATGTGCCGTCTGGCGCAGTCGCAGGCATCGACGGCATCAGATCAGCAGCCATCGGACGGATCGACTCGGTCGTGTTGACGACGACAAAACCGCCGGCAGGGTTTGCTGGTGCGCCTTACATCGCGGAACATGGCATCGATCTTTCGTCGCTATCCGGCGCGACTGTGCTCTTTGAGGGGTCTGCCGCGGATGCGGTGCAGGCGTTTCCTGCGAACGTGAACGTGGCAGGCACACTGAGTCTTGTAGGCATCGGGTACGATGCAACGACGGTACGGGTCATCGCGGATCCTGCGGCTACACGGAATGTGCACGAGATTAAGGTTACAGGAGTGTTTGGGGCGCTGACTGTCCGGGTCGAGAATGTAGTGTCGCCTGATAACCCGAAGACGAGTTATATTGCAGTATTGTCCGCGATTGCGACATTAAAGAAGCTTACTGAGCCTGTGTGGGTGGGGACGTGAGTACATGCGGATCTGGGGGTGTCTGGATTTTTTTATAATCTTTTCAGATGCGTGTTGTAATCATCAACAGTGAGTTCTATCTCTCGCAGAATCTCTCTTATCAAAGGACGTGTCAAAACTCTCCTCCTGTGGTATGGGGCAGTAGTAGTCCTTCCACCAGAGTGTCTGTAAAATATGTGACTCCCTTTCTGGCGAACTCGCTCAAAGTCCAATAGAAATAGTAGCTTCCATCATTTTAGCATCGATGATCAGAAGCTTGCTCAACCTGCTGAATCCCCACAAATTTAGGTAGATGCTCTTTACTATCAATGTCCATCACCTCCAGGCACAATTCGACCACTTCTTCAAGGTTTTTGTAAAGCTCGTCGAGCGTTTCTGCCTGTGTATGGGCACCAGGGATTCTGGGAACGACTGCTACATACAATCCGGTTTACGTGTCTTTTTTTCGACGTATCCGGTTGCTCTGTGCATTTTAAATACTTCTTATTCGGAAATTTTGAGTATACTCTGTTATGCGAAGATACCATCATTTACAAGATACTGTTATTGGTTCAAATTACATGTAAGCCATCCATCATCTCACTTCACCCGTGGCATCGCTATGATCTCTCGTATCTGCATCTTAAAGAAACTGTTCGCATGTCCGGGTTTGATCACGCATGCGACATCCGCGCCCGTGCCTGTCCCGCCAATAGCGATAACCTCGGAATCGTCACTGACAGGGATCATGCCAGAATCCGCAGCCATGATCGTGACCTCGACAGCGACCTTAAATCCGATCCCGAATAGACTCCTGAGGACGGCTGCAATAGTCTCAGCCCGGCTCGCTCCGCCGAGTTTGTCGGTGAATGACCGCTCCAACCCTGATAAGGGGTGCGTCTGTGTAAAGACGGTTGCGCCCATCTCTTCCAGTGTTTTGAGGTTGCTCTCCTCAAATAGCCATTTTCCTTCCTCTCTCGCGCCGTAGTGCAGTGTTGCAACAATCGTCTTGATGTCTGTGCCCTCTGCTGCTTTCGCAACCTTAATACCGGTTGATCCTGTGGTGCTTGCAACCACGATGTGCTTGATTCCGAGTTCGACTGCCCTCTCGACCGCAGCCCGCACGGTCTCATCCGTGTTAGCAGCACCTGGTTCTTTGAAGTATGTGATATCTTTTCTCATGTTAACGCCTCTGGTGTCGATCCGGCGGTTTAGAATTCCCACTGCCGGATTACCGCCACCGATAGTGTTGATCTGACCCATGCGGCTGCCGGGATTCGAACCCGGGTTATAAGCTTGGGAAGCTCATGTCATACCACTAAACTACAGCCGCAGCCACAACATATCATCCGGGCGGCATCTCTTATATCTTTTGGCATGGCCAGTAGTTCCGAAACCCCCTACTTCCGAACGAGAAAGACCTATGAAAGAGAGTTTCACATAACTCCAAATAGCTTTTGAGCTTCAATCTGATAATATCTTGATAAAGTTTAGACCATTCTTGATAATCTCTCTAAAAGAACCATTCTTATATCGTATTTACATGACAATCTCTATTCGGAACTACACCCGTTCGGAAGTACTGTATTTATTTGGGGGGAAAGTATCACATACTCCGAGAGTTGCGAAAACTATTCACAAAAGCAACCATAACTTATTGAGTGAGTGCAAAAAAGGTACGGCTGTGAGTCAAGAACATCTTAAGTAGAATCGCTCATAAACAACCAACACCAAAACGGGGTGATCAGATGAGCGTCAAAGGTCTCGACAAGATATTCAAACCAAAGAGCATCGCAGTGATCGGGGCAAGTAACACGAAAGGCTCTGTCGGTTACATGCTGCTGCACAACTTAATCGGCGTGGGCTATGAGGGCGTTGTGTATCCCGTGAACAACAAACACTCAAGCGTTCAGGGGATACATGCTTATGGCAGCATCTCACAGATCCCGGCACGCATCGATCTTGCGATCATCGCAGTCCCTGCGACGCAGGTACCCGATATTCTGGAAGAGTGTGGAGTTGCAGGGGCAGGCGGCGTCATCATTATCTCGGCGGGCTTTAAGGAGATCGGGGAAGAGGGTAGGAAACTTGAGGAACGGATCGGTAAAATCGCAAGAAACTACGGCATCCGGATCATAGGGCCGAACTGTCTCGGAATCATCATGCCGCGCCTTAACTTAAACGCAAGTTTCGCGCATCTGATGCCTGAACACGGAAGCGTCGCATTCATATCCCAGAGCGGCGCGCTCTGCACGGCAGTACTCGATATGTGCGCTCACAGGCATATCGGGTTTAGCGCGTTCGTATCAATCGGCTCGATGGTGGATGTTGACTTTGGCGACCTGATCGACTACTTCGGGATGGATCCGGCAACAGGCAGCATCATGCTCTACATCGAGTCTCTTAAAGACGTGCGCGAGTTCATGAGTGCGGCAAGGCACTTTGCAAAGAATAAACCGATCATCGTCGTCAAGTCGGGCAGGTTCGCAAGATCCGCAAAAGCAGCCGCCTCGCACACAGGCGCGCTTGCCGGCGATGACAACTTCTACGATGCCGCACTTAAGCGTGCAGGTGCAATAAGGGTGCTTGAGATCGAGGATCTCTTCGACTGCTCGGCAGCACTTGCATTCCAGACAAGGCCGCGTGGACCGCGTCTTGCTATCATCACAAACGCAGGTGGTCCAGGCGTTCTTGCGGCAGACCGGCTGATCAGTAAGGGCGGCGTTATCGCAGAACTCTCTGACGAGATTGTGGAAGCTCTTGATAAGGTACTTCCTCCATTCTGGAGCCGCGAGAACCCTGTTGACATCCTTGGTGATGCAACGCCTGAGCGATACCGGGATGCGGTTACGCATCTGCTTCAGGATAAGAATGTCGATGGCATCATTGTGCTTCTGACCCCACAGGCGATGACCAATCCCGACGGTGCTGCAAAACTCGTTTCAGAGGTCGCCAGTGGGAATATGTCACATTACAAGCCGCTTCTTACGTCATGGATGGGTGCGGACGCGGTGGAGTCCGGAAGAGACATCCTCGAACGAAACGGCATCCCGAATTTTGAGACACCCGAGCAGGCTGTCGATGTCTACCTGCAGATGTACCAGTACACCAAGAACATCGCTTCCCTCTACGAGGCGCCCGGCGACATCGTGGGAACGTTCGCGCCGCGGCGGGACGAGGTGAAGAATCTATTCAGGGCGGTTGCCAGCGATAAGAGAACCACCTTAACCGAGACCGAGGCAAAAGCAGTGCTTGATGCATACCACATCCCGGTCTCAAAGATGCTTGTCGCGAAAAGTAGAGATGAGTGCGCCAGTCTTGCAAGCGAGATCGGATTTCCAGTGGCTGTGAAGATCATTTCGCCGGACGTGACGCACAAGACCGATGTGGGTGGCGTGATCCTCAACGTAGCAACGCCAGAGGAGGCGGTGGGCGCGTTTGAGCGCGTGGTTGCAAATACGAAAGCGAGCAAGCCCGATGCCCGGATCACCGGCGCAACAGTCCAGAAGATGATTGATGAGGATCAGGGTTACGAGATCATCATCGGCTCCAAGTTCGATTCCTTATTCGGTCCTGCGATCCTCTTTGGAGCGGGCGGAACCGCTGTCGAACTGTTCAGGGATCTGACACTCGGCTTTCCGCCACTGAACCAGGTTCTCGCACGGCGTATGATCGAGGATACTAAAATCTATAGTCTCCTGAAGGGATTTCGCGATAAACCTCCTGCGAACATACTTTTTATCGAGGAGACACTTGTTAAAATATCGTATATGCTTATAGACTTCCCGGAAATCACCGAGATGGACATCAACCCGATCTATGTGGACGACAAATCGATCATTGCACTCGATGCACGCATTATCATCGACCTGAAGAAGGTCGGTCCCGTGATACCACCTGGAAAACACCTCATCATCAGCAGATACCCGACGAAATATCAGCAGAAGTGGGTTAACAAAGAAGGAATCGAGATCGTACTCAGGGTGATCCGCCCGGAGGATGAGAAACTCTGGATTGATCTCGTGAATTCGTTCTCCAAGGAGACCGTGCGGTACCGGTTCTTCGGACCGCAGTCCTTCGACCACAGCATGGCTGTGCGGTTCTGCAACATCGACTACGACCGCGAGATTGCGATTGCGGCGTTTGTAAAAGAGGATGATGAGACCCGGATGGTCGGCGTTGGAAGACTGATCACCGAGCCTGGCGAAGAGGTCGCTGAGTTTGGGGAGGCGGTCACGGACCGGTGGCAGGGGCGCGGTGTCGGCGGGAAACTGCTGGATATGGTGGTCGATGTCGCAAGAGACTTCAGGCTACGGCGGATATGGGGCGAGGTGCTCTCTGATAACCAAAACATGCTTGGGTTATGCGAAAGCCGTGGTTTTGCGATAGAGTCTGCGCGGGAGCATGGGATGGTGCGTGCTACGATGGAGCTTTGAGGAGCTGTCGCGGCTTATACTGCTTGCGATCTTTTTTGGCTCTCTGATAATTCGCGAGTACATGCACTTTTTTTAGTATTCACTTCAAAACGTATGACAAAACTCATCTTTCCAGTCTTTCCGGAAGATATGCATAAAAAAAACCTCAATCTGTGTTTACCAGTGTTAATCTGCGGCTAAACGCTTTTGTCAGCTATGGATTAACACGGATATTACAGTCTAATAGCACAGACGCTGTTTTGACACATATATGTTGCGCCGATGAGGATGCTTCTCAATACGATAAAGTTTGTACTTCGGCTGACTGGATCGAAGAGTACCGCAACCAACGGTGCGAAGGCGTTCTTCGCTGGATGCTCGGGCGGTGCTGACGATGGTTGACATTCCAGCACTCAGAGCGGAACTTTGGGCAGATGGTCAAAGGGTGAACTACCTTGACCTGATGGTATTTGACCCGACGAATGATCTTGTGGGGTTTACACCAAAACACGTATAGTGATGGCAGAGTGGGCGGCAGGGGTGTGGTGCAACATGGGTGAACTGCACGGTTTGCATATTCGGCGCATGCATTATTGGTTGGTGTCGAGCGATGTGCAGAAACTGAAACGGCTTGATGGTTGTCGAGGGGTGGGACCCACAAGTTCACGTTAAGATAGGAGACATTGAGGTCGATTTTGTTCTCACCAATCCTGATCGTGGGATTCGTCTGGTTGTCGAAGTCGATGGAGAAACAGTCATCAAACCGGATGGAGAAATAATAGAAACCCATATCGGGGGATCGCACAAAGACAAATCCCGAGATACATTTCTTATGGGGAAGGGCTATAAAGTGCTGCGCGTCCAGACCCGCTCCATCCGTGAAACTCCCCGGGATGTTCTTCGCAAAATAGCGGAAACATTAGAGCTTAACCGGGAGGATGACATACTCGATTAGACCCGTAGTTCCGAATACCTCCAACTCCCAAACGATAAAAATTTGGGAAAAGCAGTTTCACAAGGCTTTAGCCATAGCTACAACTGATTCACACTCGAAGGGTGCTTTCTTGTGGACTTATATCGAGACATGCCAGAGTGCCCGCGGGATTACGGGGGGATGCATTCCACATGTTTGAGATCGAAGACGCGGATGATCGCAAAGGTGAGCTCAACGGCGATGGTCAGGTCACAGCAGCAGATGTGATCATCGCACTCCAGAGAGCCGCATGAGCGAAGGATCATACCAAACACCTGAAAATAGGATCGGTTAGTTTTAAGTATCATGGTGATGTTGACCCTAACTACCATGAGACGCTACGATCCACGCGGCAGTCTTACAATATCGCAGTTTATGGCGGTGCCGAGTATACATTCCACAAAACGCGGTGAAAGCATCAATCCGATATCAAATTTTATTCCCGATCCCATGCTCCACAGCCGCTGCCACGCCAAGGATCCCTGGCTCATCGAAGTACCGCCCAATGATCTGCATCCCGATCGGCAGTCCCTGCGTGCTCCCACACGGCACCGATACCGATGGCACGCCCGCGAGGTTTATTGGAACCGTGTTCACATCAGCCAGATACTGCGAGAGCGGATCAACGAGCTCCCCAATTCGAAACGCAGGCATCGGCATCGTCGGCGCGATTAAGACATCAACGTCCTTAAACGCCAGATCGAAGTCCTGTTTGACGAGTGTCCGCACCTGAAGTGCTTTTAAGTAGTATTTGTCGTGATACCCGGTCGATAACGAGAACGTACCGAGAATAATCCTCCGCTTAACCTCTTCTCCGAACCCGAGTGCACGAACCTCTGAGAACGTAGTACTCCAGTCCTTATCCTCTGTGCGCAGACCATATCTCATGCCGTCGAACCTCGCCAGATTTGAGGATGCCTCGCTCATTGCGATGATGTAGTAGGCGGCAAGTGCATAATCGGTATGCGGCATATCGACCTCGCTGTATGTTGCGCCCTCATCCTCGAGGTGGTGTATCCCGTCCCAGACCGCACTCTCGACCGCGGGATTAATTCCCCCCTCAAAGTACTGCGCGGGAACGCCGATCGTAAGCCCCTTAACGTCGCGATCGATGCTGATCTCGGTATCGACCTCCACAGACGTCGAATCCTTCGGATCGTGACCAGCGATGATCGAGTAGAGGAGTGCGACATCCTCCACGTTCGATGCGATCGGTCCGATCTGTTCGAGCGAGTTCGCATAAGAGACAAGCCCGTATCTGGATACCGCGCCATAAGTCGGCTTTAACCCTACAACTCCGCAGAATGACGCAGGACACCGGACAGAGCCGCCCGTGTCAGATCCAAGCGAGATCGCCACCTCTCCTGCTGCAACAGTGGCAGCACTCCCGCCTGATGAGCCGCCGGGAACGCAATCAGGATTGTGCGGATTTTTGGTTGGACCGTAGTAGCTGGACTCTGTGGATGTGCCCATCGCAAACTCATCCATATTCGCCTTTCCGATTACGATTGCGCCTTCGGCGTACAGACGCTCGACCACGGTTGCGTCGTACGGAGGGATGTAGCCATCGAGAATATGCGATGCGCAGGTCGTCCGGATGCCCGTCGTCGACATGTTGTCCTTGATCGCTATCGGGACGCCTGAGAGTCTTCCGCCCGATTTTAGTTCTCCTGAATCAAGAGCGCGGGCACGCTCGAGCGATTGGTCTTCCGCTACTGTTATGAATGTGTTAAACTTGCTCTTGCGGATCTGCTCGAGATGTTTGAAGGTGACATCCTCGGCAGACGCCTCCTCGACACGCCGCAGTACATCAGTGATACTCATCATGATTTACGTTTTGTTATGGTGTAGACTCTACTTAAGTTGTGTGTCATTGTCGGTACATCCGGGTTGATGTGACTTATTGAACAAGTGAGATATTATAAATGGTGAACTTCAATGTCAAATCCGTAAAGCTGCATGGGTGAGATGAATGGAGCCAAGAAACGCGATTTTGTGGACCCTTCTGGTAGTTTTGGTAGTTCTGGCGATGTCGGCTGGTGTTCAGGCAGAAGAGATCAGAGAAGTTCCAGCCAGCAAGATTTTAGAGCAGATTCAAGCTGGAGAAGATGTGTGTCTTGAGAATGTTCGTATAACTGGAGAGTTTAATATGAGCAAAATAGAGCTTGAAACGGTACCTATTGCACGGGAGGCGTGGAAAATCAGGAATTATGGCTTGGAGGACGAGCTGAAGATTGTTGAAAGTGAGATAGAGATTACAAATTCCGTTTTTGAAAACAATGTGGATTTCTCCAACACTCAATTTAAAAAAATCCTTAATTTTTATAATAGCTCATTTTTGGGTATTTCTGATTTTAGAGGTGTATGTTTTGATGATGATGTCAGTTTCGTGTCTGCACGCTTTTGGTATTATGTCAGTTTCATATCTACGAGTTTTGGTGATTATGTCAGCTTCGCGGGCGCGAGTTTTGGTGGCGATGCCTACTTCTGGGGTGCGAGTTTTGGTGATTATGTCAGCTTCGCGGGCGCGAGTTTTGGTGGCAATGCCAGTTTTGTTTATACAAAGTTTAATAAAGTATTTTTTTTAAATACAGCATTCACCAACGTCTCTTTTTACGATGTTGATTTCAAAACCATGAACGTTGACTGGGCGTCCTTCAGCGATGTTCTGGTCTTTGATGGCCCAACATACATAAAACTGATAAAAAATTTCAGAGAGATGGAGCAGTTTAAGGATGCCGACGATGCGTATTACCAGTACCGGCGACTGAGTCAAGCAAACAAAGAGTGGTCATTCTCAAAGTTGGGCGACGTGTTCATGTGGCTTTCTTGCGGCTATGGTGTGAAGCCACAGTACACAACAATTCTGGCCGTGATAGTGATTTTAATATTTACTATTATTTACTGGTTTGGAAATGGCATCAGACGGTTGAAAGAGAGTGATGAAATGGAGTATTTGTTTAGCTGGGACGATGTTCCTGGAAAAGACAACGAGGGGCTCATAAGATACCTTGGCAGTAACTTTGGTATCGATCAGGCTGAAAACGTAGAAATCCTCAAATCCGATGACGACAAAACTATCTATATCCATAATGATGACGAATCAGCCAAAATAATGATCGATGAGAAAGAGGAAAAAGCGACCTTAAAGACCAGCGATCGTGAAACCCACCACCTGAAAGTTAAAAAGGAGAATGGCGAGCTAAACATATACGAAAAGAGTAATGAAGACGTGTCCTTCTGTGATGCTTTCTATTTCAGTGTGGTCACATTCACCACAGTCGGCTATGGGGACTGGTATCCGAAAGATCGCTACCGAAAGTTTGTCATGATCGAAGGATTGGTGGGCTGGTTAACTCTCGCCCTGTTCCTGGTAACGTTAGCCAATGTGATGATACGACCATGACCATCACAATACGCCCTCGCAGCAACAGTTATTTCCAGCAGGGGATAGGTATCAGATAGATAAACGACAATTGATATGAGAACTATGTGGCGAGAGATTTCACGATTCGGAAAGAAACTTGTAGAATACGGCCTTGTTGAGTCGCATTTCGGCAATATCAGCGTCCGCACCGGGGACGGGATGCTGATCACGAGAAGCGGATCCGCGCTGGACGAGATCGACAGGGATTCTGTTGTCGAGATCAGTATCGATGGAACCTCAAGCATGGATCTGATCGCATCATCAGAGGCGATCGTGCATCGCGCCATCTACAAGAACACGTCAGCGCTTGCAATCATCCATGCGCACTGCCCTTTTTCGGTGATCGAGTCCCTAATCGAGGATTCCCGGGTCGTTCCGGCAGATAGCGAGGGACTATACTTCCTGCACGAGATCCCGATCGTTGATGGCGGCATCGGAACCTCGGAACTTGCAGAGAATGCCGCCTCATCGTTGCGTGAGCACAAAGGCGTCATCATACGCGGGCACGGCACGATCGCTACCGGAATGCTTCTTGAGGAGGCGTATGTAGTGACGACCCAGGTCGAACACAGTTGTATGGTGAAGTACCATCTCGATCTCTTTAACGAGTGCAAAGGGCGCGGGCGCGGAAGGTGATTTGCGAGATGGATGCGGTAGTGATGGCTGGCGGGGTCGGGAGCAGGTTCTTTACAGGGGACTGGACCGGTGAAAAGCCGATGGTCAAGCTTTGCGGAAGACCGCTTATCATGTATATGATCGATACGCTCAGGCGCAGCAGGTCGATAGATCGCATCTTCGTCGTGACCTCCCCAAGCGTGCCGCAGACACAGGAGTATCTTAAGACTCATGGAGATGTCGATGTCATTCCCGCGCCCGGTCTCGGTTATGTCGGCGACATGGTTCATGGGATAAAGGCGGCGGGAATTCGGGCGCCGGTACTCGTTGTTATGTCTGACCTTCCGCTTGTAACCCCTGATATGATCGATGGGATTGTTTCGATCTATGACAAGCGGGATGAACCCGCACTCTCTGTCCACACGCCGCTTTCTGTCTGTACGGAACTCGGGCAGCACCCGACCGCGGTCTTCAATCGCAACGATGAGTTGATCGTCCCGTGCGGCGTTAACATCCTCGATGGTGGTCTGATCGAGGAGGAGCAGCCCGATTATAACCTGATTCTCCCTGAGATCGAAGTTGCGCTTAATGTGAATACGGTTCAGGATCTCAAGCGGTGCGAGCGTATCATGCGTGGGCAAAGCGTTGTGTGAGGTACTGCTGGCTTTGCCGCTCTACAGACGCACATGCTCGAGTAACTTGTGGATAAAATCCGTGGAATCAGTGTTAATGGCAACGCCTTTGCTGTCGCAGTCAGTGGCTAAAAACCCTTTGTAACCCGCCTTTCCCACTGTTGATCGTTAATTTTTGATGGTACTGTAGCAGAAAATCAGTTGCAGTAGACCACTTCTCTCTCATTTCCACCCCCTATCGTTAGATATATCTCATCATTTTTACGACCAACATTTTATACTATAATTTCATCAAAATAAACTCTACTCTTATCGTTTCTTAACCATAAACTTTAAGTAGTTTACGACCAATTTGAAGATTATGACGCTCAACTGGTATCTCAAGCACCACCACCATAGCTACTACAGTCTCGTGGAACCGTACAGAGAAGATGGCAATAACCGGCATCGGGTGATCAAATATCTAGGTAGTTTGACACAAGGTGAGGTGCAGCAGATCAGGCGCGGTCTTGCAGTCATGAAAAAACTCGAAGTCGAGACGATAAAAGTAGAAGACCTGATCTTTGAGAACCACTGGCGCTATTTGGATGTCGCATTCCTCGATTTCATCTGGAAACAATGGAAACTCTCGAAGATATTCCCACAATCAGATGGAAAAGACGTGCAGACCTCAGAGATTGTGGAGCTATTGACAGTATACCACTGTCTGGATCCGGGAAGTTATCTTTCCGCTGTAGACTGGTTCAACAAAACCGCATTAGACCGTATTCTTCACATAGACAACCATCGTATCAATAAATCAAGGATATTTCGTGAGCTTGATGTTATCGAGGATAGAAAGGAGGATATAGAACGTTATCTGTACAAAACCCTGAAGGAACGGGACGAGGAGAGTCTGCACGTTGTCTTTTACGATCTTACTGATTCATATTTTGAGGGGCGGAGATGCGAG
>PQXF01000060.1 GCA_003194445.1 Candidatus Methanogaster sp.
GATGGAATGGTGTCGGCGGAGATGTTTTTGGGATGTTCCGGAGAATTTTAGAGAAAGGTCTTGACGAGTCGTGTCACGACCAGTGGAGCGAACTTTGTGAGGTCTTGGGTTTTATGAGAAAGCCGTACCCAGCACCGCCTGCCCGCAGCTCGTGCCAGCAGCCAGAACCTTTATTGTCCTTTCGAACCATCATAAACTCAAACCGGGGCGGGTGTGGTCAACTGAAGAATTGTGGGTGAACTCCTCCTCTCCGAAAGGACAATAAAGGGAGCAATTCCCTTCACTGTCTTTCTTTTTTCGTGTTCGGTCTCGTGTCTCTGTCTGAGATGCTCGCGAATCTCGATGATCTTTACCCAGCCCCGCGTCATTCATGACTCCTTGGTCCGAATACCTCGTGAGGACGACTCCCATACGATCTATGGACTTATGCGTATCGCCGCCCAATAAAATCTCAAACGACCATGAAACTTGACGCAATCCAGTTCTTAACAAACGCATCGATCATGCTCTCGATGGTCTTCATCCCGCTTCTTGCAGAGGACCTCGGAGCCAGTTGCATGCAGACAGGGATCATCCTGAGCGTATACGGTCTCTGCCTCGGCGCATCGTCCTACATATTCAGCAAGGCGGCTGATGCATGGAGCATCAAAAGACTGCTGCTGACCGGTCTTGCCTGTTCGGCAGCCGCATATCTCCTGCAGGCATTTGCAGACGATCCACTCACGCTCGGACTGGCGCGTGGGCTTCTCGGAATCGCTATTGGCATATACCCTGCGGCTCTGATCATGCATGTCTACGGGATGAAACGGAGCGTCAGCAAGTTCATCTCATTCTGCGCTCTCGGCTGGGCTGCGGGATTCATTGGAGCGGCATTCATTGGAGATTATGACCTGATCTTCGCTACCAGTTCCGCGCTCGTTGCAATCTCTTTTGTAATCGCGCTAACTCTGCCGGAAGTCAAGGTCAAGCGGCTGAATGTCAGTTACCTATCGCTCGACACAGTGAGAGCAAACTGGGCAGTATACGTGCCGTTCCTGATGAGACACGCCGGAGCCTCAGCTGTATGGGTAATCTTCCCGCTGTACATGACAAGTCTCGGAGCGGATAAGTTCTGGATCGCAACCATCTATGCAATAAACCCGCTGATGCAGTTTTTCATGATGCGGCGGCTCGATGGTAAGGATATGGTATCGGTTGTCAAGTACGGGCATCTGATATCCGCGATCGCTTTCTTAAGTTTCATCCCGCCGACCATATTTTATTATGTCCCGCCCGGTATGGTGCTGGTCGCTCTTTCGTGGTCGTTTCTATATGTGGGATCAACCGAACTCCTGCTGCGCCGAAACGAGGATAAGGCGGCATCAGCGGGTCTGATCACAACGGTCATCAGTCTCGCAACCGTGGTAGGTTCACTTATCGGAGGTGCTGTTTCGCAGTACCACGGGTTTGTAGCGGCGCTCATGGTTGGAGCGATGATGTGCTTTGCCGGTTTTCTGATCTCGGCTAAATATCTTACGCGTACATGTTAACCGGTGGTGCCCAGTGGTTCTCACCATTATATGCGGGATCGATTTAACCATACTAAAAGTCCCGTGAAACAACTCTTTTTATTACCTTCTATAATGAGATTGGAAAACCACAGAGGGCACAGGGGCACAGAGAAAACAGCAACTCTCTGTGCCCTCTGTGCCCTATGGGGTTAATCTTCTTCGCCATAATCTAAACCCCTGGAAAAAATTAAAAAGCCACAGCGAAACCGAGGAAACCCTTTTATACCGCCCCCACCAATAACTGATTGACAGTCAGTCAATACCACTGCACAGGTGAGGTGAACAACATGACTCGCACAGTAAAGGACCCTGAAACGAGGCGTGGTGAACTCATTGACGCCGCGGAAGAACTCTTTCTTGCAAACGGCTACGAAGAGACCACCGTAGCGGATATCGTCAGGAAGATCGGTGTGGCGCAGGGCACGTTCTACCACTACTTCAAATCCAAGGATGAGGTACTGGACGCGATAACCGACAGGTGGATCGAGGAGATCAAGGAAGGGGTGGCGGGCATAGCTTCCGGAGACGATTCAGATTCCATCGAGAAGATTATCAGGGTTTTTGGCTTCTTCAGCAGCCTTGGCAAGTCCAGGCAGGGGCTTGTCGAATATGTCCACGAGGGGAGAAATGCGCATCTGCATAACAAGTTTGAAAGAAAAGTCCCTTCTATCCTGACCCCCCTATTCAGCCGGATGATCGAAGAGGGTGTCAGAGAAAGATTCTTCGATGTCAGGTATCCGGAGATGGCGGCACTCTTCATCATAGTGACCACAGGCGCAATCTCCCACATCTATGAGACCTACCGCCTTAACGAGAACACAGAGAAGATGAACGAGATAACAGCTGCCACGTTCTACTTCATCGAGAGGATACTCGGAGCAGAGCAAGGAATTTTCATTAAATACGCATCAAGGATGGAGGCATCCACATGAACAGACATAAACGCTTCACAACAACGTCGCTTCTAACATTTTTGATCTTTTCGACGATTCTTTCATCCGCGGCATCCCAGACCGCAAGCATAGAGGACATCGAGGTCGTTGACCTCTATTCGGACATCGATTCGGCTGATGTTACGCTCCACCCGGAAGTGCATCTCACAGACATAACGATCGATGCGGAACTGATGCTTGAGGAGGAAGTGCTGAGAAGAGAGCGATTCGTAATCGATGAGGCTCTTCCCGGCACTGGGATAACAAAGGTGGTATCATGGGACCTCAAAAGTCCCGAAGACGGTTTCTATATCACCAGAATGACCCTTTCTATGGACGGCTCGGTACTGGACACAAGATATTACAACTTCTCTTATGGCAGTCCCATGCTTCCAAGGGTGTTTATCAAGGACATCATCCCGGATTCCCGTGGCGTGAGCATAATTCTCTCGCCTTACAGAACCGTGTACGGCACGCAGGCGGTACTGACAGATGTCGAGTACATGCTCGTGGACGGAGATACCGTTATCTACAGGACAACCGACCAGAGAGTCGATGTGGTGCAGGCAACACCACTATCTGAGGACTAGACTGTGCGCCTCGAAAACAATCATCAGTACTCTGCCAGAGTGAAGATCAAAACCCCATCGCGGAGGCAGAGAGATTCCACAATCGCCAGATCAGTGGATTTCACTACAATTGACGATGCCAGAATCACCGAACTCTACAGGGATGAGACAGGAGCAAGCGCAACGGTTGAAGGGCACTCACAGGTGCCGTTTGCTGGTGATATCGTATTTACAGTATCAAAGGATGGCGAAACCATCGAGGAGATCAGGAAAAAATCCCCGATCCTGATGTCAGATGATGACGAGACGACAGAGGTTATATGGGCTAGCAGGCTCCCTGCAGGCACTTATGAACTCTCCGTTAAGGTGATGGGAAACGACGGCAATGTTGTGGACGTGCTGGAGACGGTTATAGAAGCAGAAGACAGTGGATACAACGCCACTACCACTTCTACCACTTCACCAGAAGAGACGCCTGGATTTAACGTCTACGGGGTGACTTTAGCAATCCTGGCTATACACCTCTTCCGCAAAGATAGGTGATATCCGTGTACGAGCTCTTCATTGCCCTGCGGCACCTCACATCAAGGCGCAGACAGACCATTTTTTCCGTACTTGCGGTCGGGCTGGCAGTTATGCTGCTTGTATGGTCACAGGCGATGATGGTTGGGTTTACCGAGGAGATGTATTCAAAGACCGTGGATCGGATGGCACATGTAACAGTCGAACCACAGGAAGACGAAGATTATATACACCTGTATCACAAACTCACTGAAGACATAAGGGCAATCGATGGCGTTGTAGGCGTATCGCCAGTTCTTGCCGGACCTGCTACTTTCGAATACAAAGACAAGAACAAGAATGCAGTCCTGCAGGGGATCCGGGTGGATGCCCATGATTCAGTGCTGCACATCAATGACGACATCGTGGAGGGGCGTTTCAGGGATCTGGAGGTTTCGTCCAACAGCGTGGTGGTGGGTGACGCCCTGGCTGAGAAACTTGATGTGGAAATAGGCGATAGCATTGACGCATCTTTTCCCGAAGCAAACCCGGCAGCCCTGAAGGTGGTGGGCATCTACGACAGCGGCACGCCCCTGGATGAAACACTGGCAATAACTTCCCAGTCTACTGCCCAGGGGTTTCTCGACGTGTCAGATGTGATTACCACTATTTTAGTCCGCGGGGATGACAGGGAGCAGGCATGGGCAATTTCAGAGAAGATAGATGCAATGGGGTATCCTGCCTCATGCTGGAAGGAGACAAATCCTGAGATAATACAGACACTGAAACTGGAAGGGACAAGCAATGCCGTCATGCTGGGTCTTATCATCATTATAGCATCTTTTGGGATAGTCAGCACCTTGTTCATGGCAGTCATGGAGAAGACCAAAGAGATAGGCATGCTCATGGCAATGGGGGTGCCCAGAAGAAGCATTATGATGATATTTGTAATGGAAAGCGGCATCCTGGGGCTATTGGGTGCCGTTTTAGGTGTAGCTTTGGGCGCGGGATTAGCCATTCGGATGGGGTCATACACTTATGAGATGGGAGAAGCCATGGCTGGTATCACCACGATTCCTTTTGTTGTCCGGGCGCAGGATGCGGCAATTATTGTGCTCTTCACATTCCTGCTAAACCTAATCACCGGGATTTACCCTGCCAGCCGTGCTTCAAAGCTTGATCCAGTGGAGGCGATAGGTCGTGTGTGAGGGAGACTGTCATGTTTGAGCTCGATGTTGCCGCAAGACACATCAGGTCACGCCGGAGGCAGACATTATTTTCCATCATTGCTGTAGCACTGGCTGTGGGGGTAATTATAGTCACTATGTCAATGATGAGCGGTTACACGAGTATACTAATCGATTCAACAGTTGAGAACCAGGCTCATATCACAGTCCAGCCAAAGGAGGGGGAGGAATATATATACCTGTACCACGGGCTTGAGAAATATATCCATGGTCAGGAAGGTGTAGAGGCAATCTCGTCACATTTTCAGGGCGAAGCTGCCCTTCACCACGAGCACGACGCTGAAGGGGTGCTGCTGTACGGTATAAATCCCAACGATGAGAATCGGGTTGTACACAGGAATGAAGATATGCTGGCAGGGGAGTTCACATCCCTTGAAAATCCTGGCAGCCGTATAATCCTTGGTTACAAACTGGCAAAGAATCTTGATGTGGGGGTGGGCGATACTGTCACAGCCCAGATTCCAGGGGTGGAACCTGCCGATTTCACTATTACCGGTATATTCCAGACCGGAACGCCTGTTGATGAAACCCTTGGATTTACAAACCTTGGGCGGTTGCAGGATCTCTATGGAACAGGGGACGCAGTGACCGGAATAGGGGTGAGGATGTCAGATGCTTATGCTGCCGATACTATGGCAAACAAGATTGACCGGGAGACCGACTATGATGCCATAAGCTGGATCGAGCAGAATGCAGAGATACTTAACCTGCTGGAGACTTCGGAGGGCATGGTTTATCTCTTTTATATCGTCATCTTCGCCATATCGGGTTTTGGTATCGCTAATATCCTGATCATGATAGTCATGGAAAAGGTTGGTGAGATTGGAATGCTCATGGCAATGGGCACACCGCGGCGGAGCATAATGCTGATATTTCTGCTGGAGGCAGGAATACTTGGTATGACAGGAGTTATAATCGGCTGTGTACTGGGCTATGGAGCATCACTGGCAATTGCATCTATTACCATACCTATACCACCAGAGATGTATTTCGGGATGGATCACCTGCCCGTAGTACTAAAACTCAAGAACTTCATCTCAGCCGGTATCTTTGCAATGGTTATCAATATTATAGCAGGTCTGTACCCTGCCCGGCGTGCGTCAAAAATGGATCCGGTGGAGGCGATTTACAGTGTCTGATGAATATATAATCCAGATAAAGAACCTGACCCGGGTATTCGGCGACGGAGTGGAGATAAAAGCCCTTGACGGCGTGGACCTGGATATCAAACGGGGTGAGTTTTTGTCAATCATCGGTCCTTCCGGCTCTGGCAAGAGTACACTGCTAAACCAGATCGGCATTCTTGATACACCCACCAGTGGCACCATCCTGTTAAACGGAGTCGATGTCACGAAAATGTCTGATAAGAAGCGCTCCCGGACAAGGAACAAGGAACTTGGCTTCATTTTCCAGTACCATCACCTGCTGCCCGATTTCAATGCTCTTGAGAATGTGATGATGCCGCTGTTGATAAGCGGTATTAAATCGTCACAGGCACGCAAGGTTGCCAGCAAGCTGCTTGATGAAGTGGGCTGGGCGACAGGATGAAACACAGACCCAACCAGTTGTCAGGGGGTCAGAACCAGCGGGTCGCAATTGCACGGGCTCTGGTGAACAAACCCAGTATCGTTATCGGGGACGAGCCCACAGGCAACCTCGACTCAAAGGCGAGCGACAGTATCTATGAACTGCTGCGAAAGCTCAACCGGGAGCATGAGCAGACGTTTATCTTGGTGACGCATGATGAGCAGATGGCTGCGAAGACCGACAGGATCATCAGGCTGGTGGACGGGAAGGTTGTGGAGGATTTGTGGGACGGGGTGCCAGTCCGAGAGATCTGATCCACGCTGCAATGATGCTTAACAGCGGCATCGTGAAGATGGCAAGCGTGGATAAGCATTTTGACGTGATCGAAGAAGTGAATCGGATGGATTCTTTTGATCTGTGCTGAAGGGGTAAATCATATATATCTCCCCTCCCCTGTCAGTACCATGCCACCTGATATTGTCCTCTTTAACCCCATGCCTGTGAAGCACTCGGTAGCCGTCGTCAACAAGATGACCACGTCGCTTCAGGTGCCTCTCGTCAATATCCCTTTGTCCCTGCTGGCATTAGCAAGGATGGTCATGGGCGATTTCACGGTCACGATCATCAATGCCCCTGTAGATGCCAACTACACGGATATGATACTGAAAGCCTGCCGCGATGCCCTCTGCTTTGGGGTGAGCAGCATGACCTGCTACCAGATCAGGGATGGGCTTAATGTGTCAGCCGCTGTGAACGAGCAGTATCCGGACCTGCCTGTGATCTGGGGCGGCTACCATCCCACTACTCAGCCAGAGCAGACGCTTGCGAACCCCAATATCGATATCGTGGTCAGGGGGCAGGGCGAAATCACCTTCAGGGAGGTTGTGGAGCGATTGCACTCCGGCGAGACACTGGATGGGGTGCGAGGGGTGTCCTACAAGTCAGACAAAGCTGAAACATCGGAGCAACCAAAAGGTTTATCGTACTCAATCCCCTCCTGAAACCATAATGGCGGCCATCTCACTCCTGCTTGGCACAGCACTTGCAGGTTTCCTCGCATTCCTTGCAGGGGTCTTCGAGGACAGTGAATCAAACGCGGGTTCTGCGAGCAATCCGAACTCGCAGGTGCAGCTTGCACCGCAGATCGGAAATCGGCATCGTTATTTCAATAAAGCAATCTCTGGCGAGCCTCCGGCAAACGCGCTCTGGGCAACAACCGCTGCAACGATCGCATATCTCTTAACAGCGCATTTTGGAGGGGATGCATTCTCTGTGCTGGTCGCATCGATCATCGGAGCCGCAGCTTCCACACTGCTACTATGCGCTTATGGCGTATTATCTCACATTTCAAGGATTGCGAGCATGAAGAACTTTGAGCAGACGCTGTACTGGGATTCCCTGCTCACACCACTACCCCTTGATGCTGCGTTTGGATTCTTGACCGCGCTTATGCTTACCCTTTTAGCCTTTAGCGCGCACAGTCTGCTTGGAAATCCATTTTCAGTCCCGCTCCTTGCGTTCTTCTTCGGGATAACGATCGGAGCAATCGGATCATCCACAGGCGACATATATTACGGCGCAGAGCGGCTCTACCAGCATTACATATTTGGTTCGGGCATCCCGATCTCTGTTCAGGGCGATATCGATGTGAAGGGGGAATACGGCTACCGCAACTCTGTGGACACGCCGTACTTCACGATGCGGTTTGGGGGGCTGGTCACAGGTCTTGCTTTTGGTATACTCATCTTTCTTGATGCATGGAGCAGGTTGTTCACATTTGCCGGCGTTTGGACTAGTGTTATCGTTGTGTCGGTGCTTGTTCTGATTATTCTAATATTCATATACTTGCTTGAGGTATATACCCGGAAGAGATACGGACGATATACTGAGGACTGAAATATGGTAGACCCGTTAATAGCCACAATCATGATAATTGCAGGCGGCGTTCTCGTCGGAGTCTGCGTCCACTTCATCCCGGCGAGCGCAACAGGCGCAATGGCTGCCGCGACAGGTATCGCAACAGGACCGAGCATGCTCTCAGCGGGCGCCGGTCTTACTGGCATCTATGCCGCGGCATACAGCATCGATTCCGGGCTTGCGCTGGTCATCGTATCCGGCGCGGTCGGATCTGCCCTGATGCTTCTGATAACGATTCTCTGCGGGAATATCATGCTCGCATTCGGCATAGGTGCTCCACCGGTATCAGGTCAGACCGCATCAGGAAAATCCACGTTCGGCGGCACAAAGGACATCATCACTGGTTTTGAGCAGGAGGGGTACGCATCTCCCGGAACCGATGGTCACGGCATGCCCTTCCAGACTGCTGTGAGCGGCGGTTTCGGCGCGCTCATGGGCGGCGCTGGCGGCGCTCTTGTCTTTTATGCGGTGTATTCGATGACTCTGCCAGCAATTTCCACTGAGAATGTGGTAACACTTGCAGGAATCGTTGCTGCTGGTGTGTTCCTGATAAACAGCGTACTTCCAGCTTATGTGCTTGTTGGAAAGACAGAGGGGATGTTTGACATGAAGATCAGGAGTATGCACAGGACGTTTATCAGCTGCCTTGTCACATCCTCGATTGTGGCATGTGTAATCTATGCGGTCTGCGAGCTTGCAGTCTCCGAGGTGATAGTGTGAAGGAGATACAGATCCACACACTCTTTGGAGCGGCACTATTAAGCGGCATAGCAGGGATCCTCCTGATCGGGCACGGGATATCGATCGGAATCGTATTTTTCTGGCTTCCGTTCTTATCCGCTGCAAACTCGGTTCGTGGCATGGCAAAGTACGGGCTCGGTACTGGAAATGCATCCATTGGTTACTGGGGGACTGCTGTTGGCGCAACATCCGCGTTCATAGCATCGCTCTGTTGCGGATCAACGCCGCTGCCGCTTTTGTATACGGCAACGGTTGTCACAATCTCGCTTGTGATCGGTCTTGCCACAGGGGTACTTGCAGATAAGGTGATACGGATGAAGATTCCGAGAATTGAGCTGAACAGTGCGGTCATCGCGGTATCCACTGCCCTGATCACAGCAGGATTTCTCCTGATCATCGGCAGCAACTATTGTTTATATCCATTTATTTACATAATAATTACACTTGCGGTGCTGCATCCATACAACGCCAGCACCGGTGCCGGCGAGAACCAGAAGCGCACATTACTGCTCGCTCTTGTTGAGGCATGTATGACAACGCTTGTGATCGGAATCGTTGCGATGCTTGCCAGCGGATCAGCGATGCCGGTTTCGGATGATGTGGCAATCGTTGTGGTGAGTGTGTGTGGACTCGTAATCGCGGTCGTTGCGTGGTACAGGCTGGTTAAATCCGATATCTATGATATAAGGTGGACCGGATATTCACCTGCGGAGCATTGAATCATGTATGTGATAGTAGACCTGGACGTAAACGTCGCAATCGACCCTGCAAGCGGCATCGTAGCCGAGATGGATCCAAGCCTACCGATTGCGAATATTGCGGAGCTATCCGAAGGGATCGAAGAGATCGAACGCGCCGCAATCGATCTTGTGGATTCGCTGAATCCAGCCACAGTACCGCATCCATCGTATCCGAATCGCGAGGGGATCTACCTGAACCTCGGAAAAGTCTCCAATGCTGTGATCGGTTTCATTCTCGGGCTTTTTGCGGTTGCTATTCTGTTGATTATTGCAGGAGGTCTGTGAGATGGGTTGGCCCGCTGTATCAGGTGAGTTCACGGTTGGCGATGAGAAGAACCAGATAGTACTGGTAACGCTTGGAAGCAGCATCGATGTAACCGGGGTAATCAACAAGATCGCGATCGCCGGAACCATGAAGACCGAGAATATCGGGATTGAGAAGGTGATCGCAAACATCATCTCAAATCCCTGTATCAGGTATCTCATCATCTGCGGAGCCGAGGTTCACGGACATCTTGCTGGTGATGCATTCCTTGCAATACACAAGTCAGGAATCGATGAGAAGAACCGGATCGTCGGCGCATCCGGCGCAATCCCGTTCATCTCGAATCTGAGCTCAAAGGAGGTTGAGCGGTTCAGGGAGCAGGTTGAGATCATAGATCTCGTGAATGTCGAGGATATGGGGCAGATTAAGCAGGCGATCGATGCCTGTGCTCCAAAGGACCCGTTTCCTGCAGAACCGATGATTGTTACTCTTGGAAAGGTAGCAGAAGCAGACGGGGGGAGCGATGTGATCCTGACGCCGGAAGTGGTCTCGATAGAGTCGAGACTGCGCAGCCTTGAGCAGGAAGTGAAGGATCTTGGCAAACTGAATAAATTTATGTCGGGTGTGGTATCCGGAATCTGGCAGGGGCTGACGTCCGGTTTTGTTGTCACATTGTTAATCTTTGCAATCAGGAGGTTTTTATGAGCGACGAAAAAGAAGAAGAGATGATCCCTGAGCTCCACGCACCGAATACACGGGAGATTGAGCGGATGACAGAGAGCATAAAACGGCGGGCACTCCTGATCGGCAGGGATCAGCGCACGTACTCAGGGATCTACGGGACGAGGATCTATCTCGTGATCGGGTTTCTCTGTGCGTTGTTGCTGATGCTTGTTGGTACGGGAGGATTCTGAGGAGGGTTTGTTATGGACTACGAGAAGATGATGAAACGGTTGGACCGGGCCGAGGAGAATATCGAGTTTGCTGGCGCAGAGATCATTCAGAGCAGGGGAACAATGATCGGACGGTGTATCGGGGTTACCCTGGGCGCTGTCGCTGCACTGATAATGGTGAGTCTTTTGGGGTGGTAGCATGTTCAAATTCGCACGAAAACAGCAGGTAATCGAGATCGGAAATGTTACGATCGGTGGGCAGATCGGCGAGAACCCGACCGTGATCATTCCTACGATCTTCTACGACGGACAGAAGATCGTTGATGCGAATGCAGGTACATTCGACAAAGAAAAGGCAGAATCACTAATTGCAGAGGTTGAGGAAGCCTGCGATGCCACAAACACCCCGTATATCTTTCAGGTGGTTGGCGTGACCCCTGATCTCATGATCAAGGGACTCGACTTTGTGGCGGACCGTACAGATGCGCCGCTCATCGTTGATTCGGCGGATCTTGAGGCGAGGCTTGCAGGACTTTTCCATGCAAGCGAGCAGTTCGGCAGCCGGACGATGTACAACGCTATAAACATGATGATCGAGAAGCCAGAGATCGATGCGCTCTCGGAATCACAGATCGAGGGCGTTGTCATCCTCGGCTTTAACATGCAGGACCCGTCAGTTAAGGCGCGGATCGATATGCTCGAAGACGGCGGCGGGTTTGTTGATAAAGGACTCCTTGAGATCGCAAGGGGGTGTGGCTTTGAGAAGATCCTGTACGATCCCGGAGTGCAGCCGTTTGGACAGGGCGCAGGATCATCATTTCGGCTACTGTATGCAGTAAAATCATTGTATGGGCTTCCAACTGGTGTCGGAGCCCACAATGCCCCGTCGTCATGGGCGTATCTCAAGAAACGTGACCCGGAGATCAGAAGGATCTGCGATATATCTGCAAACGCAATCGGCATCGTGATGGGCGCGAACTCGCTTTTTATAGGACCGATCGAGAGTGCAAAGTATGCCGCTCCGGTCGTTGCGATGGCTGACATTCTCACTGCCGATTCTATAAATGACTTCGGAATCGAACATGCAGAGAAACACCCGTACTTGCTGGCTTGAAGGGGTGTTAAGCGCTTACCGAAAAATAAAGTAGCAAAGTTTATTAGGTGAACCCTCGTATATACGCGCATGGATGATCACACACAATACGCACCATGGTTGAAAGCCTTGTCCGGAGCGGATGAAGTTCAAGCACG
>PQXF01000061.1 GCA_003194445.1 Candidatus Methanogaster sp.
TCAAATATACCAAAAGGAACCATTTTTATCTCAGGATTCATATCATGATCTAAAGCCTCTTCTGGTTCTCCAACTCTCGGATTTTCCATCCTCTCTGAAAACTCTCCGATGTCAACTTTAGCTTTAGCGTCAATTGAGATCCTCAAAGTCTCTGGATCCTCGTCTGACTGGTGATTGACTTTATTAACATTCTCAAAAATCGCATTGGTCTCAGGAATCTTCTTAAGTGGCTTTCGGTCTTCTGAATCCTCTTCAGTTGATATCCCAAACGGTAGCAAATATTCCGTATCGTGTTTTCACATGGTAATTCATCATCTATGTAGCCTTTTTCGTCAATCAGTGCCTGTCGAACAGCTTTCGCCGTTATCCTCGTATACATGAGAGACGTTTGAAAATTGGGGTCAGTCTGGCTCTTCGGACCAACTATCGATCGTATATCCTCCCCCGAGTTCGGGCATCTTTTCCTCGGTCTTCTTGTTGCCACGAGCAGAATAATTGTCCACGCATCTAATACCAGTGGTTAACTCCATCATGCCTTTCTCAACTGTCTTTCTACCCCAACCAAATTCTCTTTCTGCTTTACGAGCACTCTTGTCCAGTAATTTGATGGTAATCTCGGCAATATAGGCTCTTCTTTTAAAACCACTCAATTTCTCCGCTGTATTCTTAATGATCGACTTGAATGTTTCTGATATTTCATTTGTGTTCATCTTACGAACCATCCTATAGACATATTGAATCTATTTTGGAATGGTTCTGTAATAACACTTGTTCTTTAATTTTATTGAAACTCAGACGTATGGGATATAAGTAGTTCTATTAGTTGTCACTCAATCAAGAGATCAATATGTAAAACTGGTGGCAGGTAAATTATTATTTGTGAGTTGCCCTAATCCTATTTTTACGTGGTTGGCATGTTCATGCGCTCATAAGGCTCATGTCACAACCCCCCCAATCGCATTCGCGTCCATTGTTTTTATCAGTCTCATAAATATCCTCGTACACGACCGATGGCTCTGAAACAATAGCACCTGGATCATGCCGTGTGACCAGATCACCATCCGGCGCACTTTTTTTAGTAACCGAGATTCAATATAGTACCGATTGAATAGATACAGTTTATTCATGCTTATTCGCCCATGTTATAAATGCTGTGCGCGGACGGTTTATTTTTTAAAAATAAAAATATCGTGCAGCATCGTGATTTCCAATCACATCAAGAAATCCTGCAGAAGTATATCAGCGAGACTTGAACGCCATGCTGCACCGCAAGTTTATCACCTATCGAGCACATACCTACCCTTCATGAATTGCTCGCTACGGTTTCTTGGTGGATGCGGAGAGGTTGGCAGGTCTGCAGTCCTGATCGACGACGACATCTTGCTCGATTACGGGATGAAACCAGGCGAGTCGTCCGACAGTCCGCCGTCATATCCCTTAAACGGGATCCACCCGCGAACGATCATCATCTCGCATGGGCATCTCGACCACTGCGGCGTGGTGCCAAATATCATGGACATCCACCCGCAGGTCTATAGCACGCCGATCACCAAACATCTCACAGCGTTTCTTGCAAAGGACACGCTCTCTATTGCAAGGCGTTCCGGGCAGATGCCGCTTTTTGATTCACAGGACATCCAGGAGTTCATGCAATCTGCCCGCATCATCGATTACAGGGATCGCTTCGAGTGCGGCGAATATACCGCGCAACTCTACGATGCAGGACACATCCCTGGCTCGGCATCGATCCTTCTCGAATCCGAAAACGGTATACGGATACTCTACACCGGAGATGTGAACCATACGGATACGCGTCTTTTGAACCGAGCCTGCCCACAGCCGAAAGCTGATGTCATGATCACCGAGAGCACGTACTTTGGCACCGACCATACACCGAGAAAGGAACTGGAACAGGAGTTTGTGGACTCGATCCGCGATACATTAAATCGCGGCGGCAATGCGATCGTCCCGTGTTTCGCGATCGGGCGGACGCAGGAGGTTCTGATGATCCTCCACAAACACGGGCTGCACCCCTATGTTGATGGGATGGGTGTTGATGTCTTGCGAAGATTTATCCAGTATCCCGAATGTCTGCGCGATTCGAATGCGCTTCAGCAGGCGTTTGACAACGCAACCGTGGTGAAACCGGAGAGGCGGGCGCGGATACTCAAGAACTCCCTCATCGTCACGACAGCAGGAATGTTAAATGGCGGACCCGCGCTCTTCTATCTCGGCAAGATCCACGACGACCCCGAGAGCAAGATCCTTCTCACCGGATACCAGGTCGAGGGCACCAATGGCTACCACGCACTTGCGCACAAACGCCTGACCGACAGAAATCGGGTACTTTCACTCCGCATGACTGTGGAGCAGTACGATTTCTCTGCGCACAGCGGCGACGCCGAGCTTAAGAGGTTGGTGCAAAAATTCTGCGATCAGGGCGGCGAGTTTGTGTTTATGATGCACGGCGACCGCACAGAAGAGTTTGCAGCATGGGCTGGCGAATGTAAGATCGATGCGACTGCGCCTGCAAACGGCGATGAATTCACGATCGAATGAGGCACGGCAAAACGACGAGAGGGGGATTTGAACCCCCGAGGTGCGAGGCACCACTGGATTGTTGCACAATATAATTTAGCAATCCAGCGCCATACCGGGCTTGGCTATCTCGTCATACAGGAGTACTGATTTGTAGGTGCTGGTATTAATCTTTTCCGAAGGTTTTGGGGGTGACATGATATATCAGCCTTGATCTCGGCGGTGACCAAAAACCCGGGCGACTTTTTTGATATTTTCGAAATAGGGGTTCTTGGAAGACCACAGAGGACACATAGTGACACAGAGGGGACAAAAGATATGAATAACAACTCTCTGTGATCCTTTGTACTCTCGGTGGTTTAATCTTCCACATCATAACCAGATTCTCCGGAAGAGTGAAAAAATGCATGCAACTTGTCTATTTGCCCTTTGACTTGATATCAGACTCGCCCGGCGGCAGGAACTTGGCGATCTGGTCGGGCGATGCAACGACCTTGATCGATCGCCCCAACGCATCTGAGAATATCCGGTAGATCTTCTTTGCGATATCGTTCTGGTTAAACCTTCCTGGCACAATCTCGACCACATTCTTTGCATGATTCGAAACAGCAGAGACCGGACCCCCGATCAGGTGCAGGTCGCTGGTTATCCCGATTGCAAGCCCGACCGAAACGTCCTTTAAGTAGTTCCGCGTGCCCCGGATGATGAATGCGCCTTTTGAGACGAACTCGCCGTGTTCCGGTGTCTTTGAGACCTGATCCGGGTTCACCCAGTAGCAGTCGCCTGTGTACTGACCACTCTTCCAGATACTCGAATACGAGATCGCAAACTGCGCCGCCTCTGCGATGGTCTGCTCGGATACTTCGGCGCCTTTATCAACCTTGATGATCGTTACCGGCGCGCCCGGCGCCTGGCTGTGCATGAAAATGTCCCGTTTCTCAAGATATTTCTTGACAATCTCCTCGTTGCTGGTTGCACCGCGCCCGCCAATCACGAGTAATCCGTCTGAGGTTCTAAACCACCGGTACTGGTCGTACCAGCGTGGTTTCGGGCGTTTGGGTGCTGGCATCTTCGTTTTCGGCTTCTTCACTCGCTCTTTCAGCAGTTCCCGGGTGTTCTCGATTGCACGCACAGCACCGTCCAGTTTCGAACCGATCTTCTTCGAGCGGTCATAGAAGACTTGCGCATTCTGAGGAACATTCTTCCCGGTATCAAGCGGAATACTCATCCCGTCCAGTTCTATCGTAATTGTCCTGTTTCGCGGGTCGGTCCGCTTTATTTCGGAATGCTCCGCGCGTATCTCGTCCCACGTGCGCCCGTCTGCAAGTTCCTGCCGGACCAGACCGAGCAACTCATCAACTGGCTGGTAATGTGTATACACCGCCTCAGCTTTCGCGCTCAGGTCCGATTTATCGTGCTCGAACTTGCGGATAGCGTTTTCCTGCTGTGTCAGCCGGTGTTCAAGCGGGTTCTGCTTCCTATCAGGTTTCTTTTCGATTGCCTGCTCTTTCGCCGCTACGCCAAAGAACTCGTCGAGTGCCTCGCTAAACGTATTAAAATATCGTTTTGTCCGGTCTGTATATCTGGAAATTTCAAACGGAAGGACATCGATCTTATTTTCGTCCTTGTATGTGATATGCGGCTTTGGATTAGCCATCTGTCCGAATACGTGTGCGATCCCGCGGTGCACCGTCTCGACCACCTCATCTGATAAATCCTGGCAACCGGTATTTTTATCGATCCCGAGGTGTGAACAGACCTCTTCGGCAATGACTCCCCCCATATTCAGTCTTGTAGCAAGCGTCTTGACGAGACTCATGTCTGATTCGGAAAATAGAGCAGATAACCCATCTTTTGTGATCTCGACAGGATTTGATTGCATATCAGGCAGTTTGTATACCTCTCCGCTCCGGATTCTCCGCCCGCGGAAGGTCACCGGATGGAGTGGGAGGATGATCTTCTGCTCGTGGTTCACCAGTATCACGTTGCCCGGCGGAAAGAGTTCGAGTATTAGCCCGTTTTCGACTTCTCCGCGCATCGTTTTGATCTCGATGATCCTGTCGAAGTCGTACTGCTCAATCGAGACGATCCTGCCGTGAGAGAGGTACTTCCGAAGCGTCATCGCAAACATCGCCGGCGTTTTCGGTCCTGGAAGCGGATGCGCGGTCAGGCACACATACGCCCCCGGAGTGATCACGAGATCGGATCTCCCCTCCCCAAAGAGGTATAGATTCAACCGGATCTGCTCAATATCAGTACCAGTATCGGTTTTGTATATCTTTTCGATGCGCGACCCAACGAGATGCTGTAGCTCAGAGACTATCACCGCAACATCGATACTTGTCATTGCCTGTTTCATTGTATCTCAACCCGGGTCGCCATGTCTATCATTCCTCATTCATTCATCATCCGAGACTTTTTGTTATCTTATTATCTTATGTGACTGGTTTTCCGAAACTTTATTTCGAAAATATATGTCAAAAATCTTCGTGGTTTTGGTCGCTGCAACGCGAGATGACGCAAGCGTCGACGACAGAATCGTTACCAAAGACCCAAATCTTTTTTGTCATAACCCATATCACCAGGAAGAGATTAAAAAACCATCCTCAGTCGACCTTGAGGCTGAAGTCGAGCCACGAAGCGGAGTGCGTGAGCGCGCCAATCGAGATCACGTCCACGCCGGTTTCTGCGTACAGAGCAAGATTGTCCAGTGTTATGCCGCCGGATGCCTCGAGCATCACATGATCGCATAACTCCTGCCTGGCTAGTGCTGATATGGCTTCTGTGATCTTGCGAGGATCCATGTTATCGAACATGATAATGTCAGCCCCGAGTTTTGCAGCGCGCACAGCATCTTCGGCATTTCCAACCTCGACCTCGACTGTTTTTGTAAAACCGGCAGCTCTTGCGTATCCGTACGCCGTCTCCATCCCGTATATCTTGATGTGGTTGTCCTTAATCATCACGGCGTCAGAGAGGCAAAACCGATGAGGGTCGCCGCCGCCGATCGCAACCGCCTTCTTCTCGAATCTACGAAATCCAGGTGTCGTCTTTCTGGTACCCGCGATTCCGACATCAGTTCCTGCCACAATCTCCACGCACCTCCGGGTCAAGGTCGCTATGCCGCTCATCCTGCCAAGAAAGTTCAGTGTGACGCGCTCGCTCTGCAGGATTGCGCGGGTACTTCCGCCGAGTTCGAGCACAACATCCCCTTCGGCTATCGTATCGCCGTCGTCTCGTCTGCGCGTGGCCGAGATTCCACAATGGGAGAGAATCCGTATCGCTTCTTCCAGTCCGGCGACTATTCCGTCTTCTTTTGCAACAATATTTGCTTTGGCTACATCATCCGGGAGCAACTCATGGAAAAGATCGAAATCTCCAATGTCTTCTCTTAAAAATAGTTCAATTTCAGATATGCTCATCGTCTATCAGACTAAGCCTAAATTGTTCAACTGTTGCCAGACATCCATCTTAGCAAATTCGCACTCTTCTTGGGTCTTTGCTCCGGTGATTACAAGTTTTCCTGAGCGGAATATCAGAACAACTACTTTGGGATCCTTGATCCGGTACACGAGACCCGGGAATACCTCTGGTTCGTATTCGATGTTCTCAAACCCGAGACCGATCGCGATAGCATCCAGGTCGAGTTCCGTATCGAGTGATGCGCCAGCCACGATGTTCTGGACCGTGTAGTCTGTATTCGTGATCGTGTACCCGAGATTTGTCAGATCTTCTGAAAGGATCATTATTGCGGTATCCACGTCAGGTATGCTCTTTGCACCGGTACAGTTTGCTTTGCCCGAGCCGAAGACCAGAAATGCTGTTTTCGGGTCTTTTATCCGGTACACGAGCCCCGGAAATTTGTTTTTGTCATAGTCGGCATTTTCGAGGGATGACGATATGTGCAGGAGGTCAAAGTGGTCAGAAAGTTCCATCGATGCAACAATATTCTCGATCTTGATGGTGGGGTCAATCATGATAATGGCAGTTGGGTTTATATACAATAATACTATCGGTCACGCGGGAGTGCTGACTCCACACGGTCGCGGGTCTGGCTCGCCCGCACTCACCCGCGTCCGAGCACCTTTGCACCTGTGACCAGTTCGGCGGGCACACCTTCCACCATCGGTGCGGGAAGCGAAATCTCTTCGCGCCCGTCCGCCCCCCCTCCTGCTTCGATCGCATATATAAGAGATACATCTTCACCTGATCGGAGCGAGACCTCCCAGAGATGATCGAACCGATCCCCGATCACAGCCCTGCGCGGCTCGGGTTCCGCGCTTTTGATCTCGTAAGGGATCAGGTCATGTATTTTAAGGGATTGCGCAGTATCCGTATGATTCTCAATCCGGATCTCGACATCAAAACCGTTCTCATTTCGTACCAATGAGCGGTTCACAAGGAGATTTCCCATGATCCTTGCAACGACCGGATCGATATTCGGAGCATCCCGATCAAGGATGTCAGAGACCTTGGTCGCAAGTCTCGGAAGCACTCTCTTGATGAGATTCTCCTTTTCCTTGCGCTTCGAAAGTAGCTCCCGCTTCCCGAGGTATTTCCTAAGTCTTCCCGAGACGGTACGCACCGCGTTTTCGACCTCGTCAAGGATCTCGGGAACATCTGCGATCGCGTTCTTTGACTCGGATGTGAACGGCACGTTGGTGGATGCGACATGCACCATGATCGCGCACGGCCCTGCGGGAAATCCTCCCGGCTGCAAGAGCCCGTAGTACTTCCAGTTTATCCGCTCGATGGCGTGCGTGGTCGCACATGCACCCTGCTGGTAGAGGAGCGGCACCCGGTTTGCGAACCTTAATATCTCCACCTTGCCCTCAGCAGGCAGATCGCCGCCGTAAGCGATCGCAGCTTCGACAAGAAACGGATTTCCCGCGTACACGGCAGGCGAGCGTTTTGTCGTCTCTATGAAATCGACTGTGTACTCTTTCTCAACGCCTTTGTAGATGAGATCCTCTGAGATCGGAGAGAGACAATCGGTCGGCGGAGGGGAGATCTTTATACTCTTAAAGGCTGTAAGTAGGCGTTCTGTCTCCTCGTGCGTGAGTTTTTGGGGCTTACACGCGGGTTTTAGTTTTGCATGGGCGCAGATCTTTTCTGCGGTCACAGCCCCGATTTTTGAGAACGATTCCTTCAGAAACGTTAACAGTCGCTGCTGGTCTGTGTACCGCAACATCTTTATAAGTGTTCCGAGTTCGATCCCTGCCGGATGTGGCTTGATTTCCGCGGGTGGCTCTGGCAGGAGGTCGGTTACCCTCTCAAATATAGTGTACGCACCGTCGGTATCGACAAGCGTCAGTCTCGCGTGTGGATTTACGATAGCGGTGTTTCGCAGGTATTCAAGAACTGACTGCCTACGTCCCTTCACATACGAGCCCTTAATCTCGAGTTCGATTCTGGTTCCGTGTGGAGGGTCCCACTCGATCGCCCTCTCCTCGAGAATCTCGGGCTCGTTCTTGCTCGTGTTGATTATAAGCTTGCAGTAATGCGCTGGCTGCTGTGAGCCGATCTTTGAGATGATCTTCACAGGCTTTCCCGTGCTTAACTGCGCATACAGAACTGACGCACTGATCCCGATCCCCTGCTGCCCTCTCGACTGCTTCAGAACATGGAAACGGGAGCCGTACAGTAACTTCGCAAAGACCTTTGGGATCTGCTCCTTGACGATTCCGGGGCCGTTGTCCTCGACGATCAGGACAAGATTCGGTGCTGGCGAGGCTGCCTTTATCTCTATCAGGAGGTCCGGGAGGATCTCTGCCTCCTCGCAGGCATCGAGCGCATTGTCAACCGCCTCCTTGATCGTCGTGATCAGTGACCGCTGCAGCGAATCGAATCCGAGCATCTGCTTGTTTTTTTCGAAGAACTCAGCTATGCTGATCGATTTCTGCTTTTCTGCGAGTTTCTCTGCGATGGGTGGTGCTGGTGTCTGCGGCATAGAGTCTCTGTTAATTTATCTGGCAGGGATTGTAGATATTTGCATCGGTTGCGCGGCGAGACTTGTTATGGCTTGTAATGTTGAAAGCCCTAACTTCGCGCAAGGACGCGGGTTTGTATATGGGCTGAGTTCTAATGTAGCCTACATGGGACGGGAAAACTTCAACGCGATCAGTGTGCTGCAACGATTTTAGCCGGTCAGATATGATCTGCGAAGGCGCGAGATACGGGCTACAAACTTAAGTCGGGGTTTGGTGACTTTCCGGGGCTGACGGGGTATATGCCAGAGGCGGGGCAGTCGTGCGAATCGGAATGTTTTTGTGGGGATGGGTCGATGGCACAATATAGGAGAAGAATGTGAAGGTAGGTATGTAATCAATGAAACCCGATCTTGATGTTGAAAATCTGAAAATCGAGGCAAAACGTTTTTCAGAAATGGAAAGTGAACATGATGAACCTTCCCTATTTGGAGTCACCGACGGAAAGGCCGTCGGTACATATCTCGAGCACAAATTCCAAAGTGGTCTTCTATCAAAATACAACGTAGAAATCGGATCATCTGCTAAAGGAATAGACTTTCCGGATTTAGGTATCGATATAAAAGTAACTAGCATAAAGCAACCGCAATCATCATGCCCCTACAAATCAGCTAAACAAAAGATTTGCGGGTTGGGGTATTCACTATTGATATTTGTATATACTAAAGCCAATGATATTGAAAATAAGACAAGTAATTTGAATATTATACATACGATTTTTGTAGATGCAGATCATACAGCCGATTTTCAGACCACTACAGGAATAATAAAAATATTAGAAAACAATGGTAATTCAGATGATTTGATGGCTTTCTTTGAGGAAAGAATGTTACCAGTAGATGAAATACAAGCACGAAAGTTAGCAGAAGAAATATTCAGGAATGCCCCCAAAATTGGTTACCTCACCATCTCTAATGCGCTCCAACGGAGGCTTCAATACAGCAGGGTCATCGAAAAAGCGGGTTGTGTTGAAGGAGTTTATAGACTAACATGAGTAGAAGAAGGATTGAATTTGGTGACTTCCAAACGCCAATAAAATTAAGTAATTTAGTAACATCGCTGTTAACAGAATTATCCATCAAGCCACATATAATAATTGAGCCGACTTGCGGCTCAGGAAGTTTTTTAATAAGTGGCATGGGATCATTTAACGGTGCAAAATATTTTTATGGTTTTGATATAAATAAAGAATACATTCAAGATTTATCATCGAAATTTAAGGATCGTAAAAACATTGAGATTGTGGAACAGGATTTTTTTTCTTTTAATTGGAATGGATTCGTGCAAAATTTGAAAAAACCTATTTTATGCATTGGTAATCCGCCGTGGGTCACAAATGCGGTTCTTGGTACAATAGGTAGTAAAAATCTCCCTGAAAAATCCAATTTCCAAGGACTAAGTGGATTTTCTGCAAAAACGGGGAAATCTAATTTTGATATTTCTGAGTGGATGTTAACTAAACTATCTAAAGTATTAAATAAATCAGATTCGTATATGGCCATGTTATGCAAAACGTCGACGGCAAGAAAAGTATTATTACATAATTGGCGCAATGGTATTGAAATTGATGATTCCAGATTATTTCTTTTTGACAGTAAGAAATATTTTAACATTTCGGCGGGTGCTTGTTTACTCTACATGTCTTTTAAACCTAACCATTTCGAAAAAAAGGCAGATATTTATAGTGATTTAAATCTCCAAAATAGAATTGCGACCATGGGTATCATAAACAATGAATTGGTTGCGGATATAGGTTCCTATAAGAAAGCCTCTGCTATAGGCGGATTTCAATATTATACATGGCGTTCGGGAATTAAACATGATGCTGCAAAGGTTATGGAATTGGAAAAAGTTGGTGATAAATACAAAAACGGTTTTGGTGAAATAATCGATTTAGAAGATACTTATGTTTATCCCTTGTTAAAATCGTCTGATTTAGGTAATGATAGACTTGAACCAAGAAAATGCGTTATCGTTACCCAAAAAAATATGAAAGATCCAACCAATACAATTACTAAAAAAGCTCCCAGAACATGGGATTATTTAAACAGATATTCTGACATTCTTTTAAATAGGAAGAGTTCCATATATATAAATAGACCGCGATTTTGCGTTTTCGGTATAGGCGATTATACATTTTCACACTGGAAAGTAGCTATCTCCGGCCTCTATAAAAATATTCACTTTAATGCAATAGGGCCGTATGAAGGCAAACCCATTATGTTAGATGACACTTGTTATTTCATTTCGTGTAAAAATGAAAAAGAAGCAGTATTTATTACCCAATTACTGAACTCTCCAATATCGATCGACTTCATTCATTCTTTAGTCTTTTTTGATGCTAAACGCCCGGTTACAATAGATGTTCTCAAAAGAATCGACCTGAGAAAATTGGCTACAGAGCTTGGCGTCGAAAAAAAAGATATTAATTGCTTAAAACAATCAAAAAACATATCTGATAGTCAGACATGTTTAGTTTTTGATTAAATGGTGGTATCGATTTATATAACAATGATTATGTAGATGCAGGATATTCAGGGCAGAATGCGAAATACATTTATATAACCTAATTTGAAATATTAGTACGGGTATTCAAACACCTTGGGAAAGGGGGAGTGAATATGGAGCGCGTACCCAACAGGAATCGATGAACTGGATGTAAAATTGAGTGGCGGCTACCCGAAGGGCAAGGGTGCTGGGAAGACGATTTTCGGGCTTCACTTCCTCTACAAAGCTTGCATGGATGGCAGGAGGTGCGTGGATATCGCAACAGAAGAGTCGCCTGAAGACATCCTCGTACAGGCGGAGCGTACAGGCGGAGATGCGCGGGCTCGACCTTGCAGAGTATTACGACAGTGGACAACTGATCATCGGGCGTGTCTTTGAGAGCCGCTCAAGCAAATCCGGACAGGTGACGAAGTACGGATTTGCGCAGGAAGGGCTCGAGATCGAACTCTCCCAGCTTACCAATTACGTGCTAGACGGTATTGATGCCGCGGTCATCGACAATATCAGAGTCTTCACGCTCCGCTCGACTGCCCAGGATTTCAGAGACCAGTTCGATGCGCTGAATTTCGCGCTCAACAAGAATTGATGCACCGCCATGTTCGTCATGGACGAGTCCGCATACACTATGACCAACCGGGTTGCCGACTATTCGGTGTACGGATCGGTCCGGCTTAGGGTGGAGGAGAACCCGTACACCAAGAAGATGGAGCGATATATCACCATCCCAAAGATGCGCAACACAGATATCACGCCAGACCTTACCGTGTTTGAGATAACATCTGCGGGCATACGGCTGAGGCGAAGACGGACTGATCCATTATGCATTGCTGGGGTCGCGAGAGTTTGCGAAGATCAACTCTTTGACAATTCGCGAGTGCAAACCAATACCTTCGCCACCCAGTTCGTTAGTATAACCCGGCTTTTAGCGTTCGGGACCTTAATTTCACTTTGTCAGATTAGCTATACTTCACACCGCCACAACTTGAGCTTTTCCAAACCTCTGAAACCGTAATGTGAGCAAAGAGTCAAGTTCTTCTTTGTAGGTGGTGTCCGTCTGGTTCAGGCAGTTGGTGATGGCGTTTTTGAAA
>PQXF01000062.1 GCA_003194445.1 Candidatus Methanogaster sp.
GCCGCCTGCCCGCAGATGTCTTGGGCAAGAATCTCCCGTTCGAGATCTCCTATGCTATCGACTGCATCATCGTCAATGTCAATTTCGAGGGTCAGTTTTCGTCTATGCATATGCAATTGAACTGGTGCGGTTTTTATTAAGACTTGCTACGAATTACCAAAGATTTAATACTATGCCCGAGTAAAAACTGGTCCCAATTTTTGAAGATGATGAAGAGTTTGTAGAAGAGATGTTCCAGATCCAAAGATAAACATCAAAACGACAAGCAAACCATCGGCAAACGAATATGCGCAAATCAGCGGCACATTAAGAGATATTACAGATGAAACTTTAGAAAGATTTGTAAACGCGATTAAAGAAGCGAAAAAATCTATAGTTGAGTGAAATACGATTTAAAGTGTGCGAATATATAAAACAGAGAGCAGCGCATATACAAAGATCATCGGCTGGCACTGTTGCCGGAAGCATACAAATAAAAAAATCACGGGTCTGCGCCCATATCTTGCAGAGCGCAGACATAAATCACCTACAACCTACATCACTGGCAGAAACTTCTCGATCTCGTAGGGCGTGACCTGTATCCGGTAGTCGTCCCATTCCTGTTTCTTAAGTGAGATGAACCGCTCGAAGGTGTGATCTCCAAGTGCCCGGCGCACAAGGTCACTCTTCTCGGTCTCGGCAATCGCCTCACCCAGACTTGCAGGCAGCGACTTAACGCCCATATTCTTCCGCTCGGTCTCGCTCATCTTGTAGATGTTCTGCTCAAGCGGCTCTGGCAGCTCATACCCTTCTCGGACGCCCTCAAGTCCTGCTGCAAGCATTATCGCAAATGTCAGGTACGGGTTGCAGACCGGGTCTGCTGCACGGTATTCCATCCGTGTTGCAAGTTCCTTTCCTGGCTGGTACATCGGCACCCGTATGAGTGCTGATCTGTTTCTGCGTGCCCATGCGATGTAGACCGGCGCCTCAAACCCGGGAACGAGCCGCTTATACGAGTTCACGCTCTGGGCAAAGACAGAGCAGATCTCTCTTGAATGGTGGAGAAGCCCTGCAATATAGCTCTGCGCAAGGTCCGAGAGATCGTATTCACATTCCGCGTCGAAGAATACGTTGCGGTCGCCCTTAAATAGCGACTGGTGCGTGTGCATGCCTGATCCGTTCTCTCCGAAGATCGGTTTTGGCATGAACGTTGCATAGACTCCGAAGTTTCTGGCAATCTCCTTTGCGACAAGCTTATATGTCATCACATTGTCTGCCATGGCAAGAGCCTCGGAGTATCTAAGATCAATCTCGTGCTGGGAGGGCGCAACCTCGTGGTGGCTATATTCCACCCTTATCCCCATCTTCTCAAGCGCAAAGACCGTCTCTCTCCTGTAATCGGTCGCAAGGTCAAGCGGTGTCAAGTCAAAGTACCCGCCCTTGTCAAGGACTTCCGGGGCATCCGAATCCTTAAAGTAGAAGAATTCGAGTTCGGGTCCGACAAACATATCAAGACCCATCTTCTTCGCCTGCTCAAGGTTTCTCTTGAGAACATATCTCGGATCGCCCTCGTACGGCTTCCTGTCAGGGGTCAGCACATCCACAAACATCCGTGCGGTTGCGTCATCCGTAGGTCTCCACGGAAGGATCTGGAAGGTCGATGTGTCTGGCATCGCAACCATATCACTCTCCTCGATGTCCTGGTATCCTGCGATCGATGAGCCGTCAAAACCCATTCCGTCGGTGAGCGCGTTTTCGAGTTCCGATTTCGTGATCGCAAAACTCTTTAAAACTCCCATAATGTCTGTGAACCACAGCCGGATGAATTTTACGTTATTCTCCTCGACTGCGGCGATTACATCGTCTTTTGTCATAGTCATACTATCACCTGTTATCTGTTAAGTAACCACTACCCCATTACCGTATCTTCGCACATAACTGTTGTGGTCGAATGTGAGCGGACCCAAAAATATGAGCAGGTAAATAGTACACCAGTGGGGCTTATGGGTCAGTTTCCCAACATCACCTGAGGAATTGGAAGGGGACTCGGACTATTTTCAAATCCCCTTCGTGTGGCATCCCAAATTCAGAAATTGTACCCCTTCTCGCCGTGCTGCGTCTGATCGAGCCCGATATTCTCCTCGCTTACAGAGACTTTGAGTCCCAACGTCTTATCCAGAACAAAGCCGATTCCTATCGTACAGACGATCGCATACACCATCGTGATCACGACGCCCTCAAACTGCAGGAAGAACTGGTGTGAGTTTCCAGAGATTAGTCCAGCAGCACCAACAGTCGCAAATACGCCAGTCAGAAGTGCGCCTGCGGTTCCGCCGACACCGTGGACACCGAAGACATCGAGCGAGTCGTCGTACCCAAGCTTTCCTTTCAACATCACTGCATTGTAGCAGACAACCCCTGCAACAACGCCAATAGCAAGTGCAGCCATTGGTGTCACGAATCCTGCTGCTGGCGTTATCGCCACGAGACCTGCAAGAATTCCTGTTGCAAACCCAAGCGCAGTTGGTCTTCCTGTGCCCCACCATTCCGCAGTCATCCATGAGAGTCCTGCTGCGGCTGGTGCGACGAACGTTGTTATGAATGCGAGCGCTGCAATCTCGTTTGCTGCAAGTGCGGAGCCCGCGTTAAACCCGAACCAGCCGAACCAGAGGAGTCCGGTGCCGATGAGTGTGAGTGTTACGTTGTGCGGCTTTATGACGTCCACGCCGTAACCCTTCCGTTTGCCAAGGAAGACGAGGATTGCGAGTGCTGAGATTCCGGATGTGATGTGAACAACTGTTCCGCCTGCAAAGTCGAGTGCCTCGCCTGTCAAAAACCCGCCGCCCCAGACCCAGTGGCAGACCGGCGCATAGACGATCAAGCTCCAGAGCGTGATGAATGCGATGTAACTCTTGAATTTGATACGCCCGACAACAGCACCCGAGATTAGGGCTGGCGTTATGATTGCAAACATGCCCTGGAACGCAACGAATGCATACGTCGGGATCGTTCCGGTCGTTGAATTGTAGTCAATTCCCCAAAGGAAGATGTGGTCAAGTCCGCCGACAAACCAGTTCCCCTCGCTGAATGCGAGCGAATACCCAACAACAACCCAGAGCACAGCGACGATCCCCATAACCACAAACGAGTGCATCATGCTGCTTAAGACGTTCTTCCGCCGGACCATCCCGCCATAGAAGAGTGCAAGTCCGGGGAGCATGAATAAGACAAGCGCTGATGAGATCAAGACCCACGCGGTATCTGCAAATACAATAGCCATTTTTCGTAACCTCCCATATCCTCAGATCGCCTCAGAACCGGTTTCACTGGTACTGATCCGTACAACATCATCGAGAGGCAGTACAAATATCTTGCCGTCCCCAATCTCACCTTTTTCGTTTGTCTTTGCCCCCTTCTGGATGGCTTCGATTGTTGGTGCGAGAAAATCGTCGTTTACCGCTATTTCGAGTTTGATCTTTTCAAGAAGGTTTACCTCAAGTTCGACTGCCCGGTATACCTCTAAATATCCTTTCTGAGCGCCATATCCCGATACCGGCGAGACTGTCAGCCGGCTCACCTCAACCTTCTGGAGCTCCCTCGTGACAGAATCGAGTCGTTCAGGTCGTATTATTGCTATGACATATTTCATAGGTCTTCGGAAGGTGATTACCTTATGATAGTATTTAAAGTTTTCTATCACAACAGTACTTCCGAACGGGTGTAGTTCCGAATAGAGATTGCCATGTAAATACGATATAAGAATGGTTCTTTTAGAGAGATTATCAAGAATGGGCTAAACTTTATCAATATATTATCAGATTGAAGCTCAAAAGATATTTGGAGTTATGTGAAACTGTCTTTCATAGGTCTTTCTCGTTCGGAAGTAGGGGGTTTCGGAACTACTGCACAAATAAAATGAGTCATAAAATATACATTTAAGAACTCCAATTTCACAGAATTCCACAACCTATATCAACCCAAACCTACCATACCAGAGACCATGAATGCTGTTATCGGGCTTGAGGACGGGACGATCCTGCACGGCACTGGTTTTGGCTCCGAATGCGAGGTCTCAGGAGAACTGGTCTTCACCACGCAGTTCACAGGATATGAGGAAGCGCTGACCGATCCGTCGTA
The DNA here is from genome assembly GCA_003194445.1 of Candidatus Methanogaster sp. Lineage (GTDB taxonomy): Archaea > Halobacteriota > Methanosarcinia > Methanosarcinales > Methanogasteraceae > Methanogaster_A. The sequence continues at coordinate 4,117 of PQXF01000062.1, forward strand.
TAAGGGACAGATCCTGATGTTTGCATACCCTTTGATAGGCAATTATGGGGTTAACTCCGACGCGTTCCAGTCACAGGGGATGCAGGCAGAGGGACTCGTCGTGCGGGAGGCATGCAACCACCCGTCGCATCATCAGTACAAGGAGAGCATCCACGAGTTTCTGGAACGTGAGGGTAAGCCCGGAATCGCGGGGATCGATACCAGGCACCTCACGATCAAGACACGAGAGCATGGGACGCTCCGTGCTGCGCTGATCGTGGACGGCGGCAGCGGCAGTATCGATGGTGAGTATGCCGTGGAACTTGCATGCGAGCAACCCGATATCTCTGAGATCGACCTGATCTCGCAGGTAACGTGCAAGAGACCGTATCACATCGAGGGCCGCGGGAAGAAAGTTGCGCTCATCGATCTCGGGATCAAACAAAACATTCTCCGGAGTCTCATAGAGCGGGGGTTCGATATCTCGGTGTTTCCAGCCACCGCAACCGCAACAGAAGTCATGTCCGCAGGTCCAGACATCCTATTTCTCTCAAACGGTCCCGGCGACCCCAGGAAGGCCAAAGGTGCAATTAGCGCGGTGACAGAGCTTGCCGGCACGTTGCCAATTACAGGCATCTGTCTCGGGCATCAGGTGATATCGCTTGCGCTCGGGTGCGAGACATACAAACTCAAGTTCGGGCACAGGGGGGCAAATCAGCCGGTTAAGGATATGCAGAGTGGAAAGGTCTATATTTCGTCACAGAACCATGGTTTTGCTGTTGATAATGCCTCTATTGAGGGAACCGGAATTAAGGTCACGCAGATCAACACGAACGACGGTACAATCGAGGGATTCGAGCACCCCGATCTCGATGTCCTTTCGGTGCAGTACCATCCTGAGGCGCATCCGGGTCCGAGAGATACTGAGACGTGGTTCTTCGACCGCGTCGCGAGAATAGCAGGAGACTGATGAGTTGCGCGGCTGCACCACCACAGTGATGGATGTCTGTTAAGATAATGGGCCGGGACTCATATCAGCACGGCTCGATCGTGGACGGCGGCTTGGACGAGATCGCATAAGCAACCCATGTCACGCCACTGATCTCGTTCGTGATCCTGCTGCCGATTTTTTCCAGCAGGTCGTACGGGAGTCTGACAAAGTCAGCGGTCATCGCTTCGACTGATTCCACCGCCCTTATGGTCACGATATGCCCGAGCGACCGCTCATCTCCGAGAACACCCGTTGCGAGATCGTCTCCGACCATTGCAAACGCCTGCCATGTTTTATCATAGAGTCCCCAATTTTTCAGTTCTTCTTCGACGATCGCGCCACTGTTGCGGCAGATCCTGAGTTTATCAGGTGTAACCTCTCCGATGATCCTTGCTGCAAGGCCCGGACCCGGGAACGGGTGGCGTTTGACGATGCCTGCGGGCAGTTCGAGTTTCTTTGCAACGGAACGCACCTCGTCCTTGTAGAGATCACGTATCGGCTCAATCAACCGCAATCTTATATCGTCAGGCAGCGCTCCGACATTGTGGTGTGATTTTATGCGCGATGCAAGATCCGAGGTTGCTGCACTCTCAACCCGGTCAGGATAGATCGTGCCCTGCGCAAGAAAGTCAACATCCCCGATCCGCGCAGCAGCCTCATCAAAGACGCGGATAAACTCATCCCCGATCACCTTTCGTTTCTCCTCGGGATCACTGACCCCGCGCAGTCTCTCCAAAAACCGGTTCTGCGCATTAACGACCTCAAGATTGATCTTGAAATTATCTTTGAATGTGTGTACGATCTCTTCGGTCTCGTTCTTCCGCATGAGCCCGTTGTCAACATAGATGCAGGTCAGTTCGTCCCCGATTGCGCGGTGGAGCAGGACAGCAACGGTTGCAGAGTCAATTCCGCCGCTCAATCCAAGAATCACTCTGCCGCGTCCTACTGTCGCTTTGATCTCATCGATCGCACTGTTGATGAATGATTCCGAACTCCAGTCGGGATCGCATCCGCATATCGAAAAGAGGAAGTTTTTGAGCATCTTCTCGCCCTCCGTGGTGTGCACAACCTCCGGATGGAACTGGATGCCATAGACACGTTTCTTTCTGAATGCTGCAACTGGAGATCCTGCTGTGTGCGCGATGATCTCACAATCCGCGGGCAGGCTTCCGATCAGATCTCCGTGCGACATCCAGACAGTCGTTTTTTCCAAGGTTCCGTCGAAGAGATCCGATCCTTCGTCCACATAGAGTTCGGTCTTCCCATATTCCCGCATCCCGGTCTGTTTAACATCCCCGCCCATGGTGCGTGCGATTAGTTGGGCTCCATAGCAGATTCCAAGTATGGGGATTCCGAGATCGAATATTCCAGGGTTGCATACCGGGGCATTGTCGGCATACACACTGGACGGACCTCCTGACAGGATGATCGCACTCGGATTCATATCCCGGATCGCTTCTGGCGTGGTGGTGTGTGGGATCAGCTCGGCGTATACCTCGAGATTCCTGCACCGCCGCACGATCAGGTGGCTATACTGCCCGCCAAAGTCCATGACTGCTACGAGTTGCTGCTCCATATCAAGACCTCTATGTTATCCTCAATCATAAGATCGATTGTTTAATAAATGATTCACACCAATACTCAAATACAGGCATGATCGCAATAATCGACTATGACATGGGAAACTTGAGGAGGATTCACAATGTGCCGATGATGGCAAAAACCTTCCATGCCTTGTATATATTGTTATCTTGTGTGTTTGCCCGAACAGGTGGTGTCAATGCAATGCACGTGATTGGAGGAGCGTCCTGCATACATATCTTTCAAAACTTTAATAAAGATTTTGAACCGAAAAGTTAAAAGCACGTTGCTTGCAAATGAACTGGGGTCTTTGTTATGGACAGAAAACCGTCGAGGAAAAAAATAATAAAATTTCTGCTTGAGAATGATTTTAGTCAGATAGAAAGAGATGAGAATCACCCTCTCATGAGGTTTATCGAGGATAACGTAACTTTGGATGAGTTGAACGATAAACCTGGACAGACTTTGTGGAAAAGACTCGAAAAAGAGGGTCGTATCTATAACTACGTTCTGGCTTTAAATTGCCTTAATTTTGTGAAAGAACTCACTTCACATAATCAATCTGAAATCAAAGCAATAAGAAGAAAAATTATAAAATGCAAGGAAGATCATCGGGAGTTCTACAGTACGGTAGAAGAGTTTCGCATTGCAGCGGCTTTCAAATCGAAATCATGGTCTTATGAATTTGAGCCAGAGGTAGGTGATGGAGATTTTGATCTGGTTGTATTTAGCGATGGTAAACGAGTATATATCGAAGTGTATGTTCCAGATGTCGATACCTCAGATGTCAGCAATTTAAGAGATAAAATAAATAAGAAACTGTCTGATTTTGACGAAACTGATGGAGATGCTGTATTTTTAGTCGATGTCGGAGCACTCCCGAGCAGAGAAGAATATATTGAGAATGCAACAGAATTTGCCGGCAAAAACTCAAAATTGTCAGAAATTATATTTTATAGCTATAATTTAGCTACAATGATAAGGCACCAAACAAATAAAACCATCATACATAACCATTGGTTTAAGTCTCCAACGAATTTCATTTTCAAAAAAATGCTCGATACTGTAGGCGGATTTGAATACAAATTCTATGACTACCGGAAATATGACTTCCAACATGAATTATAATATGCGATCTCATGAAACGAATCACCAGCATCATATTATTGCTGACACTCGTGAGTGGAGGCGGTGAGAATTATGGAAATAGAACGTGCAAAGCGATACAGAGATAAAATGAATATTATTCTGAAGAGGAATGACGAAATAAATGACTGGATAGGTGGGTATAACTCAGAAGATTTTGTCCATGATGAAAAGACGAAATTGGCAACATACAAGGCATTTCAGGAGATCGTAGAGGCGTCAATGGACTGTATTGCCATGGCATGCAAGGATGAGAAGATTGTTCCGAAGGATGATTATACAAACATCGAATCGCTTGGAGTGATCGAGGAAGGGATGAGATCAATATTGATTGAGGCGAACGGTCTAAGGAACCGACTTGTGCATCGGTACAATCATACCGATGATATTCTTGCATTCGAGAACATGTTGGGTCTGCTGCCGGGAGTTATGGAATTTGTTAATGTGGTTGAAACATGGATAAGGAAGAAGTTAAACGAAGAGTGAAGAAGGATTTTGAGCCATTGCATGATGATGTTCTGGGCATATTGCTCTATGGCTCTCTTGCCTCCGAGGAAGATAGTGAACGTAGCGACATCGACATAAGCATTGTTGCGCCTGCAATAGACGATAATATTGGATTTTCAAGGTGGATTCTGTCGAACGTACGTGATGCGCGGTATGATGTAAGAATGTTTGAACTGATGCCGCTTTATCTCAAGGCGGAGGTGGTGGGGAAGGGAGAAGTCATATATACAAAAAATATATTCAAACTTTATGAATATTTCTATTATTTCAGGAAGATATGGGAGGATCAGAAGCGCCGCCAGAAAATGAGTAAAAAAGAGGTCTTGCAACTGTTTGGTTAGCATGAGAGATATCGGTGAGCTGGAGAATACGCGATCGTTCAATTAATAAACAATACGCAACGCAGGTTAATCATGATTGCAATAATCGACTATGGTATGGGAAATCTCCGTAGCATCCACAATGCGCTTGATAAGGTGGGTGGAAATCCAGTCATCATATCCGATAGCAAAAGTCTTTCAGATGCGGACGCAGACGCTGTTGTTATCCCTGGCGTTGGATCGTTTGGCGACGCGATGCACAACTTAACCCCGTTTTCAGATAGGTTATTCGATCTGGTAGATTCTGGCACACCTCTCCTGGGAATCTGCATCGGGATGCAGGTGTTGTTCGATAGGAGTGAGGAGAGTGACGCTGCCGGGTTTGGGCTAATTAAGGGGGATGTTATCCGCCTTCCTGACGGGGTTAAAATCCCGCAGATGGGGTGGAATGAGCTTACGATACATCGGGACAATCTGGACTCGGATATGCTCGCAGGGGTCAATGATGGTGATTTCTTCTATTTTGTGCATTCATATTACTGCGTTCCAGAGGACAAGCGCGTGATCGCCGCAACGACCGATTACGGCGTGGATATGGCGGCGGTTGTTGAGAAGGATAATATCCATGCGGTTCAGTTCCATCCGGAGAAATCGAGCAAGAAAGGACTTCTGATTCTGAAGAACTTCGTGGAGATGATCAAATGTTAGCAAAGCGAATCATTCCGTGCCTTGACTGCGATCTCGGAGTTGCGCATGGCAGGGTTGTGAAAGGAGTCCGGTTCAAGCAGATCAGGTACGCAGGCATCCCATGGGAGCTTGCCGAAGAATATGATCGCCAGGGTGCGGATGAGCTGATCTTCCTTGACATCACTGCCTCGCACGAGAGGCGGGAGACGATGGCAAAGGTCATCGAGAAGACCTCTGAGAACGTCTTCATGCCGCTTACGGTCGGCGGCGGCATCAGGGAGCTTGCAGATGCGAGAACTGCATTTAACTCAGGAGCGGACAAGGTCTCGGTCAACACCGCGGCACTCAAGAACCCGGATCTCATAAACGATATCGCGAAGTACTTCGGGAACCAGGCGTGTGTCCTTGCAATCGATGCCAAACGAAGGTACGGGCGCGAGCCTGGCAGGGAGATGGTGGACACGCCGGATGGCGAATGCTGGTTTGAGTGCTCGTTCTATGGCGGGAGGGAGTTTACAGGCATCGATGCGATCCAGTGGGCGATAGAAGCGGAAGAGCGTGGTGCCGGAGATATCATGCTCACGAGTATGGACAGGGACGGAACAAAGGATGGATTCGACATCGAACTGACGAAGGCTATCAGCGACAGCGTAAACATCCCGGTGATCGCATCAGGCGGATGCGGGAATCCCGAACACATCCTTGAGGTGCTCCGGGATACGAATGCGTCGGCAGCCCTTGCTGCGAGTATCTTTCACTTCGGGGAGTACACGGTTGGCGAGGTGAAGGAGTGTCTGCGGGATGGTGGAGTGCATGTCAGGATGTAGCATCGCAGCGATACCGGCGGCAGGAGAGTGAATATCCATGCCAGGAGATCCAACCATCAAGAAAAATCATTCCATTGTGATTGGGCAACCCTGGCAGCATGAAAAGACGCCCCACTCACGATAGGAATATGAAAAGATCATTTCAGGATCAGAGAGAATTTACGTCACAAGAAAGCGGTTATTAGACATCCGCAACTCGAAAGATCTGATGGGGGCATGAAATGGGTAATAAAAAATCTATAAGTACGGTCGTTAAAATACTAAGACTTCATGACACCGACGTGAGAGAGATTTAAGATTATGGAGATCGGTGTTTTTGGGTCTTATGTCAGAGGTGAGCAGAGGGTGGATAGTGACATAGATATCCTTGTTGAGTTTGAGAAGGGGTATAAAACATTCGATAACTATATGGAGCTTAAATTTTTCCTTGAAGAGATCTTAACGTCGAAGATTGATCTGGTGATCAAAACAGCGATAAGGGATGAGATAAAACAAAACATTTTATCAGAGGTTATTTATGCCTAAAAGAGATTATAACCTCTTCATTACAGATATCAGAGATTGTGCCAATCGAATATTGGATTATACTAGACATGTTGCGAAATAGTGCCCTACATAAGAATCGTACACTCCACCTTCCAGTACAGCACCTCGATTCAGCAGAACTTTAGATGATAATTCCACAACCCACAGGATACCAACATAACTTTGTCCT
>PQXF01000063.1 GCA_003194445.1 Candidatus Methanogaster sp.
TTTGATGGTGATCTCGGCAATATAGGCTCTTCTTTTAAAACCACTCAATTTCTCCGCTGTATTCTTAATGATCGACTTGAATGTTTCTGATATTTCATTTGTGTTCATCTTACGAACCATCCTATAGACATATTGAATCTATTTTGGAATGGTACTGTAATAACACTTGTTCTTTAATTTTATTGAAACTCGGACGTATGGGATATAAGTAGTTCTATTAGTTGTCACTCGATCAAGAGATCAATATGTAAAACTGGTGGCAGGTAAATTATTATTTGTGAGTTGCCCTAAATGGAATTATTCTATATTATCAAGAGATTCTGGTGTGCGTGGGAGGGGTTGATTTCGATAGGTTATTTTTCGGCAGGCACTTACATCAACCCAAGCAAAAGTTATTCTGCCAAATACTACAGCACCGGATTTTTGCTTGGAAGATGCAATAAGTGGAAAAACGATTTGTCTCAGTAATTATTCCAATAAAGTAGTATTGTTGGATTTCATGACAACTTGGTGTTCGTGGTGTCTAAAAGAAACGGATGATGTCTTGGTGCCGCTTCATAATCAGTACTATGCCAACGATTCAAAAGTTGTGTTCCTATCGATCGATATTGGCGATAGTACAGCTCAGCATCTTCAAGCGTATGCTGAACAGCATAACATCAACTTCTCGATATTGATGCGTGGTAGAACCTCTGGAGTTGCTGAAGATTATGGTGTTGAGGGTATTCCGACAACAGTAATTATGCTCTGCAAAGGCACTGAAAGAACAGTTTACAACACACAAGTCGGATATAGCCCGGATAACTTAAATACATTTCATGAGTGGATCGAAGAAGCTATGAAATTAATTCCATCAGGCGACCTCAACCACGACAGCATCCTCACCCCCGCGGACGCCGCGATCGCGCTCCGGATCGCAGCCAGCGGCGGCTGGGACCTTGATGCCGATGTCAGCGGCGACGGCAGCGTCACTTCGCTTGATGCACTCATGATCCTGCAAGCGGCGGCAGGCGTAATCAATCTGTAAGCTGTAACCAAAAGAGGAGAGCATTCGTATGTGCACAGGACACGCCCCGCGCGTATCCGGCAGATACGATATCGTGACCGATGCGAACCAAAAACCGCGTCTACAATGCATTCACAGATGGGCTGGACCGCGGGTCGCCGGGCTTTGTCGTGGTCGCTGATGCACCGCCGACCCCGCCAGAACCAGTTCCGGCAATCGCTCCATCGGGAATCGTTGTTCTGATCGGCTTGATGTATATTATTGGAGGGAGCAGAATCAGAGGAAAGCTCAACTGATGCATAGGAAAGACTTTTTATCCATGTATTGACAAAAGAAGGATGGAGGTATCATAAAATGACAAAAACAATCGAGGTTATCTATGAAAAGGGTGTGTTTAAGCCACTGCAAAGAGTCGATTTACCTGAGAAGGTTAAATTAAGGATGAGGATAGAATCAGAGGGGTTGTATGAGTTAATTGAAGATTTATCCGGGATGTTCAGGAATGTGAAAGAAGACCCGCTAAAAATTCTGCTGGAGAATAGAAGATAGATGATAGTTTTCGATACTTCAATTTACGTAGATGCTCTGATTCCAGCGATAGAGGGCAGAAATGTTCACGCAAGGGAGATTATCAAAATAACAACCAACCAAAATTTTGAGATATTTGAACCGAGAACATTTATCGTGGAACTGGTGGGAGTTCTGAGCAGGTTTAAGAGAAGGGGCGAAGTAAAAAGTGTTCTTAACATCCTGAATTTTATTAATGTTGTGTTGGAAGATGAAATTTTTGAAGTGGCATTAGACATAGCTTTTGAGACTCATTGCAGAGCCATAGATTCCTATTTCATTGCAACTTCTGAGTTAACCAATTCGACTCTAATCTCCAACGATAGAATCATGGTTAACAATGCTAAAAAATACGGAATCAAAGCGTATTATCTGATAGAAGAAGTGGACAAGGTCTTTATGGAACTGAGATAGGGGACTATGGATCTGATTTTCCGGGCTCGGTCGGGACCGCGAATGATGTCAGGTGCTCGCCTGGCACGCCCCGCTCGTGATTGATGAATACGATATCGTGATCGATGCGAACCAAAACCGCGTCTACGATTCCTCCGCAGATGGGCTGGACAGCGGATCACCCGGCTTTTTCGTGATCGACATGCCATCAGTACCAGTTCCGGCACTCGCCCCCGCACGGAATCATCGCTCTGATCGGCTTTGTGTGTTATCGGGGTGAGCAGGATCAGGAGAAGGTTCAACTGAACCATTCAACAGCCCCTACACCTCAAGCGCATGTATCCCGCGGATGGTGGTTCCGGCAGGCGACGTCACCATATCCTTAAGCACGCCCGGATGCTCTCCTAAATACTCGATCGATGGAGATTCCACAGGGGGTGGCCGGGTTTCTACGAGCTCTACCGGAAGCGACGGCATAACATAGTATCAGACGATAACTGCCGGCTATGTGCCGTTCAACCGGGACTCCGGGACGCAGAATATGATCAAATTCAGGATCGATGATGCTGCCCGGAATACGGGTGAAAGTGATGAGTATGCGGTAAATATAGACGCGGCAGACCCGACAGCACCGATGACATCGTCACCAACAAATCCGGATGGGGACGTTGGTGTAATAGAAATGTTTAAATTAGATGAGTATATACGACAGATTGCTACAACAAATGGAGGATAGATAACATAAAAAGAAGTCCAATATCGATCTTGTCCGTAGTGCTGATCGCTGCGGTAATGTCGGGATGCGTGCAGGAACTATCGGAGATCGGAACGCCGGGCGCGGCTCCGCCAGCGCCTACATCAGAAGTGGCACCCTCTTATATATCAGCGCCCCCCATAATCGCGAATTGGAATTATGTTAGTTATCACAATCTATCCATCTCGAATGCTCCCGTGCTCGACCAGACTGCTCGAATTACTTATTCCATAATTCCGGATAGGGATATCGAGATTCTTCTTGTCCAGCTTGATATTCCAGATGGATTTGAACTTATGGATGTCGAGGGTGAATGGCCTCAAACATGGCATAACCTATCGTTCAGCGATGTTAACGATGTCAGATGGTTTCCAACAAATCTTTCAAAAGACAAGCTATATCAGTTCAGCGCCACAATAAAGGCTGTCAAGACCGGTAACTGGACAATAACTGGTCTTGATTGGGAAGATAGGATCTACCTATCAGTATCCGAAAATTCAGCACGTATCAGGGCTGAACCATTTCCAGATCCGTTTAGAGGATATCGTATAAACAAATCTGAATTCGAGAGGATGCATGCAAATATGCTACCTGATGTCCGGCCCACATTTCCGAGCGATGGACAACTTATAGCGCCGCCAGAAACGTTCCCATTTGTTCATTGGTGGAACGGGACGGCATGGATCGAGATAGAACCCCCTCCAAAAAATATGATCGGACCATACTGGAACGGAACAGAATGGGTGGGAAGAAAAAACCAGTCATGAGCAGGGATCGATCATGAAACAAATATTACCTGGTTTGCTGATATTCCTGATCATAATACCAATTGTTTGTGCCGAGATATGCGATCTTAAACTTGAGATTGGTGAAGAGGTCACATGTGGCAACTATAAGATCAGACACGATTCCTGGGATGCTGGCGATCAAAATCCTCATCAGATAGCCCATTTCCATCTCCCGATTGCGATCCTGTATCTTCTGGCAAGAAAAATAACCACGGAGGGCGCAGAGGAACGCGGAGCACTTAACCGTTTATTTTCCCTCTGCGGTTAAATTCCCTATTGGTTGCAGTATGCTCCATGTCCCGGATAGTTCCTGAATAGTGAAGTCCCCTGAATGGTGGTTTTGGGTACCTGAGTAGTTACAATCTGTAAACGAAAGAGGATAGCGTAAGGTGTACGCACAGGACGCGCCGCCTTCCCGCCTTTTCATCCCTTCCCAAAGACCTATTCAGACCCTCCCAGCAGGGACGCTCACCCTCCAAGCTCTCTCGACCGCCGGGTAGCCGCGATCACGGCATTCATCATGCCAGCACGAAGCCCCTGCATCTCGAGCGCATGTATTCCCCGGATGGTGGTTCCGGCAGGTGACGTCACCATATCCTTAAGCACACCCGGATGCTCTCCGGTTTCGATAACCATGGCAGCGGCACCAAGAACGGTCTGCGCGGCAAGTTCGAGCGCAATATCCCGCGGCAGCCCTTCATGCACCCCGCCATCAGCAAGCGCCTCGATTATCTGGAACACAAACGCAGGTCCGCTTCCGCTCAAGCCGGTAACAGCATCCATCATCGATTCCGGAACCGTAACGACTCTTCCGACCGATCCAAAGATCGTGCGTGCAGTCTCGAGATCGGATTCTGTTGCATGCGCACCTGCCGAGATCGCCGAGATCGCCTGCCCGACCGTACATGCGATATTCGGCATCACACGGATCAGATGCGCTCCGGCAGGTAGATTCTCTTCGATCGCCCGGATCTGCACCCCTGCTGCAACCGAGATCACCAAAACCCCCTCCAATGTCTGCGGTTTCACTGACTGCAGCACTGAAGCGATGATCTGCGGCTTTATGGCAAGGATGATCGTCTCTGCGTTGCCAATGGTATCTGTGTTATTCGTGGACGTGTTAATCCCGAGTTCGGAATGCAGCGCATCCAGTCTCTCCTCGTCCACGTCGCTTGCAAAAATCCGGTCGCCCTGACAGAGGTTTGCGGCGAGTACGCCTCTGATCAGTGCTTCTCCGATCCTGCCAGTGCCGATAATTCCTATCTTCATGTTCGTATCCATCTCCGGTATTTCCGATTGGTCCACGTCTGTAATGAATCCCGGCAGGATTCATCGATGCCACAGCCAGCGGGCTTAGGCATTATGCAGTTTTGAAATAACTTACGATGAAACAGGGGTTCACACTTATAATATAATCTCCCCTTCAATCACAGTAACCGCCTGACCGCTTAAGATAACTCGATCGGACTTAACATCAACCCTGACAACCCCGCCCCTCTCTGACAATTGAAGAGCATCGAATCGGGATTTATTGAGACGAGATTCCCAGTAAGGTCCCAAACAGCAGTGAGCCGATCCGGTCACAGGGTCTTCGTCGACCCCTATAGCCGGAGCAAAAAATCGGGAAACAAAGTCATATTTGTCAGTATCTGCTCTACTTGTCACGATGATGCCGCGAGATGGGACTTTCTTCAATAAATCAAAATTCGGTTGTATGTTTCTAACTATCTCTTCTGATTCAACTTCTACAATGTAATCAAACTTGTTTTTACCCACATATATCGGTTGTACGCCTAAAGCATCGGAGATCTCAACAGGAGCATCTATATTTGTTTCGTATTCTGCTGGAAAATCCAGATCAATCCACTCACCATTCTTTTTCGCTGTTAATTCACCGCTCAACGTATCAAAACGCACAATCTCGTCAGGGCTCATGTATCCAGCCTCCCATAGAATATGGGCAGAAGCCAGAGTCGCGTGACCGCAAAGTTCGATCTCGGCATGGGATGTGAACCACCTCAAGTTATAACCCGTGCCATTTTCTTGAAGAAATGCAGTTTCAGGAAGGTTCATCTCTTTTGCGATATCTAACATCTCGGAATCTGGAATATCCTCTGATAAAATACATACTCCGGCGGGATTCCCGGTAAATGGTTTGTTGGTGAACGAATCTACCTGAAATATTCTCATGAGCTGTTACCTCGCCTGATCTTCGGAGTTCGAATCTTGCGCCGCCTCCGCAAACGCCAGTATGTAACCGTTGCAATCCTCGATGTAAAATTCCTGCATTCCGTAAAAGGTGGTGTGCAGGTCCTTTATGATCGCGACCTTATCCCTTATCCTTGCATACAGTTCCGAAACGCCGTCAAGTTCCATGTACAGCGTAAAGGTGCCTCCGATCTCTCTGCCTCTCAGCAGCGGAAGCGCTTCTGCAAGACTTCTCTTCACCTGAAACATCATCTCTACATTCCCGCACTTCATCATCGCGTAATCAAGCGACCGATCCTGCTGATATGATGTCAGAATCTCCTGAAGCTCTTCTATGACACCCATAACAAATTCAAAGCCTAAAACCTCCTGATAAAACTCAACAGCACGATTCACGTCCTCGACCATCAGATTGGGCGTAAGTTTAGTAAGCGCCATAGCTCTCACATCTGTCACCTGACTTATAAAAATTTATGGATGACACGAATGCAAAACAAGTGAATGGCATGGGAAAAATAAGAAAATAAGTGATTTCATAAAGGATTGCCGGGATTGCTGTTGAAGCAAACCTGTTCCAGTATGCTCACGCCGCGAGGATGCTTGCCTGCACAGAATCACTTCTGAACCACACTTCTGGCGATGAGCTCGATTCCCAGTTCCTTACACTTCTTTTTTGCAGTCTCTGTTACGCTCACGCTGATTATAATCGGTTGTATCTTTTTCTCAAGGCATTTCTCGGCAAAGGCGCTCTTGCGATGGAAGTTAAGCACATCGCCCAGTTTTGTATGGGATTTCACCTCTACTACATAATTCACAGTATCCTCAAGGTACAGATCATACTCCACATCTGCCGGCACCCCATACAACTCCCCTTCCGCATCTCTTAGCCACAGGTGCTCGATCTTCTTGAATGTCTGTCCTGAAAACTCCTCCACCGTCTGCTTGATGATCTCTTCCAGCCCACGACCAACACGACCGCCCAGCGCAGAGACTGTCAGTTGAATATCCCGCTGGTTGCGAGCCATCTCATCGAACCGCTGATCAACTCTCTCGAATCGCTGATCCATCTTCTCGAATCGCTGATCCATCTTCTCGAATCGCTGATCAACTCTCTCGAACCGTTGATCCGTCTTCTCGAACCGTTGATCCATCTTCTCGAACCGTTGATCCATCTTCTCGAACCGTTGATCCGTCTTCTCGAATCGCTGATCAACTCTCTCGAATCGCTGGCAGATCTCTTCGAACTGTCGGTTACCATCCTCTTTGAGCTCTTTGATCTCCTCCAAAAGCCGCTCAAAATTGTCCCTAGTTGCGAAGACATCTGCAATAATGTCCATAATCTCGAATCTGAACGCAGTGTGGTCTCGAAGGGCGGTTGGAAGTTTCTGGCGTATCAGATCTTCGAACTCTGTCGAACTGAGGGATTCTGCACTTACGCACATAACATCTCCTATCGGTTCCTCCATAATAAAGATAACCAATCTGCCAGTGGACCGCTCTCGAACGTGATCACGCCACGAGGACGCGGCGCGGGTGGGATGATCAGTGGCGATTCGAGCGAGTGAAAGATCACGACATTATAATCCACAAGTTCGGTGCCGTTTGTCGGAGTATGGGTGTGCGCATGCTGTGATCTGCCGGGCACATCCGAAGATGGTCCTACGACGGCGTCACCGCCAAGCCCGGTTGTGCCATTGAGAGTCCTGATGTGTTATGATCCCGAATTTCGGTGAATCGAAATAGACTTACCTTCTACCATCACGGAGTATCGTTGTTTTGTGGGGCATGGTGGTTCAATAATTGAGATGAATTAGATAGATATCCATGCAGTCGGATATGCACTTCTTTCCGAAGTTCAGTGCCTGCGCAAACCAATCGTGGGTATCTTTATGCGCAATATATAAGAGGGTATAGCTCGAGGTGTATGCTGTATTATAGTTAATCAATGCAGGTATAATGGATGGTTGTATTATGAGGAAAATTCCGAAAGAGTTGATGAATGCATTATCTGATGAGTTTTCTTCGGATCAGATTGAGGAAGGTCACAAGCGTCTCGAATGGATCATACGGGTCAGGGACCGTGGCGAGGATTGTCAGGTTGTGCTTGATGAGCTGGGTTTGGATCTGAGTTCGAATAGCTATCGGAAATACAAGGGCATAGTGGATATTTATGGTATCAGAGGTCTGATTCCAAAGAAAGTTCCGCGATGGAAGTTCACGTTAGAGGTCAGGTCTTATGTCCGGGGTGTGGCAGATGGTTGGAGTTTGGTGAATGCTGGTTTGAGTAGGTTTACTGGCAACCAATTAAAGATCATGCTGGACGGAGAGTTCGAGCGTCAGTTCTCCCTGTCAAAGACAAATGAGTTCATGAATGAGCTTGGTTTTCCCAGGAAACGGAGTGATTCCGGGAAGACTAAGAAGACCGCTTGCGAAAACGCTGGTTATCTGGGATTTATGGAGGCGGGTTTGCAAGAATTGGGACTGGAGGATGAACTGGTGGCGCGAATTGATGCGGTGGTGAAGGAGAGTAGTGCATCAAGCGTTCCATGCCCAAATTACAAGAATAAGGATGAGTTTGGTCGCTTCACGGGTCCTCCCGGTGTGTTCAAGACTGTGGATAGTAGAGATGACATAAATTACAGCGGGCATGATGTAGCGAAGACGAGTGCACGTGTTTTCGCCCAAAAGATGCGAGAACTTCTGTCCTTGCCCATAACCACGGTCAATGGCTGTTTTACCGAGCTTGATAATGGCAGCAGAACCATGCGCAAGGCTTTCTGCGGGTTTCCGTATCAGCCTGCAACGATCGATAAGTTCCTTCGAGAACTGAAGTACTATGACCTGGAAAGTGTTTTGAACAGTGGGTTAGGGCGGTTCTGGTACGATCATTGGAATGGCAGTCTGATTGGAGATGAGATGGTTTTTCTTTCCGTTGATAATAAATTAAACCATCTTTACACAACTAAAAACTGTTCTATGGGTAAGATCGGCAGTACCGGTGAGATAGATTATTGCATGGGTGGCTGTTATTTAAATGACCAGAACGGACATTTTCTCTGTTTCCACCCCACAAATGGTCAGTTACACCTTCCACTAGGTGCAGAAACGGTATTAGCTGATTTCATGGATGGTTTCACTGATGGAAAGCCAAATATAGCGATAGTGGGGGATCGGGAGATGCGCAGTGTTCCGAAACTAGTAGAGACAAAGGAGAACAAGGACTACGACATCATCACGCGCGTTAAAGCTCATGAAAGCGAACTGGAAAAAATACAAGATAAGCAATGTCACGGCGTTTTAATTAAATCGGAATCAGGAGAGTACTCTGTCGAACAGACAATATGCGACAACCACTGCGGAGCAATCTACAGCGGCACAGTGACGCTAAAGAACAGTGAAGATGGCGAAAGTTACTGTTTCAATGTAGAAGCACTGGACAGGCCGCACATAAACATACCACTTACAGTGATAAATACGTTCGAAGACAATCCCCTCCCGCCCGGCGAAACGGTAATCCAATACCTCAACCGGGCTAACAATCAGGAACGAAGCTTCCACCATGTCGACCGCTTTGCAAACGGGAAAAAGAATTATGGATATGGTAAGAAACAAGTAACGGAGGATATGCACAAAGCCAAACGTGAAGAACTGGAAAAACAGAAAGAAGGGATAGAAATCCAGATAGTGAAAACGTGTGCGGATGAAGGAGAGCTTAAAATTAAGCGACAAGAAGCACAGAAAGCGTTCAATAAGTCCAAAACCGATATAAGCAAAGCAATAGGCGAAGCAACAGAGACCAAAGCTGAAGATTTTAGAGAACAGACAGCACAATACCGAAAAATGGAAGAAATCAAGAACGAAGAGATCGAATTACGGGTTGAACGTGAGAAAGAGAAGAACGAATTCCGAAAAGAGGCGTCAGACCTAAAAAATAAAAGGAAAAAAACAGAAAAGAAAGCAGAGAGAAAAGAGAGAGAAATTGAAAAACTGAGCACAAAACATGCGAAATACGAGAACGAAACGCGAGCAGCATCCCTGATGACAACGATCTCAATGATCTATATATCAGTCTGCCGGCATATATTGGAGACGACCTTTAAAAACGAAAACATCGGACTGGAAACACTGATCGAAAAGATATTCAGATTGCCGGGCAGATACGTGGACACGCAAACCGAAAGAATCGTCTACCTCGACTGTCAGAATAAAAACAGAAATAAACATGAACAGAAATTTAATTCTATGGTGAGAAGGGCATGTAACGATATATCGAAGAGGTGCATAAAGATGAATGATGGACGGTTACTGAGAATGGAATACGTCATGCCACCGTGACACCTTTTGGTGATGTGTCAGTGCATCACCGAAAGGTGGGTATGATAGGTATCGTTGTACAGCGTGCATGATGTGCTTTGAACTCGACGAGTGTACAAAACGCGACCGGATCTTTATCATCGTCTTCGAGATGTGCAGTCAGCCGACAGGAGTTGAACCCTCAAATAGTTGACGGGCAAGATTCAGCGATCTGATGAGACTATCTGGATCGATAGTAGTTCCGCTTTGTCAGATTAGCGGTTATGTTTCAAATGAAAGTAGGACACTTTATATGTGAAGCAAACCTTATGTAAAACAACCCATGTGTCAAATAAGTGTCTAAAATGAAAAAAGAATTATTAATCTTGAAACGTAAAAAAGCAAAAGAACTGTACGAGAACGGCTGGAGTAACCGTAAAATAGCGCGCCATCTGCTGGTGAGCAAAGATAGCGTAGGTAAATGGGTGCGGATGGATGAAAGAGATGTGTTGGTTGACAACCGTGGCTGGGAAAAAGGGATCTCGAGAAAATACGCGCCTGAAACAAAACAACAAATTATAAGAATAAGAGCGGACTTAGAGAAAGAAGATAGCTATTTCATCGGTTCGGACGTGGTCAAGGCGAATTATGAAAACCAGACCGGTGAAGAGGTCACGAAGTCGTATGTAGATCGTGTATTGAAAGAGGCGAGGCTGGTGAGA
>PQXF01000064.1 GCA_003194445.1 Candidatus Methanogaster sp.
TGCCTTAATGAATCCCCATACCTTATTTTGTAATCATCCCACGTGTTGAAAGAGAAAAGAATTAATGCTATGGTAACTGTAATTGTTACTGATTTCCTTGCTTTGGTTTTTCTATACACACAACATAAAACGAAAGCTAAGGAAATCAACCTTCTCATTTCAGCAGCAAGATACACAAATACGTTTATACTTTCCTATACGTCGAGCAAGAGAATCTCAAGACCCATCGCCCACTGGACGCTGTGTATCGGGTTACTCATGAGGTACGTAAACGGAAGCACTCCGGATCCACATTCCAGCTCAACATCGGTATTCGACCATTTGTTGCCGGTAAGGGCGTACAGATCATGTATTGCCGGTCCGTCACCGGTCATGACCGTCGCTTCACCGAAAGGAACACAGCCGCTGTCCATAACAATGTAATCGGTCTTGTTCACGTGATCAATGACTTCCTTTGTTCCGGACTCAAAGTCGCCCCAGCTGGTTCCACCGAAGCTGTTGAACTGCGCATGGGTAAGATACACTGACTCCATCTCTTGGGATCGACTTTTGTCTCTGCCCACTCGACGTCGAGGTTCTGGTTTGGCTTGATCTGGCTTGGAATCTTAAGCGAGTCCCGTGTGATCTCGTAGCATCCCGGGTGTCCAAGATTGTTGCAGTGCAGATGCATCGCCATCGGGAGCCCAAGACGCTCATTAATCTCGCACAAACCCTCTATGACCTCTCTTGAGGTGATCCCGAAGTGGATGTTCGCCTCATCGAGCGATCCGACGTTCTCCGCCCAGCCCCAGTTTTCAACTCCTGCTGGATTTACGCACTTGATCCCATAAGTCTTGTGAGCCTTCATCATCCATGCAACGTACGCACAAGCCCGGTCCATCTCGCCGTCTCGCAGGTAGCGCATGATAAACCAGTTGTTGCCAAGCACAAGGTAGCCGCCCGTATCGAGCATCGGAATCGAGCGCATCTCTTCGTGCGTGTGGCGGGCTTCAAGCGGCGGAACTGCTGCTTCAAAGACCGTGGTGTAGCCCATCTGCGAGTACTCGTATCCCTCCATGTAGACAGATGGCACCGTGTAACCGGAACCTGAGTGAGTAAGCGGAGTCTTCTTCCGGTTCCACTTGTAACTATCCTCAGGACGCATCATCCGTCCGCCGTTGACCTTCGCTCCTGCAATGTGAGAGTGAGAGTCGACGCCGCCTGGCATAACCGTCATGCCCTTCGCATCGATCACTTTCGCGTCTTTCATCTCGGAATCGGTTAGCTCCCGCACAACCTTGCCGTTCTTAATACAGACATCCATCATCTCCCCGTCGATCTCGTTTAGCGGGTCAAAGACGTAGCCATTCTTGATTGCGATCGTTCCATTCCCGTTTCCATTACTATTTGCCATGATTCACGCCTCCTTTTTCGTAAGCCATATAGCATCCACAGGACAGATCATGGCACATGCGCCGCAGCCTCTGCAGAGATCCTGATCGTACACCGTAACAGTACCGTCCACAATCTCAAGAAGCGGCTTTCCGTCCAGTTCGTTCAAATGTCCTGCAGCAAGATACGGGTCTGATGCAGCGTTGACCGGACAGACTATGACGCAGTTCCCGCATCCGAGACACGCATAATCGTCTGTTGCCAGAACAGATCTCCGCACGGGCTTTGGCGTAGGAACATTCAGAAGCTTCTTCTCAAACGGCTTCTTCTTAGCCATTTCAGGCAGGATCGCACTCTTTGTCACGGTTATGGCGTCTGTCGGACAGGCGACCGCACATGCACCGCAGTAGATGCACACATTCGGGCGCTGGGTGATCTTCTCGACCCTCTCGCCTGGTCCCCAGTCGCGGGCGAAGAGTGCGTCACATGGGCAGATATCCACGCAGGCAAGACACGTCTGACAGAGATCTTCCTCCATCTTCCACTCGCCTGCAAAAGGCTTCTCCACAGTGATTGCACCGACCGGGCAGACCGCCTCGCACCAGCCGCAGTGGATGCAGCAATCCTGCTCGATTGTAGTCTCGCCCTCGATGCCTGTGCTGCTGTCGTTTGCAAGCCGCCGCGTAACCGTGATCGCATCCGCTGGGCAGACCTCCTCGCAGAGACCGCAGTGCACACAGTCGTCGCTAACAGTCGTTGGCTTTATAGCCCCGCAGAGGTACGTCTCGTCCGCAACAGGCTCGCCAGCCACTCTCATCTCCAGTGCACCGGTCGGGCAGACCTTGGCACACATTCCACACACTATACAGGTATCCGGAACACTCTCCAGAAAGTCCTGATCGACAAGACCCCTTGCAACAGCTCCCGCCGAGCCGATCACAAGAGAGTCTTTCGTACAAGTCAGGAGGCATGTCCCACAGCCGATACACTTCTCCGGGATATACACCAGTTGCTTGTCATCTTTCGTCTGAAATATTAATTCGTTCATACATTTCCTCCATAATCACGTGTACATGCGCCGCAGAGAACCGCATCGCCATGACTGACAAAGGATTCGCCACATGCCTCGCACATTTTTACGCACTTGGTATGCCTTACAGGAATTGCAATATCACTAATCTCGTGACTGTACACACCGTCCCCGGCTTTCAGAAGTTCAGGGATCACATCTTCGTGGGGGACCTTTTCGGTATTCAGGTACCATGCATGTAGTTTCGGGTATTTTTTGGTCTTATCAGGGTCGAGATATATCCTGATCCCACGCGCGGATGTCACACCCGCCAGAACTTGCCGGTTCACCACAACCGCCATCTTTCCAAAGTCCACGATTCGCATCCCATTGTTTCCGATGGTTGCGCCTGCAAGGATTTGAAAAGCGTCGGGGATGCAGTTAGAGGTCTCACAGGTCACATATATGCGCTCTCCATCCTGGAAGCCGAGCACATCTTGTGCGATGTTAAACATCCGGATACCGATGAACGCACCTGTGGCGAGGTATCCGTGAAACGAGACCACCCGTTCTATCTGTAAAAGCAGTTTCGGGTCTTTGATTTGTTTTATGATCTCGTCCATTGTGGGAACCCCCGGGCATGAGGGCCCAGTTGTTTCAATGATAGATGTTTGTTTGACTCAAAATATCAATCATTGTTATTTTACTTAAACTTAACGATACCTAACGATACCCCACGCTATTCCGGATAACTGCTGACAGGTTTTAAAACGAGCTTGAGGGCTATTTAATCGAGTTTTCTGATAAGTTCCCAGTGCCCACCTTTTGCAGGACCCACCCGCCGGAGATATTGTTTATCCTTTAGTGTCGCGATATTCTTGTCAATGGAACTTGGTCTGATGCCAACGGTTTCTGACATCTCTTTTTTAGAGATAGACGGATTGTTCTTGATGAGGTGCAGTATCGTCTTCTGGTGTTCGGTCAATTTTTCTACCTCCCCATCTACCTTTTCTACCTCCCCATCTACCTTTTCTACCTCCCCATCTACCTTTTCTACCTCCCCATCTACCTTTTCTACCTCCCCATCATCCGGTTCCGTATTATAGAACACAACTTTGAAAAACCCCTCGTAATCCCTAAATTCGGGCTGCACCAGACCCCGTTCTTCAATATACTTACGTATCCGCAGTATTCCAGTGCCATATCCTTCGATCATGCCGGATTCACTGAATATTTTTCCTATAACCCTGTTACGAAGCTCTGATACACCAGTTCCCAGATCTTCGATCGTTATATTTGGAAGAAGTCCCCCGGGACTCGTGATCTCTATCCTGTTATCGAAAATGGCAAATTTAATGTCTGCACCCATTCGGCTGTAATCCCTGTGGCAGAGCGCATTGACAAGCGCCTCCCTTATAGCTTTTTCAGGATACTCGTATTCTTCAATCCTGTAGAGCCCTTCAATCTTCGCAGATCGCCTGATATTCTTTTTAAAGAACGCGATAGTCTCTTCTGCCTGAGTGAACAGTGAGCCTGTAATGATCCTCTGGTCTATGAACTCATCCATGTCGTTGCCCATGAACCTTGCGCACCTGACAACTGCCCCTGGAATGTAGTTCTCAGGTTCACTTGAGAACAGGAGAATTCCGGCGACGGTCGGATAAACATCCCCGTTGTACTGCTTTATTGCTTTGATTTTCTTTAGAAATGCCGTGTCAGGTTCAGCTACTGGAACATCCCGGGCTTTCTTCCTACTTTCAAGATACCGTTTGATATTTTCCACATCAATATCTTTTACGGATGCCTCAAGAACGTAGGTCTCATCAAATCCTATATTCATCCGCCTGCGCCTCAGTTCTTCGATTATATCAAGATCCGCCTTCCTGTTAGTAGATCCAAGCCTGATATAGGTCCCCTCGAGTTCCCCTTTGTTTTTCAGATGGTATGGCTTAAGACTGCCTGGGAATATCTCAATCTTCAGGAGCAGTTTCCCCTCAATATTATACACAATCGCGTTGAACGCAGGCGTTGGCTCAACCAGAGTGTATATCATATTTGATATCTTCTCTTCCAGATCAGGAATCCCCAGTTCGTCAATCCCGATGATCTCTCGGCTCTTATCTCGCACCCCGATTATAATGGAACCACCGCCGCCATTTGCAAAAGCGCAGGTGGTTTTTGCAATCGAGAGTGAGGATGGTGCAGCCTCTTTGAACTCAAGGGTTTTGCTTTCGGGCGAAGAGAGGAGTTTTTGGATGGACATTGGATATCATGGTCCCTGAAGGTTTTTTCATAATAAGTTTGCATCGTTAGATATTATAATTTCCGGGTTTGGGAGATGGCGCCACATTTCGCGGAATCGCAGACACGAAAGGGATAAATCCACAAAATCCCAGGTAGTGTCAAAAGCCATAAATGTAACAAAACTTTTCCAGACTATTTCCGAAGCGCTAGGTCAATCAATTTACATTTACCTGACACGAATATCAAACAAAATCGATACCAGTAGACACTGTGACACACAAACCTTTTATTGATATACGCATAGTCGCGTACAACCTTAATAGTACATGAGGGTGTACGCATGATAGAAACAATACTGATATCGGCAAGGACGATCGATCAGGGCGCTACTCTCGAGGAGAAGACCTCACAGGCTTATTTTGATGCAGCTGCATACTGTGAGTTAAACGAAGGCAACCTCGAAGCGCTTGGAGTATCGGTCGACCAGAATGTGAAGGTGGCAACCGCCCACGGAGTGGTTGTGGTGCCTGCAAAGATTGATAAACGACTGCCGGATGACATAGTCTTCATCCCGATGGGGCCGTGGGCGAATGCTATCGTCGATCCTGATACCTGTGGCTGCGGAATGCCCGGATTTAAGGGCGTGCCAGCAACAGTCGAGGCGACCGCGGATCCGGTACTGAATATGAAGGATCTGATGGCAACGTACAAGGAGTGAGAAAGGAGGAAAACGATATGCCAGTAATAAAAGACGTGGTATGCACGTTCTGCGGCTGCCTCTGCGACGATCTTGAGGTCACAGTCGAGGATAATAAGATCACAAAGGTAGGAAAAGCGTGTAAACTCGGACGGGCAAAGACGATGGGAATGTTTTTGCACGAGCGAATCGAGAAGCCGATGATCCGCAAGAATGGCAAGGACAGCGAACTTGAGGAATGTTCGTACGATGAAGCAATAACAAAGGCTGCCGAGATTCTTGTTGCTGCAAAGCGACCAATATCGTACGGATGGTGCTCAACATCCTGTGAAGCGATCGAGAAAGCGGTTGTGCTCGCAGAGGAGACGGGATCGCTCTTTGACAGCACAGCAAACGTCTGTCACGGTCCAAGTGCGCTTGCCACTCAGGAGAAGGGTGCACCAAGCTGCTCGCTCGGGACTGCAAAGAACTACGCAGACCTGATCATCTTCTGGGGCTGCAACCCTGTGCACGCCCACCCGAGACACCAGACGCGGTACTCCACGATGGCGAAGGGAGCGTTCACACCAAACGGGAAGAAGGACAAGAAGATGATCGTTGTCGATCCCAGGAACACCGATACCGCAAAGAAGGCAGATCTCCTGCTCCAGTTAAATCCCGGGACTGATTATGTTCTCGTTGAGGCACTGCGTGCTATTGTGAACGGTCACGCAGATGTGCTTCCGGACGAGATCGCGGGGATTCCGAAGGCGACGGTGATGGAGGCTGCTGAGATGTGTAAAGCTGCGAAGTTCACGGTCATCTACTTCGGAATGGGCGTTACCCAGACGAGAGGCAGATATAAGAGCGGTGATAATGTCTCCTCGCTTGTGTCTGACCTGAGCCAGACGAACAAGGTCGTGATGATCCCGATGCGCGGGCACTACAATGTGACCGGGTTTGGACAGGTTGCGGCATGGGAGGCAGGTTTCCCGATGGCGCTTGACTTCTCACGAGGGGTTGCATACTATAACCCGGGCGAGACTGGAACAAACGATGTCCTCATGCGAAGGGAGGTAGATGCGTTTATCACTGGAGCAGCAGACCCCGGAGCGCACTTCCCGCAAGAATCGATAAAATATCTCTACAAGATCCCTGCGATACAGGTCGATGGGTACGCAAACCCGACAACAGAGTTCTCTGACGTCGTGATCCCGGCGGCGATCGCTGGTGTCGAGTGTGAGGGAACCGCGTACCGGATGGACTCCCAGCCGATCAGGATGAAGAAGCTGATCGAGACCACGTTCAAATCGGATGAGGAGATTCTTACGGAAATCATAGCAAAAGTTCGTGAACTGAAAGGGGAAGGAGGTGCCTGAAATGGCAGAGATGATTATCAAGAACGGTGTCGTATACGACCCGAAGAACAGTGTCGATGGTGAGAAAAACGAGATCTGCATAAAAGACGGTAAGATCGTGGATAATGTTGGAGCCGGAGCAAAGGTCCTCGATGCAGAAGGATGCCTCGTTATGCCTGGCGGCGTTGACGGACACACGCACTGTGCAGGCAAGATCAACACTGCACGGATAATGAGCCCGCACGATATGCGATATTCGCCAATTCCAGGGCTCTCAGGACCTGAGCCGAGAACGAAACTCCTGCGCCCACAGGTCGGGTACAACACCCCGAACACTCATGCGATTGGATATAGATACTCAAAACTCGGATACACCACGATTGCAGAGGCAGCAATAACACCGATGATGGCGCGGCACATGCACGAGGAGTTTGAGTCGATCCCGATCCTCGACAAGCTCGCGCTGGTTCTGATGGGCAGTAACTGGCAGGTGATGCAGTACATACAGGACGGCGACAGTGAGATGCTGAAGTCGTACATGGCATGGGCACTACTTGCATCCCGCGGGTACGGCGTCAAGATCGTAAACCCGGGCGGAGGCTCGAACTGGACATGGGGCAAGAACGTGACAGGAATCGATGATAAGGTGATCGACTTCGATGTGACGCCCGCGGATATACTCATTGGGCTTGCAGAGGCAAACGAAGCCCTCAATCTTCCGCATTCGATCCACGTCCACTGCAACAACCTTGGTGTTCCTGGAAACCTCCCGACAACGCTTGACACGATGAAGCTCCTTGAGAGGGTGAAGGCAAGCCAGGACAGGCAGGTCATGCATCTCACGCACATGCAGTTCCATTCCTACACAGGCACATCATGGATGGACTTTGCATCAGGATCAGACCAGATTGCAGACTACATAAACAAGCACGACCACCTCACATTCGATATGGGTCAGATGATCTTTGGTCCTGCTATGACGATGACAGCAGACGGTCCCACCGAGTACAGAAACGCACGGATGTTTGATGCGAAGTGGAGCAACTATGATCAGGAACTCGAGGATGCAGGCGGCATTGTGCCACTCGCCTACACACCCCAGCATTTCGCACATGCAACGATGTGGTCGATCGGACTCGAACTGGCACTGCTCGTGAAAGACCCGTGGAAGGTAATGTTTACCACAGATAACCCCAACGGCGGCGCATTCGTGAACTATCCGGAGGGACAGGTACTCCTGATGAGTGACAAGAAGCGGCAGGAAGTAATCGCGGGATTCCCGGACATGACAATGGATCGCATAAGTCTTCCGAATATCGATCGTGAACTGGACTGGGGCGAGATGACTGTGATGACCCGCTCGATGCCGGCAAAGATGCTCGGACTCGAGGAGAAGGGACATCTCGGCGCAGGAGCAGACGCGGATGTTGCAATCTATGATGTCAAGCCTGACAAGGTCGATGTGTCGGTTGAGCATGAGGCAGTCAAGAAGGCGCTTGGCTTTGCAAAGTACACGATCAAGGGCGGAGAGATCGTTGTTCGAGACGGCGATATCACGGCATTACCGAAAGGAAAGGTCTACTGGGTCAACGCCTACGAAAACGGAATTGTGCAGACAGAGAAGGACAGGCTGATTACGGATCTTGAAGAGCGGTTCAAGAAATACTACAGCATGCAGTTCTCAAACTACATGGTCGAGGATGCGTATGTACCGCGTCCAGTTGAAGTGAGACCGGAGGTGGCGTAGATGCAGACAGTAACACTCACACCAAAGAGAAGCCCAGTGATCTCGATTGAGGCTGAGATGATCACTCCGGACGTATTTGCCGGAAAGAGCGATGCTGAGATAGGAGCGATTCCTGCATGGGAAGGAAACGAAGAGATCACGCTTGCAGACGTCTTTGATGTCGCGGTCGATGGGTCTGCCGATGCTGCAGGCACGAAGATCATAATCGACGGCAATGTCCCACGGGTCAAGAGAATCGGTGAGGCGATGACCGCTGGCGAGATCGTCGTCAAGGGCGATGTCGATATGCGCTGCGGAGCACTCATGAGCGGCGGATCGATCACTGTTGAGGGCAACGCCGACTCATGGGTCGGACGCGAGATGACTGGAGGCGAGATCCTTGTGAAGGGCAACGCAACATACTACGCAGGCGGCGGATACCGCGGCGAGACCTGCGGGATGCGAGGCGGAAAGCTCACAATCGAGGGTGATGTGCTCGATTATCTTGGCGAACACATGTGTGGCGGCGAGATTTTGGTGAAGGGTAATGCCAGGCTGCTTCCGGGAGTCCTTAACTGGAGCGGGACTATTACTATCGAGGGTGATACGACGCTTCCGGGCGGCGAGATGAAGAGCGGTACGATCTTTGTGAAGGGCAAGGTGCTCGAGATGCTGCCGTCGTATAAGGATGAAGGGACCGAAGAGGTCGATGGAGTTACGTACCGGAAGTATACCGGCGACCTGTCACGCAATGGGGAAGGCGTGCTGTACGTGAGTGTGTGAAAGCACACTCACGGGGGTTTCTTTTTTTGGAGGGAAAAATGGAATCTGAAAATCAATGTGTATGTGTTGATGTAGATGATGAAGAGAGGTTTGACAACCTCATCAAATTGCATAAAGAGCTTAAAAATTTTAAAAAGAATGAATCTGCAGGTATCCTATTACAATTTCATGTGAAGAATTTTAAGGTGCAGTCTGATACGGGTGAAGATCCTTATTATAAATTCCAATTAAATAAGGTGGTAGACAAAGAATATGAACTGCAATTAAATTTAAGTTCAACCACAGTGTGTACCTATGTTTTGCCACAATATTCCGACATTTGGAGCGGTGAAAAAAGTGGTAGTGTCCTAACATACGATAGTTTATTGTAGTGTGCAGTAGAACCATTCTCTTGGTGAACACCATGGCACGACCAAGAGGAAAAATCGATGCTGTTTGTCAGAACCCACAATGCCATTATTACCGAAAAGAATCTGGGAAAGACATTATCAAAAGCGGTAAATACAAGAGCACCGGACATCAAAGGTATTACTGCAAGCATTGCGAGACTTATTTCATGGAAACAAAAGGCACTGTTCAAAAATCTAGTGATAGCCGAACATTATACCTCAGTCTCACATCATTTTCACCATGTTGCAGGTGGTAAAACCATTTCATGACGGGTTTCATATCGGCTTTCCATCGTAATCCGCGCACTGCTCACACAAAACTACACAAAAGTCATAAAAATAGCTTATTTGAAAGAAAAAAGAAGATAGCCACAGCTAATGAAGGATTGCGGCATGCCCGCAACTTTTGAAACGTTGGACGGCCTTCACCCATGACTCAAGAACGGCATGAGTCTCGAATATGCATTCAACAAAGTTTCCCTGCATTTTCCCAGTATCCCAGCCCTTTTCATCGATGAGAGTTTCATCTGGTTCTCAAGTCCCCTCTCGGTTCTGAACTGTTTCTTATGGTGTGTCTTCAGACTCATCCCATAATAGTTCTCAATCAGATTATTTGTGGCAGGTGCCCCTTCTACGAAATAGAATGCAGTAAGTCCTTTCCAGTTCTTCTCAATCATCTTCAGCCGTTTCTGTACAGACTTTTCAAATGACTCCATCTCTGCCATCAATGCGGCGAATATCTCCACAGCCTCTTGAGGTTGGGTTTGCTATGAAAGTAGGACACTAACACAGCCATATTTATCTAATTATGATTAATTATATATAACATTTTTGATTGTAAATGCCACTGATTTAATCTCTTTCAAAGATCCATCATCTAATTCAATATTAATTTCAAGCTGTTTTGATCTAATATTAATGGTACAAAGTACAAATAAATTAATTAAATCCTTCGGCAATCTAATCTCATGTTTCAGAACGTCAATGAAACCATATTCTTCATCACTGCCCTTATCGTTTTTCCGCCTCACAATCCGTAAAAAATATATTTTATCGACCTTGAAATATTTAGCGTGCATATTCTCCAGATCCACGTCTTTAAAATCATCCATATAC
>PQXF01000065.1 GCA_003194445.1 Candidatus Methanogaster sp.
ATAATACAACCATCCATTATACATGCATTGATTAACTATAACACAGCATACACCTCGAGCTATACCCTCTTATATATTACGCATAAAGATGTGTGTAATTGGTTTGTGCAAACCCAGAACTTCGGAAAAAGTGCATATCCCATGATGTGGATATCTATCTGATTCGTCTCAATTATTGAACACCATACCCCACAAAACACCGATACTCCGTGATGGTAGAAGGTAAGTCTATTTTGATTCACCGAAATTCGGGTTACTACAAACTGCGCTTCCGGATCGAGTTCAATTTCCGGGATGCAAAACAGTATTGGGGTCTGGAAGATTTTATGAATCTCAATGGAATTCCTGTAAACAATGCGGCCAATCTGGCATTCTTCATGGTGAATGTCTCTCACGCTCTGATGGCTGATGTTCGTCGGTATAACCCATCTTTTAGCGTTCATGACCCCAAAGCGTACTTTAGAGGTAGCAGACATGTTCGCGAAACATTAAAATTACTACAACAAAAACTAGATCTAATTTTAATTCAAGAGATATTTTATAGGATAACGAAAATTAGAAGTATTAATTTTAGTTGATGACGAGGGTATTGATAGAGGATTTATCATACTTCTTAGCCTCGAACATAGGAAAGCCCATAAGTTTTTCGAAGATGTGCGGAATGATGAACTCCAGAGGGATTAAAATCTCAGTTCCGACACTGGAGAGGTATTTTTTCATCATGAAGGATACGTTTCTCTTCTTTGATATCAGAATCTTCTCGTACAAGGTTAAAGACCAGTTGCAATACCCGCGAAAGATCTACGCCATGGATCCGGGGTTTGCCAATCTTTCCGGGTTTAAGTTCTCTGAAGGGATCGGAAGATCGATGGAAAATCTTGTTGCGGTCGAGTTACTCATGATAAAATCAGTCAGCCCCCTGCTTGAGATATATTACTGGAAGGATTATCAGCACAGAGAGGTTGATTTCGTTTTGAAAAACGGTTTAAGGATAGAACAACTGATTCAGGTGACGTACGCCGGAAGCAGGGAAGATATCGCAACAAGAGAGACCAAAGCACTGGTGAAAGCGGGGGAAGAGCTGCAATGTGATGATCTGCTCGTGATCACGTGGGATTACGAATCAGATGATGGTGCGATCAGGTTCTTACCGCTGTGGAAGTGGTTGTTATGCCATTTGACGCTTGATACTTGAAACTACACCCCAAGCTTCTTCATCATCTTCTGCATATTAAACCGCCCGCCGCGCAAGCCCTTCATCGCCTTCTGCATCATCCGGTGATACTTCAGGAGTTCCCGCACGTCCTCAATCCTTGTACCAGAGCCGCGTGCAATCCTCTTGACGCGTGAGCCGTCAACGATCTTCGGGTCGATCATCTCCGCTTCGGTCATCGAGTCCATGATGACCTTGTACCGCCCCATCTTTCCGGAGGTCTCGTCATACATATCGTCCGGTATCTTCATGCCCCCGATCGGGAGCATCTGCATCACCTGCTTTAAGGGACCCATCTTGTGCATCGCTTCCAGTTGCTGGTACATATCCTTAAGCGTGAACCTCCCTTGCAGCATCTTCTCGACATCGATCTCCTCGGTAAACGCCTCCTCTGCACGCTCGATCAGCGTCTTGATGTCGCCCATCCCGAGCAGTTGCGAGATGAACCTATCGGTCTCGAACTTCTCCAGGTCATCGACGTTCTCGCCAACACCGATAAAAGCGATCGGCGCTTTCGTCTCTGATACCGCCGAGAGCGCACCGCCGCCCTTTGCCGTGCCATCGAGTTTCGTGACGATGACTCCGGTGACACCGACTGAATCATGGAACGTGCGTGCCTGATCCGTTGCCTGCTGCCCGATCGCGGCGTCCAGCACAAGCAGTTTCTGATCTGGTCTGGAGATTGCGTGTATCTTCTCCATCTGCTCGATCAAGTCGTGTTCAAGGGAATGCCTGCCCGCGGTATCGATGATCTTCACATCATACGTCTTTAATTCGCCAAGCCCCCGCTCTACAATTCCGATGGGGTCATCGGTTCGCTCCCCATAGAAAGCGATGTTCAAACTGTCACACAGCATCTTTAACTGATCGTAAGCACCGGGGCGGTCGGTATCCGCGCAGATCACCGCGGGCTTCAAACCCTTGCGCTGGAAGTATCGTGCCAGTTTTGCAGTGGTCGTGGTCTTGCCGCCGCCCTGAAGCCCGACCATCATGATCGTCTGCTTCGATAGCGCTAGAGGCGTGCCGGCGCCTATGAGCCGGACGAGTTCATCGTATACAATCCGGATCACATGCTCACGTGCGCCCATGCCTGCAGGCGGTTTCTCGTCAAGCGCCCGCTTGCGTATCCGCGTGGATAGGTCCATCACATGCTTCACATTAACGTCTGACTGGAGGAGCGCGCGCTGGATCTCCTTTATCATCTCGTCCACTGCATGTTTGTCGACGCGCCCTCCGCCCGCGATCTTCTTGATCGCACCCTGAAGCGAGTCTCCAAGTTTATCAAGTACCATTAGTATCATATATGGCTGGCGCTTATAAAAGCGTAATGTAGGCAACAGAGTTAAGTACCAGCGATATAACATAAAATACAACGGAAGATAACGGAAGATAACGGGCAGGATATAGGGGTTTAAATCATGAAAGTTATGGTTGTGGATGACGAGCCGGATATTGTGGATTTACTCTTGCTGATGCTTGACGATCCGGATTACGAGGTCATACCAGCATCAGGCGGCAACGACTGTCTTGAAAAACTGAAGCATGGCGTGCCCGACCTGATTCTACTGGACCTCATCATGCCCGACCTCAATGGCTGGGAGGTGCTGAACCGGATACGTCGGGAGGATCGGTTAAAATCGATTCCTGTGGTTATTCTCACGGCAAAACAACTGACCGCAGATGTGGCGCATAAAAAAGCACCGCACATAAATGAGTATCTCGTCAAGCCAGTCACAAAAGAAGGTTTAATTTCAGTCATAGAGGATATTACATCTTCGTCAAAAAAACTTGGCAATTTTATTGATGCTGCAGGAAAAGCTGACGTTGATCCGGAGATGATCGACCAGTATGTCCAGCTAAACCATCAGACCAGCGCGTATAAACGATTGCACACCTCGCTAGCGCAGATCTACACAAAAAAGAGACTTGAAGAGGAAGCCTCTGCAAGAAACACGGTGAAAAGCATCGAACGAGTCATCAATCTGAAGGGGCGGAATCTCGAAGAACTCCACACAAGGATCGGGGAGATGATCGATGCCAGTGGTTAGTTATGGCAAGGATTTATATGAAACCCTGTCCGAATTCTAAATCATGGACGAACTGGAAGCGATCCGACAGAAGAAAATGGAGCGATTACAAACAATGACATCTGGAGAAGTACTGGTACTGGACGATAATAACCTTGCAGAAACCGTGAGCAAACATCCGTTTGTTGTGCTGGACTGCTGGGCTGAGTGGTGCGGACCCTGCAAGATGGTTGCACCGGTAATCGCGCAGCTTGCAAGTGAATACGCAGGCAGGATAACGTTTGCCAAATTGAATATCGATGAGAACATGGGCACTGCCATGAAATATCAGATCAGCGCGATACCGACGATGCTGGTATTCAGGAATGGTGAGATGGCAGGACAGATCATCGGCGCACTTCCTAAGAACCACATCGAGCAGAAACTACAGGAATTTATGTGATCAGGGCTTTTTCATCTCTTGTAGCATCTTCATGATCCGTTCGCCATTGTCAGGGAGTTGCTCTTTTGAGGCAAGCGCCATCTCGAATTCCTGCGTGGACTCCTCGCTGCGCTTCAGTCGCTTTAACAGGAAACCGAGATTGGCATGAGCCCTTGCAAAATCAGGTTCGAGTCTTAACGCCTCTCGATATTCCCTCTCTGCTTTCTCAAACTCTCTTGAGCGGTATAATAGATTCCCGAGATCGTGATGAAACATTGCAGTATCGTCCTCGATCTCAGCCACGGTGCACGCTTCGCCTCTCCTCTCGGTAAGTGCATACAGTAGTGCCATCTCTGTCTGTGGTATGAGTGTGACCGGCGCACCGGATTGATCGGGTACATTCCCTGCAGGCGCGGCTCCCTTTACTTGATCTCGATTTCCAGCGGATGAAAGACCCGGGAAATGGCTCTGTGAATCCACGCCAACAGTTGGAAGGTTGTCTCGCCATTCATTAACCTCTCGTTTCCACCTGTCAAGTTCGCCCTTCCATCTGGCGATCTTCCAGATGATCACAAGCGCCATGATCGAGACGGCTGCAAGCCCAAGTCCTACCCATACCAACGGATCAATTTCAGAAAGGTCCAATCAGATCACATCCTCGCAGTGCAACATCGCCTGCCCAAACGCCTGCTCATAAGATGTCCCGAGATACTCCCACACAGTTTCGTCCTCGAGAATTGCCCACAATACCTGCTGCCTCGCCCCCTGATCCGGAATCCTGCCCTTCAGGTACTCGCGCACCTCGCTTTGCAGTCTTGCCATATCCGCATACGCAGGTGTGATCACCTCCTCGATCCGCCCCCTGATGTATCGTGATAACGCGGGGCTGTGGGCAAGCGTGGAGATGCCGATTACAACATCACCGCGAGCGATGACCGACGGGATGATCACGTCGCCGAGATCGTCCACCCGGTTTACGAGCACGCCATGCCTGCTTGCGATAGCTGATAGGTGCTCGTTGTAGGCAGAATCGTCCGTTGCCGGTATCACCAGGAAGGCATCCTCTATCAGTTCGGTAAACGTATCATCGTCAAGTTTCTCATCCATGGTTATCAGTTCGATATCCTCTAATCCCATCAGTCTTTCGGTGAACTCAAAGCTCACGACAACCGTCTTTGCGTATCTTCCGAACAGTGCTGCCTTGCGCTCACCAACCGAGCCGCCGCCGATGATCACCACCTTCCGGTCGCAAAGGTCGATGAAGAGCGGGAGGAATCCTGACATGCTATGATTATTGAATCTCTATCTATTAGAGTGTTATCGCTCTACGCATTTCCTGCCGCGTCCCGTATCGAATCCGTAACCGTCCGGAAAGTCCATTGTACGCTCGGGAACAATCGAAAACTCCAGTGAAAACGCCCGGATTTTTAGGCAGTTCCGGGTAGAACGTATCAAATAGAAGTCCATATCTGTTGGATCTTTGCTTTGACCCTCGATCCCATCTTTTGTCGTTAAAACACCTAACCGCCGTCCTACAAGCGTTTTTTGCAATGTTGCCAACTTGTGCAATCGTACAACCGATGGCAGCAAAAGTCCGGTTTGTTTCCATTCGATCAATTTCACATCATACCGGGTCTGCACCTGCCGGCTCGTGACCCGTGCCACGACAACGTCACCATCTCCGGTGTCCAACAACACGGGTGCCGGACGCCGCTTAACACCCCGTTGATCTGTATAAGGGAATGCGAGCAGGATGATTTCACCAATCTGCTAATTACGCAGGTCTTATTCCAATTGATCATAAACGGCATCAGAATCATCATATCCGGCAAAGAACTGTTCGGCAGTCAGGTGTGCCCATGCTTGTTCTTCATCCGCTGATTCGTCGATCAGAGCGATCACTCGAATTGTTTTGTGCGCCTCAAATTTTCCAAATAATGCATCAGGAATGCTTAATTTGTGATCTGGCGTCACCGCTGCTCGGAATTCATAAGCGTTCATCATACGGATGTTTCTATGATGTTAGGTTCATAAATATATTGCATCAGCCGCCGTTAGCTGCGATCCGGAGCGCGATCGCGGCATCCGATGGGTTATAAGGTGGTCCCCATTGAGGTCTCCTTTGCGGCATACCACCCACACTCCCCGGCTACAGCGTTTACGAGATGCACCATCCCGACTGAAAGTTGGGTTTCACTACTTTGATAGCGTCTTCGTTATCACATAATCCTCTGTGGCATCTCGGTCAGCACCAGATATATCAGGAATCCGACAGTCCCGATTAGTAGTATTCCCGCACCTGCAACCTTAGCGATCATCAGGAACTCTTCTCTGGTCGGTTTCCTTGCAAGTTTGAGTATCCTTGTATACTCAGAGAGTTTGAACGAATGAGTGGACGCCATGTTTAGCAGACAAAGTCGATGCCGTACTTTCTGATGACGTTCGCGCTGTTACCAGAACCTTTTCCGTAGATCTGCGGTGATTTGACGCCTGTGACCACAAGCATGGTACGTACCTTGTTCTCAAGCGATGGATCGATCTGCGCACCCCATATCAGGCGGGCATTCGGATCGACACGCTGGTAAACTTCCTCAACTACGCCCTCCGCCTCAGCAACGGTCATATCAGACCCGCCGACCACGTTCACGAGTGCTGATGTCGCGCCTGATATGTCCACGTCGAGAAGCGGGCTTCGAAGCGCCTTTTTAACGGACTCTGTCGCCTTGTTCTCGCCGTCTGCCTCACCAAGCCCGATCATTGCTACGCCACCTTTCTGCATGATCGTCCGTACATCAGCGAAGTCGAGGTTGACCAGTCCGGGTTTTGTGATCAGTTCGGTGATGCCCTTTACCGCACGCATCAGAACCTCGTCGCAGACCTTAAACGCAACCTGAAGCGGCAGTCTCGGCACCACTTCCATCAGCCGGTCGTTCGGTACGACGATCACGGTGTCCGATACCTCCATGAGTCGCTTGAGCCCTGCCTCGGCATTGCTCCTCCTGATCGATCCCTCCGCTGTGAACGGGAGCGTCACGATTGAGATTGTAAGTGCGCCAGCGTCCTGTGCGGATTTCGCAACGACTGGTGCTGATCCCGTACCCGTACCCCCGCCAAGCCCGGATGTGATAAATACCATATCCGCGCCTTCTACGACATTCTGGATCTCATCCAGACTCTCTTCAGCGGCAGCCTCCCCGATCTGCGGCATACTGCCAGCACCAAGCCCCCTTGTGGTCTTGCGCCCGAGCAAAATCTTCTGGCTGGCATTGATGTATAATAGGTGCTGGGCGTCTGTATTCACAGCAGCCAGATCCGCGCCGGAGATGCCCTCTTCCATCATCCGCTGGATGGTGTTCGAGCCACCGCCCCCACATCCGACCACCGCAATATTGGTCTTTAATTCTGAGAGAATCTTCTCGAGTTCCTCATCGGCTTCGGTGGAGAGGTCATGCCGGTACACCGGCGTTTCTATCTCCATTTCCGCTCGAGATAATGCTTCTTCTACAATAGACTTCATAATTCAATCCTCTGGTGTATTATACGCGCCTTTTGGTACTTAAGCATGATTATCATATTATCCTCAAAAGGTATCCGCTCCAAATCAGAGGGTAACTTGAAGAAGTACAAATAAGGAGATAATTATATGGCGAAAAAGGAAAAGCGTTGGTTCTACAGCCCATCCAGGGTTCCCAAACCCAGAGTTCCAGAGTTAGTGAAAATTGAGGTGAAACGGGTATGTGATGAATTTGTCGAATCTGTTTTGAAACCCAGATCCATTGACCCTGATCCACACGAAGACCACTTCAATTACATCGTGGATATCTTTACGAAATGGTACAGCAACTATCTCCATTTTTATGCAAAGTATCGTTGTCCCGGACCGAATGCTATAGAGCCGTTCTTTGAAACCAAGTTTGCGCGGATGGAATACACCGGCAGAGATCGGTTCAATCTGTCGTATATGAGACATACGGAGGAATGGTTGGAGGTTTATCCGGAGATGTCTCTGGACGAATGTATGGAAGCTATCCGGAACGATCCTCTTTTTACGCCATAGCGTGGAAAAGGAGACTCGATTATGGACAACACGCGGATGCCGGGCAGCCATAGAAACATGTCAAAGATTCCAAAATGGACGTACGACGAGATGAAACAGACCGGTGTGGACTACGCAAGCGTAGAGGAGGTGCAGCGGTACGATGAGATGCACCAGAGGTTTCGCGACTACGAGAAAGATAGTGACGCGATCATAAAACTTCTCGAACTGAACTCAAAGAGCACGGTCATCGACATGGGCGCAGGAACTGGTGCATTCGCACTCCATTCTGCGAAACACTGCCGAAAAGTCTACGCGGTGGATGTCTCTTCCGCCATGCTGAACCGCTGCCGGAAAAAAGTCGAGGAGATGGGGCTTTCGAACGTTCTGTACTGCCACGGCGGCTTCTTGACGTACGAGCACGAGGCAGAGCCTGCAGACGCTATGGTCTCGATAGCGGTACTGCATCATCTGCCGGATTTCTGGAAATTGGTCGGTCTTACGAGGGCAGCCGAGATGTTAAAGGCAGGAGGACGGTTCTTTCTGTTTGATATCGTGTTTCCACCGGAAGCAACCGAACTGGAAGACCGGATCAACACATGGATCAGATCGATCGCAAAGCAGTCGGGACGCGAACTTGCAGCAGAAGCAGAGATCCATATCCGAGAGGAGTATAGCACTTACGATTGGATAATGGAGGGATTGCTTGAGCGTGCTGGGTTCGAGATCGAGAACGCCGAGTACGGCGACGGATTTCAGGCAACATACATCTGCATCAGACGATAGCGCAGAACCAGGGACAAAGGATGCAGTGCCTGTGGTATGATGATGCCATATCGCAAAATTGTGCCAGCCTTTGCGTAGACGGGTGCTGCTGCTTGCTTCTGCAGGGTCGCTTGAACATACGGTTGGAAAATGTGTCGGTGTGGTTGATCTTCTCGTTTCCGTCGTGCACAGAAAACACGCGCACCTTTGCACGATGCTTCCGGATCATCTGCATCGGGTGGTGCGGGTTCTCTGCGACGATCTCGATTCCCTGGTAGACCGCGATTTTGGGATGATTTGTCATCTCCGATTTCTGCGGCTGGTGCGGTGTGCGATTCGTGATTGCAAGTCCCACGTAGCCGTATCCGGATGCGATCTCTGCCATCGCTTCTGGTGAGTCGCTGCATTCGAGCGCGGTGTGGATGCTAAAGTCGTAGAACTTTCCGGTTCGGATCGTCATCCCTTCATATCACCATTTCCGCCACTTTTCATCGTGATATCTTCACATACCGGTTTCTGGTGGTATCCTGCGGGGGTCTGGTATGCCCAGCGGTACACGTTTCTGATTTTGGTTTTGTTGGTGTGCTGATCTTCTTCGATGACAAAATAGTACTTGTCATATAGTTTCGAATTTGAATAACCCCACATTTCACAACCATAACACTTAATGTTAATATTGTGGATACTTGATGCGGGCCATGATATTATCGTGCAGTTAAATTCTTCTTTTTTGTATTCTTGCATGCCATATTCCCGCAGCCAATTCTTTGTAATATTCATCAAAACATCCCGTTGTTCATTTGATATTTCCTCTCTAAGACGGTACATGGTGACGGGTT
>PQXF01000066.1:0-2537 GCA_003194445.1 Candidatus Methanogaster sp.
GCAGTTAAAATATCAAGTCTTAGATGGATGCACTTTACATTTTTGATTTTTATGCGCATAACGTACGACTAAAAGTTAGGTGAGTGTGACCGAGGGTGTATGGTGGATGACTGAGCGGGAATTGCTGCCGTTCCTATAGTTTTGGAGAATCTCTCTTCCGATTGTGGCGGAGTGATCACGATCCCTGTAGACTTTAGCAGAACAACGGTTCCTGCTTGTGATGTGTGATAGTGTGGGGATCGTCCGGAGTCGTGTATGGTGAGGTTGGGTCGTTTATTTTTGACGGTGCATCTCGCAACGCATCCATAGCGATGACTTCGTACTCTCATGAGCCAGACATCACTTCTGCCGGCGGAAATGCCACGGTTCTTTCGAGCATGTTGCCTGATACGTTTGAGGTGAAGAGCGTCGAACCAAAGAGCGCATGGCAAGAACCAGTGTATGAAGTAATAGCAACGAAGGAGGCAAGGATTCTTGAATTGGTTCCGGTTTCGATGGGCATTGAGATGGAAGTTGATGCGAGTAACGGCGAGATATGGATAACAAGGACGCCCTGATGGATTTTTCTCTTCCCAAGCGATGTGCGATCAAATGAGACTCGTATATATCATATATCGTTTTGCCATCCCCCGCATCGATCGTGACCATTATGGTAACTGTTTCCAGATTTTTTTGGGATATGGTCAGAATCATGACTATTCCAAACGAAAGCCTTATATCCCATAGAAAATCTACCAGCAGTAGAGGCATCAGGATACCTATGCCCTGAAGGCGGATCGGTTTAGGCATTTTCGATCCTGTAACCGCAACAACAGCAAAAATCAGAGTGACATGAATGCGAGGCAGCAAAGAATCAGCAGCAATCCTCCTTATCCTCTTGTTAGCAGCGACTGCACTCAGTTCCCCTAATAGTTTTCCCAACGACACAGGAGTCGGGACATCCGGTGATTTTAAGGTTGTGAACATCTCAGATGATCCTTCTTTTTCCAGTCAGGTCGGATGTGGTCTGATCCGGCTCTCCATTAGGTCGGATGACCTGTCACAGGATTGTGCCATCTCTAATACTATCAAGGCGGCTGACTCACAGGAACAGATCAGCTACAACGCGACCATATCTCCTGGAGATGCTTTTAGCACATTATATGCCCTGCCTTTTTCCACGACCACTCTAAATGGCGTGGTTTATGACGAGTATGAGAATCAGATCGGGGGGGCAACAGTGAAATGGACCGATTGTGACGACAACGATGTTGTCTCAGATACCACCGATGCCGACGGTGAGTTCATACTGACAGCAGCAGCTGGCTCCTACAAGTTAAAGGTGGTCTACAACGGCGTCACCTACCCGTTCACCGTAAATAATAAGGAGTGCTACTCATATCCTCCGGGAACATATCCCATTAATCTGAATATCAGAACCACTGCATCGTTAACCGGCGTGGTCCGGGATGAAGACGGGGATCCTCTCAATGGTGCAACAGTGAAATGGACCGATTGTAAAAACAACTATGTTGTCGCAGATATCACCGATGCCGACGGTGAGTTCATACTGACAGCAGCAGCTGGCTCCTACAAGCTGAAAGTGAAATATAACGGTATCATGTACCTGGTCACCATGAACGGGGAGGAGTGTCCCTACTATAGTCCTGGTATCTGGGAGCTGACCAATCCACTCATCATCCGGACCAGTACAACCCTGCATGGCTACATCAAAGACCTTGACAACAAGCCGCTACACGGGTTAACAGTCGCATTACGTGCTTGCGTCGGCGGTTTGGTAGCATCGGACGATACGGACAGCAGCGGTCATTTCTCTATAACTGCTGAAGCAGGAAATTACGAGGTATTCATCGATGTCATGGAAGGATATCAGATACAGATCGTTGACAGTGACGACAACAGTTGTTTCCTTCTGGTTGGTGATGTTGATTTCGGCACGGTGAATATCAACCCCATACCCGACTGTTCCGTATTCAACCATCTCTGCTACGGTCCGGAAACAAACATCAAGCTCTTCAACTGCTACTGGGACGATGGCTGCTGGTGCTTCATGCATGAATGCCCGTGCGGATGCACAGACGGCCTGCCGGAATGTGACTCATGTGAGACAGGAACCGTCCACATAGACGTCGATAACAGAAACAACGACAAGCCGCAACCCGGAGCAAAGATCTATCTTGATGATGCGTATCAGGGAACCACCGATTCACTCGGCAAAAAGAGTGTTGATGTAAGATATGGCAGCCACGAGATCCGGGTTGACTGTCCCGGGGGAACCGGTTGCGGCTTGCAGGAATTTTATGTTAATGGTAACGAATACCTGTACTTTGACTGCGACTGCGACACACGCCTGGCAGCTCTTCAGGTAAACGTCGATAATATCAACGGCTACCCTGTAGCAAACGTCTATGTCTATGTAGATGGCGAAGAGAGGGAACTTACCTGTCCTTTCGGCTACGCATACATTGAGAACGTCCCGTATGGCGATCGTCAGATCGATATCAGATACAGCATAACGAATCCTGACTTTTTGGGAG
>PQXF01000066.1:2787-8478 GCA_003194445.1 Candidatus Methanogaster sp.
CACGGATCGAGAACTTCACACCGCAGGTAGTGGTTACAGGTGCAGTAGCCATGGCCGTCATCGACATCGCATCGGTCACATGGAGCACAGACGAGTTCTGCAGTTGCATGTTCCAGGAAGAAGGGTCCTCAGGGATCGAGCAGTGCATAGCTGCGATAACAGACTGCGGCGGCGACATAAGAGGCTGCATCAGGGAGATCAGGGAGAACGCAGGACCGGCAGCGAACAGATGTAAGTTCGAGGGCGCGATGCTCGTTGGCGACGTTGCGTCACCACTCATACCTGCAGGATTCATCGGTCACGGTGTTGCCGCGGTGGTCGGAGAGAGACGCGTTCTCAGGATCGCGGACAACATTGGCGAGAGCGGACGGATCATAAAGACAAAGGCAGGCGGTGAGATAGAATACGTAAAAGACGATATGGTTATATTCGCGAAGTGGTTCGACGATCTTTGCAAGTTCAAGCGATGTATCGTGAGAGGAACAGAACACTGGAGCGACGATGCACTGGATGGTCTGGAAAGCATAGCCCGGGCTGGAGGGGAAGGACCGGAGGGGAAGGCTGTTGCAGAGAAGTTTGTGGAAGTAGTGCAAGACAAAGTTTCTGACAAATATGCAGAGAAAACAGCGAAAAACGTTAAGGAACTTCAAGATGAAGGGATAACAGGTGCTAACAAGTTAGTTGGAGAGATTGCAAGCGCATCAAAAAATGAAAATTGGGGACGACTTAAGGGCGCTGTTTTCGAAGCAGAAGTTGCTGCCGATTCAAGGTATATTGATGAGGTGGTCGAGGTCAGGAAGAAAATACCAGAAAGTGAGATTGACCTGCTTTTAAAGAATGATAACATCGTCGAAGCCAAGAATTTTGATTGGAGTACAATAGACAAGGTACAATTTGACAAGTATAAAACCAAATTAGGTAATCAAATACGGGCATTTAAAAACTACCAAATTAACACAGTAAACAATCGGGATGCGGAGATCAAGGTTGTATTTAAAAATGAGGATTCATATTGGTATCCTCAGATGAAGGCATTTTTAGAAGATGATAAAGGGGTGTTAGTGGGGGTGTTATAAGATGAATTATTTCGATATTGAGTTTTATATCAGGCCAAGACCTGTTAATAAAGAACTGATTTCAGCTCTGGTTGAAGCAGTAACAGATTTGGGCTCGATTTATAATGAGAATATGGGGTATTGGAGCGCTATGGATGATAGGGGGCCATTTGAAGGTCGTTCGTTAGAAGAAGCGATAGACGTCGTTTCAAGGGACCAAGGATCAATTCCATTTTTCTATAAGAATATAGGATATAACTTGGATATACGACCAATGCCAATCAGCACAAAGCTTGGTTCTATTATGATATATATTGACCATGTTTATTTGGATCCCAGTTATACTGAAGACCGACTTGGTGAGAAAGGTGCTTTAGACGAATGTCTGATGAATGCCGAACAACTCGTAGAAATTGCAAAGGCGGTGTGGAACGTATTGGAACCAAAGCCAATTTATGGGCTTGGCGATTATGATATCTATGACTGGATGACCATACCAACTGATGAAGAAATATTAAATTTGAAAGTAGAACCTCATATCTTTATCTTAAATTTTTATGGTCCGGAGCTGATCGAAAAGTTTGGGAAAAGAAAATTGTTATCCATGCCAGCTTACAGGGTTGAAGAATTGGATGATGGGGTCATGTTCCTTAAGTCTCACTTACCTGTTGAACACGGATACGGCATTGGTCGGGGAATTTCTAAGGGGATATGTGAGCATATGGGATGGAAAACTTACTTTGTGAATATATTTAACATAGATATGTTTAAACCGAGAGTTAGCGAATATGGTATTCGCGAAAAGAAATTTCGAAATATAAGCGCCTTGAAGAGATACCTGAAGCGGGATATGGATAAATTCAGAAAAAGAGTAGAGAGTGGAAGGGTTTTTGTGATACTTGAAAAGCCATCTGGTAAACCTGTTCCGCATCATGTGAGAGAGATGGGGAGATGGGTGAGAGATGAAATGAGAGCAGAAGTAACAGACATCGCGTGGTGATGTGGAAATGAGAAAAATATCCGCGATCGTGTGCATACTTGTCATCATTCTGAGCACAGGACTCATGAGTGGAGAGAGAATCACAGAGCCGCATCCCAATACATACTCACACACCGGTGCTCTTCAGGTAAACGTCGATAACATCAACGGGTATCCGGTAGCAAACGTCTACGTCTATGTAGATGGCGAAGAGAGGGCACTGACCGGTCCTTTCGGGTACGCATACATCGAGGACGTTCCGTATGGCGATCGTCAGATCGATATCAGATACAGCATAACGAATCCTGACTTCATAGGGGACTACCAGAAATCACCGGATATAACAGTGGATAAAGAGAAGGAGGTAGTTAACTTCATCGCAACACTGCCTGAGAGTTCCTATTTAGCACAGGCACGAACGAAAGGCGATTCTTCCAGCTTCACACGGATCGAGAACTTTACACCGCAAATAGTGCCTGTAATCGCAGTAGCTATGGCTGTCGTCGACATCGCCTCGGTTACATGGAGCACAGATGAGTTCTGCAGTTGCATGTTCCAGGAAGAAAGGTCTTTGGGAATCGAGCAGTGCATAGACGCGATAACAGACTGCGGCGGCGACACAAGAGGCTGCATCAGGGAGATCAGGGAGAACGCAGGACCAGCAGCGAACAGATGTAAGTTCGAGGGCGCGATGCTCGTCGGCGACGTTGCGTCACCGTTCATACCGACAGGAATTGCTGGTCACACCATCGCAAAGGTGGTCGGAGAAGGGCGCGTTCTCAGGATCGTGGATGATATCGGCGAGAGCGGACGGATCGTAAAGACAAAGGCAGGCGATGTCGTAGAGTATGTAAAGGGTGGTCTCAGCTGGGCTGCAAAATGGGTCAAGGGTGTCGGGTTCAAACTGGGCGTCATACACTATGTGTCATGGTGGGACGAACTGAGCCAACCAGCTTTGGACGGGTGGAATAAGGCTCTGAAGAACGCTGACAGGGGGGCAGGAAAGGAGCTTCTTGAGGATATTGGGAAGGGAAGGGCGGATAGAGTGGGAAAGAACCTTGTCGGCATGTCGGATGATGCCGCGGAGTGGATGGCAGAGTCAACGATTGGCAGGACTGCGCTGAAGGGATGGGGTGACGATGCGCAGAAAGGGTTAGCCGAGATATTTGAGGAAAAGGGTGAACAGTTCACCGGTAATCTTGCAAGACGGTTCGGAGACGAGGTTGAGATCGTCTCGAAGGGTGTTGGGAGGGGGGTTATCGATGTAGACCGGGTCAACCCTGAGAAACTGGCTGTTTATGTCAGGGGAACCGGGAAGATCGGAGTTGCTGACCCGCTGGACGATGCTGTTGGCAAGCAGCAGCTACTGCGGATGATGAAGTCTCCGCATGTAACCACAGAAATTGTGGACGATGGCGGGAAGCCGGTCGAGGTGATCGACAGGGTGGCGGTGTTGAAGAAAGGCAGTGCATCTAAGAAGTGGGGGTGGGAACATATAGTCGACAGGGATCACGACAACCAAATCAAAGAAGCATTTAATTTGGCTGACACTGACAAAGCGGTTAAGGACTTCATAGCTGAAGGATTGGAGAAAGGTTATATGAATCCTGATGATCCCATTGAGATTATCTGGGATACTACAAATCCTGATCATAAATTATTAATTATTTTAAGCGATAGTTCGCCTGGGAGTCTGACAACAGCGTATCCGCTACCAAAGTAGGTGAGGAAAAATGAAAAATATCTACGAAGCAAAAATAGTTGATATAAAATCTGGTACACTAGATATGGGCATCAAAAATAAGATAATTGATGCTTACGTAAAGGTGGAAGTTGGAGGTCTAAAATTTTGGTGCTTTGTGTATGAAGGATGGAGAACAGGTAGATGGTCACTTTCGATGAAAGATAA
Organism: Candidatus Methanogaster sp.; assembly: GCA_003194445.1. GTDB lineage: Archaea > Halobacteriota > Methanosarcinia > Methanosarcinales > Methanogasteraceae > Methanogaster_A. The sequence continues at coordinate 6,731 of PQXF01000066.1, forward strand.
AACAGTCCTATTGGAATTTATTTTTCTTAACATTCCAATAGCAGAAACAAAAATGTCTTATAAAATGGAAAAGAAGATCGCTCCGATTCCAAATCAAAAAAAACCGTGTGACTATATAATAACTGGCGAAATCGTAGATAAAGAACCACATCCAAAATTGCATAACAGGGAGAAGATCCAAGTCGATTTTGGTATTGTAGTTAGATTAAGTGGTAGTATCGAGAAGAACCAACTCAAAATTGGTGATCATATCCAAGCCAGGGGTAGATTGGATGCTCATCTAATCGATAAAGAGGAAGTAAAATGAAAGGAAATTATAAGACAAAAATTATGGATGTTAAACTAAGCACATTGGATGAGGGGTTACAAATCGTTTTAAGCCCTGATTATTTAGGAAGCATTACAACAGCCAATCCATTTAAAGGGTAATATGAAAAATATAGTATATTATGCAGAAATACTAGATCTCGCTCCATCAACAGTGGATGACGATGGTGCGCGAATAGCAACTGAGGAGATTATAATCGATGGTTATGTTGAAGTACGTCTTGAGGGTGATATTCAATTTTGGGCATTTGCTATAGAAGATTGGAGGGTAAGTAAATAGTCCCTATCACTAATTGGCAAGACAATCCCTCTACGGTTTGTCTTCCTTAACTTAGAAACAGAACTCTCTGATGAGCGGATAAAGGCCATCATTCCGGTAGATCCAAACATGATAGCATGTGATCATTACACTATTGTAGGCGAAATAATTAACAAAGAGCTTTTTCTCCGTGAACCAGATAGATTCGAGTACCTTCAGGTTGATTGCGGTTTCATAGTAAATAGCCTTGACGCGGACAAGGGTGAGTATGATATAGGCGATTACATACGTTCGGAGGGCAGGTTGGACGCGTATCTGGTTGAGGAAGAGCACGAAGAGATAGTCGTGAGGGATGAACGATGAGATCCACTGACATGATTCCGTATATGAACTATTACCTTTTGGAAGGTGACGGGTGAATGAAAAGCATAGCAATGATCGTGTGTCTGACTTTAATGCTTCTGAGCATTACTTCAGGACTTGTGAGTGGGGAGGTTGTTGAGTCTAACAACTCCAGAGTCTTCGTCACAGATCATCAAGCTACCACTCCCGTAGCTGGGAATCTTCAGGTAAACGTCGATAACATCAACGGCTACCCTGTAGCAAACGTCTACGTCTACGTAGATGGCGAAGAGAGGGCACTTACATCTCCTTTCGGCTACGTACATCGAAGATGTCCCGTACGGCGATCGCCACATCGATATCAGATACAGCATAACGAATCATGAGTACATTGGATACTACCAGAGATCGCGTGACATAACAGTGGACGAGCCCAAAGAGATTATCAATTTCATCGCAACGCTGTCTGACCGATCTCAGCTGGCACAAGCACGATCGCTTGGCGATTCCTCCAACTTCACACGGATCGAGAACTTTACACCGCAGGTACTGCCTGTAATCGCAGTAGCTATGGCTGTCGTCGACATCGCCTCGGTCACATGAAGCACAGACGAGTTCTGCAGATGCATGTTCCAGGAAGAAGGGTCTTCAGGAATTGATCAGTGCATAGATGCGATAACTGGCTGCGGAGGCGACATAAGGCAACTCACAAATAATAATTTACCTGCCACCAGTTTTACATATTGATCTCTTGATCGAGTGACAACTAATAGAACTACATATATCCCATACGTCTGAGTTTCAGTAAAATTAAAGAACA
>PQXF01000067.1 GCA_003194445.1 Candidatus Methanogaster sp.
GTAATAAAGGCTGGAAATTCTTTTTGCAGGAATTATCTGACCAAATAGGAATACCTATAACGGTTTGTCACTACCCTCCCGGGACCAGTAAATGGAACAAGATAGAGCATTGCATGTTCTCATTTATCAGTATGAACTGGAGAGGACGGCCCCTGGTCAGTTATGAAACTGTCATTAAACTGATTGGTGGTACGACAACAAACAAAGGTCTGAGCGTGGCAGCACACATAGATGAGCGAGAATATGAGAAAGGAATCAAGTTTTCGGATGACGATATGGCGCAACTACAACTACAACCACACTCATTGCATCCTAAATGGAATTATTCTATATTATCAAGAGATGTCAGTGTGTATGAGACAAGCTAATTTCGATAGGTTATTTTTCGGCAGCCCCTATGTATAAATGGTGACATATCAATTTGAGATCACATCATTGCAACTCGAGATATCAGAGAGCCAGAAGATTATCACAATCGAAGTTGCAAAAAGTCCGATTAAGCCAGTCTTTGCTTTAGATAGGGCGTTTAAAAGAGTGGGAAAGACCAACCAGAGGTTGACAAGTAGTGAGATCAGAGAACTCGCTAGGTACGGCGTTGCCTATTGCTACTCTGCCCAGATTGTTAAAGGTGCAACCATTGACGATATCAGTTCCAGTAGTGTCAGTAATTTCGTGGAACACGCGAAAGGGCGGCGCGGCTTGGCTATCGAAGTGCACGACATGAATGAGTTCTTAACAAAGATGGGTCTCATCAATCAGGACGGTGTGACGATCGCTGCCATATTACTGTTCGGAAAAGATCCGGAGAGATTTATCGCACAATCTGAGGTGCGGTGTGGGCGTTTCAAAGGAACAGAACCGTTAGAGTTCGAAGATTTTGATGTCATCGGTGGAGACCTAATCACCCAGGTTGACGATCTCATGAGTTCCATCAAGAAGAACCTGAAGATGGAGGTGAATATCGGAGATAAGCCCGAAAGGATGGAACGCTGGGAGTATCCCCTGCCAGCGATCAGGGAAGGGGTAATCAACGCGATATGTCACCGCGATTACGGTGAGACTTCTAATGTTCAGGTTCGGATATTTGATGACAGACTTGAGATCTGGAGTCCGGGTAAGCTGCCGCCGGGAATATCAGTGGATAAGTTGAGGCGTGAACATGAATCGATACCTCCGAATCCGCTCATTGCCAGACCGTTCTTCCTCTCAGGATACATCGAAAATTGGGGGACTGGCACGAACAGGATCATTCGAGAATGTGCAGAGTACGGACTACCCGAACCAGAGTTCAGAGAGACTGGAACGAGTTTTGTTATCAACTTCAGAAAAGACATACTTTCCGAGGAATATCTGAAGCACATAGGATTAAACGCCGATCAGGTGAAAGCGGTAATGCACCTGAAAGTGAATAAGAAGCTAACTAATGGGGGTATCAGAAATTAAACGGAGTATCAAGATCAACAGCCTCAAGGGAACTATCATCACTTGTTAAACAAGGAATCATCGAAAGATATGGGCGTACCGGGCGCGGTACGGTATATGTACTAAAGGGCTCAAACGACCCAGAAACGACTCAATGGAAACATCCGGAAATAATGAAAACACTTGGTATGGGACACGAAAATGGATGAAACACCAACAACATTGGATGAGATCGCAGGTAAAATAGTCAACACCATCCACCCGGAAAAGATCATCATCTTCGGTTCACCTGCATACAGCGAACCCACGGAAAAGAGCGATATAGGCATTCTCGTAATCATGGAAACCGCCAAAAGAGAGATTGAACGCATAGTAGTAGTGAACAAATTGATACGAGAGCATCGCAAAAAAATTGACTTCAACATCCTTGTAAAGACGCCAGCAGAGGTTAAGCATCGTTTAGAGATCTGCGACCCAGTAATCAGCGAAACCATATCGATAGGAAAGGTTTTGGCGCGCCGGAAGATCACGCATAAAACCACAAAACCACTGATAACATGACCCCGACACCCCTCGGAATAGTGCTCCGCCACGACAAGACCGGCTTTGCCTTCATCACAAGAGAGCACCTCAAGACATGGGAGTTCGTCCACTACCAGACCGACCGCCAGCAGATCCTCTGCCGCGTAGCAGAGACCGAGCCGCTCACCGAGTATCCGGCCGAGTTTCTCCTCGACACCGGCATCACCCTGGGCTGATGAAAAGACGTTCATCCAGCCCAATAGATTAATCCTATTTCTGTTCCTTTTTGTCACCCCGTCCGCAATAGACAATGGATAAGTGGCGTGCTGAATGCGGCATGTTTCACAAATATCGATGAGTGATCACATACTGTAAGATCTTTGCATCAAGTACTGAACGAAACAAAAATGGGATCAGTTTGGTATAGTAGTTCCGTTAGTCCGATTATGAACCCCAAATATCATCCAATTCCTTCGCGGTGCAAGAAAAACCAGTGGCAGTCAGTTCAATCTACCTGGCGCGATGTTTTGTCCCAGTACCAAAACGGAACAAAAATAAGACCGATTCAGTTTGAGGTAGACGTATCTTTTCATCACCCTAGCATCACCCCCTCCGATGTCGCAGAGTTCTGCGGCTTTGATCCCGACGAATTCAAATATTTCATGACTAAAGGAGTTGTCATCGGCTATTTCGACGAAAGCCTCGGCGATTTTATAAACCCGCGCATGAACCCCGCCGCAGGAACCGTGATACACAGGTCGGCAGCCGAGCAGTTACGCGAGATCAACAAGGCGCAATCAGGCGAGATCGGCTCTACAACGATCGGGACGATTGCAGGAACCGATTTTGAGGTCGTGCTCTCGGTAAAAGACGTCGTAAGCCAGCACCTATCAGTCATCGCAGCCACAGGCGCGGGAAAAATTACTTGCTCTCAAAGAAACTTGCTGCTATTGGAGGGATTGACTATAGTACCTTCAAACCAAAAGAAGTATTACATATAGCCGTGAAGTACAATGCACCTGATGGAATCAGAGAAGATAATAATCACGTCCGATCACAGATATTGCACAAAGCATCCGAATGCAACCTGGAAGGTCCCTATTGCGGAAAAGGAGATTTATCAGGAAATTTTCGGTCTTTTGCGCGATTCAAGAAGCAATCAGAGATATTTGGAGATATGGAGTTCAAGGTAAAAGAAGTTGAGGAAAGGACATGCAGGCTCAAGACCGTGAATGGATATGTTCTGACCAATGGTATATACATCTGGCCAGTGAAGGGCGACCAGAAGAAGATATACCACAGAGGCATTTCATTTATGGAGAATTTCGTGCCGTTGGTAGTGGCGAACAGGGTGCAATGAAATGAGAGAAGATGTTCAAAAGTGGTGGAAGGTAGCGAAAAGGGATCTAAAAGCCGCTGAGTATAATTTCAATGGTCGGTTTTTTGAAGAGGCTTTATTTCTTTCTCAACAATCCGCTGAAAAGGCATTAAAGGCATTATATATCAGTAGACTTGGTCATCTGAAAAAGACTCACGATTTAGTATTATTGGCAAAAAAATTGGATTTGCCTGACCACCTGATAGATTTTTGCAAGGAGCTCAGTCCAGCTTATACATACAGTAGGTATCCGGATGTGCCGGAAATCGAGGAGGTAATGGAAGTATCCAGGAATCTACTCCAGTATGCAAAGGAGGTGCTAAATTGGGTCGAAAGGATGCTATAACAAGCGGGCTTCAAGCGTTTAAAATGAGGGTGAATAAGGTTTTTCCCCTCAAAAAGATGATATTCTTCGGCAGCAGAGCAACAGGTAAGGAACATGAAGATAGTGATATTGATTTGATTATCGTCTCTGACGAGTTCGAAAGCTTGAATTTTATTAAACGGGCAGCTAAAATGTACAACTGCTGGGATATGGATTATCCTGTCGATTTCCTGTGCTTTACATCAGAAGAGTTTGAAAAAAAGACCAAAGGGATCACGATCGTGAGTGAAGCTGTAAAAGAAGGTATTGAGATTACTTGAGGTTAGAACGGTTCAGGGAGCAGGAGAATACATTCATGTTCATTCCGCAGAATGAGTTATATGGAAACGACGCTATCTATTGCAAGGTCGGAGAGAAGAGGGTTAGCATTTCTTCAGTGTTTGCGTCCCGACTCCAAATATCGGAGGGGGGGGGTTTATTATCACGCGGATTTTGAGTTTTAATGTTCACTAACATCCCAAAGTCCGATATACGAAACACCACCCACCATGCACCCCCACATCCAAACCCTGCTCGAGATCATAAAACATACTGTAGATCAGGAGATAGTCTCGGTCATCCTCTTCGGCGGTGTAGCAACTGGGCATTTCAAAAAAGGAAGTGATATCGACGTATTAATCATAGTAAAAGAGTACAACGAACCCGTTTGCAAAGAATACTGGAAACAAACAAACAAAGAAAGGAGGATATCAGATGCTCGGAATCCCCATAGACTCAATCTTCGCAGAAGAAAATGCACTTAACGATGTTACAAGTTCTTTTTACCTTGATGTCATAGCGGACGGAAAAGCGATCTACGGAAAGGACGTCCTTGACCGAAATATATTCAAGCGACACAACATATCACCCATCTCAACAGGCGGTGTCAGGATTGGGTGGAGAATCTCGGACGTGATCAAACATCGACCTCTTGAAAAACCAATATATCTATCGGAAAATCAATAAACGAGATACAGGATACGTGACAAAGATGGCTGAAATAGGAACAATATTGGATGAGATCGTAGGTAAAATCGCCAGTGCCTTCAACCCGGAGAAGATCATCATCTTCGGTTCATACGCGTACGGCAGACCCACAGAAAAGAGCGAGATAGACATTCTTGTAATCATGGAATCCAACAAAAGAGAGATTGAACGCATGGTGGCAGTGAACAAGCTATTACGCGATTATTACAAAAAAATCGACTTGGATATCCTTGTAAAGACACCAGCAGAGGTTAAACACCGTTTAGGTATCGGTGATCCATTCATCGGCGAAATCATATCGACAGGAAAGGTTTTGGCGCACCGGAAGATCACGCATAAAACCACAAAACCATTGATAACATGACCCCGACACCCCTCGGAATAGTGCTCCGCCACGACAAGACCGGCTTTGCCTTCATCACAAGAGAGCACCTCAAGACATGGGAGTTCGTCCACTACCAGACCGACTGCCAACATATCCTCTGCCGCGTAGCAGAGACCGAGCCGCTCACCGAGTATCCGGTCGAGTTTCTCCTCGACACCGGCATCACCCCCTCCGATGTCGCGGAGTTCTGCGGCTTTGACCCCGACGAATTCAAATATTTCATGACAAAAGGTGTCGTGATCGGCTATTTCGACGAAAACCTTGGCGAGTTCATAAACCCGCGTATGAACCCCGCCGCAGGAACCGTGATACACAGGTCGGCAGCCGGGCAGTTGCGCGAGATCAACAAGGCACAACCAGGCGAGATCGGCTCTGCAACGATCGGGACGATCGCAGGAACCGATTTCAAGGTCGTGCTCTCGGTTAAGGATGTCGTAAGCCAGCACCTCTCGGTCATCGCAGCCACTGGTGCTGGAAAGTCGTACACAGTCGGCGTCATCGTCGAGGAACTGCTCACGTCCCGCAACATGGCGCCTGTGCTGATCTTTGACCCGCACGGCGAATACACAGTGCTGGATGCGATCGCCAATGACCCGCGGTTCTGGGACGGCGATTACAAGCCGAAAGTCAGGATAATAAAGCCCGACAAGATCAAGATCCGCGTAGGCGACCTCGAGACGTCTGATCTCATCAGCATCATCGACGACGGCACGATGTCGGACAAGATGAAGACGCTCTTTGGAGGTGCGTGCCGCACGCTTCGGAGAGACCGCTCCAAGCATTTCACGCGAAGCGAACTTAGGAATGCGGTCGAAAAGGAACGAGGTGATGGTAACGACTCCTCGATCGAGGGGATCCTCTGGCGGCTCCGCAAGCTGGATAACAAGATCTTCCATGACCACGAAGATGTGCCGATCGTCGATTACCTGCAGATCGGGCAGCTCACGGTTATGGACGTCTCCGGAATCAGCACCGGGTTTCAGCAGATGATTGCGCAGGTTATCCTTCAAAAAATCTTTGATGCACGGCAGAAGACGGAAAACGGCACATATACGAGTGCTACGCCCGACAAATACCTGCCATACCCGGTATTCGTGATTCTTGAGGAGGCGCACAGGTTTGCGCCGCAGGGCAGTGGTAGCGGTGCGGGCGGAGACGGAGGAGGAGGCGGTGGAAGAGTCGCGAAATCAAAGCCGATCATCAAGACGATCCTCTCTGAGGGCAGGAAGTTCGGCGTCGGGATCTGCATGGTCTCGCAGCGTCCAAGCAAGCTCGATTCCGACTCGCTCTCCCAGTGCATGACCCAGGTCACGATGCGGATCATCAATCCCGCGGATCAGGAGCAGATCGGGCGAAGCATCGAGTCTGTGAGCCGGGATATCGTGTCAGAACTGCCTGCGCTTGCGAAAGGACATGCGATAGTATCAGGCGTTGGCATCAACACGCCGACGATCGTTCGGATCAGGCAGAGGTACGGGCGAGACAGGGGCGCAAGCAAGGATGCGCCATCGATCTGGGTGCGGGGATCACGTACTGGGCATGCGGAGCGGGGATCGGATGCAATCCTCCCGGATCATGAGATGGATATCGGGGTATAATGTATAAGCAAAAGCGTAAGCGTACCGTCTCACGACCGTATGGTTTCGTGCATGCCGCATAGTTTCCGAAGGGCTTCATACAACTCCCGGTTGTTGAAAATCACGGGATTGCGCAATTCGGGACTGTTATGTTCCAACTTATAGCTATTCAAAAAATGCGGCTTTATGACCGTGATAGCATGGGTTGGAATGAATGTTTTTCCGGTACCAAGGATCGATATGCCTAAACCCGACGGATATACAGCATATTTTACCAGAGGGCCGGATATCTGAGCTAATGCTATTCTTCCGCCGGTTGATCTCTCTAATAAAGGCACCTCATTCGGAAATGGGGTGCGTTCGTATGGTCCGAAGATGCTGTACTTTAAAGGAGATATGGCTAAACTGAGCATCATCAACATAGCAATCAATGCAAGAGGCACCGCCACCAGCGCGTAGCTAGTAACATACTCCATATATCCATTTAATATCATCCAGACAGCCCCAATGGGCCAGACGAATAGAGCTACAATACAATAGATCATGAAGAAATATCGTTTACGTGATCTCAACTCGGGTTTGTTTTCAATATCGTCCACCGTAAACACCTTGCATGGGAGTTAGCATCTCTGTTCATGCCACTTAATGGTTTCGCTGTATGTGTTTAGCCGCTCAGCCTCGCCCTCATCATCTGGAGACTGCCCGAGTCCCTGTTGTGCCCATGTCGCCAGCACGGTCATGATCCGCTCGTGAATTGACGTCCCTTTTCTATTACGCAGTGTTCCCACGATCTTCCGCTGGACGACATGCTCGCGAAGTGCCCTTTCCGCTCTGTTATTGGTAGACTCCACGCCGGGATGAGTGACAAACGTGAACCAGTAATCAAAGCCATTCTCTATCTTGCCGATGAGCTTTTCCACCTTCTCGCTTCCGTATCCTCTATTGAGCCATCGTTTGAGCGTTGCTTCCGCATTATGTAACAGCTTCTCCCGAATTTCAGGAGGGGGATCACTCTCCAGCGCGTCAATCAGTTTATCATGGAGTCTATTGAGTGCCCGGTGCAAAGGAACCGCCTCCGCAATCTTCTCGGATAGCTCCTTCGATTCTCGAAGTAGATGTGCCCAGCAACGCTGGATCCGGTTTGTGAATTTGGCGTACGGTTTCCATCCATCACACACGATCATTCCCTTGAATCTCCTCGTCAGAACCTCTATCAGAACTTTCGTGCCCCGACTATTCCGAATCACGACAAAAGTCTCTGCTGGTGTGGTGAATGCCCATATCCAATGCTTCTTTCCCTGGACATCTATTGAAGTTTCATCCACATACAGAATCGGAGCGTTGCGAACTCGTTTCTAGAATTGTGTCATATTCCGATTGAACCGCATCGGCAGCACGGCGAGTGAGATCAAGTATCGTAGCGGGACTGATGTCCAACCCATATTGCCGTATCAGCGCGTTCCTGATCTTCCGGTGTGGCAGCCTATCTTCATATTTCAGCAGTGCTGCCTGAGCAATTACGTTGTTACCGAATATGCCTTCTTTTGGACAACTCGGATCGGTTGCAACGACTT
>PQXF01000068.1 GCA_003194445.1 Candidatus Methanogaster sp.
TGACAAAAGAGGCAATGAAAATCTGCGAAGAGAGAATTGAAAGATCAGGAAATTTGCCAAAGTGGGATGTCACCATCGAGCCTGCATTCGGGTAAGCTATTTATTGTGGCTTGCCTAGGTAGGTTTAAGTATCATGGAAGTCACTGACCACATTGTATGGGGCGATACGAACCACATGACAGACTTACAGTATCGTTGTTAACTTACTATAGTGAGCATACCGGCGCATACGGTAAAACTGCAAAATCGCTATATATAAGCCTTGTACTTAAGTACGGGGTATAGTGACTTTAATAGCAGAAATAAAAAGAAAGGTGGCCGAGAAATGAGAGACGAAGTAAAGGTATCGATTGTTGCTGCTATATGCACTTTTGGTTTGGCAGTAATTTTTAAGAATGTGTTGCATGAAGAACTAAATTTCATCACAATGATCTCTCCTGTTATTCTCTTTCTTGTTTATACATGGAGCAGGGATGTTAAATCCAGATTCAATACTGCAACTGTTTGGATAGGTGCGATCGTGATAGTCACAATAGCAATTATAGCATTATATGCTTTTTAAAGTTAACAAAAGAGAAGGAGGAAATGAAACACATGGATGCCCCGCAATTTTATTGCGCGGTGGCGAGGTCTGTGACTTCATGAATCTATAACAATGTCAGCAATAAGAAGTCGGGGTGGTCGCGGGAAATTCGATTCAAATCGCAGGAGTTGTTAGCGTAAATCTCAGAACCAGCAAGATCAATCCCCTCCCAGTTCTCCAAGAACCTCGCCTAACTTATCAAAGTTCTCCCCAAATGCGGTCCAGTTCGTACCCATGGAATCGAGAATCGCATCATAATGCATCTGCGCTTCTGCTATCAGCACATCAGTTGACTTCTCCCCTTCTTCAGAACCCGCCTCCGCTGCACCATCCGATCTGGTTTCACCGAAGAGTGCAACGAGTGCGCTCGCAAAGTTCTCCTCCATCACCACCCTCTCGCCGTCTGATACCAGCACTCGTTTGAGTTCCGGTAGCTGCCCGGTCTCTGCTTGTATGTAGAGCGGCTCTATGTACAGGATCGAACCCGAAAGTGGTATCACCAGCAGGTTCCCTCTCGTAACCCTGGATCCCTGTTGTGACCAGAGCGTTAATTGTTGTGAGATCACGGCATCCTGATCGAACTTCGCCTCGATCTGCAGGGGACCATATACCAGTCTCTCTTTGGGGAATTTGTAGAGCAGTAGCTCTCCGTAATGATCCCCATCCGAACGGGCAGCGAGCCATGCTACCATGTTGTCCTTCCTTATTGGTGTTACTGACCTCATCAGGACGAATTCTTCCTTCGCCCCTCCCGGAAGCTTTATTATGATGTAATATGGATCAACCGGAACTTGTTTACCAGTCCCGTACACCTCGTTTGGGATCTGCCATGCATCCTCCTTGTTGTAGAAGACCTTGACGTTGTCCATGTGGTATGTGTTATAGATTGCGGACTGGACCTCGAAGAGACCTTCCGGGTACCTGACGTGTTTCTTAAGTCCGTCAGGCATCAGGTCAAAGGACTTGAAGTACCCTGGGAAGATTTTTGTGTATGTTGCGATTACCGGGTCGGTGGTGTTGACGATATAGCACGTCACGTCCCCGTTGTACGCATCAACCACGATCTTTACAGAGTTTCGCACGTAATTGATGGAGCCGTGTCTCTCTGAGTATGGGAATTTGTCTGTCACGGTGTACGCATCCAGCATCCAGTAGAGTTTGCCGTCGCTGATAACGAGATACGGGTCTTCGTCGAGTGTGAGGAATGGGGTGATCTTTGAGATCCGCTCCCTGATGGCCCTATCAAACAGGATCCTGCTCTCGGGGGTGATCTCACCGGATAGCATGATCTTGATGTCGGCAAAGCGTATCGCCATCAGCAGTTCCTTTGTGGACGAGTCCAGCTTCACCCCTCCGCCCCCATCGTAGTGGGTGTACTCGTTGGCATCACCCATTGGATAATCAAACTCCGCTGTTCTGGTGTTTACTATTACGAAATCATTGTCCATCTCGCCATAATAGATCTGTGGCACCTCGATCTGCAGTTCTTCATCAGGAACCGTACATACGGGGGGAATATCTTTTATGAGGTAGTTTGGCATGCCCTCTTTTGTGACGCTGTTTACAGGGCTCATCACGGCGCCAAAACCGTGCGTGTATACCAGATGGAGATTCACCCACGTCTTTGCTTGCAGCCGTTCCTGATTCATCTCTCGTGGGGCGATCATCACCTCGGTGTAGTTTCCGTTGATCTCGTACCGGTCGATGTCGATCCCTGAAAGGTCATAGTAGAGCCTCATCTCCTGTGTCTGTTTGTACGTCTGTGTAAGCGGTCTCCAGTCCAGAATCCTGATATTATCCAGTGTAGCCGTCGCGTTTGATAGGATTTCAGGGGTCATCATCTCGACAGAGAAGTCTTTCTCCACAACTTTAGTCAGTCCGTAAGCGATCTTTGTGAACTTGATGTTACTCTCGATGTATGGCTGTTCCAGCTTCTCCTCGTTTGGCGAAACCTTGAAAGCCTGCACAATTCCCGGGATCACAGCCGGAGCAATTAAGGATGCTATCAGATAAATCACGATTACGGATGCCAGTATATTCCGTTTTCCCGGACTTTGCTGCTTTGAGATTGCGAATATCCAGACGTAACATAGTACTGCGATGATTGCCGCCATGATCATCAGTACCTGGACCACCGGCAGGTACGCGACGACATCAGCGTAGCCAGCCCCCACTACAATCCCTTTTTCAGAGTACATGACTCCGAATCTGGCGAGGTAGTGACCTGCAGCGAGAAGAACAAAGAAGAACGATCCAAGGACTGTTATGTGCACCAGTGCCTTCTGCCCCATATTCGAGATTGCTAATTTGAAGTCAGCACTGTATGTTGTGCCGTCCGGTGCGATGATCTCTGGCTGTTTGAAGAAGCGGACTATGAAGGATTGCAGGTAATCCACAAGCACCAGGAGAGCCGTAATTATTACACAAGCCATCAGAAAGTTCCGGAGAGCTATCATGAATGGTAGGGAGAAGACGTAAAAGGATACGTCCTTTGCAAAGATCGGGTCAGATAGGTTAAAGGGTACCTGATTCAGGTACTGTAGCACTACGAACCATTTGCCGGAGCTTGAAAGCCCTATAAAGAAAGATATTGCCAGAACAACCATAAACTTCCGCTTAAAAGAAAACCTTGACTCGTTTGACTTTGAAGAGATCCGGAGATTGATCAGGGCAAACGCGAGGAAAAACGATGCTGAGAGTATAAATAGGAGTATCTTTGCCTTTAAGCCGGTCATGAATATCTGGGATGCGCCAAGAGCATCGAACCACCAGTAATCGGTGATCAGACGGACTATTCCGGATATGGACAGGATGAAGATCACCACTATGGCGATGGCAATAGCTTTGAACCGATCCCTGTCCTGTTTCATAGAGGTAAATAAGGGGCGCATCTTTTATAAAGGATGTGGAAAACCTCATCATTGCTGTAAATAGGGAGTGCATGTCCTTGACCACGGCAGGCACCCGAACTGGCGTGAGCGGGGCGTATTCAATTATGTGCGGCTCTCTGGTAATTCGCGAGTGCATACACTTTTCTAGTTCTGATGTTTTCTGTGGTTGATAGCAGTAGCCGTCACGTGTGTAGAGATCGCGGGCGTCACTCGCTTGTCTTTGCGTCGCTGCGACCTTGCGACCTTGCGACCTTGTGTTAAATCAGAGGAACGCAGGGACGCGAGGGCACAAAGTCGCAAAGAATGAGAAGTCTCATCTTCCGACATCTTTTGAAAACCACAGAATCCGTCAGAATCAGCACTTTTCCACTTTTCCGGAGATCCGGTTATGGTATGGATGATTGGCACTGTCTAAACATCCAGTGATTTACTCGATTCGTGCCATTCGTTTAAACGTGAGCATTCGTGACCGTGGGCGTAGCGAGCGAAGCCGTTGGCATAAAATCAGAACCAAGAGATGGCTGCGCCGATGCTCTCGCATTCACGAATGGCGACGAATGCCGCGAATCGCACGAATCGACTTTCCATAAAATCAGAGTGATTTCACTGAATACTTCAATTGTGCCCGGATGATTAAACCGCAGAGATCCCGGAGGATCACAGGGAGTTGTTATTTTCATCTTTCGTCCCCCCCTGTGTAACTCTGTTCCCTCTGTGGTTTTCAAAACATTATTTCGAAAATATCAAAAGTCCCGGGGTTTTGGTCACCGCAACGCAAGATTCCGGAGAGCCAGCAAAATCTGATGAGATCACTATATCCTTAAATTTTACCGCATAACACACTCGAAAGTTGATGGCGAGACTGATCGGAACGTTTATGTGTTATGCGGGCTAACTGTGTGGATATGGTGGGTATAGGGGGATTGGTACGGTATGACTACTACGGGGGCACGTGTGTGGCTACTTATGTCTGTCACATTATTTCCGTGCGTATATCCTGTGGCTGCATGGTCTGACAGCAGCTACAGCAGGGATAATCCCTGCGGCATGGAACTACCGGACAAACCATATCAGGATGATGGCATATCAGGCCTCGATCAGCTCAATGACAATGAAACGCTCCGGTTGGGTGCGTTTAACATCCAGATATTCGGAAAAAGCAAAGCAGCAAAGCCCGAAGTCATGGAGGTGCTTGGAAAGATTATCCGTACTTATGATATTGTTGCCATACAGGAGATCAGGGATAAATCCCAGACTGCGCTTCCTGCACTGGTCGATGTCGTGAATGCGAACAGCAGCGCACCGTATGACTATGTTGTGAGTGAACGGCTGGGGCGCACATCCAGTAAGGAGCAGTATGCCTACATCTACAACAACCAGACCGTTCGACTGATCGGCACACCTCACACATACCCGGAACCTGGTGACACCGATCCATTCCACCGGGAACCATACATCGCATCGTTCAGGGTGCTTGATGGTAACTTCGATGCCACTCTCATCACGATCCACACCGATCCGGATGAGGCAACCGAAGAGATAAACGCGCTTGATGATGTGGTCGGGTATGCACAAAGCACGTATCCCGATGAGCGGGACTTCATTGTCATGGGCGACCTGAACGCCGACTGCTCGTATTTCGATGAGGATTCAAATTCTGCGATGCACGGCAGCGGGTATTACTGGTGTATAAACAACAGCGTTGATACGACCACGAAACCCACCGACTGCACTTATGACCGCATCATACTCACGAATCCGGCGGTACCGGATTTCACAGGGGACGCGGATGTGTTCAGGTTCGATCTCGAATACACCTTAAATGTGAGCGAGACGACTGCGGTATCAGACCACTATCCGGTATATGCGGAGTTCTGGTGTGATCTGGATGCGGACCCCGACAAAGCGCCGGAAGTCGTAGGTGCTGCAATCGCGCTCCGGATCGCAGTTGGCAGCCGCGAATACGACCCGGAACTGGACATCAACAGCGACGGCAGGGTGACCTCGCTTGATGCGCTGATGATCCTGCAGGCGGCGGCAGTATGATTGATCGCGCCGATCACGCTTGTCCGGCCCAGTTTCCGCTCAAACTCATGCATGTCCGGCACAATCGAAGTATTCAGTGAGATCACTCTGATTTTCGGGTCTCTGGCATCTCGCGTTGCAGTGATCAACACTTACAAAGAGATTGCACATCTTATCCGGGTCGCCCCACTCTGATTCAGGAGGTTTTTCGAGAATGTAGTCTATTTCTGTCAGTTTTTATGCCTTCGAAGCTGATCGCTTCGCTCACAGTCACGAATTTTACGAATGAATGAATGATGCGAATTTATTCCGCCTTAACATTCGTGAAATTCATTTATTCGCGTCGTTCGTGAATGTATAGCATCGGCGCAGCCATCTCTAAGCACCTACGGTCATACCGGCAAGACCACTATCTGCCATCAGCGGCGTGAGCAGGTACAGCCCATAGAACCTGTTTTCGAATATCTTCGCCGATGGAAGCTCCCGAATCTTGACCACCTCGTACTTGAATGCAATTACATCCCTGCCGTCGATCGATGGATTGTATGCAGCTTCGATGCAAGCATTTCTCTGCCGGAGATAGACCACGATGGGGTAGACCGGTAGCTTATACGCACGGAGAATCCTTGCGTAGTATGAGAGCATACACACAGGCATATCGGGATCGTACTCGGTCCGGAACTCGAGTATGTGCGATGAGATCCTTGTCACCGGTTACTCGTGCAAGGAAGTCCGCACGATGCTCGGTCGACGGAAGTGACCCGGAGATCGGTTCGAGACTACGGTCTTTCGCCGGATATGAGCGTCATGAGGTCTCGCGAGAGTTTTCGCAGAGATGCTGCTTCATTGCGGTGTCGTAATGCATGGTAGGTTGGTTGTGGGAGTCCGATGATAAATGTGATGATGCAGACTGCGGAGCTTAAGCGCGGGACGAGACCGTCGGCTCGCCTGCATCACGTCTGTCGCGAGCAGGTGCGACCTCTGCTGCCTGTCCGCTCGTGCCAGCAGCCGAAATCTTTATTACCGTTTCGAACCATAACAGTCATAAACCGTGGCGGGTGTGGATAACCTGCGAATTGTGGGCGAACCCCTCCTGCCCGGGAAGACGTGGCGAGGGGTTAACTCATGAAATACAGACACAACAATAGGCCGGATCAACCGATTGCAAACGTTACGGACGACTTATTCGACACTCTTATTCATACATGTACGCTTGCGCCCCAGTCTGCACCGCAGCGGACAGCCCGACTGCAGATGGTGGCAGGGGTATGACGAACGCCTGCGGAAGCGTCAGGGCGCGATGGTGTAGCATGGCGATCTTGAGCACAGCTATGGCTGGTTATGGAACAGTCGCTGTAGGTAATTCCAAAAATCTCAGAATCCGGGGATAGGTGAAACGAAAAATGAAGAAAAGGGATGGTGCATTCGGATTGACCGGATTTGTGTTGATCGCAGGTCTGCTAGCGATGGTGGTGCTCGTGGGCACAGCCGCGGCAGATCAGGATGCTTATATCCGCGCAACAAGCAAAAGCGAGGGGGATGTGGGCCAACAGAATTTTATAATATCTATGACTCTTAATGCATCGGGGTTCCTCGGTGACTGTTCGGACCCTGATCCCCCGGAATGTCCAGATGGTTATGGTGGGCGGATCTATGTCGTGAATCACCAGAAGAAATGGGTTAACGGAACTAACTTGACAGATGTAAGCAGCGATGGGTATGAGACTGTCGGTTGGATGAGCTCATATGGGGTCGGGGGGAGATTCTTTGAAACGACATGGCCAACGCCGCTCAAACCGGGTATATATGATCTCATCCTTGACTTGAACGTGACCGGATGCCCATACGTTTGGACAAACACCACTAAATCTGGAGAGCACATAGAAGATCCTATGTGGGTCGTTTATGTGAATGCGATCGAGTTAAATATGACCGCATTTATCTCTGGCTCCGGCTCCTGCCCTGGTTCTGATCCGCTTAATGTTAACATTGGCGATACCGTCACCTATTGCTTCAATGTTACTAATACGGGGGGCGCCACGCTGACTAATATCACTCTTAATGATAGTCACTATGGCGTAATAGCGATAAACGACACACTGGCGCCAGGGCAATCAACAAATGGTAATGCAACACATACAGTTAATGAATCGGACATACTGCATGGGACGAACAAAGCCAATGTATCTGCTAGAGATCCTGCTAATAACCTGGTCGAAGATACCGATAACTGTACGATAATCGTAGACTACAACGCAAGCATATCAAAAACTCCGGATTACCCGAGAAACGCGGCAATTGGTGAATCCGTAAACTTCACCATCTTCGTTGACCTGCCGAATGCCACGCTTCACAAGGTCACTGTGAACGACACGCTGCCTGCGGGATTTATTTATAATTCGTCAAGTTTCAACCTGACCGCAAACAACGATTCCTTTAACGGGATTGTGAGCGGTCCGGAGGATGGAACAGCACCGGTTCACGTCAACTGGACGCTTGGAACCGTGAATAACTCGA
>PQXF01000069.1 GCA_003194445.1 Candidatus Methanogaster sp.
AACGGATCGGTGTCGAAGTTGTCTTCCCATATCACCACCTCATCAACTTTCCCTGAATAGTTGCTTACCCCATTCAAACCATGAGTTTGTATTTCGGTAATTTCCGGCGGCATAGCTCCAAAGCAAGTTTCGCATTCTGCGCCGGTAGTGTTCATGGCTATCGCCGGCACCGTCGGTGCGCATATCATCAACATGCTTATTATGAGGATAAATCCTGGTTTCGTTATCACTTTATTCATCTCAATCACCTGATATTTCTATGCTTCTTGTCATTATCTACTCGCCCGTACTCCGGGGCAAGCAAAAGCACAGGATACAGGACGTTGCTCGAAAATCGGCACAGGATTCTGATATTTCGGTATATTGCTTCATGGTGGGTATCTCCGGAATGCTATTTACCACACCAGTCTAATCACATAAATACATTTTGCTCGGGCAACCGGGACTCTTTGATCTATCCCTGACAGAAGATATGCCACCCCGTAAGTGCAATTTGGAATTCCAACATTTCAGAGCATTATTCAGAGGATGATGTTCTCCACCCTGAATGATTTTATGCCAACAGCTTCGCTACGCTTGCGCTCACAGTCACGAATAAATAAATCTCATGAATCCCTATCGACACAGACACCACACCCGCCCAAACGTGTGCATTCATGTTCAAGATTTGCACTCGCTTGTCATCGTAGACACTGCCTGACCCTCACGCCAGCCCGAGCTATGGTAAAGGTCAGGTACGCTAATCGCCACCATAATAAGCGAGTGTTTGAGCCATGAGTATGCGCTTCCGGATCCCATCGCACCGGCAACGAGTCCTGAACAGAACCCCTTGGATCAGCGGTGCATGGAACAGCAGGAGGACGTACCTATCAGCATCATACTGCGCAAGCACCGTCATGCCTTCTCTTAAGTTTTCAGCAGCATCGCGCCTGCCGGGACCATGGTTACGAACTGCGCGACAAGCACATACACGATGAATAGGAAGACGAAGAACGAGAGGTAGATGATCATCACGTACTCTGCCATGTTGCCGAACCGGTTCTGTTTCAGGCGGTGTGATGCCTCGGCATCGGCAGCCGCAATCCGAAGCACTTTTCGGATATCGCTGACCGCCTCGTTCGCCGTTATGATAAACGTGGCGGTGCGGGTGATCATGGCGGTCAATCGCCCTTTCCTCGAACCGTGTCATCGCCTCGGAGGTGTTAGCACCCCACTCGAGGTCCTTCCGCATACGCCTGATCTCACGGTCAAGCACGCCAAGTCCGGATTTGGTAGATGCTCTGATTGAGTTTGTCAATGTGAGCCCTGCCTCGTTCATCGATGCGAGTCTTCGCAGGAACTAAGGCATCGTACTCTCTTTATACCCTTGATCCTCCGTGCACATTTCTTTATCAGAAGTCAGGGACTAAAATCCTGATTGTGATTGAATTAGGAAATTTGACCGCGGAATTGGAGTGCCAAGGCCGCCTGCAGCGCGCAGATGACCTAGATTAGGGATATACACATCTCCAGAGGTCTAATTTCCTGTTTGGTTTCGGCTTGTCCGGATTATACCGGTAAATGCAGCGGTTTTTTGGGCAGCGGTCAATGTCACGAGTCATGGCAGCCCCACCGCCCGCAAACTATATATGTGATTAATATCAATGCTATTTAGGTATCTACTATAGAAAATAGGGATGCAAAACGCATAGAATGTCATGAGGGGACGGAAATGCAAACAATTGTAAATAACGCACTAGGCTACACTGAGAAGGAAGACCTGTATCGGCAATTCGACAATGTGGGCGAAGACTCTGCTGATGCGGAGCTGATAGGAACGCCACGCATCCTGATCGTCGGTTGCGGTGGCGCAGGGAATAATACATCGACCAGAATGCATGATATCGGCATCGATGGCGTGGATATCATCGCAATCAATACCGATAAGCAGGATCTGGATCGATGTAGGGCTGATAAGAAGATCCTGGTAGGAAAATCGATCACGCGAGGTCTTGGCGCGGGAGGAGATCCTGATGTCGGTAGGCGGGCTGCCGAACTTGCGCGCGGAACGCTGAGCGGAGTTCTTGCAGACTCTGATCTGGTCTTTGTCACTGCTGGTATGGGTGGAGGCACAGGCACAGGAGTCGCACCGGTGGTCGCTGATATCGCAAGGGAATGCGGTGCAATCGTTGTTGGAATGGTATCCACGCCGTTCCACGTGGAACGTGCCCGCGCTACCAAAGCAGAGTCAGGGATTCAGGAGTTAAGTGACGCAGCGCACACTGTGATCGCACTCGATAACGAACGTCTGCTCAACTACGTGCCAAACCTGCCGATGAAACAGGCGTTTTCGGTGATGGATCAGTTGATCTCCGAGACCGTCAAGGGGATATCCGATACGATTACAAAGGACTCGCTGATAAACCTCGATTATGCCGACATGAGGACGGTTATGAACTGCGGCGGGGTTGCAGTGATGCTCTTTGGTGAGTCAAAGACGCGGGACAAGTCAAGCGATGTGGTCCGTTCGGCACTGAACCACCCGCTGCTGGATGTGGATTACAGGGGCGCTACCGGCTGCCTCGTGCACATCACAGGCGGACCTGATCTCACGCTTAAGGAAGCGGAGGAGATCGCAAGTTCACTCACGTACGAATTGGGCCCACATGCGAATGTGATATGGGGTGCAAGGGTCGAGGAAGAGTATGAAGGCGGCGTGCGCGTGATGGCGATTATGACCGGAGTCGAATCGGCACAGATAATCGGGCAGGCACAGCAGCAGCGTGTCCCGATCCGTTCGGTAGAGGGCGAAATAAAACAGATGGAACCGATGCCAGTGATTGGCAGAAGTCACAAGGGACATATCATCGAATATATCCAATAATCCCTACCTTTATTTTGGGATTAATTGAGCCACAGCAGAGAATTTAACCGCGAAATTGTGTTAGCAAATCCGTTGGTATCACGCAGAGGGCGCAGAGAAGGATAACTTTGCGTTCTTCGTGATCTCTGCAGTGGAAACATAATAATAGACGATCATATCGTGCCAATCGCCGATACTGATTTATCACAACCCGACCGGGTATGCTTATCAATCGACTCTTTCTGCAGGTTACCCGATGACCTGCATATCAGGAACGCGCAGCGTCGGAACAACTACCCCTCCGACAGCACGGGGATCTGCGCCGGCACCATCAATATTTTTTAGCATATCAAAGATATTTCCGGAGATCATAAGTGATTTTATCGGTTGTTTGACCTCTCCGTTCTCTACCAGAAAAGAATTTCTGGCTTCTATCGAGAAATCCCCTGAATACGGGTTTGCCGTGTGTGCGCCGATCACCGAGTGGACAAGTACTCCACTCTTAGTCTCTGCGACTATATCGCTTGACGGATACTCAATCACAAGATTGCGCACATCGATAGACGGCGTTGTGCCGTACTCGGAACGTATGGCGTTTCCTGTGCTCGCAAGGTCGGTGTCTTCCTTCCCTGCCGTGTACGCGTCGTGAAGATGGTTTTTGAGGATGCCGTCTTCGATTATGGCGGTCTTTTGAGAGGGCGTGCCCTCGTCATCGGTCTGCGCTGTTCCGATCCCTGCAGTGCGCAATCCGTCGTCGCATATCGTAAGTTCGCCTGCAGCGACCTCTGCCCCGATCTGCGAGAGTATCGACCTGCCTTTCTGCACGTTATCAGCACTTAAGGATGGTATAAAAGTATATTCAAGGATGTCAGCGATTGCAAGCGGGCAAAACAACACCGCAGTCCTTGCAGTCTCTATTTTTCCGCTGTGCAATGATTGTTTCGCAAGTTCGCCTGCATGCACTCCGATCTCGTACGTATCGATGTCAAGGTTCCTTGAGATGTCAAACTCATAAGCAGTGGATATATCTGACCCCTCCTTTACGATGCACTCGATCGATGCGGCAATCGATGTCCCCTCTTCGGTATGCTCGATGCCGTTTGTGTTTACGATGTAGCCAGTGCCTGTCGAGACCGAAAGCCTGCCAGACGTTGGAACCGCGCCTGCTGATGTAACGCCGCGAATCAGATCGGCAGCCAGTTCGACGCACTCGGAAAGCTCGATTTCGGCAAGTTTCGGATCGAAGACGCCATGAACCGTGGGGTACGAGCCCTGATGCGGGAGACTGCTCCAGTCTGGGTCCGGCTGGGATGCCCGGGCTGACCGTACAGCAAGCAGGGACGCCTCTTCGGTACTATCTTCGCGATTTGTGCTCGAGAACCCGACAGCACCAGAGACGATGGCACGGATGCCGACCCCTCGTGCGAACGATTCCCTGGCATACTCAATATGCTCAAGTTTGGTGTTGATGCTGACCGACCGGTCTGTTATGCAGTACGTCTCGACTTCGTCGGCACCACTGCTGCATGCATGCTCGATCGCCTGTGATGCAAGCGAAATCATCGAGGATCAGTCCCCGAAACAACCGATCCGCTCATCGAATACATCAAAGAGGTATTTCTCTGCACGCTGCACGGTCTCGAGGTCGCCCCTGAGCACGACCATTGCCATATCGAAGAGCTCACCTTCCTCGACCGAGCCGCTGGATGTCTTGGCATGTGGTTCGAGATCGAACTCTAATATCAGTTCATGTATCAAGGACACCGGAACACCTGGCGGGATTACGAGGTCATACAAGCCTTCCTGTTCCTCTACGAATTCCTCCTCCTCTACCTCTCCCAGTAAATCTTCAATTCCCAGTATTTTTTCGCTCAAATCAAATCACCATCATGCTATGCGTTTTCCTGCGTCCGGCCCATACATCGCGTCGTATATCTCTTCGACGTGCATGACAACCGCGGCTTTCGCGGGCAGTGCCTTGCTCTTGGCATGAACCCATGCTTTCACATCCTCGTACACCGGACCCTCTGTCGCGATCTCGACCCTGCCCTTGACCTGGAATGACTTCTTGCCGTCATAACCAACGACCGAGACCTGCGGATTCGCTTTCAGGTTTTCTGCGGTCTTGTCAAAGAAGTTGTCTGCGATCTGGATTGTTTCGTCATCCACGATCCTTAAGAATCCGACGAAGATCACGTTTGGCTTGCCGTCAGGATCAGCGGTGGCAACCGGAACCGGGCTTTGATTGTTTATAACTTCCTGTACATCTGGTGGCATCTTTACCATATCAATCACCATCTTCGACTCTAACCGCCGTGGTATAAAGGTTTGTGTCGAGGGGTTGAGGGTTGTCGAGGTTGTCAGGTTAATCAGCCTTCGGGTAGGTGCGATGCCACAACACCCGAAACCAATAACCTCGCGGCAGGATGATGTGGACATGATGCAACTGGAGAGCCCAATCATACATGCAGAGGTCGATTCCGGGATGAGCGTTGACGATCTTGTCCACGCGCTCGGAGGATGCGGATTTGGCGCGGGAAGGCTCGCGCAGGCGTGTGACATATACGAAGAGATGCTCAGAGACGACGACGCAACGAAGTTCTTCGGACTCGCCGGCGCGATGGTGCCTGCCGGGATGCGGAATATCGTATCGGGCCTGATTCGTGACGGACACATCGATGTCCTTGTCTCGACAGGCGCAAACCTCGTGCATGACACCATCGAATCGCTCGGACTCTCGCACTACAAGGGCAGCGATGTCGCGGACGACGATGCACTCTATCGCGAGCAGATCGACCGGATATATGACGTGTACGTTCCGGAACTTCACTTCTCAAGCTTAGAAGAGCATCTGCTCAGCGTCTTTCATGATATGGATGACCAGATCTCGATTCGGGAGATGCTATCTATGATTGGCAAGTCGTTAGATGACCCGAATTCGATTCTGAGAGCGGCTTACGAGTGCGACGTTCCCATATACTGCCCTGCTATCCAGGACTCGATGATCGGGCTACATGCGTGGCTGTACCGGCAGACAAACCGGTTAAATGTCGATGTATTTGCAGATGTCCATGAGTTCCTCGATATCTGCTTCGATGCCGAGAGATCAGGAGCGCTTTTCATCGGAGGAGGCGTTCCGAAGAATTTTATCCTGCAGGGAACGCTCATGACGTCGAAGGGATTTGACTATGCGATCCAGTTGACGACCGACCGCCCCGAACCGGGCGGGCTTTCCGGCGCAACGCTTTCCGAAGCGAAATCGTGGGGGAAGGTTAATGAGGACGCAAAAGCGGTCACTGTATATGTGGATGCGACCATAGCACTGCCGGTTCTTGTTGCTTCGGTGCGGAGCAGGATTGGGTGACGCAATCGTACCCGGAAGAACTGAAATCCACAACGTATTAAATACCACCGCACCAAATTCACACCATTATGCCCTTGCCAGAAGCTGTCACATTCTCCGGAAACGTCTTCCTGCCTATCACAAACGTCTGCAGGAACCAGTGCAAGTATGGGGCTGATGGCGAGGTCTACGCGTTTACTGGGATTGTGGCCGGCGATCCCAACCACGGCGGTGCGGTCAATGTAGCAGGGTGGTGATCGCTCTTTATAGAGAGGTCCGCGGCGAATAGCTGGAAATACTGGTGGGGTGAGGAGAGTATACGGGCAGAATAGATACGACAAATCCTGAAGTTCCGGTGGTATTATCGTCAACGCATCCTGATGCGGATGTTGATGCGCTGATGGACCACGGGTTTAAGTTAGGTGTGTATGTAGGACTAAGTGCTTGACGAAAAATAAAGTAACAAAGTTATTCGGTGACCATCCACATCTCTGGCATTCATGTGATTCGTTTATTCGTGATCTACTGATGCTGTTTTTGTCCCGGTTTTATCATGAATGTGTGAATGTGTGAATGCCACGTATTTTGATAGGTTATTTTCTGGCAACCCCTAAATGACATGAAAAGAAGGAGGCGAACAATATGAATAGCAGAACCGTACTATTGATGTTGTCCGCAGTGGTGATCGCTGCGGTAGTATATGGATTCGTTGAAGAGTCGTCGGATAACAGAATTGAAACGGTATGTCCGACACCGCAACCGAATGTAACACCGAGTGCAACGCCCATACCAAAGATAACATCAAGTCCAACTCCGGTACCTACGATAGAAGCAACATCAGCACCACCTTTGAGGAAGAAGATTCATCAGGAGATTGACACAACACCTGCAATAGCATATTTACAAGAACCCTATATTTCAAATATAACGATGGAGGATATCGGGTTTGAAGTTTCCTTGCCGCGTGGACGTGATAGGGAATATGATGTATACCCCTGTTAGAAGTTGGCAAACCAACGGTACCATACATCGTCAAAAAATTTAAAATCCCAAAAGATTCTGATGTGGAGTCGGTAAGCGTTAATCTTAGCAATCCCGTCGAAATTCGTAATATATTCATAAAACCAGTACAACCGCCAACGATAGGTAGTGCCGCGGAGGAATACCATTGGCAAAATTACACGCCACCTCCTTATACAATCGACAACGAAACATACGCATCAAGCGAACCATATCCTGGGAAAAAATATGAATATCTGCTCAGTGGCGACCCACTTCATGGGGTAGAAGTAGTAGTTTATATATTTCCTATTCAGTTTCTGAAATCCAGGGTAGTTTCCCCATACAAACTTAGTCCTTCATTTCCATCAAAACTTACAAAAAACTCAGTGCAGAATAAAAGTTATATATCTTCCCCCACATATAACCAGCGCATGGATGAAGAAAACGAATTCCATGAACAATTCGACGCGCTATTCAGGACAAAGAATGAGTTAAACATTTGGGACCAGTTTTTACTCGGGCACAGTATTAAATCTTTAGTAATTCGTAGCAAGTCTTAATAAAAACCGCACCAGTTCAATTGCATATGCATAGACGAAAACTGACCCTCGAAATTGACATTGACGATGATGCAGTCGATAGCATAGGAGATCTCGAACGGGAGAT
>PQXF01000006.1:0-19001 GCA_003194445.1 Candidatus Methanogaster sp.
TAACTGAGTGAGCTCATATACTGAAGGTTCAATACAGCATAATCCAAAGTGGTCATTTACTATCACCATGGATATATTTACTTCTGATAGTTAAAAAGTTTCTGATTAGGGGTATTCTATCCTATCACTAGAAAATTGGACAGTGCCACAAATCCGGACAGGTTCTTTGCCGAACTGTCCCAAAGAGACGTGAACCTGAGGACGCCATTCGTGATCGTGCTGATCACAGCCATCGTCGGAGCCATCTGTGCCATGATGACATATAGGGTGATGATGTCCTCCTATCCCGCAGAGATTGCAGCGGTCTTCGGCGCACTTTCGACATTTAGTACAATCTCAAGTACTATTATGCCATTTATCTCATGGGTTCTCTATGCGGCTGTATTCTATGCCGTTTCGATGCTATTCAAAGGAGAAGGTTCGTTCGAACGAGTCTTTGAGTTCGTTGGATACGGATTCGTCCCGACGATCATTGCATCAGTCGTCGGACTTGTCACAACCGCGATCATGGCACCAGCACTCGGATTCCCACTCGATAACCCGGAACTCTTGCAGCAAACAATGGTACAACACCTATCAATGTATGGTCCGGCGATGACGGTGTCCGCGATCATCCAACTCCTTCTCGGGTTATGGGGCGTGGTTATATGGATATTCGCAGTCAAGCACGCACGAAATCTCGGAACGGGGCATGCAATCATCACAGTGCTTGCAGTACCGGTGGCATTCATCCTGATAGGGGTACTAGCCCTGATATGCATCATAGCCGCAGCTTAGGTGGTCGGAGGTCGGAATATGAACAGATATGCTCAGGCGGAGGTAAGCGCGGATGAAACCGGATGAGACTAATACGTGGGGGAAGAACAATAACATGGACGAGACACCCGAAGATTTCGAGAAACTGGACGCGGCAGTCCTTGCCGAGTCAAAGAAGAGCCCCGTGCAGACGGTTCTCATCTGCCCGCAATGCGGCTCGAGGAACGTCACGTACTGGCTCGGCTTGAAGGCAGGAGTTCAGTACCAGTGCAAGGACTGCGGCTACGTCGGCGCATTCGTGATCGAGGAATAGGCTGGCCGCTGGCACGTGCCACCGCTCTCGCATCTCCGCTTACCCGCTGGTGTGAGCAAGTGCTCTTTATCCGGCCCGTTTTCGGTTCTGATAAACCAATGAGAACGCCGTCCGCCAGATGGCGAAAACTCGATGAGATGTCGGGATGGGGGGTGTGGATTGGCAGTCTTTTTATTATTTTCTGGGAATGGAAGACTGTCTTACGCAACCACAACTGCCCTGATGGAGCAATATCGATATGAAAAGCCGTTTACACCGTTAATCTGTGTCCATCTACGTTAATCTGCGGATGATACTGTTTTAGCCACAGATTAACATAGATTTCACTGATTACGCCCATCTAATTATATTTGTATTTTCCGGGTTGGCGTCATGTTTTCAACCGACCAGAACGAATTAAAAAATCTCCGGATTGGTTCGTAGTTAAGATAAAGCTTAATAAACGTAACATCATATTCGTAATAGGGGCTGAGGAATCAAAAATCGATGATCGGTCTCCAAGGACCAAGGGATGAAATAACATGAATGATCAAACGAGCTGGATGGGTGTACTGCTGCTCGCATGCCTTCTGGTCATGGCTGGACTCGCTTCGGCCGGACTGTTGGGTGGGGGCCATGATATGCTAGAGATACAGCCACAGCCAGCAATACAGCAGAAGAAGATGATCACGACCGGCGGACATGGTACCGTTGACGTGCAACCGGACGAGGCTCTGGTCAGGCTTGCTGTGGTGACGCAGACAGGGGATGCGAAGAGCGCAAGCGAGGAGAATACCAAGAAGATGGATGCAGTGCTTGCCGCACTCGACAAACTCGGGATAGCTAAAGAGGATATTGCGACATCCGGCTATCGCGTGCAGCCCAGATACAACCGGAGCGGTAAAGATCAGCGGATCGTTGGCTTTCAGGTGCACAACTCACTGGAAGTTACGGTCAGGGATCTCGAGATGGTCGGAGACGTGCTCGATGTCACGCTTAGATCTGGGGCAAACGAGATCGACGGCGTAACGTTTACTCTGAGCGAGGGCCAGCAGACTGCATTCCGTAACAAGGCTATCGAACTCGCTGTTTCGAAGGCAAAGACCGACGCGATATCTGTGGCGAACGCATCAGGTGTGCGAATCGTTGGTCCGCTTGAGATCTCGACAACAGGATCGCAGCTTTCGTCGTACAGGGCGTACGCAGACTATGGGGGCGATCCTAATGATGTGGAAGCTCTTTCGAAGGCAGCCATTGCCCCGCAGATCCAGCCAGGGGACGTGACGGTCTCGGCGTATGTGACTGTGGTGTACGAGTTTGAGTAGGTCGAGATTGGGGTGTGGGTGGTTGCACGTTTTGGGGATGTGCCCCCGAGTAACCTGCGGCAAACAGATAACCCTCAATCGGTGTAATTCAAGGTAAATGGGTGTGGGAGAGTCTGGCGGGTCTGCAGGTGGGGCTGCAATGGGATATCTTTACCTCCTGCCGCGCCATGGAATCCACAATGCGTCGAACCATTCTCGGAATCGAGATTCGACACTGGTAGAGAGGAAATTATATATGAAGAGAGGGAAGTGATGTATGTCATGCGAAGAGTGGAAATCGAAAGCATGGGGGTATGGAGTCACTTCCGAAAGAGGAATGGGTGGAAGCACCTGTTGGACTGCATGCGAAGTTTGTTTACAGCGCAGATCGTGAGAATAATGAACTGACGATTGCGCTTCCGGAAGAAGCCGCTAAAAGGATCGGGGAAGGACGAGTGGTCTGATGAAGGAAAACATTGGTCCAAAGTTCTTGAGGTTCGTGATACCGGTTATAGATGTTCTAAAAAAGCTGGGAGGTTCTGGCAAGGTCTCCGAAGTGCAAGATGCTGTAATAGAGCTGCTTGATATACCGGAGAACGAGTTGGAAGAAACTTTGAAAAGTGGGGATTCGAGGGTAAGAAATCAAATCGCGTGGGCTAGATTTTACTTGTCGAAAAGCGGTTATTTGGAATCATCCCGGAGAGGAGTTTGGACATTGACGGAAAAGGGGCTGAAATCCGAATTAAATGACAAAGATATTCATAGCATGTTTAAGGATGTCCAAGGAAGATTCGATAGGAGTCAAGATGTGAAACAAATTAATGTAGAATATGAGGAAACAATTGACATATATAACCATAGAAAAGAGCTATTAAATCGTTTACAGTCCTTGCCCCCTGAAGGATTCGAAAGAATTTGCCAACGCCTATTGAGAGAATCTGGTTTTCAGCAAGTCAAAGTCACAGGGAAAACTGGCGACGGTGGCATTGACGGTCATGGGATATTGGAAATAAATCCGCTGGTCAGTTTCAAAGTAATCTTCCAATGCAAAAGATATCAAGGCACTGTTTCTGCCTCACAAGTAAGAGATTTTCGAGGTGCCATGATGGGGCGGGCTGATAAGGGAATAATTATAACAACTGGACGATTTAGTTTGGATGCTAAAGGAGAGGCTGTGAGAGACGGCGTTCCGCCGATTGAGCTGGTCGATGGCGAAAAAATGATAGATATGTTTGAGAATATAGAACTCGGATTAATTCCAAAAACTGTATATGAAATAGATGATAGTTTTTTTGAAGAATTTAAATAAACTATGTGATGCTACGGATGCGACATAAAATGTTCGTGACCATAACTCCATTACCCCCCTTACCATAACACCAGAACAATGCACAAAACCATCCTTGGAATCGAGGGCACCGCTGAAACCTCGCAACAGGGAGTCGTGACCGAAGAGGGCGTCCTCGCAGAGGCGACAGCAACGTACCGGCCAAATACCGGCGGCATCCACCCGCGGGAAGCAGCGCAGCACCACGCCACCCACATCGCGTCAGTCATCAGAAAAGCGATCGAGTCGGCAGGATGCGCACAGATCGACAGCATCGCGTTCTCGCGGGGACCGGGCATGGGGCCGTGCTTAAGGACGGTTGCAACAGCAGCCCGCGCTCTCGCGCTCTCGCGCTCTCGCTCGATGTGCCCTTAATCGGCGCCAACCACTGCGTCGCACACCTCGAGATCGGCAGGTGGCAGTGCGGAATCGACGATCCTTTATATGTACCGAAAAACTAATTAATATCCGAATGTAAACCATTCTTACGGTGATTGCAACATGATCGTAAAAGGCGTCGTCGGTACGAAAGGAGAACTTCTGCCCCCAAAGCGAATACGAGACCGACTTCATTTGAAAAGTGGCAGCACAGTCATATATCGGGTGGAAGTATCGAGATTGATCATTGAACCGGTTCCGGACCTCATGACTGCGATTAAACTGCCAAAGTTTGGCAAAACAACGGTCGATGAATTTGAAAAAGAGCGACAGGAACTTGCCATGGAAGTGAGCAGACGATGAGGGTTTTTCTGGATACAACCTATCTCCTGCCTATTGTCGGCATCGAAATCGACCTCCCGGATGATTTGCTCGAACGGTTGTTCTCGTCAGACCATTCTTTTGTGATAAACGAATTGTCCCTGTTCGAACTGTTTGGAAAAGCGAGCAGATTCATGTCCCGTGATAAAAATGTAAAAAAAAGATTTTATATCGGAATGGAGAGTATTCTTTCATCTGAAATAGATATAAAGTCAATTTTCACACTCGACACCTTATCAATTGCTCTCGAAGTCTACGAAGAGATAAAAGACCTACCGGACTGCCCAATAACAGCAACTGCGCTATTTGATTCCGATGTGATGCTGACTGAGGCAGGGGATATTCCGAAGGCGGCGGACTTTGAGGTTTTGAATTTGAAGGAGTTTGCTGATAGATATCTGTGAGTGAAACACAAAAGTCCGAAGCCCCCTTTTCTGCCAGACCGCAGAAGACACGTCCACAGGCGCAGGCGTTCGAACGATCACGATACCTTTACCCATAGCCCCAGCCATAACACCACAACAATGCACCGGACCATCCTTGGAATCGAGGGCACCGCGTGGAACCTCTCCGCGGGAGTTGTGACCGAAGAGGGTGTCCTCGCAGAGGCGACCGCGACGTACCGGCCAAAGACCGGCGGCATCCACCCGCGGGAAGCAGCGCAGCACCACGCCACACACATCGCGTCAGTCATCAGAAAAGCGATCGAGTCGGCAGGATGCACACAGATCGACGGCATCGCGTTCTCACAGGGGCCGGGCATGGGACCGTGCTTAAGGACGGTTGCAACAGCAGCCCGCGCTCTCGCGCTCTCGCTCGATGTGCCCTTAATCGGCGTCAACCACTGCGTCGCACACCTCGAGATCGGCAGGTGGCAGTGCGGAATCGATGATCCGGTGATGCTCTATGTGAGCGGCGCAAACTCGCAGGTGCTTGCATATCGCCAGAGGCGACGATGCTCAATCTCGAAAAGACCAACACCGCAGTACCGGGGCGGGCGGTACCGGATATTTGGGGAGACGCTTGACATCGGTATCGGAAATGCGCTTGACAAGTTCGCAAGACATGCTGGGTTCTCGCATCCGGGCGGACCAAAGATCGAGAGCGAGGCGCTGGCTGCAACAGAGTATATCCCGCTTCCGTATGTTGTCAAAGGCATGGATTTCTCGTTTTCAGGGCTCATGACCGCAGCAAAGGACGCGCTTACGAAACATTCGCTCGCGGATGTCTGCTTCTCGCTTCAGGAGACTGCGTTTGCCATGCTTGTTGAGGTCACCGAGCGTGCGGTTGCGCACACCGAGAAGAACGATGTGTTGCTTGCCGGCGGAGTCGGCGCAAACACGCGTCTTCGCGAGATGCTTGAGCTTATGTGCGCTGACAGAGGCGCGGCGTTTCACGTGCCTGAGAAGAGGTTTATGGGGGATAACGGCACGATGATCGCATACACAGGTCTTCTGATGCTTGCAAGCGGCGAATCGCTTCCAATTGAAGATTCGGTGGTGATACCTGACTTCAGACCCGATCAGGTTGATGTGACGTGGAGGTGACCGGTCTATTGTGGGAGCGAATATCTCCGGGAGTACTGCCTAAAAATCCAAGTATTTTCCAGCGATTCACTCGATTTGCGTCATTCGCGATAAAATAATGAATTCATACGAATATCGCAGATTACCCAAATTTACGCCCACTTAATAGATTTATTATACTTAAAAACTTGAATTAGCCCATATAGGTGAAATTTGTGCCCTTGTTTTTTTGGTATGTCGACAAAAAGCGCAGTTTATACCGATGCTGAGTACACATCCCATCACTATCCTTGAGAACCGATCC
Organism: Candidatus Methanogaster sp.; assembly: GCA_003194445.1. GTDB lineage: Archaea > Halobacteriota > Methanosarcinia > Methanosarcinales > Methanogasteraceae > Methanogaster_A. Next base: position 6,269 of record PQXF01000006.1, read on the forward strand.
ACACAAAATCATCTCTCATCTTTCACTCAGCTTAAAGAGCGTAGCAGTCGTCTCGAGGAAGTCGAGATTCTCCTCTGCCGCGGCATTGCGCAGCGTTTTTGTTGGTTCTGCCAGCACCTTGTTGGTGATGGCATGTGTGAGGTCGTCGAGTACCTGGCGTTCAAAGTCCCCGAGCGTGTGCTTTGATGAGAGCCGGTTGACTGCGCGCTCTCGCTCGCGGATTCTCAAGTCCTGTATCTGGCTGTACAGTTCTGCTATGAGTTTATCTGCACGCTGTCGCTTGTACTGCAATTGAAGTAACTCATATTCATCTTCTATTATCTTTTCGACCCTTCCAACCTCTTGCAGCCGTTTTTGCAGATTTCTATCACTGATCTCCTTGAGTCCATCGATGTTGTAGAGTTTTACATCCGGCAGATCAGCTACAGTCTCTTCGATGTCCCGCGGGGTGGCGATATCTATCAAGAGCAGATCGCGATTATGGTTATTGTGACTCTCGCGGTCGTCCATGATCTGCCGCAGCATCTCCGCAGTTATAACCGCATGAGGTGCCGATGTTGCGCTGATCACTACGTCTGAACCTGCAATGTACTCATCCTTCTCGTCGTACCTGACTGCAAATCCATCCAACGCCTCTGCAAGTTCCTCTGCCCTCTCAAAGGTGCGGTTTGCGACATATATCGCGGAAACATTCTTGTGCGCAAGCGCGTGTGCGACGAGCGTTCCCATCGTGCCTGCACCGATGATCACAACAGTCTTCCCCTCAAGCGTGCCAAGCGCATCCTCTGCGAGATCGACTGCCGCCGATCCGATGGATACCGAGCCCTTGTTGATCCGCGTCTCTGACCGCACCTTCTTTCCGACATGGATCGCCTTCTCAAAAGCGGTATCCAGCACCTTTCCTGTGACGCCTGCCTGCCATGCGGAATGGTACAGTTCCTTGATCTGCCCGAGTATCTGATCCTCGCCAACGATCATCGATTCGAGCCCACATGCGACCCTCATCAGGTGTATCACCGACTCTTCGTGGTCGTTGAACTCGATGATCCTTTCAGGCACGCCCATCTTCTTTGCATAGTCGAACAGGACCCTGCTCCCCTTCGGTGAGACCACATACACCTCGACACGGTTGCACGTCATCAGCACGGCACACTCGATTACCAGTTCATGCGAGTGTAGCCTGCGCAGCAGGTCCCCGACTGTGCCATGCCACGCATGTTCAATATCATCGATGCTCGCTTTCGTATGCGTGATGATCATGCTGGATATCTCAGTCATCAGATCATCATTGTCCGTAATCTTTTATCAACCTATCAGCCGCCCATGCAGATCGATCTCACCGTTCTTGATGCGCGTGGACGAGATCGGCACACCATCCTCTGCCAGAACAAAAGGCACCAGAACGATCTCGATAGTGGGCATCCCTCTCGTCATGCGGAGTTCGTTAATCTTCTTCGCAACAGGATGCGTCTCAGGAGAGACCACGATATAATCAAAAGGTTCCTTAAGCGCGGTGCCATACGGATCGTGCAGGGTCATGATCTCCGGAGATATCCCGAACCGGTCGGTCACATAGCGGTTCAGTTCGCGCTCCCTGACTCTGTAATCCGCGACCGGATGGACGCGCCTTCTTGCAAGATCATCCGACGTCAATCCGATGACGACCTCGCCGCCCATACCGAGTTCGTACGCACGGCTGAGGAGTGCTTCGTGACCATCATGGAGCGGATCGAACGTCCCTCCAACTGCTACTCGTGGCATGGTTACTTTTTTGCGCAAGTGAACAGATTTAAGTTTCGCTTCCGGCAGGTGTTGGCATGGTTTGTGGCGGCTGCAGTCGTGCTTCGGAACATTTCGGGTTGGCTGACGCTGAAGCGATGATCCGGGAAATAGAACTATGGGGTCAAAGTGAGGTTGGATTTCTACGTCACTAAAATCCCCCACATCCCCCATCATTCTGCTTTTATGTGTCGGATATCGGTTCTCACTGCAAAGTGGTAGTGGTACGATGTAGTGAAACGTTACACTACAATATGACCGACAGAATGGGATCAATAAAGGTTGGAAACTGGTTATTTTGTGATATAATCATTCATAGGTACCGATTTAAACTTGCAGAATCCAACCTCGAAATGACACCATAGAAATAGAAGGTAGACAAAATAAGCGGTCTTGACTGAGATCTGAAATAAAAAAAAGAAAGAAACGAGTGCGGGGATGCGAAAATCGCCTTCACTCCGTATCTACATCTACAGGGCACCCGTGCTCGTATGCGTACTTAACCTGGTCGTACTCTCTTAGAAGTATCCTGTTAAGCTCGAGATCGATACTTGCAACGGTCATCCAGTCATCATCAATCTTTCCATCCGCGTCTTGATCATACATTCTCAAGATCCTTTGATCAAGCTCCTCGCAATCACTGGCTGGATTTTCAAGAGGTTCCAAATCCTTGAGTGTAGCTGGTTCGAACAAGTCTCCCACATCAGCCGTCTTTGTCTCTTCAACTGCCGGCGTTGCCGCAGGCGTTACCGGCGTTACCGGCGTTGCCGCAGGCGTTGCCGCAGGCGTTTCTGCAGGTGTAGGTTCAACTTCGGCGGGCTTTTTATCGCCCCCGACGCATCCAGATAATGCGACAATCAGCACAATCATTGCGATTGCAACAATCCTAAGCATGGTTTTGCTCATAGCTTATATCCTCCTTAATGTTACTGTATTATAGATTCTCCTCGTATTTATAATCTTTCCTCGAATTGGATTCCTAAATAATTGTAAACGTCGTTCCTGCGAGCATTCCCGAGTTTTTCAATTTGGAAGGAGTTCATCTCCGAGAGCTTCTTGAGGTACATCTTAACCTCCTGACAACGGTGCCGCTTGCACAATTCGCCAGACGTATTAATAGTAGTTTGGTGGCGGTCATAAATCTTTCGCATACGTCCGCATGGCTAAACATATCACAGATCATGCATCCGCCCCCGCGATCTCGCCGCCGCTACCAGCCGCCCGCAGCCTGCTCACCAAAAACTCCTTGTCCAGGGACGCCATGAAATATCCTGCCCTCGGACCAGATTTCTTCCCGAGTAAGGATGTATATATTGCCTGGAACATCTTGTTTGCTGAGATGCCCGATTCTTCGGAGACCGCGTACACGAGATCATGCAGGTCTTTGGCTGCTATGCCTCCTTGAATATGGGATGCAAGCACCCCAAGCCCTGCTCTCTGCTCATCAGAGAGATTCTTCGCAGCAGCAGGCAGCGTCTCCTGCACCTCGAATATGACAGAGTCGGGAGCATACGACACAAGCCAGTTCTTGACGTTTAAGACACGCTGCCTCACAGACTCCTCGTCGTACCCACTGTATCCGCTCCGGTCGAGCACCTCATGAATACCACTTAAGTCAGATGCGATCTGCACAGCGGTTACGAGGTGCGTAAACGGGATACCTGATCTGAGATACTCTTTCGTCATGGACAGTTCCCATGCCCTCCCGGTAGCACGGTCAAACTCGTCGATCAGATCGATGATGCGGGCTGGATCGAAGTCTATGTGCTTTTCCGGCTTTGTCCGGATGATTAAGTACCTGAGTACCTCGGGCGGCATGACCCGCAACATATCCGCGATCGTGACTGTGACTCCGGTCGATGACGACATCGCGCCTTTTCCCTTCAGGTGGATCCACTCGTAGACGATCGGATACGGGGGCTCGTAATCGTATATCTCCTTCGAAATCCTTGTCCCTGTGTCGTACGAGCCGCCCCGTGTCGCATGATCCTTGCCAAACGGCTCGATCGTGACGGCGAGAACGCGCCACCTGGAAGCCCAGTCAACCCGCCATGTCAGCTTTCCGTTCCCTTTCACAGGCACCGTGCCAGATTGTCCGCATTCGCAGGCATAATCAACGGTTCCTGCATTTTCATCAGATCCGGTAACGGTTGTGGTTGTAATCCTTCCGCATTCCTCACATATAACATTGAAAGGACTCCATTCGGCAGGCAGCTCCCTGTGCGATACATCCTTAATGATCGTAGCGATCCAGTCCCGGTTGGCAAGCGCGGTCATGGTGACCGGCACGAAATCCCCGCGCCCATAGAGTTCGTGCGCGCGGTATATCGTAGGGCTGATGTCCAGCCGCTCAAGCGATTCGAGAAACGGCGCCAGGTAATGCTCGGCATAGTTCGCGCAATCTCCGCATGGGCAGGGCACGGCAGAAAGCGGTTTTCCGACATGCTCGCTATAATCATCAGAGAGAAACGGATAGACCTTGCGAAGCGGATCTAAGGTGTCTGCGATATAGATTAACTCTGCATCGATTCCTGCATCACAGAGCGCGCGGTACGCCGCATCCGCTGTCACCACCTCGCGCATGTTTCCGATGTGAATCTCCCCTGATGGGGTGATCCCTGTAGCGATGATGTGCTTCTTTGCGGCTACGTTATCTGCGATGACATCTGCCCAGTGTCTTGACTCGTCCATCTCACTTTATAGGAGAAATGGTGGTCAGTTTCAGATGTTGCACGCCCTTGAGCGCCATAAGATCCTCTGCCACCTTTTTGAGATTGGTCGCATCACCGTGCAGCGCGATGACCTCGAGACACGTCTTCGTATCCGCATGAAAATGCATCGAGGACTGGATCACATCCAGATGCTGATGCTGGATGTCAGCAAGCGCATCGATAAGTCCATGCTGCTCGTGGTTGTAAGTCAGCGATATGACGCCAAGCCGGTCCCCTTTGACCTCGCTTGCCCATTCGTAGTACCTGATATAACTCCGGATTGCATCCCGGATGCCCTCTGATCTCGACGAGTATCCTCGTTTTGTAAGTATTCCATCAAACCTTGTCAGCAGGTTATCCGGGAGCGATACTCCGATTCTCATCAATTCCTGTTCTGATTCCATTCGATCATCCCTTGTGGTATACAGTACTGTGTTAAACAATACATATCTACCTATACATTAATAATACTATGTATCCGTCCACAAAGAATCTCATCATCATTAAGATAATGAGAACCTTTTTATAGGATGGAAACTAACCTATCTAATGAGAGGAAGTGAGAAATATGCCAGGATTGCGAGATGCGGTTGCGGATGGCGCACGCACAAGGATGGTACCGGCATCTGCCGTTGCTACGATCGGCAAGATCATAAAACCTCCGGATGCAGCCCCTGCATCAGCCATCAAATCCACCGGAATCTCCATCCTTGATCGCAATCTTGGCGGGGGTCTTCCGTCCGGATCGGTGGTAGATCTCTTATGAGATCCGAAATCGATGTCAGAGACATTTTTGTACCAGTTTACGCAGACACGCGAAGACCTGATTACATAGTATCCGGATCGATACCTCAACAGATATCGCATGAGTCCGGCATATCACCAATCATCGGGATAGCTGTGGCAGTACCGGCACTGATGCTCTGTGCCGCTGTTAAAGTTCTGCTTCGAACTATCATAAGCAGTTTTATCGTGGCATTTCGTGCAGTTTGTGATCGAAAGTACATTCACGCTATTTACCGAATAGTTCGCGGGATCCGGTGTGATGTTATGCCGATCGCTCTCGTTTAGTGGATCTGACTGATACGCGTGGCAGCATTCGCACCACTTCCATGTGAACTCCTCGATCGGATGGTGTACCCCCTCGTTTACATGACACTTCGTGCAGTTCACAGACCCATGCACGCTCGCGTTAAACATCGTCTCGTTCACATAAGCGTCAGAGTCGTTCAGTCCGAAGTGGCAGTTTCCGCACTCGTCTGCCCATTCAAATGTAGGGATCTTAAGAGGGCGATCGTGTATCCTGCCCCGGTCATGACATTCCGGAACGATGCAGGCTGGTGTCTTTGTCGCATGTGGGATGTTTGCGGTGTAATTTGGGTATCCTGCGTGTGCGAATATCCCGATGAACTCGTTTGTCGGGTTTCTGTGGCACCATGCGCAGTCCGAGAGGTTGCTATTTACCTTGATGTCGGCGCGGTTCCACGGATAATGCGATGCCTGCGACATATTTACGCGGTACGATGCGTTCCCGCCGGCATCGAATCCCGGAACCTTCATCGTGCTTAAGTTGTGGCATCCGAATCCGCAAGAGGATGAGTTCGTGGGTGCGATGGTATGATTCGTGTTTGCTGTGATATTGATGCCGCCTTTGAAGTGGTTGTAGACTGCTGTTGCGGTGCTCACGTTCTGGTACGCACAAGTGCCATTGTGGCACTCGTAGCAGAGATATGCATCGTTGTTGAAGGTGTCTCTGTGTCCGTCTTCGGGATATGCCCCGCCCGGCACATGACAGCCCCAGCACTTGGCGTTGTTCGCATCACCGACCTCTGATCCGGCAATGCCGGTCATGTTCTCATTGACGTGTTCATGCACGCCCCGGTTCATCGCGGTCACATTGATCTCGTATACTGTGCCGGTCTTGTTAGCGCCATAGAGCGCGTGGCAGTCTGTGCAGTTCCCGCTCGTCTGCACCCGCGTCAGAGTCTCGTTGTGGAGCCGCCCCTCGCCATGGCAGGCGTTGCAGTTCTGGCCTCCTGCGTGCCGGATGTTCCTGTCGTTTGTGACCTGCATAAACGGGGTCGATTCATTGACGTGGCAGTATGAGCAGTACTCAGTGTTGTTACCCTCCTTAAACAGGTTCGCTATATCGGTCCGGTTATTCCCGTAGTGCGATACGATCGAGAATGTGGTGTGGTAGGTATCGTTTTCAATGAATGAATACATCATCTCTGACTGGTTGTGGCAGCCCATGCACGAGTCCGAGTCTGTTGGGCTGTCCCAGTATGCAGAGATATTGGTCCCGTGCATGAAGTGGTTGTAGACATTCGGAGCAGCGCTTACATTTTTGAATGGGGCGCCCTCCTTGTTGTGGCAGTCGTAGCAGAGGTACGGCGGATCCTTCCGCGTGGAGTGCATATCTACATCCAGACCGTCCTCGAAGTGGCAGACCCAGCAGGACTGGTTCAAGTCGTGCACACCCGACATATTGTTCGTGTTCCAGTGCATCGCCGCCCCAAAGACGCTTTCGTTGATCCGCTTGTTCTTTGCAAATCCTTCGTCGCCGTGGCATTTCAAGCAATCGGGTCCGCCCAGCCCGCCCAACAGGTTCTCTGCATGGAAGTCCACTGGCGTATGATTATCGTTTGTGTGGCAGACAAAGCAGCCGTCTTCCGGGTTTAACTCGTCTGTGAAGTTGCCGTGCTCGTTCTGCGGAGCATCTCCCCAGATCAGTCCGGCTGTTCTGTTGTTGTGGCAGACTCCGCAGTTCTTGGTCGGACTGATCAGGTGCGTCAGTGTGCCGTAATGTGAGACGTTTGATGCGAGTGTGTTCGTGAGTTGCGCCCCATAAGTGTCCGCGTGGCTCTGGTCGATGCTGTTGTTGTGGCAATCTACACAACGTCCATGGCTCATATTGGTCTTGAGGGTCGTTCCGTTCGGATAATGCGCATATATCCATGGAGGCAGCCGGTTTGGCGGATAACTCGAACTGGTCCAGGTCTCGCCGTAATTCGTTGATGCGTTCCATTCATCGCTTCGTGCGTGGCAGTCCTCGCATGACCACGGCTTCTGTTGCGGCATATAAATCCCATTCCGATCCCCCATCCCGTCTGGCTGTGTGCCGTCGCTGTTGTGGCAGCCCCAGCAGGGCTTTGATCTCGGATCACATTCAGGACTATTGGTGGTGGTGTAGTTGGCGACGTTTCCGTGAATACCGGTAGCGATTGCGTCTGCATCGATACGTGACAGGACTCCGTAGTTGCTATCGATGTCATGGCAGACTACGCAGTCGAACCCGCCGCCTGCATAGAGTGATTTGTTATGGAAATGCGGGATGTTATCCTCTGTTATGTTGTAGAGGTAGTCAGGGAGCACATGGCAGTATGTGTAACACTCAGAGAGGTTTGATGTGTCTGCTCCGTACATATTATCGGTCACATTCGGAGCATTGCCCCAGATCGCGCCGGCTGTTCCGTTGCAGTGGCAGTAGAGGCAGTTATAGGTGTCGAAGAGCGGATTTGCGATTCGCCCTTGTCCTTGCGACTTGTTAAGCCCGTAGTGCGAGACATCACCCATCGTGGTTCTGCCTGCGTAGGTGATCCAGTTATTCGAATAACCATCTGATCCCGTTCCCCATTTCCAGACCTCGAGAGAACCTATGTCATCATCCGAAAGACGGCTTGCTGCATGACAGTCCCCACATGACCCGTTCTTTCCGACATCGGTCTGGATGAATATCGACTCCTTGCCCTTCGTGGTCGGACCGTGGTTATCGATCGCCTTGACAACCCCTTTCGTATGCGGCGGCTGACCATCCTCTGGTCCGTGGCACTTCGGGCACTTGTACGGGTTCAGCGCCCGATCCGGATGGAATTCCGGAGCCGGCGGCGTGCCGTTCGTGGAGTGACATGCCCAACAGATCGAATTATTCCGGTCGAGATTTGTATCTGCATACCCGCGAGCTGTGAGCCATTCTGCGAAGTTCTTATCGGTTCCGGGGAGGTTTGCATTCACACCCTCCAAAGCCCACCAGCTCAGGTTCTGGTGCATCGCAAGCTTCACTGCAGATAAGTTCACGATCGGGCGGATAGCATCGGAACGGCTGTTGTCGTGGCACTCGAGGCAGCCCGCGCCGCCTGCGGGTTTATAGTCGAAGTAGGTGCGGTAGTTGAAATAACCATTCTGGAGGTTGCAGGTGTTATGACACCCGCTGCAGTCTGGATTAGATGGCTTATCAAGACCGCCAGCCTGATTCATCGTTGGATTGTTCCAGTTCGTATGATCCAGTATCGTTTGATTTTCCCAATCGCCAAATTCGTATTCAGCTCCTGGTGGTGTGAGATTGGTGATGTAAATATAGTCGATTGACGGTCTCGTCATTGCCGGATTATTGCCGCCGTGTGGATTGTGGCAGGAATAGCAGTTATACGCAGGATGATGAAATCCGGTCTCTGTTTGAGGGGAGTGGATATTTTGTAATGCGGGAGTTCCGTTATTAAAACCTGGGCTCCATGAAAAGTACTCGTCCTGAAAGTTCGTCTGATTCACATAATTCTTGAGATGATCATCATCCTCGTCCGACATCTTTGCGACGATCTTCTCCTCGAGATGGCAGACGAGACAGAGCGCGTAATGACTTGAGTTATACTCCCCTGAAGTGGTGGTCTCGTACTCCTTCAGCAGATCGGCGGGGTACTCAGTCCCGTGATTGTCATGACATGCCTTGCACGAAAGATTCCCGTCCCCGAGCGGGTGATGTGTCGTCTGGTTAAACTCGCGCTCCTGGTCGAGCCCCTGCGCTGCGTCCGTGCTGTGGCAGTCCAGACCACCGGTTCTGCCGCTGTAGCACAACTGAGGGCTTTGCTGGTACAGCAGATCCTTTCCGCTCCTATTCCCGTGCGGCACTTTGAGGGAGTCGGCCTCATCATGGCAGTCGATGCACCGCCCGGGTGTGTACGGGTCGGTCATATCCGTTACATTGACTTCGTAATTAGTCCAGTGCTCAGTGTTTGCAAACGTGAGTTTATCATCATGACAGTAGTAGCACCTACTGTTCGGGGTGTAGCCTGAGTCTACGAGGATGGTAACTCCGGGTTCTGCGATCGTGGTCGTGACGTTCTGATACGTCCGGTCATATATCTTCTGAAGCACATCCCATCCATTGATCGCTGTGCAATTCATCGGCTGGTATGTAGTCTTCCCGCTCGCATTCTGTTTGTACTCGATAATCGGAAGCCAGTTATCACCTGATCTCGGCGGTCCCCAGTAATCGAATGGATTGCCACTTAGTCTGCCAGATTGCAAACCCGAATCGTCATCTGCTTTTGCCGATATTTCGCCTTTCCAGCAAAGTGATCCATTGGCATCACTAAAATCGCTATACTGCACCGTGAGATTGGACCACATCGCTTCCCGATGGTAGTTGTCCCAGCACAGCACATCGATCCGCCACATCAGTATGAGGTTCGATTTATCATCTCCGTAGCCGACCTTTGTCTTGTTAAATACTGTGTCGAGTGTTGCGAGTCTGGTGTCGTCTGTGAGATAGTACGTGTAATCCGCAGTAACCGTGCTGTTCGGCCCAATTACACAATCATTTGAGTCAGTGAGCCGGATATCGAACTCTGCCCCGTTGCGTGTGAGATCATTTCCGATCATCAGATTGTTCGTCGAGTACTCCTCAAGCAGGATGCCGGTGATTGCGTAGTCTGCAATCTTGTTTGTTGTTACGTTGTGATTCCTTGATGTTGTCAGGAAGATACCTCTCAACGTTGCAGCGATGGTGTTATCTGTGAGATTGCCCCAGTGCGACTCTGTCATGCAGATACCATCCTCACTTCTGATTGTGGTGTTTGCAATCTCGGTATGGTCTGAGTCGGCGCAGTCCACACCTATGTTGTTCGCAGTGATGTCACTCTCCGTGATGATGACGTTGTCGGATGTTGATAGGTGCACACCATCTGACTCAGTTGCAACGATCGTGGCGTTCGTGATGTCAATATGATGGGCACTGGCAGTGGCTAATCCTGGCTGATCCACAGATGAGATTAGGATATTTGCCAGGGTAGTGTGATTAGATGAGCTGATCTGCATTCCCTGCTGGTTCCTGGCTGCAAGACTGCTGTCTGTGATGATGTTATGATTCGAACCGGTCCCCAACATTGCTCCGTGCTGGTCACTTGGATATATGGTTTGCAGATCAGTGAAATTATTGTTTGATGAGTTGTACAATCTGATACCATCATAGTTATTGGATATGGTATTACCGGTAAGATCGTTTTCATAAGAATTCCATAGAAATATGCCGGAACCGGGTTTATGGATGTTGTTCGAGAGAGTATTATCTTGGATATCAAAGTTGTAACAGTTTATGAGTGTGATCTTCCCAACATCGCTTACATTATATGCCGTGAGAGTCTTTGACGAGACTGTTACGCCATTTTCATTGTAGTAATAATTAATTTCCTCACCGTTTGCTCTGTTGCTACGCCAAATATAATTGCAATAGCACATTGCAGTAGCACTTGGGAATTCAAATGCAAGGTCCACGTTCTCTGAGATGATGTTATTTGTCAGATTATTATAATTTGCCTGAAATGTGATACCTGATCCATTATTCAACCTTATGGTGTTATTGTGCAAGACATTATACTCACTTGAATGGACTCCATACGTGCCTATGACAATACCATTGCCGCGGTTGTCCAATATATTGTTATCTGTTAAATTGTTGTACCCCTCTCCTATCAGACTTAAGCCTACTGAGTTATTGATGATGCTGTTACCTATGACACCGTTGTAACTGCTCGATCCATCAGAAAGTATTCCTTGCTGGTTATTATCCAGAATCTGACTGTCGTTTATGAAATTGTTACTCGAATCGGTAAAACAAACCCCCTGTCTTGCGTTGTTCTCGATAGTACTTCCACTAATCCCACTCGATGAAGACCCCACGATCCGAACGCCATCCCCGTTATGTATCGTGCAGCCCGCAAACCACAGATTGTTGCAATTGGCGATTGTTACGTGCCCGATGTTGGCGTCACCGGTGATCTTGCCGCTGTCGCCATGGTTGTAGTAGACCCGTCCGCCGTTTACGGTGTTGGAGGTATCGATATCCTGATCGTAGTCTCCTGTGACGTACAGGCTATAATCCCTACTGTTGTTGTTCAGACTGTTACTTCGCAGGATATTGTCCTGCGAGGACTCTATGAATATGTCATGATGATAGACTGTGTTGTTGATCATGCAGTTTGTGATGTTGACATATCCTGATGTCGGTGACAGGTGGATGCCATGGTTCCGGTTGTTGCGGACGGTGCAGCCCGTGATAGTTATGTTATTTGTGGTAGCGATGTATAATCTATCGCTGTACTCGATTACGCTCGCGCTCATACTACCGCGGCTGCCGCTCTCGTAGTTGAAATAGTAATATCCGGAATCGCGTCGGGTGATGGTCGAACCACCGATTATGTTCATGGTTGCACCACTCTGGACACTGATGGAATAGCCGCCACCCATCCGTATCATTGCGTTGCTCAGATTGAGCACTCCGCTGGTTACATTGATGTTGCAGGTCACAGTACTGACATTATTGCTGAGTAGCGCGCTCCATGTGCTGCAATTGAGCGAAGTGATATTATCAATCCCGCTGTCTTCGCCGTAGTCCGCAGCCCCTGCCACGCCGCAGATCAATAGCGCGCAGGCGAGAGCGAGAGAGAGAAGAGCGATAGAGACGCGGCTCATCCGGGGCAGTCTACAGTCTCTGCCGTCCGGGCATGACCCGGTCATCTGGTGTCGGAACGTCGTGGGCGCCTCCTCGGTACGTGTCGGAATTACTCTTGCGCGGTACTATGATTTATTGTTATCTGTTCCCTGTTACTTGAAATTTCGGTTCATCCCACCTTTCGGTGATGCCCCGACAGATCACCAAAAGGTGTCACGGTGGCATGACGTACTCCATTCTCAGTAATCGTCCGTCATTCAGTTTTATGCACCTCTTCGATATATCGTTACATGCTCTTTCCACCATAAGATTAAATTTCTGTTCGTGTTTTAATATCCTCGCCATCAACCAACATTGATACTGCCGATTTTCGTTCTCCGCAACCCCTTTCTTGGGCAAGCCCCAATAAATAACTTACCCGAATGCAGGCTCGATGGTGACATCCCACTTTGGCAAATTTCCCGATCTTTCAATTCTCTCTTCGCAGATTTTCATTGCCTCTTTTGTCAATTTCACT